>CAZVZC010000014.1:14342-41519 GCA_964631415.1 uncultured archaeon | reverse complement strand
AAGTTGGACAAAGTTGGACACAGGAGTCCTTGTCCTCCCAGAAACGGCACTGGGGTCGTACTCCTTGGGGCTGGAATGTGTCGAGTCAGCCTCAAAGAGATGTCTGCTTCGAGCTATTTAAGCCCCTACTCGAGAATGTCCAAGACTGTCTAACTTCTAGGCAGCTGTTGTCAGCCCTTTGTTAGTTGGACAAGGTCTGATCAGGAGTGCTTATCCTCCCAGAAGCAGCACTGGGGCCCTACTGCTTCATGCCAGTCAGGGACAGTTTCGGAGATTGAATCGGTGAGGAGCTAGCTGGGTTCGTATTCTAGAGAGTCCGACATTGTCCATCCTGTAGGCGACTGTCACGCACTATCGCTTAGTGGGATGACTCTGAAGCTCCTGCTGTGTGGTGATTATATAGTGTACACTGGGAATCTACCTTGAACTGATTGATGTGGGGTTGCATGGTGATCGAAGGCCTCAACGAAACTCTCCAGAACATCAAGACAATCTCTGGAGTTGAGAATGTTGTTCTCATTCAGAAGGACGGCCTTCCGGTTGCCAGTGCAGGTGTATGGTTCAGCAAGGAGGAGGTCTTTGCAGTAGCTTCCTCCTCATGTGCGATATTCGGGGTGGCCAAACTCATCCACAATGGCTTCAAGTATCTCTTGATGGAATCAGATACTTCCAAGGTCTTCCTAGCGTCATTACCCAACGACCCGGACTACTTTCTTGCAATCACCACAGCACCCAGAGTCAATCTTGCAGCGCTCTTCATTGAGATGAGAGACTCTCTGTCGCGGGTGTCATTTCTATTGAAGCAAGAGGCAGAGAAACGTCTTCCACCGCTTCGTTCTTACAACGCCGATGAAACTCGGCAGGTGCTTTCTGGGTTCTCGGTCGCAGAGAGTCGCAGTACAGCCTACGCGGCCAACCGCTCGATTATTTCGCTAGATCGGTCTCAAGCCATGGCACTCAGGAACATTCTACGGCAAGTTCACGACAGCGTCAGCGAAATCGAGTCCGTCTTTCTGGCGTTGAGCGGAGGTGTCCGCGTGTCTCTTGACGGCTTCACAAACGACAGAATGGCTGCAATGTCATTTGCCCTATACGATGCATCAGAACGGGTTGTGAAGACTCTTCGCAACAGTTCTCTTGAGACCGTGCTGTGCGAAACGGATCGCGTTAGGCACTTCATCTATGCAGTACCGAACGGAGTGTTCAGCCTTTGGGTTGACCGAACCAGCCAGAAGCTGGGACTGATTAGGTTGCTATTGAAGCACTACATAGAAGAAACCCGAAGAGTGCTGGCTTCTGCCTCCGTGGTGAAACCTACTGTTCCAGATGACCTCAGGGAACTGCTCATGTCCGGCACTTCCGGAGGTCTTGTTCTTGCGAGGCGAAACCAGTGACCTACTCAATCATGCAGATGATAGAGCTGGCAAACACAGGCTTTCCATTGCTCTTGAACTCGGTACTCGGTCGAATACCCATCTTGGTGGCGGGGGAGGACACCGAACTCGTGGATGACCTCACGGAGAGTCTGACAATGCTGTGTCCGCACCGTCACAAGTTTGTCTTTTGGCGCGATTTCACCTCTGAGGGGGAGATCCGATCAGTATGGGACGAGGAGCGGCATGACTACGAGGTGAGCCGGACAGTCGTGTGTTGCCTATCGAGTAGTCTGAGGCTGGCTTTGGATCGGATCACCCAGTTCATGGGGTGGATAGTATCAATACCTCTAGGCGCTGACGTTCTCGGGCTTCACGTGACTGAGGAAACTCTTGTGAAGGCGGCGTCACACATCCTGCAGACCTCAGGCAACTGCGGCGTACTCAGAGTCACATCGCCATCTGCAATCAGCTTTTCGCTTGTCAAGTCAGGTCTGCCTTGTCTAGACGTTGAGAAGATGATCGTCAACAAGATACTCAGCCGAAAGACACAGTCTCTTGAGCGAATTCGGCGTCTACTCAGGAAGTCCTTACGTGATCTGAATGTCTCCGAGCAAATAGCGGATGAAGTCCTGAAACTTGACGACGACTCCGAGAAGCTGACACATGATATGTTCGATGAAGAGATCAACAGCTATGTCCACGCGGCTCGCAGGGCTGTGATGATCCTTTCACGTATAAGATTGGCTCGACAGCTTGGAGCATCCATCACGCTTACCGACCGGAATCTCTACGAGGCCATCGGGTGGGAAACCGGAGAGATGCCTGAGCTGGTCCGCTTCATCAGAGGAGAGTGGCACGAAGACTTCTCCGACTGTGTCAAGGGCGGCGCTCTCTCCGGGTTGGGGGCTTGGGTTGACAGCATGTGGGGAACATAGGAGGGTCAAGAGCAAGGTGATAATCGACTACGGCAGCCGAACAGTCGGAGTCAAGATTGTGTTCTTTGGCCCTGCGATGAGTGGAAAGACCACGTCATTAAGGTGGTTGTTCTCGAAGTTTGAATGTGCAGACTGTCTTACATCAATCGAGAACACCGCAGGCCGAACGATGTTCTGCGACTTCGGTACCATCCCGTTCTCCTTGGGTAACAATTGGACGCTTAGTGCTCACATCTGGTCTGCAACCGGACAGGACTTCTACAGGTCAACAAGAGAGGTCGTCCTAGTGGGAGCTGATGGTGTGATATTCGTTGCAGACTCACAAGAACACCTCTTGAAGGAGAATCTGGCGAGCTGGAATGAGTTGATGACGATGATGGCTGACGAAGAACGGCCTCTTCCGGTTGTTGTATGTCTCAACAAGCAAGACCTTCTTGGAACGGTTTCGGAGGATACGATTAGATCCTACCTCAAGCTCCCCTCGTCAGTCCCTGTTTTCAGAAGCATAGCAAAGGAAGGATTCAATATTGTAGAAGCGTTCTCCTTTCTATTCCAAGACGCCATACGCACAAGTATCCTTGCTCCGTCCCTACTGTGAAAACACGGGCCGGTGGAAACCGAACGAGTCAAGCGAATAGCTTTTTACGACCTCACACAACTGGCACGGTCAGGGGTTTCCTCCAGACCCAATCTGCTCATCATCTCGAGGGTTCTGTCTTGAAGTCTGACAATAATAGCACAAGGTTCGTATTTGTGACAGGAGGTGTTCTATCTGGCATCGGGAAGGGTGTGACCACCGCATCGATAGCAAAGATACTGCAGTTTCGCGGGTACAAGATTCAGATTGTGAAGATTGACCCCTACCTCAACATCGACCCCGGAACTCTCAATCCCATTGAGCACGGTGAGGTGTTTGTGACCGACCAGACGTGGGTGTTTAGACCCGCAGATGACTCCGAGTTCAGAATCACCGAAGTTGATCAGGACTTTGGCACCTATGAACGATTCATCGGGATGGATGTCCATCCATCTCAGAACATAACTTCAGGGCAAATCTACCTCTCTGTCATTCTAGAAGAGAGAAAGGGTAGATTCTTGGGCAAAACAGTACAGATAATCCCTCATGTCACTGACTGTATCAAGCGGCGAATATGGGAAGTCGCCAACAAGGAACCAAGACCAGATGTGCTGCTAGTAGAGGTTGGAGGGACAGTCGGTGACATTGAAGCCATGCCCTTCTTGGAGGCCGTAAGACAGCTGTCAAGAGAGGTGGGCCGAGAGAGGGCTGCTCTTGTCCACGTAACCCTTGTACCGTATTTTGCTGCGGTAGGCGAATTCAAGACAAAACCAACACAGCACAGTGTCCGTGCTCTTCAGGGTCTGGGACTCCAGCCAGACATCATTGTGTGCAGAGCTGAACGGAGTCTTCCCGATTCTCCACGAAGGAAGATTGCTCTATTCTGCAACGTCCCTGAAGAGAGAGTCATCTCGAATCCTGACATCCCAGTAGTCTATCAACTACCCTTGTCGTTTGAGGACCAAGGTCTGGGTGAAACGCTCGTTAGTTTCTTTGGACTAGAGCCCCATGTGCCCGAAACTGACTCATGGCGCGAAACGGTGAAGGCGCTCGAAACCCATTCGGAAACTGTGACAATTGCCATGCCTGGGAAGTACACAACTCTGAGTGACTCATACAAGAGCATCAGTGAGGCTTTAGCACATGCAGGAGCACAGAGTAGTGTGAAGGTCGAAATAAAGTGGGTAGACACAGAATCAAAATACGAAGAAGACTGCCTACGCGAGGAGTTCGCTGCCGTCGACGGAGTGCTTTTGACTCCAGGTTTTGGATCCCGCGGGGTCGAGGGTATGATTAATGCTGCGGCTGTGACATTTGAAGACGACATCCCGTTCCTCGGCATCTGCTATGGTGGTCAGCTTGGGACGGTAGCCTTTGCTAGAAAGCGAATGGGCTGGCAGGGCGCGAACACTACAGAGGTGGACCCGGACAGTCTCTACCCAGTCGTTGACTTGATGGATGATCAGAGAACCACAGATGAGAAGGGCGGAACAATGAGGGTCGGTGGGCAAGGGGTCAGGATTGTCGAGGGCACTCGACTCCACAGCATCTATGGACTGACTGAAACAAGAGAGAGATTCAGGCACCGGTTTCACCTCATTGAGAGATACGTCCACCGCATGAGGAGTGAGGGGATGACAATCTCCGCATACGACCCGACAGGGAAGATAATCAATGCAGTCGAGTTGAGGGATCATCCATTCTGGATAGGAGTGCAGTACCATCCCGAGTTCAAGTCTAGGCCGGATAGTGCACACCCGCTTTATGTCGCCTTTCTGAGAGCCGCCTTAGAACACAAACACAAGAGGGAAACCTAGTGGATCGGAGCCTCGACAAGATGCTTTCTGCGCTTGTCGAAGAAATCGAGAGAGTACAGTCGACTCGTGAGCGTTTTGGAGGAGTTCTCAGACGAATAAAGAACAACATTGACCTTCGACGTTTTCCCGCAGTGGCAACGAATACCGTAGACACCAGCTTCGTAACACGAATAGAGCCAACGGCCCTATCGGGTCTCAGGATAGTAGGCATCGACGGAGGACTAGTTCGGAGAAGCTTCAGATCGATGGACTTGGTCCTCACACGTGGCATTGCAGTTATCTTTCAGTTCGGCCCAAAGGAGGGGCCCTCCGTGGACTTCTTTCCAAGCCCGTTTCCAAGTCCCAGTGTCAAACCAATCATGCTCACACTTTCCGGACTGGAACTAGACCAGTTTGTTTCGTTAGAGAGAATGGCTACTGAACTAAGAGTGACACTGTCAGTGCTTGACGAGTTCCATGCGGATCTGATTCTTGTCGATGGCAGCCTGTTCTACCACCCGCGCGACCGTCCGCCTAGCGGATCCGCCACAAATGACAAGTTTCAGGAAGTCTTGGCACTCTACAGGCAGATGTATCGCAAGGCCAATGAGAAAGGGACGACTCTGGTAGGCATTGTTAAGGACAGTCGTTCAACCCGCGTTGCCACTATATTGGGCGATGTCTTACCACACCTCATGAGGGATCCATCTGTCTTTGAAATGATGCAAGGTGTCGACTATCGATGGTTGCTCAGAATCTCAAGAGACTGTGACATCTTGGACACGTTCCTAGAGGAGGGCGAGAGGACTTTTGCATTCAAGTACTCCTCAGAACTGCAGCAGAGTCTCAACTCTTTCCCTGAGGATTTGTCACCGTGGGCTTCTAGGATTTGGGTGACCTATCTTAAGACTGCACGAGAGGACTTGCCACTGAGGGTTGAGGTTCTGGCAAGAGGAGATGATGAGGACGCCAAGTCCCTTGACAAGGCACTATCTGCCATAATGCCGCTATCATCACAACACGACGAATACGGCATTCCGACGCCAATAGTAGAGGCAGATGCTAGGGCGAGAATCAGCAACAATGAATCACAGCTCATTGTAGATCGATTAATGGCGCTTTCTGGTCTGACCTACACGGCACTCGAAAAGAGACGGTCCAGAAACCCCTTTGGAGGCTGAGAGCTGATGGTATATCCTCAAGACGCCCGACTTGGCACAGTTGTCTGTACAGAGTCCACACCGAATGTACTGGAGTTCGCATTTGTGGTTGAGGGGGCCGCAGATGAGATCATAGTGCGGCGCGGCGAGTTCGTGTCGGTGATGGTTGAAAGTGTCACAGTCATAGCAAGGGTTCAGGATCTTGTTCGGACCAATCGCTACTATGAACATGCAGAGGCAGTGAGAGAGTATCAGTCAAGGGGAGAGCCACTTCGGTCGATTCTTCCCACCGATCGTTGGCAGTACACTATCGCAAGCGTTCGCGTATTGGGTTTCTGGGATGAAGGCCGGGTCGTACGTCCCTACTTCTCAGTCCCACCGGGAGCCCCGGTAAGAAGGACTGAAGAAGAGGTTCTTGCCCCGTTCTTGAAACTAGAAACTAAGAACGGACTCAGATTGGGTAGACTGTCCAATCATGAGCTTGAGTTCACACCATCAATCGATCGTCTGCTCTCAAAGCATTTAGCTATCCTTGCGATGAGTGGTGCGGGGAAGTCCTATTTTGTGTCAGTCCTACTGGAAGAGCTTCTTTCGCGCGCCAAGGAACAAGGAAGACTTGCTGTGGTAGTCTTGGACGTACATGGCGAGTACACATACCTGAAAGACATTACCGCTGACCAATTGGGCCTTTCTGATGGTGAGATCGAGATTGAACACATCCGTGGATCCCACTTCCAGATACCAGTGCCATCGCTGTCTGCTGAGGGATTGAGTTCCTTTGTTTCTGACATGAGTGGGATTCAGATACGTGACCTGCGGCGAGTAATATCGGAGGCACGGAAGAGATCAAAGGAGCGCTACACACTCAGTGACCTCGCGGAGCTGGTTCGTGGTGATGACAGTATCAGCAAGAACACCAAAGAAGCGATTGTCAGTTGGCTCATCAACCTGGATGAAACTGGTCTGTTTGGCATTGAGGCAGTACCTGATGTGAGCAGCATCATGAGTCCCGGAAAGCTCACTCTAATCGATCTCAGTGACTTCATCAGTTTGAAGAAGAAACAGATAGTCACATCGTACCTTGCGAGTGAGCTTCTCTTTCTAAGAAGGCAGCAGAGAATACCCCCATTCCTCCTAGTCATAGAGGAGGCACATCAGTTCTGTCCCGAGGGCCGTCACGAACTGGCGATTTCAAGGAATCAAATCGAAACGATTGCTCGAGAGGGACGCAAGTTCTTTGCTCTACTGTGCCTAGTTTCTCAGCGGCCCGTAAAGTTGTCAACAACAGTACTAAGCCAGTGCAGCAATCAGGCTGTATTCAGGTGCACGAACCCGTACGATCTTGAGCACATCGGAAAGAGCAGTGAGGGCATTGACCGGTCGTCATTAGACTCCATAACGACACTCGAAGTCGGAGAAGCCCTTTTTGTTGGAGAAGTGGTCACCGTGCCAACCTTTGTCAAAATCCGTCGTAGAAAGGTTGAACCTGCTGGAGTCATTGGGAGTCTTTCTGAAGCCATCAGGAGGACCGATAAGTAGTCGTTCGCCAAGCATGTCATCACAACTCTGATAAACGGAATCCGCCCCTTGCGGTCAGAAGAACACTCGGGGCATAAGTCAGATGTCTGACAAGAACACGGATGAAATAAAACGACTGATTGACCATATGCAATCCGGACTTGTCGAGCTATTCGACCAACTACGTGAACTACGACGTCGACTAGGTCTAGCCACCAATGAAACGACAGCCGACTCACAGCCATCAGTCGTACAACTCTTCTCAGAGATCGTTTCTCCGTCGTCCAGTGCAGTTCGTACTGTAGCGGGGTTTCAAGTGCCAACGACTGGCTCAGTCGAGGCCAAACCAGCACAAGCTGACACTACTACTCGACCTGCGGTATCGGGCGGCAAGACCGAAGCGGCAACAAGCGAACCCGAAACACCGGCGAAGTCTGCCGAAACGGGTCCCAGGACTGCACCGGGAGGTCCCGAACCGAAGGCCAGCGGACGCTCTTCTGAGGTCAGTGCGACAGTCGCCAGAGTCCTAGATCCCATTGCACATGAGGTGCGCAAAGGAGAGGCCTCAGCTCAGGTTATTGCTGAGTATCTGCAAGCGGCAAAAGACTACCTGATAACGAAAGAGAACCCGAATGAGAAAGTAGCAACTGACATAGAGGTCGTTGACAGGTTTCTAAGAGCCAGAGGCGACAAAGGAATTCGTCCTGAGGAGAGAGATAACATCCTGAGGAGAATCCGCCGCTGGAGCATAATGCTCAGCCGCTGAGAGAGTCAGCATGTGCTCATCATTCGGGCCATCGTGCCCCACACGCTTTTTCTGTCCAATGCTGATTCTTGCGGAGTCTGTGCCCGATCCTTATCCCGGCAGCCCGTCATCCAATGCTATTTTAGGTCGATGATGATGCGTTTGACCTTGGTCCTCGAGATCTTCTTGAGTCCATGCTGCCCCGGTTCGTAGCGGAAATCCAGCAGACCAGCTTCGGATAGTATCTTGATTTGGGCACTTGCATTGGCCTCAGTTCCTCCGAGGTGTCTAGCCACTCTGGTTACGTCCTTTTCCCCATCAGAAAGGAGTCTTAGTATTTTCAGGCGAGTTGCTGATGAAAGGGCACGTCCTACGTGCAGGACTGCATCTTCGTCGTTGATTTGTAGTGTTTCTGACAGTTGACACGCCTCGCATGGGTTTTGGATGTTGCGCAAACATAGCTTTATTAAACTTGCTGTTTGTGACCATTTATCACACAGCAAGCAGCATGCCGATATCAATCCTTATAGCCGAACCTGCTATTTCATTCGCAAGTGCTGAGCCCATGGGCGATGACGGCGTGTTCATTATGGGTTTCGACATTCTTCCGTTTCAAAGCCCACGCTCAAAGACGAATCCACGGTTTTCATGTGTAATAATGCATGATGGAGCAGTTCTGAACGAGTATCCAGACCTGTCAAAAGGAGACCTGCTGAATCTTGTGAGGGAGATTCGCCCCAGCTACTTGGCTACGGACAACGTCTTTGAGATGGTCCCAGACAGCAAGTCCTTGGTCGAACTATCTGGCAAGATACCATCCGAAACAAAGCTGGTCCAAGTCACGGGGGCGCCACCCGACCAAATCCCCCTTAGGGTGCTTGCACGACGATACGGGGTTCAGTCCAAGGGAAAGCTCACTCCTCTGGAATCGGCAAGGGTTGCAGCATACCTAGTTTCCATCGGAGTTGGGCACAGTCTCGAATGCTTCGGCGAACAGACAGAGATCAAAGTCACAAGAGGGCGAAAGATGGGACGAGGGGGGCAAAGCGTCAACCGATATCGTAGAAAACTGCACTCGGAGATTCAGCAAGCGACCCGTTTCGTGGAATCTCAGCTCAAGGCGGCTGGAATCGAATATGACATTGATGTGAGGGAGTCGGATTTCGGATATGCGAGTTCGCATCTTGTCGCCTATGCTCCCCTACCTGCAATCCGGGGCCTTGTGGAGTCTAAGAGGGGCGGCGATTTCAACGTGTTCGTTTCCCCTGTTCGGAAGCGGGTCGAGTTCCTGCCATTGGAACCAAAGCCAGTACGTTCCGAATTCACACCGCAGTACTTCATCTTGGGGATAGACCCAGGGACTACAGCAGCGCTGTGTCTTATGTCGTTGGACGGAACAGTCGTTTTCCTGACAAGCAAGAAAGCTCTGACTCGGGCTGACATGATCAGGATGGTATACGAGCATGGCGTTCCTGTTTTGGTGGCTACGGACGTCACCCCGGTTCCACACCTTGTCAAGAAGATAGCAAGTACGGTCAACGTGGAGGTTTTCACTCCAAGCAGGCCCATTGCTGTGGCGGACAAACAGGAGCTAGCTCGGCAGTTCTCTCAAGAAGCGCAGATTGGGAATGCTCATGAGCGAGATGCATTGACTGCCGCAGTCTACGCCTACAGGAGCATTCTTCCGAAGCTTGAGGAGATTGACTCCAAGCTCCGCGAGGAACAGATTGCAGTCGATAGAAACCACGTGAAGGCGCTAGTGGTCAAGGGCATGAGTGTCAACCAAGCGCTGATGAGTCTTACTCGAGAAGAGCACAAAGTTGTCGAGATCACTTCTGAGCAGCAAGTCCCTAAAGAGGACCTGACACAGGCCCGTTTCGACACTCTCAAAGAGAAGAATGAGGCTCTAGAAGCCGAGAGTCGTGCGCTTCTCGAACGCAATGAGGACTTCAAGCGTCTTGTGGAGTTTCTGAGGTTCAGAGAAAGCGAGCTTGAGCATAGTTTGGAAATAGTGAGTCATGAGAATTACTGGCACGTGAAGCGCGACCGGGAGGTCGTGAAGAAGGAGTCCGAGCTAGGATGCACGCGGCGCGAAGTGGATTTGCTTCGTAAGCAGGTACAGGATTTGACTAAGCGTCTTGAGCTACTCAGAGGGGTCAGGCGTTTGGAACTGAGGGGCGATACGCTGGCTGTGAAGATCATTCCTCATTTTACGAGAGAGTCAATAGTTGAGTGTTTCCGGAGGGTGAGTATTGGGTCCGGCGACATCATATTGTTCGAAGATGCCAGCGGAGGTGGTCCCCAGACTGCGGGCATGTTGATCGATCGGGGGGTGAAAGCTGTCATTGTTGACACACCGTTGTCACATCTTTCAGAAGAAGCGCTGACGAAGGCAGCAATACCTGTCATCGAAGCAAAGCAGGTTGAGCTTCAGAGAGTCGATGAGTTTGCATTCATAAGCCGGAAGAAGCTCGAGAAGCAACTACAGGGTTTTATGAAGGAGGTTCGAGAGAAGGCCCGAAAGGAGGGCGAGGATCACCTAGTGGATATGGTTGAGCGTTACAAGAGAGAGGTCGAACGATAGAAGCTAGGCAGTCCTAGCCTTCAGGTCAGCATCTCCTTCTCATTCAGGTATCTGAATCCACAGGATGTTGTTTCCTCTTATCAGGATTGAACCATACTTAGCCATAATCTGATTGCCCTGCATTTCCTCTGCATCTGCAAGCGTGAGGTTCATGTAGATATCACATCTTGTGAGTCGTCCACGGAAGATTCTGTTGTCTTTGAGTTTTATTGAAACAATGTCGTCTAACACATTCTCAAGGGCCTTGATTGGCATCTTCTCCGCAGACACAGACGAATCCTCGCGCGGGCGGGCCTCTGTGCAGATTATAAACCCTTTGCTGTACAGTGCTTTCTGACTTAGTCGAATTCCGTTCGAATAGCTGCTCTCGGCAACATTAAGTGGAACACGAAGTCTTCACTGGCGGGGCTGCGAATCTTGTCTCTGACATGTCTCGGGATAGAAGGGACCGCACATTCGTTCGGAGCAGGAGTGGTTTCGGATCAGGGCAAGGTTCTCTCGAATGTCTGGGACATGCTTTCTCCACAGGAGGGAGGCATCCATCCCCGCGAGGCAAGTAGACATCACTCGGACAAGGGTCCAGATATCATTGCGAAGGCACTGACAGAGGCTGGGATTGGTTTTCGTGACATAAACCTGATTGCGTTCTCAAGGGGCCCTGGGCTCGGGCCCTGTCTAAGGGCAACGGCGACAATGGCCCGATCACTGGCATTGAAGCTAGAAGTTCCTCTCGCGGGAGTGAATCACTGTGTGGCACACATCGAGATAGGCTGCCTAGAGTCGGGGTTCAAGGACCCCGTCACAGTCTATGTTTCAGGCGGCAACACCCAAGTCATTGCCTTCGCCGGTAATCGGTTTCGGACTTTCGGAGAAACCCTTGACATCGCTATTGGCAACATGCTGGATGTGTTCGGACGCACAATGGGCATGCGCTTCCCTGCTGGACCTGCAATAGAGCAGGAGGCCATGAAGGGGAACACATACTATAGTCTACCTTACTCAGTGAAGGGTATGGATGTGAGCTACTCGGGAATGCTCACAGCAGCTAGGAAACTCCAATCGGAGCATATATCGTTGCCCGATTTGTGTTTCAGCATACAGGAAACGGCCTTCGGTATGCTTGCTGAAGTTGCAGAGCGTGCCATTGCACATACAAAGAAGAGCGAAATCCTGCTCACTGGTGGTGTGGCACGGAATAGGCGTCTCGGAGAGATCTTGGCGGGGGTGGCTGCTAGGCACAACGCCCGCTTTCACACAGTTTCACCATCTCTTGCCGGCGATCAGGGTGCGATGATTGCTTGGACAGGTATCCTGCAGTACAGTGCGGGAAACAGGCTTTCGGTCGCTGAGTCTTATGTGTTACCCAAGTGGCGGACTGATGAACAGGACATAACTTGGAGGACCTTGTCTTGAGGCTAGAGAAATGGGCTATGGGTGCGGAATCAACCATATTCAAGACCGAGCAATGGGGTTATCCCATAGTACTGAAATGGCGTCCCCAGAAACCCTATCTCCTCAAGGACATCGATGAACTGCTGAAGAAGACAAGGACCAACAGAGAATGCAAGATGCTGACCTATGCTCGTGCACTTGGGGTATCAACCCCGACTGTGCACTGGACGGATCTTGAGAACTATACAATAGCCATGGACTTCATTGAGGGGAAACAACTGAAGCAGCTGGCAGGTACGGTGCCAGAGTCAAGGCTTCGTGAAATCTGCTTCGAATTCGGGCAATCAGTTGCACGCATGCATCAGGGCAATGTCGTGCATGGCGACCCCACGACGAGCAACGTGCTCATCGACACCAAATCGCGTCTCTGGATGGTGGACTTTGGACTAGCAGAATGGAATGCGACAACTGAGATGAAGGGAGTAGACCTACACCTCATTCGGCGAGCACTTGAAACTACCCACTGGGACCAACAGGAGGTCATGCTGACTGCTACACTTGAAGGATACGTGAATCTCCTTGGCAGTGCGGCCGAACCTGCTCTCTCAAGAATGGAAGTGATTCGTGAACGAGGGCGATACCACTAATGCGCCCAGTATCGACGAGTCAATCAATCCGGCTCCAGTCGGCCAACTGAAGGCGATTGCTCTTGACGCACGACAACGTTTATATCCAATGCCAAGCCGCGGTGGTGAGAACCCGGTCTTTCGACAATATGACTGAGAGGTTACTCCAATGGCGAGGATGCATACCAGACGCAAGGGCCAAGCCGGAAGCACACGGCCCTCGACAATGCAAGCACCCCAATGGCTAGACAAAGATGCACAGTGGATTGAGAAGAAGATAGTAGAGCTGGCCAAGGCTGGTAACAGTCCCTCAATGATTGGTATGATACTTCGTGACCAATACGGTGTGCCATTGGTTCGGGTCGTGACAGGCAAAAGGATACTGTCAATTCTGAGAGAGAACGACCTTGAAAGAAGAGTCCCCGAGGACTTGCGCAACATGATCGCAAAGGCTACTTCTATTCGCAAGCACCTTGAGGAACACAAGAAAGACCTCGTGTCAAAGCGAGGACTTCAGCTCGTAGAGAGCAAGATCCACAGACTGTCAGGATACTATAGGCAGCAGAGGGTCTTGCCTGCTGACTGGAAGTATTCTCCTGACAAGGCAGCAATCCTCTTGAGATAGTTTTATCAAAATGGGCTTCTGCCACTCATATCGGGATGAGTGACAGGGACTTGAGTACCCCTGAGCTGGATGCACTGCGTGAAGAGTGCCGAGAGGCCACTCTAGACAGAGGCTCACGTGTATTCATATTGAGCTCGCCAGCTCCTGAAGCAACACTGTCGAGTGCACTCCTCTGCCGTTCCATCATGAAGTCTGGCGGGGTATTTCACACCACATTCACAGAACCAGTCTTGAACATTGATACACTCGGAACCGTCATCAAGGCACACTCGAGCCGCGTGCCCATTGTGATTGGAATTGACATTGTAGGAAGCCAAGTCACTGAACTAAGCGAGAACACCCCGATTCTGGTAGGTGGTAGTCTTGATCAGCGCTGCTCGTCGTATCCACACTTGGGGCTTGGAAAGGGGATTTCTATCGCAGCTTACGCTCTTGCACAGGAGAAACTGGATGTCGGTCCTGAGGAGCTGTTCCTTGCAGCAACGGGATCCCTCCTTGAGAGTAGCTCCATCAGTGAACCAGATCGACAGTCCAAGAGCTTGGTCAAGCTAGCGTTAGAGGGCGGGGTTCTGGAGGCGAAGAGAGGTTTCAGAATCTTTGGGGCGAGTTTCCTTCCACTCACGGAAACCTTGTCAAACAGCATAAGCCCATACCTGCCCGGTGTCAGTGGAGTACCAGAGTCTTGCGAGGCCCTCCTTGACGATGCAGACATAGCTCCTCAGAAACGCGACATTCCGATATCGCTTTTGACGAACGAAGAGAAGAAGCGGTTGACTGAAAGGCTCGTCCCAAAGTTGGGCAAGTCTGTGATACGTAGACTACTGGGCCTTGACTTCGAAACAAGCCTGGAGCCCGAAGACGGTCCGCTGCGTAGGGTTTCTGGTGTTCAGACCTTGGCTGAGGCTGCATGGTGCAGACAGGACCTAGGTACCGCACAGGCATTATGGATTGGTGATCGCGCAAGGATGTTGCGATCGGCACTTGACTCATACAGAGTCCACTGCAGAGGAGTGATTTCTGGTGTTCAGCACTTCGTGCTGGCTCAGAAGAATCGCGAAGTCGAAAACGTCTCCAGTCATGTAATTGCAGCGCCTCTCATCGAGGCAAGGAGCGAAACTCTCTCGGATGTGGGGCGTATTGCGTTCGAAAGCGGCTATGTTGACCAAAACGTCCTTCTAGTACTGTACAAGGATGACTATGCAGGAGTCATCTGGCAGTTAGACAGCATGAACCTTTCCAAAGTCTTCTTGGCACTGAATAGCGCAGGTCTGGTTACAATGTCTACGTCCGCAAGGTCAGTACTGGTAAGGCTGTCATCCAAGGAGGACCGCATGACCCTGTTCAACGTGTCAGACAAGCTGGCCAAAGCAGGTGATTGATATTGATGGTTGCGACAATCGAGATTGAGATTTCGCCTGCAGGCGAAGCAGAACGGATCTTGGATGCAATATCACCTGACAACATGCCCTTGCCGATGGGTCTCAGAATCACTTGTCAAGTCAAGGATGGGCGGCTTCATCTTAGTATTGAGTGTGACCGCGGTCTGGACTCTCTGAGGGCCACCATTGAAGATGTTATGAGTGCAATAGATCTCTCAATCAGGACAATAAACTCTACAGAGTAGCTCACTGTCAATCGACAGACGAAGGCTCAGATAGGTCGTCCTCGGGCAGTTTCCATGGTGAAGTATCGCCAGTCAGAGCAGAGTACGCTGCTCTCGCCTTTGCCCGTGCTCTGTCCGCCATCTCCTTGGTTATGAACCCGCGTTGGACCCCTCTCTTCAGCAGATGCTGGTCGATGACACGCGTTTCTCCCTCTGCCGGGCTGACTACGTCAATCTCAAGATCCACGTACCGAACCCTGCTGGGACTGTTCTGAGTGTTTGGATAGACCTCGACGCCAGTGTTCACATTGACGTATGTCCCTTTGAGCTGTTTGTCTCGAGAGAAATACTCCGTGACAAGAGTTTCTGAACCCGGAACGACGTGGGTTATTGCATAATCCCCCTCATCAGGTGGTGTTTCGATATCATCGGGACACTCGGGGGCAAGCTTGAGCTTCCTGTTGGTGTACCTGAACTGACGGCGGATGACAAGTTCCCCTTGGTTGACACTTATGACGCGGCCCCTCGAGAGAATTATGTTTCTGCCGTCCAGTTTCACATGCTCGATGTTGATTTGGTCATCGACCTTGGGCATGTCCCGATTGAATACTTTCTCCAGCTTCGATGTGACATAAGCTCTCTCATCTGGCCGTTCTTCTATAATCATCTCTGCAAGGTCGACCAACCCTGCGTAGCCGGCGCTCTTGTAGAAGTGGTGAAGTTTGACTGTTGGCCTTATTTTCGCGCGAGTATTATCAAGCGTTTCCTTGACCTCGGCGGGAAACTCGATGTCAGCGTTGCTGGTACCCTCAAACAAGAGCCCCGGTTTGTCAGTTTCACTGAACTTCGAATAGACTTGGTGTGCTGTGTCCAGAAGGTCATCAACTTCATCTCTCAGCTCGTCGTCGGTGAGCTTCTCTGCGGAGGTTCTCCACAGAATTCCCCAGTTCTCGGAATTCTCACGAATCCTCCTCCCCAATTCTACCAGACGGTTGCGTTCTTCACTCACCTTGATTTTAGTACTGAGCCTGACAACGGGTTCAGGCAGGAGTACGGCGGCTTTTCCGGGGATTGTTATACTTGCGGAGAGAACCGGGGCCTTTCTACCATAGTCATGCGCTCTGACCTGAACCATGATCTGAGTCCCTTGCTTGGGTTCCCTGTCAGGCAGAAGCCCCGATACTCCTCCCAAGTCGACTCTGGTCTGTCCTGTCTTCTCATCCGCACCCATAACGGACCCTCTGTATACAGAACTCTTTGCCACCCTCGGTGTACGTGTTATGACGCCGCCCAAGCGTTTCCGCAGGACATCTGTCAATCGAATGAGAACCGACTCATACGCAATTGCCACGATACCTTGGAGATCGCTTCGGTCCCAGATGTCCATGTCTGGAATCTCACTCTTGAAGGGCAGGCCAAACCTCCTTGCCACCTCTGGAGTAGGCTGCACCACATCAAAGTGGTTCTGCAGCAGTATCTGAGTCAAGGACTGTGAATAGATGCCCCTTATTCTCGCTTTGTACATAGACAAACACTGGCCCGGACCTTAGGCGTCAGAACCCCATTCGTGAGGGCCAAGCGACGGGATCGTTTCTTGTCCATACTCCCTGCGATAGCTAGTCATGTATCGGCTCAAGGAGGCTAGAAACATGCCATATTTTTGTCCTTGCATGATTCGGGCAATTCGGGTCTTGACTCGGCTCATCAAGAATCGATATTGCATTCTGTGCCCTAACAGCCGGAGAGTCTGCGCTCCGATCAAGGACAGCAATGGCTTCGTTGGCTGCACGGCGTATGTTCCGAGGGACCGAAGAATCCTCAGATATCTGTTTAAGTAAACGTTTCGACTGCTCTATGCTCTTCTGTGTTTCGGGATCCAACTGCCTCACCTCTGAATAGTCTTGGCGCACGAATGGAGTGCGAACAACCAGAGCTTCTGACTTGGCTCAGACATATCAACATTGCGGCATGGTTTTTTTGCTCGGACGTGCTAAGTATCGCACGAAACGGCGACAGATATTCTGCTTCTGAGCATCGCAGCGCTATACCTAATAACAAGACAGTCCGAAGTACTGAAGGTGTCCAAGTTGGCAGACAAAACTGATGCGCCAATCAAGAAGATGGCCGAGCTGTTGCGCCATGGAGCCACAATGTTGGCACAGGCATGCCCACAGTGCGGTGCTCCTTTATTCAAGGTGGGTAGTGACATATACTGTGCGTCTTGTGACCGGCGGATTGTCGTTGCACGCACTGAGAAGGAAGTTGAAGCTCACACTATAAAGGCAGTACTCCCACAGCTGAGAGAAACGCTGGTCAGGAAGCTCGTGGGGCTCAATGATTTGGTGGAATCGGAGAATGACATCGAGGCTCTAACGAAGCTGGCGAATCTAATGGTATTGTTGCTCCAAGCATTGCACAGACTGGACGGCATGACTACTGACGAGCATGCACAATGAGAGTGCAGATTGTGTCAAGGAGTGAGTGTGCGCCTACTCTTCTTCCTCTTTGGGTGCTTCTGTCTTTGTTCCGCGGCGGAGTCGTGCTCTCCGAGATCTGACCTCTTCTGGTCCCTTCAGCACCTTACTCTTTCGTATCTCACACTGTCGGACGGGCACGATTTTCTTGACTTCCTGATTGACTTCGGTCGCCAGTTCCCCGAAAACGACCTTCTGAACTAGCTCATCAAAGGTGTGCTTCTTTGCATGGTCCAGAATGACTTTCTCGATAGCCTTACGCACAGAGTGTTCTTGGCTGGTCTTGGACCGTGTCGTTGTGAAAACGATCACAGAGATTCTCATCATGAAGTCGTCCTTTGTCAATATCGGACCGATCCAGTCAATTCTGGATGTGCCCCTCCTCACAAGCCCCCGCAGATAGTCTGAGCTCCATTCATGGCCATGAAATATAGTCTTGGCCTGCTGTCCCACAGCTTCCGTTATCTTGAACCGCAGTTTCACGTGGATGAGATCGAAGTTGCCAGTCAGGTCGTAGAGCGTTGGCTCAACGGTGCGACCGATCAGAGCCTCAGGAGATTCCGCAGGCGTGATGCCAATGTCTTTGCTTCCGAAATAGTCTGGAGTAACTACTTGATACCAGACTTTCTCTCGCCACTTGTCCCTTGTCTTGACGGCAGCAGCAGCGGCCTGTTTTGCCTTTGAGGACATCTCAGCGTCACACTCGTGTTGCAGATACTGTAAGACACCCTAGAGAATCTCGACTACTCCCGTGGTCAGACCGTGGGGTCTGGGCGACATCAGACGAGTCTAATAAAAAGGTTGTGACATGGCTGGTCGTACCACTCCTCTCGCAGTGGTTGCAGTCGGACACTTCTCAGCAAACTAGATATGTCCTTGAATGATGGCTCACTTAGGGACATCATTCATGACAGAGATAACATGCCCGCGTTGTGGATTCAAGGAGGTCGCATTGGTAAAGAAGGAGGTCCTAAGGGGCGGGAAGATCAACAGAAGGAAGTGGCACTGTCCCCGGTGCAGTCATGACTGGGAAACGGTCACAGACTCGAGTGGCAATCTAGTCACCGAAAAGGGCTAGTGACGACCTAGTGACAGAACCCGCTCCATGAGTTTTGCCGCTTTCCCGTGACTGACTTCTGGACGATACATACTTCGCGGAGCCTCCCTGTTCCTGCAAACCTGCAAAACCATTATATCGAGGGCAGTTGCTACGATTCGACTGCGCGGAGGTTGCCAAGCTAGGCCAACGGCGCAGGGCTTAGAATCCTGTCACGTAGGTGTACTCAGGCTGCTTCTTTGTCAACCTGAGACCGAATCGCGAGTTCAAATCTCGCCCTCCGCACCAACATCGCTAGGATACTACTGACTAGGAACGCGGACCTGCCGAAGTCAATCACTAACATTATATTCCTGCAACAAGGACTCGGTCACGAAGCCGGGGTGTCCCAGCGGAAAGGAGACGGTCTCGAAATCAACGCACGAGTGAACCGTTGCCCTAGTGGCTCGTGGGTTCGAATCCCATCCCCGGCGCCACTCGAATATGCTCAGATTCTGTCTGGCCAATTCCTCCTAGACTGGAACATAGACGTGATTGCTTGGGTAACAATCCTTGCTGAACAGATTGTACGATTCTGCAGTGGAAACTGGGTGCCAGAGAGAAACCCAACTTGTGGCACATCCCGGAACTATTAAGACGGAGAAATGATGGAGTCGACTTATGGTCGAGAGAGTTCTCCTGTGCTATGGCACGCGCTATGGCTCAACCGCAGAGGCAGCCCAAGAGATGAGCAAGGCAATCCAAGAACTTGGAATCAAAGTGGATTTAGTCAATCTCAAGAACGGACCACCGTCTGGGCCACTTCATGATTATGATCTAGTCATCATAGGAAGCGGAATTCAAGCCGGCCGGTGGACAAAGGAGCCGCTCGATTTTATCTCTCACAACACGGATGCTCTAGCCAAGATCAAGGTGGCCCTGTTTGTCGTATGCGGATCTGCTGGTTCACCTGACACGTGTCAGGAGGCTCAGACTGAGTACCTTGACAAGATCGCCGCGTCATATCCGTTCCTGAACGTTGTTTCAACAGGGCTTTTTGGCGGGGTCTTTGACTTCAAGAAGTATAACTTCGCTGTGCGGACTCTGGTACGGAGTATTGTGAAGAAACAGATGCAGGGCAATGAGGTCCCAGAAGTAGTGGACTTCCGCAATCTGGGCAAGGTGCGAGCGTGGGCTGTAGGTTTGGTCAGAAACTCTAATCCTTGAAACGATTCTCAGAACTGCAAACCGTGTGCCAGTGACTCCGGGACTATCGAGGTTGTAGGGAAGCAATAGAAGTCAGTGCATTCCGTTCTCCTCAAGAGCTCTCTTCATCACATCTCTAGAAATCTCGGCCAGCTTGTCCAAGGACTCTTGGGTCCGCGCACCTATGTAAACACGAGCCTTTGGCTCAGTCCCCGAGGTCCTCACTAGTATATATGAACCATCGCTGCACTCGACCCTTATTCCATCGATGTCAAGCACCCTCTGAATGTTGCTGACCTTCGATAACAGCATCTTTCTCACATTTGCCATGAATTGGGGTTTGATTGCGTCTGGACAAGCCACTTGGTCGCGGAGCACAGGATACTCAGGTATTGAGGACATCAGCCGAATGCAGCTGCCATTGCCGGCATCGAATGTCATCTGTGCCAGTCGCCCGGCGCCCGCGATACCATCCATCCAACCACCCAAGTCAGTGAATATGGGTTTCCAAGGCTCAGAGGCAAAGACGATCTCCTTCCGACTGTCCGATGATAGCCTTTCCTGCAGTGAGCCAAGCGGAACCCTCACGACCTGTCCACCCGCAGCCTCCACGACTTCATCTATGACACTCGATGTGTCGATGGAGGTGACAACCAGTCCGCCGCCCCTCCTCCGCACCTCGTCTCTTGCGAACAGAGCTATGATTCTATTCTGGTCTACAAAACGGCCTCTCTCGTCAATGACCGCAAGTCGGTCCCCATCACCATCGTGACACAGAGTCACAGCAGCGTCAGACTTGGCGCTGACCTTCATAGTGTCAGCCAGATTGCTTGGTGACGGTTCAGGCAGTCTCCCGGGGAAGTGACCATCATGATGTGAGTTCATCGTTGTCACCCGGAAACCAAGTTTCCCAAGAAGAGTAGGAGTGTATTCCGTGGCCGCACCATTTGCAGAGTCTATCAAAACCCGCATTCCGTCTGCGGCTTGGCCTCTGCTCAGAAGGAACCGCCTGACTCGTTCAAGATAGGCAGACCTGATATCTTCTTGTGCTACTTTCCCGACATCCCTCCAGCTGGCAACACGAAATGCTCTGGTGGAAACGTGTTTCTCTAGAGCTGCCTCCTCAGACTTCACCATCTCCCGTCCGCCTACGAAGAACTTGAACCCGTTGTCCGTGGGCGGATTGTGGCTTGCAGTGACTATCACAGAAGCGGACCGCCCACTGACTATGCTCTGAGAGGCGACGGCTGGCATTGGTGCAATCGAGATGTCTAATGCGTTAACGCCTGTTGACATGAGTCCTGCAAGGAAGGCATTCTTCAAAGCCATTCTCGATGTCCTAGCGTCCGTACCAACTGCCACAGTACTGCCACCACTGAGGAAGGTTCCGAGGGCACGGCCAAGATCAAGCGCTAGGTCCACAGTGACCTTATCACTGATGCCACCACGGATTCCACTAGTCCCGAACAACTTCTGTGCCAAGGTCGGCTCCTCCTTAGCCTTGCGGCAGTGCAAGATCTGCTATGTCCTTTGCAGTTTCACCAATTCTCAACAGACTGTCCACAACATAGAGATGAGTCTGGGGCTCCTTATTTCGGCTTCCAATTATGTCATGTCTTAGAGATGCTGTGTCCGTAATCAGCTTTGCTTCTGCCGATATGACCCATGCAACCTTGTCAGGATCGAATCTGAACAGGTTCGCCACTGCCATCGAGAGCATCTCCTTGACTACTGACGCTATTGGTGCGATCTTTCCAGTGAGCGTTGCGTCGAGAGCTTCGCTGGCCCGAGATGCAATGTCAACTGCTAGGTCTGCGATTCTTTCAATATATTGAGCGGCCAGTCGGAAGTCAAGTGCCTCTACAGGCTGGATGCTCATCTTTTCAGACATACTTGGGTACTGTATGGCCGATCTCAGTTCGCGAACTATCAGAAAGAAGAGCCGATCCACTTCCTCATCACGCTGGACCACATCATCTGCCAAATCCTTTAGTCCAGCAAAGTACGCATCAAGTGCATCGCTGAGCATTCTGGACGCCACCAAGTTCATCCTTCGCATTGCCTTACGAACCGGGAGCGTGAAAGGGTCCACAAGGCATTGGATGACAACTTGATTGTCATCCTCGTCGGTGACCTCCAGTCCCACAAAACGCTTGATGACTCTTCTCAGGTCCTCTCTTTGAGTGTTTGTGATGGGCTTGTCGCTTGTCACCCGAATCTCATCGAATCCCAGTAGGTACGTACTGGTTATGGACCAACGCAGGTTCTGAGCTATGTCAATCGATGTAGATTTGGTCTCACCAACTCTTGGGAATCTGGGATCTACGATGAGGCAGCCATCTTCACGTTCAGCGACAACAACCGGATCCCCCTTCCCGAGCTTGTGTCGGAGTATCCATTCTTTCGGCAATATGATTAGAAAAGAACTGCCCTCTTTCCCTCCAGTCTGCTGCAGCTTTCTGACGTCATATGGCATTGTTCTTGTCCCAACCAGACTCGATGGTCTTGGGCAAAGTAAGGGTCTTAGCCTTATTACACTTCCCGCAGCAGTACGCTGCAAAGTGGCAGTCGGCGTGGCATTTGTCATCTTGGAATGTTTAAAACTAGTCCGAACTCTGTTCATTTGGTGGCGAAGTGACCTCGGCAGTTCGTCGTTCGGTTCTGGAAAGGCTCATCCGGGCAGGACTTCAGGTCACACCAGATGCACTAGACTATCTTCTGACTATTGATTCACCACTTGAGGTTGCAGACTTCATTATACAAAGCCTGGGTTCAGCCAGCAGTCCGGTTGTGCTGACTCGTGAATACGTGCAATCCTGCGTCGATAAGGCAGCTTCAGAAAGCATCAACGATCAAGCCCCCTTGGTTCTTATATCGGAACCAGATTCTGGTCCATCGGCCGCATCAGATGCCGCTGCGCCGCCTGCGCCAGACACAGACGGCATGCACTCGATTCAGGTGCTCAAGAACCCCGCCGCTTCCATGGTGGGGTCTGCCGGCACAGTAGACGACTTTCTTGCTCTATTCAGAGACAGATTTCAACGCATAAAGAAGATGTACATGGGTCGGGTGGACACTCACAACGCGGTGTCAATCGAGGCACTGAAGCAGAAGAAGATTGGCGTACGTCGCAGGAGGACGCCTGACCTTGCAGGTGAGTTCTCCGAGCCAGTTCCCAGCTACACTGTGATTGGCATGGTCAGGGACAAGAGAGTTTCGCGTCAGGGCAACATGACAATTGATTTTGAGGATTTCGAAGGGTCTATTAAATGTGTGATTCCGGGGTCGAGAGAAGGGTCGGATGGTCGGAAGCTCCTAGAGAGCGGCAACTCCATACTCTTGGATGAGGTCATATGTGTTTCAGGTCGTATTGACCAGCCCGGCCGGATGATTGCCGACAGAGTGACCTTTCCGGACGTCCCAATACCACGTGACATTGGTCGTGCCAAAAGGGACGTCTACGCCGCATTCATCTCAGACTTACATTGCGGGAGCTATCACTTCCTAGAAGATGAGTTCGATAGGTTCATCAGCTGGATTAGTGGGCACGACCTAGATAGTACCGAACGCAGTATCGTCGATCATATCGAGTATCTGTTCATTGCGGGAGATCTGTGCGATGGTGTCGGTGTCTATCCTAGTCAGCAGGATGACCTCCGCTTACCAGACATTGCTGAGCAGTACGCATGTGTTGCGCGCAAGCTGCGTGATGTACCAGAACGCATTAAGATAGTCTGCATACCTGGCAATCACGATGCGTCTAGGCAGGCATTACCTAGACCCCCTATTCCCATCGAGTTTGCCAAACCGCTATACGACCTTGGCGAAAGGCTACTGATGATGGGCGACCCGTGTCATCTTCGTGTGGAGGGGGTCAACATTCTGATCACACATGGGGACTCCTTGGATGACCTGACAACGCAATTGCCCGGTGTGTCCTACGAGAAACCGGATCTGGCCATGAAGGCTCTCTTGCAGAAAAGACACCTTGCTCCAGTCTATGGTGGCAAGACGGAGCTGGCCCCACTGGCTCGTGACTGGATGGTTATTGACACACCGCCAGACATAGTGCATTTTGGCCACGCTCATCACAACGTATGTGATAGCTACCGGCAAGTGCAAATCATCAATTCAGGCTGCTTCCAGAGGCAGACCGAGTTCATGAAGAAACAAGGCATCAAGCCAACACCAGGCATAGTGACACTACTGAACCTCAGAACCTTCTCTCCGGAGCTCAAGCTCTTCTACAGCTTTGAGGATCAGTCGACTGGTGATACACATAGCTCATGAGTGTGCTCGACAGCTGTTCATAGGCTGGGCAGTCTTGGACACTTTCAGATTCGAGCTAAGTGTTTCTTGGTTCTCTCGATCTCCGAAGTTGGCGGAGTACAGGCTGTTCTCAAGGAGTACAGCCCCGGTGCCGTTTCTGGGAGGGCAAAGACTCCTGTGTCCAACTTTGTCCAACTTACAATGAACGGTACTCTTGGCTCTACTCTGACAATGCTCCCCGTGATTGTCCAAGCAATTCTCCTGCTATCTTGCTCAGTCGAGGGTCGGAGTCTAGGATGCTTTCGATGTGCTTTTTGCCGACTGCCAGCCTTATCTTCTTGGTACGACCATAGCGCCCCTTCGAAACCACGGTTGTGTTGATGAGCCCGAGCATGTCAAGCTCACTTATGAGGTCGCTAATCCTTCGTTGTGTCAGAGTGTCTAGGGAGAGCGCCTTTGCTATGTCGGAGTAGACATTGAAACACTCTCCTGTGAATATGTCTCGCTGGCCTTTGTCGGCCAGTACATATACTGCGAACAGGAGAGCCTTCGACTGCATCGGCAGGGTCTTTATCGCTTCAGTGATTGTATCCCGCTCTATTATCTTCTGAGCTTCTCGGACATGTTCTTGAGTTACCTTGTCGTCTCCTCTACGTTCTGCAAGCTCTCCAGCGGTTCTCAGAAGATCTAGTGCTCTTCGTGCATCGCCGTGTTCCTGTGCAGCCAACGCCCCTACCAGGTTTATCACTCCCTCATCCTCGATGGCTCCATCATTGAAAGCTATTTGCACTCTCTGTTGCAGAATCCCTTTCAGTTCGACTGCATTGTATGGCGGAAATATGACCTCCTCTTCTCCGAGAGTACTCAAGACACGCGGATCCAGCATCTCCTTGAACTTCAGGTCGTTGCTTATACCGATTATAGATATCTTGCTTTTCTCCAATTCACTGTTCATCCGCGTGAGACCGTAGAGAATGTCATTGCCTTGGGTCACATCGCGCTTCAACAAGCTGTCCACCTCGTCGAGAACAACAGTCAGTATGTTGGGCTCAGAGTCGAGCTTCCTCTTCAACAGGTCTCTAATCTCGTCTGTCGGCAGACCTGTGAATGGGACCTCCGAACCGTCAGGCATCGTTGCATCAATCTGGTCGCAGAGGCGTTTCAACACACGATAGTTGGTTCCGACAATCCGGCAGTTTACATACGGTGTGAGCGGTGATCTGATGCCACTCTGCTCCGCCTTCTCAACAAGCAGTGATAGGACGTATCGGGCAACGACAGTCTTTCCAGTACCCGTTTTCCCATAACACAATATGTTCGATGGTGGTGCTCCCCGTAGTGCCGGTCCCAGAATGGAACCTATCCTCCTCATTTGCTCGTCGCGATAGGGAATCTTGTCAGGGACATAAGTTGGTCTCAGAGCACTCCTCTTCCTAAAGATGCCCTGACCCTGCAGGAACTTGTCAAACAGCTTGTCCAAAGGCTTCTCCAAGGTTCTTCAGCTCCATACGAAGACGGGGTACATTGCAATGTTGCGGATGGAACATATGGAGCGTGTGGAAGAGATAAGGCTACGTATTACATGGAGGGATACTATGTCGTCAATCGAACGCAAGATTGGTCAAGCATACCGTTGGAGTAGATGGCCAAACACTCCGAACAGACAATACTTGGAGCCTGATGCTCACAGAAACGCGGGCTTAAATGGGGACCGGGGCCATCATATTCCCGGTCCGCCATGGAACCAAGCATCACATTGCACGACTGTCGGTATCGATATGAGGGAGTCCCAACTGCTGCAGCATGGCGGTCCTCCGATCAATCGAAGCAGAAGAGAATGGGGCATCTCTCAGTCTCATGCAACCCTTCCCTTGGGCTGGATGGTGAAAGTGATTGCGGCTGAGGGATCTAGAGATTGCTCTGCAGTCCATTGAGCGGCTTAGCGAACGTGACGTCAACCTCGAAAGTTATCCTACACCACCCTCAGTAGCTGCTGCCGTACTCTTCGCGGCCCAGATGGAACACGGTGACATAGCCAACAAAACAGTGTTCGACCTTGGGTGCGGGGACGGTGTGTTTGCCATCGGAGCTGCTATGCTTGGAGCAAAGCGAGTGGTAGGAATCGACGTTCAAACCAAAGCCTTAAAGGTCTCTCAAAGAAACTCAGCCTTGCTCGGGACAGAAGGCACGACAGACTGGGTCCTAGGAGATGTATCCTCCTTAGAACTGAGAGGATCCATTGACACTGTGGTGAGCAACCCGCCCTTCGGGGTAAAGAAGAGAGGGGCGGACCTGAAGTTCCTGAGGAAGGCAGTATCGATTGCGGGTGTGATATATAGCATGCATCTCGCAATCGAGAAGAATCGTGTCTTCCTGAAGGAAGCGATAGAGGAACTCGGAGCAGTGGTGACACAGATTGAAACATTCGAGTTTCCAATACCGAGAATCTACGACTTCCACAAGAAGGAGAAACACCTAGTCGGTGTTGACCTCTACCGCATATGTAGAAGAGAGTGTGACCAGAATGGCTGATGTGAAGAGCGGCGATATCGTTGTTCCAGGAGACCGCTTATGTGTCATTGAGGAGCTGTCGCCCAGCGACGGCACTTATGAGAAAGAGGGAATTGTCTATGCCGCTGCGTCCGGAGGTGTCCATATCGATCTGAAAGACCGCAGTGTAAAGGTTCTCGACCATGGTGGAACCACAAGGATCGCGCTCCCAGTCAAAGGCGATATCCTAGTAGGTGAGGTCGCGAACGTGTATGAGCAGCGGGCAGAGGTCAGTCTAGTGAAACGCAACGACGTGGATGTTCATAGCCCCTTTATTGGTGAGATACACATAAGCAACGTGACCCGCCGATACGTCAAGTCAATGCACGACGAGATCAGACTTGGCGACATCATACGTGGGATGGCAATGAACACACATTCAATACCAGTCCAGCTGACGCTTGTTGGGCCCAACTTGGGCGTCCTGCTCGGCAAATGCTCGAAGTGCGGTGGCCCGCTCACTCTCACTACTCACAACAACCTGGTATGCCTGAGTTGCGAGAATCGAGAAACTCGTGAGGTCGCAACTGACTATGGTCAGAGATTCGGTCTAGAGCCGCGTCCTGACCTCGCGCCGAAGAGAAGGTCATTTGATGAGCGCCGGTACGACGAGGGTCGCACTGGCCGTGACCGCGAAGGCTACAGTGAAGGCCGTGGTCGGCATGACCGCGAAGGCTACAGTGAAGGCCGTGGTCGGACTGGTCA
>CAZVZC010000014.1:0-14242 GCA_964631415.1 uncultured archaeon | reverse complement strand
GCCGTGGTCGGCATGACCGCGAAGGCTACAGTGAAGGCCGTGGTCGGACTGGTCAGTTTCACGAACGAACTAGAGGGTCGTCGTACCGGCCCAGTGACCGCAGGGGACAAGATGATGACGGGCACGCCAGAGGAAGGAGGCGTTAGATACGGAGATACGAGTCATCGAGAACACAAAGTATCAGTTGGTAGCCGAGATACGCGGTGAAGGGCACTCGTTCTGCAATCTGCTGCGTAAGACCCTCCTTGAAGAGGAGTCTGTGGATTTCGCTGGCTACAACATCGATCACCCATTGCTTGCCAGTCCTGTGTTCACTCTGAGGACTAAGAGGCGTCAAGCAAATGTGGTTCTCAGAGAAGGGCTCGACAGGATGCTTGCGAGGACCGACGAGTTTCGGAAGCGGTTTGAGCAGGCGGTTTCAGACCATGGCATCGACGGGAGCGGCTGAGTCCGCCAGCTCTGGGTGAGTCAATTGGCTTGGGATCACCTTACAGAACACGAGAGTATCCGTGACATTGTAAATGACAAAGGACTTGCCAAGCTTGGCGACAGCCTTGTGAACCTCTGCTATTCTCTGGCCAAGTCGGTGGTTTTGGGGGACGTCACAGGAGAAAAGGTCCAGGACCGTGTGCTTGCACGAAGCATACGTGCAGTTCCACTATATACTCAAATCGGACACAAGACGGACATTGGTCGTGCAGCTGATGCCTATGAAGCAATCTTTGCCTGGCTCTGGCTGAAGCGAAGGATTTCAATCGAGTCCGCTGTTGACATTATCGTGAAGGCATTGCCAATTGGCCCCGAAACAGGGCGCAAGGAAGAGGGGCAAGTCGCCTCTCATGCTTTCCAAGTGTTGCTTGAACAGATGATGTTTCAGATACCTTCTGGTTCTGTATACACTGATATGGGCCCACAAAACGGATCACATCCAGTCAGCAATCCTTAACTGATGAAGTTCGCTTCGACGCCGCGCACGGGGTGCCACTATATGCAGTTCTGCGAAAAGTGTGGCGCATTGATGGTTCCCGCTGTTGGAGAGAGTGGAACGAAGGTCTTGATGTGTCGTAGTTGTGGTCACACGATGCCGATGAAGGGTGAATTGAGGGTTTCACAAAACGTGACTAGAACGCCTCGTGACAAGATTGTTGTTGTTGAAGACGAGTCTGTTCCGATGCCCAAGACGGCTGCTGTCTGTCCGTCCTGTGGGAACACGGAGGCCTACTATTGGACAGTCCAGACAAGGCGCGGCGACGAAGGCGCCACGGAGTTCTACAGATGCACAAAGTGTAAGCAGACTTGGCGATACTATGGGGGTCGTTGAACGGCCCCTTTTGCTCCCGCACACGACCAAGGGCCAGACTGACTCGGTTTGCAGACGGACTCATACATTCTTATATCACGAGAATCAAGACTAGATGACAGAGCACACAGCTCTGACGGATAATGACGGTGCGGACAGTTTGACTGAGGATCAACGATTTCCCCGGATACAACCTGCTAGACTCGTTACAATACGTAGTCTGTCCGCCAGAACCAAGGGCCCTGTGAGAATAATGTGTATAGTAGTAGATTCACGTCTTGGCACGGCACTTGTACAGGATATATATGACGAGGTGGGCAAGGCAAGACAGATCAAAGTTTCGGTCGAAGGATTGCTAGAGGTGGCTCAGAGATACATGCTGATAGGTGACATCACGGAGAAGAGTGCTCCCAACGGAAACGAGTTGATGCTCGCGGTCAGTCTGGTTTTTAACATCAACTCACTGAATCTCGAGGAATACAAGCAGGCGCTTGAACTGGAACAGAAGGTTTCTCAGACACTGAGCAGATGAACGGAGGCACTGAATGATGTTTCATGCAACACTTGATAGCACCAAGACTTGGAAACAGATTGTGGATGCGCTCGCCACATTGCTCACGGAAGTCCACTTTGTGGCGTCTGCAACGGGGTTTTCATTGCGTCAGCTGGACTCGACTAAGGCTGCGATGATTGACCTTGTACTTCCCGCAGCAGTCTTTCAAGAGTATAGCTGCGAAGGAGAACATGATATCTGCCTCGGAATCGACGAGCTCACAAAAGTGAGCAAGAGAATGGCCAGTGACGACAAGCTGGAGTTCAATCTCAACGAAACAGAACAGCGTTTTGAAATCAAGATGCTAGGTCAAGCCGAACGAGTGTTCAAGCTTCAGATACTTACGCCTCCTGAGGACAGGACCAAGAAGCCAGTTCTGTCGTTTGATGTGAGAGCCGAGATGTACGCAGAGGCTTTCAAACAGGCTGTGAAGGACATAGGTGTTGTTTCTAGCCACGTCAAGATAGTCGCCCAGTCTGACACGATCTCTTTCATTGGAGAAGGCGATACAGGCGAAGCACAAGTTTCGCTGAGGCTGGGCGAAGAGTCGCTTCTCTACGATCTCAAGGTCGACAAGGAAAGCACTTCCATGTATGCTCTCAACTACCTGTCTGAGATTGCCAAGGCGATGTCTAGTGACAGTCTTGTCCTGCAGTTCAGTTCGAACAAGCCCTTGATGATGGAGTTTGCCATTGCTGAGGGCGGCAGGATCAGCTTCATCTTGGCTCCGCGTGTGGAACGGAGATAGCCCCTGCGAGGGTGAACTGTCGTTCTCGGTCACAGGAGGGTTGCGATAATGGGCTCTGCAGCTCTCAACATTGTTCTCCGTAGTCGATTGTCCGAACATTCCGCTTGCTGTCGAGCAGGAGTCACCGCCGTTTCGAGTTGATCTGGAGCATGCCGACCCGCACAAAGGAAACAGACCTCAAGTTCTTGCAGCTGATGTTCCAAGATTACTACCGCACACATCCGGACAGAGTGGATTCACCTAATCAGATTCAAATGCGCGAGTTCGCTACGGAGAGCTGGGACTATATCTGGCGGTGTCCTGAGCGCGAGGTGGCCGACTCGTCTGGTCGTAAGACTAAGATTGGCTGCGGACGGACCGGCAGGTCTTTCAAGAAGATTCAGGCCTGTCCGAACTGTGGCTCCACTGAGGTCCAAGCTACGAACTGGAGTCGTCATCTCGGTTTCCGGACAGCTGATGCCCTTCGGAATGAGCTGATTGCATCTGCGCCTCACAGTGTCTATCACTCGGCAGCATTTTACAACACACCCGTCGCTAGGAACATGGACGAGAAGGGGTGGCAGGGCGCAGAGCTTGTATTCGATATTGATGCCGACCACCTAGACTCTCCGTGTTCGAGCATTCACGACGCTTGGCGGTGTAACAATCCCGAGTGTCACGAGATTGGGACTGGCAATCCTCCTGAAACATGTCCCAAGTGTGGTGGTCTCCGAAAGTGGAGTTGCGAGAAATGCCACGAAGAGGGAAAGGAGGCCCCACCAGAGATGCGCTGTCCCAAGTGTGGCAGTGAGAGAGTCAGCACACAACTGTGGGGTTTCAGTACGCGGAAGTGGGTGTGCGATAGGTGCCTTAGTGATGCCAAAAGATACGCATTGAAGCTCTACGAGGAATTCCTCGTGAGCGACTTTGGTATCGATCGTAGTTCCATCCAGCTGAACTACAGCGGCCACCGTGGATACCATGTCCGTGTTAGAGACCCCCGAATCTACAAACTGGCCTCTGATGCACGAGTTGAGATAGTCCACTACATAAACGGCGTTGGGTTCAACAGTGAGAGGTTCATAACTCAGATTTTGATGCCGCTTCCTTCCGGCGAGGTGTCTGGTTGGCCTCGAAAGATTACTGCTGCCATTGTGGAGTTCATAAGGAGAATCGATTCCTACACTGGCAAGGAACGATGGGTTGGGCCGCTGCGCAAACAACGGGCTGCGGCAATTGAGGGCCTTTTGAGGACGCCGCCTATCTTGAGCGGGAAAGTGGGGGGCGTCGGGTTCAAGTCTTGGCAGGAGATTGCTGCTCAGGCAGTCGCTTCGTATGGCGGAAAGATAGACGTGCCAGTCACTCATGATGTGCACAGGGTAATACGTCTGATAGGCACCCTGAATGGAAAGACTGGCTTCACCGTGACCCCACTTACTCGCGACCAGATTGATGACTTTGACCCATTCAGGGACGCCATAGGCCTCACGGAGGGATCGCTGAAGGTCAAGGTCAGTGGTGGCACAGCAAAGGTCCCTTCGTTCAGGATTGGCGAAACAGAGTATGGTCCGTATCAGGACGAGACTGTGGAACTACCAATGGCGGCCGCGGTGTTCATGCTATGTAAGGGTGTGGCAACGATTGAGTGAAACGGGGTATGACGAGATCAGCAAGTCTTGGCAGGCCGAGATGGAGAACAGTGAGCTTCAGGACCTAGAAGACCTGCGTTTGGGCAGAATGGCAGCCTATCTGTCCAAGACGCGGTTATCGCTAGCCGAGATTCCCGCAGGCGAGATTCTGCAAACCGACCTTCTGACGCAAGAGGTACTGAATATGGAGTTCATGTTGAATGATCTTCTCATGTTACGCAAGAAGAAGATACTGAATGCAGCTCTCTCACAACGTCAGCCTCTTGGGGCCATGACACTCGCTGAAGAAGAGTACTACAACAGAGTCTTCCGTGCTGTCGAGGGCCATTTGGAATCTGTAAAGAGTGTCCTCGCAGGGGCACCCCTGCCTGAAGGCAAGGCGCACGACAAGGGCAGTCCACAGGCAAGCGGAGGGATGACAGACGTGACATCAAGCCCTGAGGAGGTAGAATATGTCAGCGTTGTCTTCTTGCGTCCCGTCGAAACTGCATTCGTTGGCCTAGATGAAGAAACATATGGCCCCTTCAAGGCAGGTGACAATGCCATGATCCCCGTAGAGAATGCAAGGACTTGGCTCCGTGACGGTACGGTTGCGAGAGTGGCTATAGACAAGAAGAAGGCGCATGACTGAGATGGAAAACGACAACCTGATTGAGCAGATCATCAGTCTGTCGGCTCGCATTGCTCTTGCTCGTGAAGAGATCGAGCAAATGCATGACAAGTTCCAGGTCGCTCTCACCGGCGTCTTACGGCTTCTATCCGAAGGAAAGAATCCTCCAATTGGACGTATGCAGGCTGACCCGGAACAACTGAAAGGCTACGTAATCCGCCTTGCGTCCCAGCTGCGGCAGGGCAGTCTTGACATCTGTGACACCATGAAGTCCAGTCTGGCTTCAATCATCGAGTCTGCACGAAACCCATAAGAAGGCCGCTACCATAGAATGGGTTATGCCGCAGAAACGACCATGGATTGTGCTTCTTGGCGCGGGATTGTGCGTGGATTTCTCGCTACTGGGCAGCATTGTTTCCCCCTTTAACACGCAGAGCTTCCCTGTCATATTCGCCTACGAGTTGTCCATGATTGTAGGTATGCTCCTAATCCTATTCTTGACATACAAGAGGGGCTTCACAGAATAACCATTCATTGCCAGTTGGACAGTGTTGGACATAGCAGTCCATGATGAAGAGCGTCCAAGACTGTCTAGCCTGTAGGCCGGTGTTACGCACCCCGCCTTTCTATAACCTACAGGCCTTTCCCTGACATTCATTGCCTGAATGCCTGTTCGTATGCAGAATTCGCATGGCTTCGTACGTGGCTGTCCACTTGTCATGGCCGGCCTCTGAGCTGTTGGTGAAACTTTTAATACGGGCTGGAATTTCGCTCTCGCATCCGCCCAACCAGCCGAAAGAGCAGTTGGTGACTCTCTCATGGCAGAATCAAAGCAGACCTCTGGCAAACCGATGACCCTAGTTGATCCAATCGACATGTCGTTGCTCGATGCGAAGTTCAAGGACGACATTAAGAGCATGCCTGACGGAGAGGAGCTATCCGCTTGTTTTGCTTGCTCCACCTGTACAGCAGCATGTCCGATTGCCAACCAGTGGAAGTACAAGCCTCACCAACTGATTCGGATGATTCTCTTAGGAATGCGTGAAGAGGTCCTGTCGGGCAAGGAGATATGGGAATGCCTGACGTGTTTTCAGTGCCAAGAACGCTGCCCGCAGAAGGTGCGTATCACAGACATCTTCTTTGACTGCAAGAACTTGGCGGCTGAATCGGGTAAGGTGCCAGAGAAGGTCCTTGCAATCGCGAAGGAGTTGATTGACAAGGGACAGCTCTATGTTGTGACCTCAGACTGGGAACGTGAGGACTTAGGATTAGAAGCGGCAGTGCCTGGGTTGTCAACTGAGGGCATAAAGGCAATCCTGAAAGAAACCCGGACTGGCAGGCTCGTCAAGGGTGGTGAATAGGGTGCCTGTCTACAATCTTTACATGGGCTGCAGCGTTCCTGCGAACTATCCTAACTACGAAGCTGCCATGATGAAGGTGGCTGAGGCATTGGGTATGGAGTTCGAGTACATGCCTGATGTGGCATGTTGTGGGAGTCCAAACCTAAGGGCGATTGACTACTTCGGCTGGCTGGTTGTCAACGGCCGCACCCTTGCTATCGCTGAGAAGAATGGTCATGACATATTGACGCCCTGCAATGGATGCTTTGGCTCCTTGAAAGACGTTCAGCATCACCTGAAACACGACTCAGAAGACAGGGCTCGCGTGAACAAGGAGCTGAAAAGGTACGACCTTGAGTTCAAGGGAACAGTCAAGGTCCGCCACTTCGTGGAGGCTATCTATACCGACATAGGTCCTGATGAGATACGCCGCAGAATCACCAAGCCCCTCGATGGGGTCGGAATCGCAATTCACTATGGTTGTCACCTTCTTCGTCCGGCCGATGTGACTGAGTTCAAGCCTGAGATGCTTGAGGAGCTGGTGAGGGCAACCGGCGCAAAGGTAGTCGAGTATCCTTTGTGGAAGCAGTGTTGTGGTGCGACTATCCTGCCTGTCAATGAGCCTCTGGCAATCAGGCTTGCGAGGGACAAGATACGATCCATGAAAGAGGCCGGTGCGGAGTTTGCAACGGTTGTATGCCCCGCGTGTGGCAACCAACTGGACCTTCAACAGCTTGGCCTCAAAGAGTCTTATGGAGAGGTGTATGACCTACCAGTTCTACTCTATCCTCAGATACTGGCGTTGGCACTGGGAATCGGTGAGGACGCAGTTGGACTGCGGATGAACCGTGTCACTGCAGACTCGATACTTAGTCATCTGAAAGGTTGAGGTGAGCGGAAGCGTGTCTGACACGGTCCTGATCATTGGTGCCGGTGTTGCAGGAATGACTGCGGCCGTTGAACTAGCTGACTCAGGTATCAAGAGTGTCCTTGTGGAACGTGCCCTGTCTGTGGGGGGCAACGCACTAGACCTCTACAAAGCTTTCCCGACGGACGACTGTTTCTACTGCTTTGAAGGCAATCGTTGGCGGCCCGGAATCCGCAAGTGTTTCTACAGAAGTGCATTGGTCGATCAGCCCAATATCGAGCTCAAGACTGGCACTGAAGTGAAAGAGATCTCTGGCAGTCCTGGGGATTTCAAAGTCAAGATTGCAGTGGGCCCAAGGTATGTAGATCCCCGTAAGTGTACCCTGTGCGGGCTCTGTACAGAGCGCTCAAGAGCGTTTCACTTGCTTTCTCCACAATGTCAGCCACAGGCGGTGACCTATGATCCCTCAATGGCTGATGAAGGTACAAGAAAGGCTGAGGAAGACTGTCCGACCAAGGCCATCAAGCTCGATGCGCAGCCCAGCGAGGAGACTGTCGGGGTATCAGACATCGTAGTCGCTACTGGCTATCATGAGATGAAGCCAATTGACATGCAAGAGTACGGCTATGGTCGGATTCCTAGTGTCATCACACAGCTGGAGCTTGCTCAGATGCTCGATCCGAACGGCAAGTCCGGTGGAGTGCTATTGCGCCCCTCGGACGGTGTCGGAGTGAAGCAGGTGATGATGGTCCAGTGCGTGGGTAGCAGGGACGAGGAGCATCACCCCTATTGCTCCAAGATCTGTTGCGTTTTCGCACTGAAACATGCAAACATCATAGCGACCGAAAGGCAGGATTCGCGTGTCTCGGTCGTCTACATGGACATCCGAACCTATGATAGACACGAACGCTACTACCGTGTGTCAAGGGATGCCGGGGTCGAGTTCATACGAGGACGAGTGACGCGAGTCGAGCCGCGCAAGGATGGGGCTGTCAACGTGACAGTCTATGATTCACTTCTAGACAAATATCTCCGATTCTCTGTAGACCTGCTCGTACTATCGTCTGCACTAGAACCCCCACAGGATGCGTCACACATCATGAAGTCGCTCGGACTTGGGTCTACATATGGTTTTGTGGCCGCCGCAGACCCTGTGTCCGAGAACGAAGTGGTGGCTGGAAACCATGTCTATGTGTGTGGGGCAGCAGCTGGTCCTGCGGAGGTTCCTGAGAGTGTGACCCAGGCAAGAGCCGTGGTGTCGAAGATACTTCAGAGCAGGCGGTGATGGCTGGTGAACCATGACAAGTCTGCAGTTCTTCTGTGCACCTGTGGCAAGACGCTCGGTCTTGACTTTGATTTCCTGAAGAACAGCATCGCTGGGAACGAGCTGGCCGCTGCGGTGACAGTCCACGATCTAGTCTGTCAAGAAGATGGCCTAGCCCAGATAGAGAAGATGATGGACAGGTATGGTGGCAGGCTCGTCATCGCTGCCTGCACAAGCCAGAAGATAGGGCCTCGGATCGACCACTACCTGAAGTCAAGAGGAAAGGACCCTACACAGATACAGTACGTAAACATCCGCGAGCATTGTGCTTGGGTACACAAAGACTCTGACGAAGCGAGTCGAAAGAGCAATGACATGATACGTGGGGCATTGTTCCGTTCTTCTCTTTCAAAACCGCTCCAAGTCCAACGAAAGGAAGTCGGGAACCATGTGACAGTCATTGGAGGCGGAGTCGCAGGGATTGAGTCCGCACTATCCCTCTCCAAGCTGGGGTATGAAGTCTCATTGATAGAGCTGGAAAAGAGTCTAGGTGGACATGTCATCAAGCTCCCGGCTGTTGCCCCCACCGGAAAGTCTGGTCGAGAGGTTCTCAGTGGCAGGCTCGACGCTGTGAAGAAGGATAAGAGAATCGCAGTGATGATTGACACACGCGTGAAGTTCGTCGAGGGCGAGATGGGCGACTTCACAGTACATTATACCCAAGCTGGTGGAGAAGAGAGGAAGTTCAAGACATCAGGAGTCGTGCTAGCGATGGGCTTCCAAGAGTTCAAGCCCACGACGATGCCAGAGTATAGGTATGGCAAGAATCCGGATGTGATAACGCAGTTCGAGCTGTCATGCATGCTGACAGATGGTCAAGTTTCGCGTCCCTCTGATGGTGGACCGGTCAGAGAGGTGGTCATGGTCCAGTGTGTGGGTAGTAGGTCAGAGGATCACAAACGTGACTGCAGCAAACTCTGCTGCACGTTCGCTATCGATAACTCCTTGGAGCTTCTGAAGAGGGTCCCTGATGCAAGAGTACGCATCGTCTACATGGACATCAGGGTACCTTTCGAGAACGAGCTGGTCTACAAGGAGTCCCGCGAGAAGGGTGTTGACTACATCCGGGGCCGGGTCAGCATGGTATGGGAGAAGAACGGGAAGACCGGTGTGAGAATCTATGACTCGCTACTAGACCGGTACTTCGAAACAAACCCTGACCTGCTCGTCCTATCCGCTGCGGTTCTTCCTCCAGACGGCCTTCCAGAGCTCTCTCAGACCCTTGGCTATGCCTTGGAGTACGATGGGCACGTGAAGGAGCTATATGGCAAGCTCAGACGTGTTGAAACCCGAAGAAGGGGAGTAGTAGCTGTAGGTGCAGTGGCTCATCCTCAGTTTGTCTATGAGGCAGTGACCGATGCACAGGCGGGTGCTTTGATACTTCACAATGAACTCAACAACGGGAAGATCGAGCTGCTTGCGCGTGGCGCAGTGTTGAACGTAGACGATTGTGTGGGCTGCAGTCTCTGTGCGCAGCAATGCCCCCGTGGTGTTCCGCTGATGGTCGAGCAAACGGAGGCAGAAACACAGAGCGAAGACCAGAAGATACTCTTCAAAGCCAAGATTGACACGCTGAACTGCCATGCCTGCGGCGTCTGTCAGAGTCTCTGTCCATCCGCCGCTACACAGCTGAACTTCCTGTCCAACGAGCAGCTGTGGTCCGAGATAGAGGCCAACTTGGAGGGCGCTGGACCTGAGTATCCGATAACCGTCTGTTTCTACTGTGAGGAGTGTTCTGTTTCCACGATTGACATAGTCGGGACAAGGAGGATGGAGTATTCTCCAAGCACTCGTCTGATTCCTGTCCCCTGCGCTGGCAGAGTCTCAATCATCGACATCCTGAAGGCATTCGAACACGGAGCGAGCACGGTAATGATTGCGTCTTGTGAAACAGATCGTTGTCACATGGGTGGTACTGGCAACGAGATCGCGCAGATACAGGTTGATGTTGCTCGCGAGATACTCAACGCCATTGGGTGGCAGGGCGAGCGTGTGGAGATGTTCAGGATGTTCAGTGCTGAGCCCGAGAGGTTCACTAACGCCGTGGGGGAGATGGTCCGGCGTGCTAAGGAGCTTGGTCCGACTCCTGTTCATCTCGGGACAGCTGGCAAGTGGGCGGAGGTGCGTCCATGAGCGCCGTTGAAGTGGTCAAGGAGATGGCGCCAAAACGGCGTCGTATGATGGACATGGTCTTGACGCTTGGTGGGCTCAAGGAGGAGTCTGCCGTACCTGTCAGCAGAATTGCGGTAGAAATCGAGAACCTTAGACGTGGGATTGGGCCCCTCATCGAGCCTATCGTTGCGTTTCCCAGTTCTTACTTCGATGCCTTCTTGGAAACAGCAACACGGACTGGGCTATTAGCACAGATAGCTGAGAAGTCCATCTTGGTCGATTCTATCGCCAACTTGGAGAAGGCTGCTGAGAACTTAGAGTCAAAGGGGCTCCTCAGCCTTCTCGATGCCTTGAGATCATCATTGGCGGCTAAGAAGCGTGTCATTGCTGAGCAACGCCAGGCCTCGGTAGTAGACATCGATAGCATTCTGAAATCAATACCAGACGTGATTGCCAGAATGGAGTCCGTGGTCGGGGAGTATGAGGAGAAGGCCAAGGCGAACGCGGTCGGTGCTACTGCCGAGTTGAATGCACTCATCGAGTCCCTCTCACAGGCGACTTCCAGTATTGAATCGAGCCCAGACACGACCCTTGATGCACTGCAGAAGCTTGGCGCAAAGACAAGGTATGGTCCCTTCCTACGTGCCTCGGCCCAAATCAAGCGTGGGCGAAGAGAGGGCCGGATTGAGGACTCTCGTGTGTTACAGCTGGTATCAGTGAACGCCCTGACAGAACTACATCGCGGCATAATCCTATTCATTCTGAACAGCATGGGGTCGAAGACAGCAGTGCAGCTGGCTACTCTGATGAGGGTTTCCCCAGAGACAGTGCAGTCAGCAATCATATCTATGATTCAGAGGGGTGAGATTGAGATGGCCGGTCTGGAAGGTGACTCTCCGGTCTTCGCTCGCGTGCTTGCAGCCACTCCCCCGACGACGCTTGTATTGAAGCGAGTCATTCAGCAGTTCCGTGGAGTCGTCAGATCACTGAAGGGCAGCACACAGGACTCTGCCAAGGCCTCCTTGGATAAGCTTGGGCCTATACTGGAGAAGCTACAGTTGCTTGGTGAGTACGACGAAACCAAGCTCTCAGATCATGTGGACACGCTCAGGAAGACTGTGGATTCAATGACAGTGGGGGTGCTGCAGTCACAGGGCACAGGGAGCTCAGACGATCTCCGTCTACTCGTATCTGCAGGCCTCGAAGCCTTCACAAGGTTCAGACTCAAGATAGCTCTGGAAAAGGGGCCTAAGCTAGTTTCTGAAGCGAACGTGTACGGTGAGAAGCTGAACCCTGAAACCTATGATAGGATGGTTGCCACATATCTCGACAATGAACTTGAGCGCGGCATGATACTGGTTCTTATCCGTGATATCGGAGCCATGACTGCCCATGATTTAGCCGAGAGAACACACATCCCCCAGAACCGTGTGTTTCAGCATCTGCTGAGATTGAAAAGTGACGGACTGCTTACAGCAGTGGGCGAGTCTCATGGCTATGTCTTGTATGACGTGCCTCGAACTCCTAACGAGGCTGAGATCACAATCAGAACCGTCAGCAGCTTGGCTCCTCAGCTCTCGGCTGCAAAGGCTGAGATCAATAGCATACTGAGCGATTTCAAAGCTCAGGACATAGGACGACTTGTAGGCTCTCTGGACGCCTTCTCGAAGTCGTGTGACAAGATGCTGAAGATCAGAGTCGCCGGCCAAGTCATTGCTGAGCCGGTACTCAAGGGTGTTGAAGAGAAGATCAAGTCTGCCGTTCTTCTGGCCTATCGAGCTCGTGCCAAGATTCCCAGTGCAAAACCCAAGGTCACTATAGACGACTTGATGGAAATAGATGTGCCGTCGGTACTGGATGAGTACCGTGACATGATGGGATACGCCCCGCTTCTAGGGTTCGGCACAATAGACTGGGAACCCTCAAGGTGCCTTGGATGCAAGTCGTGCCAGATTGCATGTCCTGAACACGCAATCGAGTTGAAGTCCAATGTTGATGTTCCCAGCTACTTTGACTTCCCTGAGGAGGCGCTTCAGAAGCTTCCAGTCAACAAGGCCCTGTTCTACAAGACAATCCGTAGTCTGGCAGCTGTACGACCAACAACAAGTGTCCCACTGAAGAGGGATGCTCCAGGCTTTGGCAAGGTCGAGGTCGATCTCTGGCTCTGTGTGGCTTGTCGGACCTGTGTCAGACGCTGTCCGGGCCCCGAAAGCGGCGCACTTGAGCTGGAGCTGAAGTGGAGCCTGCCCGAGGTTGTCAAACAGATGACTGCTAAGGCCTGATTCCGCATCTTGGAGCGTTGCCACTTCGTAAGTGACTTATACCTCCAAAGCCAGTTCAACAACAAGTACAGTAGCTGAGGGAGCAGACATGATAGACTTCACGCTCACCAATGAACAAATCGCGCTGCAGAAGAAGGCGAGAGAGTTTGCTCAAGGGTACATGATCCCCTATGCCCACTATTACGACAAGACCGGCGAGTTTCCACTGCCAGTAATCAAGAAGTGTTGGCAAGATGGTCTCATGAACTTGGGCATACCGAAGGAGTATGGGGGTCTTGGCCGAGGAGTCATCGACATGTGCCTAGTCGTCGAGGAGATGGCCGCTGGATGCGCAGGCATGACCACGAGTATCTACGTGAATTCCCTAGGTGCAGAACCGATACTTGTAGCAGGTACGGATGAACAGAAAGAGAAGTATCTCAGGCCGCTCACAAAAGACCTGAAGTTCATCAGCTTCGCATGTTCGGAACCTGGGATGGGGAGCGATGTAGCCGGTATCCAGACTAAGGTCAGAAAGGAGGGTGATCACTACGTCCTCAATGGCACCAAGTTCTGGATAACAAATGCACCATATGCCGACACCTTCACTGTCTTTGCTAGTCTTGACCCAAGCCAGCGACACAAGTCTCTGTGTGCGCTCATTGTTGATGCCGACACACCGGGCGTGAAGACGGGTCGGCCTGTTGAGAAAATGGGCCATCGTGCTTCTGTGACCTCGTCTGTCATGTTCAAGGAAGCGAAAGTCCCTGCAGAGAACCTATTGGGGTCTGAGGGAACGGGGTTCCTTACTGCAATGGCCACATTCGCTATGACACGGCCTGCAATCGCAGCCTTTTCAACAGGTCTCGCGAGGGCAGCCATGGAGTATGCACGCGAATACGTCAACAAGAGAGAGGCATTTGGGGAGAAGCTACGCAAGTTCGAGGTGATTCAGTTCAAGCTGGCTGAAATGTACATGAAGATTGAGGCGTCAAGGATGCTCTACCTCAAGGCCGCATGGCAAGCGGACACGGGTGCCGAGTCCACCATTGCCGCGAGTGTGGCCAAGGCCTACGCCACAGACGCAGCGATGTGGATTGCCAGCGAGGCGCTGCAGATTCATGGAGGTTACGGCTACATCGACCAGTACCCGTTGGAGAAGCTGTTTCGCGATGCCAAGCTCTACCAGATATATGAAGGTACCAGCGAAATACAGCGGCTCATACTGGGTCGTCATGTCTTGGACGGCTACGACCCAGCAATGGAGAAGGTCCCGGTGTGGGCATCTATGACCCCACCTGACTTCGAGGAATGAGCCAGAACTACAACTCCGGGGGCTTGACCCCTGCAGATGACATCAGCATGAAAATCTGCCCCCGGTGGTGTATCTGTTCCATTAGCACGTTCCATAGAGCGTCCCCATAAGTGCGCGGACTCCCCATGAACTCTCTTGTCTTAGACAGGAAATCAACGGTTTCATGCGCCAGAAGGTCTTCCA
>CAZVZC010000013.1:28742-41955 GCA_964631415.1 uncultured archaeon | reverse complement strand
ACTGTCGCAGGTATTCTCCTCATCTCCGCTCTCATGGCGGCCATTCTGGGAGTATACACAGGCGGTCTCATCAAGCGCAGAGGGGTAGCGCTCCCCATGATTATAGGCACGGGTGCGTCAATGATTTCGAGCGCCATCCTGATGAGCATCACCGGCTTCGGGACAGCAGAGAGCCTGCCTCTGATCACGACCGCACTGTTGATTGTCGGGGTTGTTGCCGGAACACTGTATCCGGTCGCGATCTACTACAGTCAGATGATTGCCCCTCAGAAGCGCGGCGCCCTAGCTGGTCTGCTAATGTCCGTGCAGTTTGCAGGGATGGCAGTCGTCCCTGTGACATATGAACGGTTCTTCGCCATGGGAACCACCGCCCTGTTTGCGGCAATGCTGGGAGCATCAGTGTTACTTCTCTTGGTCGTTGTCGCACTCTATAGACGGCTGCCCCTAAAACCACAGCATTAGTCGCCGGATGTAGAAATACACATAGCAGACTAGAGACCAATACAATCTCTTGGACAGGCGGAAGGTTGAGGAACTATTCGACAAGTATGCCGAAGAATACTCGTCAGGTCCATTCGCTCCTTCTAGGTACGATACCAGTCGTTCGGCAATGAGCTTTGCTGACGACATCACTTGGCATTTCATGCTGAAGTACTTGCCAAAGGATAGATCCGTCAGAATCCTCGATGCTGGCGGAGGCGACGGCTACTGGGCCGACAAACTGATCGCCTTGGGGTATCACAACATCGTTCTGTCAGACTTGTCACGAGGCATGCTTGAACAGGCCAAGAAGAAACTCGCTAAGGCGAAGACTGATCATGACATAGCGTTCGTGAAGTCGGACATAGTAGACATGAAGGAGTTTCAATCGTGTCTGTTTGACTATGTGTTCTCCCAATATGATGCCGTTTCATACTGCCTTGAGCCCCGGAGCGCAATGAAAGAGCTGGCCAGAGTGGCCAAGCCCCAGTCATACGTCATAGTCAGTCTGGGCACGAAATTCAGGCGGGTGTCTGAGCTTATTGAAGCCGGTCTCGTCGACGAGGCAGAGAAGCTGTTGACCACTAGCATCTCCTACGACTTCGATTGGCCACAATACAATCTCACGTGGGAGGAACTGGCAGACCACTTTGAAGCGGCCGGTCTCGAGGTCGTCGAGGTAGTAGGCGCACCCGTCTTCATGCATCGGGTCAAGACGGAAACATTGGAGAAGCTGGAGAAGGATACAGAAACAAGACAACGTCTGCTCAAGATGGAGCTTGACCATTGCACGAATCGCTCACTGGTCAACTTCGCCGGGCATCTCCAAATGGTGGGCAGAAAATGCAAGTCGAAGTGAAGTCTACCTAGGCTTGAAGGACTCGACTCTTGTCAGCATACTCTTGACAGTTGACTCCAAGTTGTGTTTGGGTGTGTAGCCCAGTTCTCTTCGCGCCTTTGAGTCATCAATGATGTATGTGGTCCCGAAGAGCTTGACCCGAAAGCTGGTCAACAGAGGCGCCTTTCTGATGTGAAATGCCCTGTAGGACCCACCCATCAGAGTCCCGAGCGCCAAAGCAGCCCTGTAGGGCACTCGGCGGAAACTCCCTGTTGCCGGAGGGCCCAGTTGATTCCTTATTGTTAGTAAGAGCTCCTTGAACTGGCATGTGAAAGAGATGACATTGTACGCATTGCCTGCAGACTTATCGAAACGCTCGGCAGCGGCGACCAAACATGAAGCTACGTCCTCAGCATGTGCAAAACTGATCAGGTTAGTACCATCGCCGAAGTAGACCATGGTACCCTTGGCCACACGATCCACAATCTGCGGGGCAGTGAACATGTCATGTGGCCCAAGCACGGTCGGAGGACGGACCACGGCCGCTTTGATGCCATAGTCCTTCGAGTATTGCTCAATCAGCATCTCTCCCTCATACTTGGATTTCTGATAGAAGCCTTCGGGTCTCTTCGGCGCGTCTTCGTCTAGCGGCTGGGATGAATTCGGAAAACCATAGACACCGGTCGACGAGGTATGGATGAGCCTAGGTATGTCCTTCCTTCTGACAGTTTCCAGAACATTGTGGGTCCCTTCCACATTTACTGGATAGAAGTGAGTCCTGCCACCCCAGTCCGCCATGACTCCTGCGTTGTGAAAGAACCATTCGATATCCTTGGGCACTGCGTTCGTCAGGGCGTCTAGGTCTGTGACATCACCGCGAGCCGTCATGACACCCCTGGGAAGGAAGTCCAGAATTGAGGCTTCTCGAGTGAGCGCAAATACAGAATGATGCTGATCGCAGAGGAGCTTCAGAATATGACTCGCTACGAAGCCCGTTCCTCCGGTCACAAAGCAATTCGCCACTTGCTCACCAGAGGACAGACATCCGAGCCACCACTTCAGTCTTTCGGGCTACTTCAGTCTGATTGCGCCTCTAGGGCAGTCTCTCACGCAGTCGCCGCATCTTGTGCAGAGATCAGTGAATGCTACATCTACTCTCCACTCATCCGGGTCATTGCTCTTGTAGTCCGGAGGGTACATGATAAAGAGGGCAGGGGGACAGACCTTGAGACACTTCTTACATTCCCGCGGATCCCCACACTTTCGGTAGTCAACTATGATGTCGGTCTTCATCACCAGACCTCCTTCAGAGCTGGGAACGACACGCGGTCTGCCATCCCAATTGCGCCCTGTGGACAGGCTGTTGAACAGAGACCGCATCCGAAGCACTTCCAGCCATCGATGAATGGACGATTCATCAGGCTATTGAATGTCAATGCTCCAAACTGGCATCTCGATGCGCATGCTTGACATCCATCGCACTTCGACGAGTCCACCTTGGCAACGTACTCGCCCTTGTATAGGAACTGGAGACCGTAGGAAGTCCTAAGCCGAATTGCGGCACACTCGGGCTGCTGACAGCTGCACAGTGCGGCGATGTACGGCATCGGTCCAAACCATACTGTGTTGACTCGTCCAGCCTCGTTCATCTCTTCGACAAAAGCCTGGGCCTCGTCTATGTGCAGTGGTTCCATTCCTCTCTCGGGAATATATCGCGGAAGCTTGGGCACCATCTCAGCCAGAGCACCAAAGGCAAGGCAGCATGGGTCGTTGACTCCACGGGTCATCTTCCTGCAAGCGCAGTTCACTCTCAGGATGGGATCTGCCAGCTCTAGGATCTTCTTTGCATCCTCAAGAGGCACGACCTGTCCGGGATGACCCTCGGCTCTTCTGGCGTTTCGTCCCTTCAGGGGTTTCTCCTTCTTGAACCAGCTATTGACATACCACTTGAGAACCCCGCCTACTACAGGGGTGTTGAACTTGTAGCCCGGACCCCTCATCGATATCCCGTATATTCTCTGCAGGTAGACTTTCTCAAACTGCTTCCAGAGTTCGAATATGTAGTCGTGAGCGCCGACCTCAAGCGCGGTTTCTCGTAAGTAGTTCCTAGAGTTCAGGTACCACTTCTGCCCGGCACCATGTTTGTAGCACCACTCGCACATGCAGTCCGACGTCCTTGTTCAACCGAGTTTGTTCGCCTCAGTGCGATACACAAGGGGACTATATTCTCTTTGGGCATCCAGTTGTGAAGGTTCGACACTTCCCTAACTTCACGGTTACTGCTATCCCAAGCGATGGTTTGCTGCTGTCTGCCAGACACGATATGCCCTGCCGTGCATAACACTGGCATATATCCCGCCTCCGCACATAGTGTCAATCACCTTGGAGGTGTCAAGACCAAAATGAGCAAGGTCCTAAGGGTCAACATGACTGACCTGACATTCAAGTGGGAGAAGCTTAAGCCTGAGCAGGAGAATCTGGCGGGTAGAGCTTTCACCTCACATATAGTTTCAACCGAAGTCGATCCGATGTGTCATCCGCTCCGCGAACGCAACAAGTTCGTGGTGTCACCGGGTCTACTTGCTGGAACACCTGCACCCTCGTCCGGCAGACTGAGCGTTGGAGCCAAGTCTCCTCTGACCAGCGGTATCAAGGAAGCAAACGCTGGTGGGCTCACTGGAACCAAGCTCGGCCGTATCGGGGTACGGGGCATCATAGTTGAAGGCGCTCCGCCCGCAACTAGCAAGGACTGGTACAGCATCGTTGTCGGGAAGGACAAGTGCGAGATAGTCAAGAAGACCGAGTATGCAGGTCTCGGCGCCTATGATCTTATTGCCAGAATATGGAAGGAGTACCCATCGAAACCAGGTATCATCGGTTGTGGTATTGCCGGCCAACGCCTGCAGAAAGCGGCTGGTGTCTTCGGCAACAACGTGGAGAACACAGACCCCGGTAGGTATGCGGGCCGCGGCGGGCTAGGTGCAGTGCTTGGCTCGAAGCACATAGTGACCATCGTGACTGATGACACTGGTGGTTCTCTTCCAGTGCCCAAAGAGAGAGATAGGTTCGATGCCGCTCGCAAGACATTCATCAAGTCACTCGACGCGCACCCTGTCACAGGCAAACTGAAGGACGATAAGGGGAAGCCGTTCGGAGGTCTGAAGAATTACGGAACCAACATACTGCAGAACATCATGAACGAGGCCGGAGGTCTCCCAACCAGAGCCTTTCATGAAGGGCGCTTCGAGGGAGCTGCAAAGATCTCGGGCGAAGCCGTCCATGAACTTGTCGACAAGACGAGGGAGAAGCTTGGAGACAAATCGCAAGGGGTTTACGGCCATGCATGTCACCCCGGTTGTGCTATCGCTTGCTCCAACGTGGTCCCCTACGAGGACACCGGCAAGCTGCATGTATCGCCCCTTGAGTATGAAACTGTCTGGGCTCTGGGTTCCAACCTCGGCATCAGCGTCCTCAAAGATGTGGCCGAGCTCAACAGGCTCTGCAACGACCTCGGAGTGGACACAATCGAAACCGGCAACACCTTGGCTATGCTAATGGAGGCCGGAATGATCAAGTTCGGTGATGGGCCAGCAGCTATTGCTGCTCTGAAGGAAGCATACAACCCGAAGTCCTACCTTGGCAGGCTGGTGTGCTCAGGAGCATCGACCACTGGCCATGTCCTGGGAGTCACTCGTATCCCAGTGGTCAAGGGGCAGTCCTTGCCGGCGTATGACCCAAGACCGGTCCGTGGTATTGGTGTGACCTACGCGACAACCCCAATGGGGGCGGATCACACGTCAGGCTACACCATAGCGGCCGAGATACTTGGCATCAAGGGCAAGGTCACTGACCCAAGAGACCTGAAGAAGGCCGACCTCTCACGAGCCTTCCAAGCCACGACAGCCTATATCGACTCCAGTGGGTACTGTCTCTTCATCGCTTTCTGTGTTCTAGACGATGACGCAGGTTTCAAAGCAATGACCGATTCTGTTGACTCTTTCCTCGGAAAGAAGATTGATGTCACAGAGTACGGAATGGCTGTGTTGAAGGCTGAGCGCGGTTTCAACCAGAGAGCAGGATTCACTGAACGCGACGACAGGCTGCCTGAGTTCTTCCGCACAGAAAAGCTCCCACCGCATAATGTCACTTTCGACGTCACTGACGCAGACATCGATGCAGTATACAAGGGATTCTAGTCTGGTATCAAGGAGGGGATGCATTTCCCCTCTCTCTCTTTATTCTAGGCACCATCAGCAAGCTTCTTCTACCTTGGCAAGACCACCATATGGCCAAGCATTGTACATCGCTGTCGTTACGGAAATGAAGACGACAAACACATATTCGGGATGGTCCATTTGACACAGCGCGCACATGAAGAATCAGCGCAACAACCACCGCGGGTCGAGGTCCATCTTTATGGTATGCTCAGGTCGCTCGTGCCAGGGAGCCGGCCGGACGAAGACACTGTGATGTGGGTTGCGCATGTTACGAACGAAACTTTTGCGCAGCTCACCAGCCGCCTGGGTCTCACTCCTGAACAGCTCGGCGACTGCTTCATAGATGCAACTCTTGCGAAGGCGTCAGACATAATACCGAGTGGAGCACGAGTGGCGTTGTTTCCGTACAACATGGTCCTACTGTGCGGAGGCCAGCATCTGAAAGGTCATGGCTACACTCGCGGCGAGGTCGATGTCGACTACTACTAGGTGAGAAGCATGCATGTCAATGTCAAGCTGTATGCGACACTTCGACAATTCGCCCCGAAGGGCACGGCAATAGGCGAGTCATTCTCAGTCGCGCTAGAAACGGCAAAGATATCGGAAATCATCGAGAAGTTGGGTTTCCCAAAGGACCACGCGCGCATAATAATGGTCAACGGAATACGCACGTTCGACATAGGACAGAAGCTCTCGGAAGGCGACCTTGTCGTGTTCTTTCCTCCTGTCGGGGGAGGCGGACCATCATCCCGGCCACTGTGAGCCATGGCAATACTCTTTCTGGATAACATGACAAGCAGACGTTTCAAGCTACGACTGCCCAATCTCTTCACTCAATGGACATGGTGGCCATGTACGTGACCCAACGGTGCAAGATTCCCGAATGCGTCTTGGACGACTTCGGGCAATGCGGGATGGATATGAATAGACTGGAGAATGGGCACGTAGCCGCGATCGCCTGCGTTCATCAGATTCGTGATCTCCTGGATTAACGTCGGTGCATCGGGTCCGACTATTGTGGCTCCCAGCACAGTGCCCTCACGTCCATCACAGATCACGCGGACAAAGCCCGGCGGATAACCCATAGCTGCGCCCTTTGCAGTCATGGCATAGTCTGCTTGGCCCACGAGGAGTTCACGACCGGACTCCACGGCTTCCCGCAGTGTCATACCCACTGTCGCAATCGGCGGGTACGAGAACACAGCTCTCGGTATGGCATGATAGTCCATCTTGTGCAGCTCTGGCTCTTGGCCTCGTTTCGATTCAAGTGTAGCCACAATGTTGTGCCACACGATTCCTGACTGCACATTGGCAACATGTCTGAACATGTGCTTTCCAAGTGCATCGCCAAGAGCCCAGATGTTCTTCTTCGTCGTCCGAAGGAACTCGTCTACAACGATCCAGCCCTTGGAGTCAGTCTTCACTCCGGTCTTCTCCGGCTTGAAGAGGTCTGCATTCGATATTCGACCTGCCGCAATCAGCAAAGCTTTTGCTGTGAGCTCCTTCTCAACCCCTGACTGTCTGTTCCTTGCCACCACCGTCTTCATGCCGTTGCTTTCGCTTGCCCCGACTACTTCATGGTTCGTGAAGATCCTCATGCGAGCCGCCAGCTCTTTCTGAAATAGAGCTGAAACATCCTCATCCTCAGCTGTCAAGAGCCTTGGCATCTGCTCGAGAATCGTGACATCTGTACCTATGGCGGAAAAGAAGTGGCCGAACTCGACTGCAATGTAGCCACCCCCAATGATTATCATGGACTCAGGTTTCTCATTGAGCTCGAGGACTGTCTTATTCGTGAGATAGTGAACGTGCTCGATGCCCTTGATTGGAGGAACCGACGGTCTAGCTCCCGAGGCTAAGACAACGTGATCTGCCTTGATTCTCTCTCCGTTGACCTCCATCGTGTGGTCCGCAACGAACTCGCCCGTCCCTTTGTAGAACTCGTACCCCTTGCTCTCGGCGATGCTCCTCTCTATTCTCTCTGACTCCTCCCATGTTTCCTTTCGCATTCGGCTCATCAAGCCTTCGAAATCGACTCCCTCGACTTTCGCCCTCAGGTTCACTTTCTCCATTTTGCCGATGTCCACAATGAGGTCAGCAACGTGCGTGAGAATCTTGGTCGGTATGCAACCCCTGTTCAGGCAAGTGCCACCGAATCGGTCGTTGTCGACAACGGCCACCGTCATTCCCCGCTCGTAGGCGTCTGCCGCTACGTTCGCACCTGCGCCCGACCCAAGAACAAGCACGTCGAATCTCTTCATGATGTCCATGTCCCGCCATCGGATGAAATAAGTGCAATGGTAGGTCGCACCCGCACTTGTGGCCAAGGGCTCCTGGAGTATGTGGGAAGGAAAACACATACATCGTTAATAGGGCCGGTGTCCTCAGGTAGCCCACCAAGGCAGGGAGCTGTGGAATCGTGCACACTGACAAGGCGGGAGTGCTTGTGTTGGCTTTCTTATTCATCTTCTCGATGACATGCATCTTGCCATCAGGGTCTGCAGGAACGATCGTCGAAGACTACAGGAGGCATGGGCCACTGATCGACAAGCTGATCTACAGGGTGATAACAGGGCACGATCAGCAGGTTCTAGCACTGGAGGGCGATGAGATAGACCTGATAGGAGAATCGATCAATCCGGACTACTTGTCGGAACTGGAGGAAGCAGAGGACATCGGAATCGCTAGGACTCTGAGGAATGGATACGGATACCTGACAATCAAGTGCAACAAGTACCCCTTCAACGTGATCGGGTTCAGGAGAGCCCTCGCCTTCGCACTAGATAAATGGAGAATCTCGGCGGAGATATGGGGAAATCTCTCAGAGCCTCTGGACTCATGCATACCAAAGACGAACCCGTTCTCCATCGAGGGTCAGCTGCCATACACATACTACGAGGCGAATGTCGCCAAGGGCAACCAGCTGCTGGACGCAGCTGGTTTCTTCGACATTGACAATGACACCTACCGTGAGGGCCCTCACAGCGATGACTTCGATGTTCTTATCGAGGTCGCCTCAAGCTCAGAGATTGCCATCGGAATAGGAGCAAAATGCGCAGAGGCTCTTCAAGCACTCCACGTGGATGCAACGTCTCAGCCGACTGATTTCTACGAGTATCTGAACAGACTCTACTTCCATGGCGATTATGACATCGTCTTCGTGGGTGCGAGTTTCAGTGACTTCGATGTCGACTGGCTTGCTTACGAGTACTGGTCAGAGTATGCCGACGAGCCGTACTGGAACTTCCCATGCTTCCAAAACGCGTCCTATGATTCCTGGAGAGACCAGCTTCTCTATTCAACAGACTATGATGATGTCTACGAAGCAGCAATAGAGATGCAGAGGGTCTGGGTCTACGAGTGTCCGATGATCATCTGTTATGAGAACGTTCTACTCTCAGCCTATAGGACCGACAAGTTCGAGGGCTTTGTCAATGACGTCTCGGACGGCCCACATGGATGGTGGACCAACTACAAGGTGCACTTGAAGCAGTCACAGGGTGGTCCGCTTGGTGGTACATTCAGATGGAGCAACTCCTTGGATGTTGACACCTTCAACTTCATGGCTAGCAGCTCTGTCTACACCAAGAATGTGCTAAACGAGCTATATGACAGCCTCTTGATTCGTGATGGGCAAGGTCGTGACATGCTATGGTTGGCCGAGTCCTACATTGCCGAGACTCATGCTGACAACCTTTCTGTTCCAGAGGGGCACACGAGGTTCACCTTCAATCTCATCGAGAACGCAACTTGGACTGATGGGTATCCTCTGACCGCTGAGGATGTTGCTTATACCATGAACTACTACAGGAGCGGATCCGGCAATCCTTATGGCGCTGATCTGGCGGAGATGACTGCCGCATACCAGACGAGTACGTACCAAGCCATTGTTGAGTTCGGTTCCGAGTCGTACTGGCACCTGCACACAGTCGGCTACAAGCCAATAATCCCGAAACACGTTTTCCTACTGATTGGCCCGAGTGGCTGGAACAGTTGGAATCCGCACCCACCCACGGAAGACATGGTGACCTCAGGACCATTCACAGTGTCCGAGTATGTCGCGGGTGAGTTCTGCGAATTGTCCAAGAATCCATACTACTTCTACAGGATCATGGACATGACCGATCCCACTATAGATAATCCTGGGGATGTCCTGTATGAGCAGGGGTCAACAGGCAACTCTATCACTTGGCACCCATGGGACGAGAACCCTGCCTTCTACATTATTGTCCGGGATGGAGTTCCTTTCGGCTATGGTTTCTGGAACAGTTCTTCAGAAGTGATTTCAGTATCAGTTGACGGACTTAGCCCAGGAGCCCACAACTTCACAATCATGGTGTTTGACGTCCCTGGACATTATACAACAGATACAGTTTGGGTCACTGTTACGGCAGACACAACTGACCCGACGATTAGTCACCCAGAGGACTTCACCTACGAACGGGGCCAAGTCAAAGATAATGTCACATGGCATCCCCTGGATCTTAATCCGGCTTCGTATCAGGTTCTTAGGAATGGGTCTGTTATAGCGTCCGGCCCCTGGAACTCAACGCTTGAGACCATCTCCATATCCATTGGTGACTGGACCCCAGGGGTCTACAATGTGACCATCATTGTGACCGATACATCTAGTAACTATGCAACCGACACAGTCTGGGTCACAGTCACTGAACAGTCTTTCTGGGGAGGGCTCTTCGGCGGCGTTGGAGGCGTTGTGGCCATCGGCTCAATAGCTGTTATCGTCGTACTCGGAACGCTCATTGTGAGAAGTAGAAGGCAGTGAACAGGGAATCACACGTGCTGCCCTTGAGAGCCAAGGGCGGCCTCTCTTCAACCCCAGCGAAGCTCCCAGAAGTCGCTTCGAAGTCAATGCCTGCACCAAAGTTAAGTGACGCAATGACCGACGGCAACAAGAGGTCTCCAGAATGAGAATGCTCCAGATTCACTCTGATGGCTTTGCATATGAAGTGAAGAAAAAGGCAGTCAAGGAAGCAGAAGAAGCTGAACAGAAGTCATACTCCACGAACGAATCGTGTCTTGTCAACTTCATCGCGGCGGAAACTTCCGACCAGACAGATATCGACACTGCCGCGCGGCTCACTGCTGACATGATTGCGAGCGCAGCTGATGAGATCAAAGAGCGGAGAGTCATAGTCTACCCTTGGGTGCACCTCAGTGAGAAGCCAGCGACCCCTGCCAGTGCCCTCAGACTCCTGAAGGGGGTAGCTGAAAGCCTGAAACTGAGGGAATACGAGGTTGTCAGGGCACCGTTCGGATGGTACAAGGCCTTCTCCCTTCACTGCAAGGGTCACCCTCTGGCCGAGAGGTCCAAGTTGCTTGACATCACGACACAGGCAAAGAAGGACAAAGAAACGACCCAAGGAGAGGACCTAACTGCGATGGCCGCTGAGCAGAAGGCCACTAGTCACTTCTTCATCATGCAACCAGACGGCAGACTGGAAGATGTGGACAAGTTTGACTTCACGGGACTGGAGGAGCTCAGGCTCTACGTGAAGTATGAAACAGCAAAGGACAGGACCGTCCATGAGCCCCCGCCGCATATCGAGATCATGAAGAATCTGGAACTTGTCGACTATGAACCGGGTTCGGACCCGGGCAACTTCAGGTGGCCCCCACGCGGCCTCACGCTCAAGAGGGCTGTCGAAGAGAGGGTCACTGCAGAGATGGTCGACTATGGAGCATTCGTTGTCCAGACGCCGCTGATATACGACTACGCGCACCCGTCGCTGAAGTCGTATTTGCAGAGATTTCCCTCGCGTCAGTATGTGGTTCGCTCTGGTGACCATGACTATTTCGCAAGATTCTCCGCCTGCTTCGGCCAGTTCCTTCTCATCTCTCAGGCTCAGGTCTCGTACAAGCAGTTGCCTCTCAAACTCTTTGAGATAGCTCCATCATATCGGAGAGAGCTAGCCGGTGAGCTAGCAGGCATGAGGCGCCCGCGAGCTTTCACTATGCCGGACATCCATGAAATCGTTGCAGACGTCAAAATGGCCAAGGAGTCGATCGAGAATCAGCTTGTGTTCATCGAGAAGCTCATGCACGAACTTGAGGTCAAGTACGAGGTCTCATTCCGCGTGCTTCGATCTTTCTATGAGGAGAACAAGGCCTTCGTGGAACGAGTCGTAGCGAAGATCGGGAAGCCGGTCATGATCGAGTTGTTCGACGAGCGCTATGCCTATTTCATCTTCAAAGGTGAGTGGAACGTAGTAGATGACCAGAAGAAGGCAGGCTGTCTCGCCACCTGTCAGATTGATGTGGAGAATGGTGAGAGGTTCAACATAAGATACGTTGATGAGTCGGGAGTCGAGAAGCATCCACTCATCCTGCATACCTCTCCTTCGGGATCAATCGAGAGGATTGTGTATGGTGTTCTTGAGCAGGCGTACAAGGACATCAAGGAAGGCAACGTCCCACACATACCCCTATGGATGACACCTGTGCAGGTAAGACTTCTGCCAGTGGACACTGCCCATCTCAGCTATTGCCTCAAGCTCGGTACCGAACTGGACAAGTCATGTATCCGTCATGAGATCGATGACAGGGAGATGACCGTCGCGAAGAAGGTCAGGGCAGCTGAGAAGCTCTGGGTACCATTCATCTGTGTGGTCGGCGATGAGGAGATGAAGAGCGGGAAGATGTCTGTCCGTCGGCGTGAGAAACGAGACCAGGTATCCATGACCCTTATTGAACTGGTCAAGACCATCAACGACAAGACGTCATTCGCTCCCAAGCAACGTCTGCTGATGCCAAAGCTCGTATCGATGCAGCCAGTCTTCTCCCGAGAGGTCTAGTGTCAATATCATGTTATAGTGTCATCGTATCGCTCGGCAATGTCCATGTCAAACTATCCTCGCAGAGCGGCACAATGAACACGATGAGTCACGCCGAAGATCAGGCACAGAAGCGACGGACAAGGACAACTTCTGAGGAGAGCCATGTTGATGACATGGTGTTAACAGCGAGGCCAGTGACGACATGCATCTGTCGATACTGTTTTCTGCTCTGGGTCCCCTCATATAGAGCAGTATTCGCGAGGGATTGGTCGACTTGAAGGTTCTAGTCTTGGGCGCGGGTCTCATGGGAAGAGGAGCAGCACACGACCTTGTGCGAAGCCCCAAAGTCGAACAGGTGCATGTGGCAGACATCGACTTTCAACGTGCGGAAGCCCTCGCAAAGGCGGTGGGTCCCAAGGCTGTGCCGGAGAAGCTGGACGCGAGGGACAGAGGCCAGCTCATCAGGGCCTTCTCTAAGGTCGACTCAGTGGTCAGCTGCGTGAGTTACTCCATGAACCTGCTCCACACGGAGGCCGCAATCGAAACACATGTTCATCTCTGTGACCTTGGCGGCAACTTCAGAGTGGTCGAGAAGCAGTTGGAACTTCATGACAGGGCAAAGGCCGCAGGAATAACGGTGGTTCCCGATTGCGGAGTTGCTCCCGGAATGACAAACATCCTAGTCCGTGATGGAGTTGACTACTTGAGCAGGACTGACCGGGTCAAGATCAGGGTGGGAGGACTCCAACAGAAGCCCCAACCTCCACTCAACTACTCCATAGTCTTCTCCGTCGAGGGTCTGATCAATGAATACGTTGAGCCTTGCATGGTTCTCAGAAATGGGAAGATTGCGTACGAGGATCCACTTGTCGGCTTTGAACAGG
>CAZVZC010000013.1:0-28732 GCA_964631415.1 uncultured archaeon | reverse complement strand
CAGTTCCCAGAGCCATTCGGGATGCTCGAAGCGTTCAATACCAGTGGTGGGACATCAACGCTGCCACTGACATACCAGGGAAAGATTAAGGATCTTGACTACAAGACGCTCAGGTACCCCGGTCACGGGCACAAGATGTGGTGCTTATATAAGCTCGGGTTCATGGATAGCAGTGAGCAGGAGTTTGGTGGCGTCAAGCTAGCTCCGAGGAAAGTTCTGGAGAAGCTCCTTGAGAAGAACCTACCGGCTTCAGGAAAGGACGCGACACTGATTCGCATCACTGTAGAGGGATGGAAAGGGACGGAGTCACGGACAATCGAGTACGAGGTCATTGACACATATGATGACAAGACGGGCCTCACTTCGATGATGAGAACGACTGCCTTTCCTGCTGCAGCGACGGCCGTCATGTTGGCGGACGGCACCATAAAGGAGAGAGGTGTTCTACCACCAGAGAAAGCAATTCCTCCGGGTGCATTCATCGACGCCATGCGTGCCCGGGGCGTCGAGATCAAGAAGAGAGTGTTCTAGGAAGACAAGACCGAATTCCTGACAATGACTCCAGAGGAACCATGCCGGAACAATGAAAGAGGGGTGCCGGCCTGCCGCATCGTGCAGCCGACCGCCTTCTCTTTACTGAACTACTTCCCGGGAGCGCCGAGTTTCTGTCTGAGCTTCTTAATCATGTCCTTGGTCATAGCCGGCAAATCGTATTCTGGCTTCCAGCCCCACTCCTTCCTCGCGACGCTGTCATCAATTGACTTTGGCCATGAGTCAGCTATGGCCTGATGGAAATCAGGTTTATAGTCGCACACGAACTCGGGGATTGTCTTCTTGATCTCTGCAGCAAGCTCCTCGGGGCTGAAGCTCACCGCAGTGACGTTAAAGCATCTGTGCATGAGCTTCTTCGCGTCTGCTTCAATGAGGTCGATTGTTGACTTGAGGCAGTCTGGCATGTACATCATTGGCAGGCGGGCGTCCTTCGCCAAGAAGCTAGTGTAGCGCTTGTTCCTGATTGCCTCGTAGAAGATGGCGACAGCGTAGTCCGTGGTCCCACCACCGGGCAGGGCCTCTGAGCTTATGATTCCCGGATACCGCAGAGATCGAAAGTCCACATTGAACTTGCGAGCGTAGTACTCCCCAAGAAGCTCAATGGCGACCTTTGTCACACCATACATTGTCGTGGGTCTCATAATGACATCATTCGGCGTGTTCTCTCTAGGTGTGCTAGGACCGAAGGCGGCTATGGAACTGGGAATCATGACCTTGTCCAGCCCAATGATTCGCGCGGCCTCCAGAACATTGTAAGAGGTCTGCACGTTTGTTTCCCATGCCAGTTGCGGGTTCTGCTCTCCAGCGGCCGACAGGATAGACACGTTGTGAATGATTATGTCAATGTTGTAGTCAACGAGCATTCTTTGAAGGTCATTCATGTCAAGAGCATCAAGCCTATAGTAAGGGCCACCCTTGATCAAAACCGCCGGCGGCTTCTTGCGCCCTGTGGCAATGACATTCTCACCGCCGTATCGATTCCTGAGTGCTTCAATGAGTTCAGTGCCAATCTGGCCGTAGGCGCCGGTCACTAGAACGCGTTTCATATTGGACTTCCCCTAGTACACGAACTGCTTACCGAGATCCACCGAGCCAGACCTGCTTCGCCAGGCCGGATGAAGCTGTCAAGTTCTTCACTAGGCAGCTTCCCTCAGTGGTGCCTCGACCGACAACTCTGAGCGCGAAGCAACTTCGTTTTAAGTCTTGACGTTGAGGGGTGTGGTCTAAGAAACGTGTTGGCATGGCACCTTAGCCCACTGTGGTAGCCTAGCGGAACTACCACTTTTGTCCTGAGTGTCAGTTTGGCGAAAAGACGGCAATGAGTCCGCGTGCTCATGTGATAGGGTTTAATACGAGTGCGTAGAACGCGAAGGCATTGTGGCGCCTTTGCCGAAAGCCGAAACTCTCTCAGTCAGGAACCTCAGAGCTTACTATGCCTCGAGGAAGGGACTCATCAGGGCCGTGGACGATGTCAGCTTCATGGTTCGAGAGGGAGAATGCGTCGGTCTGCTTGGAGAGAGCGGCTGCGGCAAGACAAGTCTGGCGCTTGCAGTGATGGGGTTCTTCGAGAGAGTTGCTCGCTACGCCGCGGGTACTTCCGGTGACCCGACTCTTCGGAAAGAGTTCGACAAGGGTCAGAAAAGCGAAACACCTGATAGGCCGGGTGTTCATGGGAGCATCTATTTCAGAGGAGTGGACCTGACGAAGCTGCCTGAAGAGGAGTTCGTCAAGCTGAGGGGCAGAGAGCTGTCAATGATTCCACAGGGCTTGGGACATGCGCTCAATCCCATGTATAGTATAGGCATGCAGACTGGAGAGCCCGTTGAGATTCATGATGAGCACGTCCGTCTGATACAGCTCAAGAGGAGAGTCCTCGAGTACCTTGGATTGGTGAGCCTGCCAGATGCTGGTACTCGATTCGTAATGGATCCTGGCAGTTTCAGCGGAGGCGAAGCACAGCGGATTCTCATAGCTATATCACTCATCTCTGGACCATACTTGGTGATTGCTGATGAGCCAACTTCGGCACTGGATGTGACGGTTCAGCGCCAGATACTCAACGTTCTGAGAATGATCAGGGACGAGTTCAATGTTGCTCTGTTTGTAATCAGCCATGACGCTGGAGTCGTTGCCGAGCTTGCAGACCGAGTTGCCGTGATGTATGCGGGCAAGATCATGGAGTTCGGCACTGCTGTCCAGATGTTCCACCACCCGGCCCATCCATACACCAAAGGGTTGATGGCGTCCTTCCCTACAATAGCCATGATGCGCATGAAAGCCGGAGGCAAGAGGCCCGTGCTGAGGGGGATAAGAGGAAACCCACCTGATCTCTCTGATGTCCCCAAAGGCTGCCCTTTTCATCCCAGATGCGACTTCATGGTTGACAGATGCCGCAACGAGATTCCTGAATACAGGGAAGTCGAGCAAGAACACTGGATTCGATGTCACCGATGGGGAGAGATAGAGCAAGAATAAGGTGTGAGCGCCAGAGGGCGCTCACGTAGAACATCGATCCTGTGTGTATTCGAGCATTCATTCCGCTCGTCAAGTCACGGATTGACAGGAACTCCGTACCGTCCGTGATAATGGAGAGGTCACGGGTCAATGTTCTCCATGTGGATGCGTCTGATTCGTCTGTTGCTGCTCCGGTGGCTCATCCTCCCGGCCTAGAGCGTGTGAAGAGCCGCGGATGAACATATAGAGATTCTAGGGAATCAGTCCGCGTTTTCTCGTTGGCGCCAATTAGGCTCGGCCAACAATCACGAGGACGAGTTGTGCATCAATGACAACAGGAACTCGAAGTACATTGCTTCAGAACGAAAACCAATCTCCATGAGAGGGCTTTGAAACGTCAGGCTAGCTTCGGCCTCACACGTGACGTCGCGGACACCTTGACCATACATGACAAGAAGAACACGCTTCAGCATCTCGACTGATGGCCATGACTGGATACCGTGTGATGACAGATTCTCCTTTACAAGTATCCAACCATGTCTTCTATCAGAATCTGACACACATCCAACCACGAGCGGCTCATCTTGTCCCTTACATCGTAGATTGACTGATGATCTCCATCTGCTGTCAAGTGTGTTTCTCAACTCTGTCAAACCTACTCCGTCGGCCCTGGGTCCCAGGCCCCAGCGAAGAATCCCTTCTTGTTTGAGTCCCTCATGTTCTTCCACCACGTAAGGGGAGTCGAGCCGGGTATCCTCAGGCGGGGTTGTCAATTGAAGCTTCATTCTGCTTCGGATATGTTCCGGAACAAATGTGTACGAAGCGAGCATGTCTGAAAGGTGTGCCTCATCGTGGGAAACCCAAGCGGCAACCGAGAGTAATCTCTCCTTCCTGCAAATCGTCAAGATGTGATTGAACAATTCGTAGCCAGCTTCACTGCGTCCGGGAAGAGTCTTGAAGTCATTCAGCGCCGCGCTTTCGCGACCAACAATCTGAAGCCTTGCTGTGGCCGTCGGAAGGCCCCGCTCAAGCTCCAAGTACATGTTTCCGACACCAACCAAGCCTAGATCTGTGATTCTACGGACATCCTGTGCAGATAATGGAGCGTCAGCTTGCAGCTTCCGCGAGCCCATGTTTAAGACTCGAACCCAGTCGTCAAGACGTTCATCGCTCAGTTTCAGGACCAGACTCTTTGTCACAAGGGGTTCAGATTTGCTAGCTGCAAACACTTTTTCAAGCTATCCCGATATGGCGTCGAAGTGATATTAAACACAAATGAGCCGCCTCATTCCGGCCCAAGCGAGCCGAACACGGTGATGGGTTGCCTGATGAAGGAGACTTGGCATTAACTGTGTCGACAAGATGCACCTTTCACAAAGAAACCATCAAGTCATTTGAGGAAGAAACTGGAGTACAGATTAGACTCAACAGAGAACAGGAGAAGCAGATGGAAGCAGAATCAAGAGTGACTCTTCTCACTGCGCAAGTCGCAGACGTTGTTCATGAGCTGCTGCCGGATAGCCAACAACTCTTTAGCCACGTGGAGAAGGGCACTGAGCACTTCCAATCGATTGCCATGTCTCTTTTCGTTCTAAATGACGATACGTGGAAACTCATGCAACAAAAAGCCGTCTGCCCGGAAAGGATGCTGCCTATGGTGACCATACCGTGGTTCTACTGGGAACCAACGGCGATTACCAAGACAAACCCTCTGGGCTCCCGTCGTGCACGCGGTGACATCACTGGAATCTCAGTTGATGAAGAAGAATGCCACATCTCCCTTCAGGGACTAGGAGGCAACTACTGCGGCTTGGTTGAAGGACGCATTGCACGGAGGCTTGTGGGGATGAGACCTATCGTCGTCCCTGGGACCTTGGGAGATACGGCTAGAGTCCCACGGTATGAACTGCAGGCACTCCGTATCGGAATCGCGGCCAAGGAGTCTGATTGTCACCTGTACCCAGCCCCTGAGAAGTGTCTAGATTACTCGTTCTCAGAGAGTCCCAAAGTATTCTACGAGCATGGTCTCAGACTGGACGCAGATGGTGCGAATGTAATGCTTAAGGTCAGTAACAGAAAGGAACTCGCTCTCAGAGGACAGATCAGGATCTTCTTGGGTAAGTCTTTCCCGGAGAACTCGGTCACATCGGATGTGCTTGCCTTCCACGTATGGCTGAATGCACTCAGAGAGTCCGTCGAGATAATGGGAGGAGGCCCTCGACCCGTGGCGAGTCTCTGACCAAGGATAGGACTGCATCGAACCTCATGGCAGATGATAGAGATTGGAAATGGCCCTAGCACTTGTCGTAACTGGATTGTCCATCATAGCTACGTCCTTCTGGCGAATAAGGCGCACTCGGAAGTACAAGTTCCTCGAGAACAGACTGGGACTCTGTCTTGAGGCCACAGAACAGAAAGCACACACATCAGCGGATACGACAATGTGCTTTTCCCAACGGTGGCTGATCGACAACTTGGTGATTCGCAGCCACAGTAGACTTGGCTCCATTCTACAACAGAAACTAGCAGACAATACGTTTCAGACAGTACTATTGCTGGGCCTCGCTCTCGCATTTGTCACACTGACGGCCGGCGTTCTGTTTGTTTCTTCGATTGCGGCTTTCGGCGGAGGAGTTCTCGTGTTTCTGACAGGTATGCTAGTAGCAGTTGGGCCAGACGAACCACGCATACTGGAATCGCTTCTGTCAGCTGTGGAGAAACAAGAGGTTCAAGACCTGACTCGAGAAGACTACGCATATGTCCGTCTGGCCAATTCGAGCCTAGCGAAGTGGACATTGGCTTCATTGGCTGTCGGTTTCTTCTTCATAATCGTAGCCCCGCTCGGTGACTTATTGCCTCAAGGCATTGCTGCCGTCATTGCCTTCATGACAACTTATCTGATCTTCTATCCCGCCTTGATCCTGGCTGAGATAACCCCGGCTCTGGCTTTTTTGTACGTGGCTCTTGTCGCATCACTCGTCTTCTATGCGGTTCCTAAAATGTTGATCTCAACTCTTAGAAGAAAAAGAGAACCAGAATCAAGAAAGCAGTTGTTGTCAGATCTGCACATAGAGGGCAGCGACGGCAAAGAGTAGTGAAAACACAAGGACGAACACCGACGTTGTCAGCAACTCACGCCCATAGATTGCCATGCGCCATGACATTGAGGGTTTGCCCGATGCATCAAAGCGGCCTTTGTCTTCCAGCGGTTGGCGAGCCATCAGACAACCGCCGAGGATGAGCAGTACCGCAAACTCCAGCACCAGGAAGTTTGACACAGCATACAAGACTGATCCCATCCCAGAGCTCAGTAGCAGTAGCAGTGCTACCACCGAGTCGACAACTACTAGCAGCCATGCAATGGCGATTGCTTTGATGATGAACCGATATTTCGAGCTCAAACTGACACGACCCTGGTATTGCCTATACCAATACCGCCAACCACAGGACAATCGCTATGAGTATCAGTCCCAATATAATCAGAGGCAGGAAGATTGTTTGCAGTGAGGCTATGAAGAGCGCCACATAGTCCTTTGCATCCAAGGGCCGCGTTGTGGATTCCTGTTCTTTGGGAGGACTGTATTCAGACCAGTCCACCTGTCCGTCATCCGGGCTAGGCTCGGGCTCCTTGTCCCTTTCTTGGTTTCGTTCCATTGCCATCATCCTCATGTAAGAGGCTTGATCATATATCTACGTGACTACCACTTGCCACCTCAACTGGGGGCAGCGGCCTCGGCGTACTCCATTTGTGAACTTATGCCGAAGTCGAGCTCCCCCGCAAAATGACACGCAACCATATGACCGTTGCCGATATCTCTGAGAAGAGGCTCTTCTTGACTGCAGATCTCCTGAGCAAAGATGCACCTTGGGTGGAACCTGCAACCTGTTGGAGGGTTGATTGGGCTCGGCACTTCGCCACTGAGAATCTGAGCCCTCCCTGCATACCTTGGGTCTGGCACAGGAACAGCTGACACGAGAGCAAAGGTGTAGGGATGCAGAGCCTTCTTGAAGATGTCATATGGGGTTAGTTCCACAATCTTGCCCAGATACATCACGGCCAGTCGGTCACTCATGTGTTTCACAACGCTCAGGTTGTGGCTGATGAACATGTAGGTGAGCTTGAACTCGTCCTGAAGGTCCTTCATCAAATTAAGCGTCTGCGCTTGCACTGAAACATCAGTGCTCGAAGTCGGTTCGTCCATCACAACGAACTTTGGGTTCAATGCCAATGCACGCGCTATACAGACACGTTGTCTCTGCCCACCGCTGAACTCGTGAGGAAATCTGTTCAGGTGATCCTCAGTCAATCCGACCTTCTGCAGAAGCTCCAGCACCATAGCACGCATCTTCGGTCCGCGGGCTATCCCGTTGATGACCAAAGGCTCACCAACAGTGTTCTTTATGGTGACTCTCGGATCAAGTGAAGCCATTGGGTCTTGAAACACTATTTGCATCTCGTGTCTGATGCGACGTAGTCCGACACCGTGTAGGTTGGTTATGTCCTCCCCTTCGAAGAGTATCTTACCACTCGTAGGTGTCAGCAACCTGAGTATCGTCCTTCCAAGGGTTGTCTTTCCACACCCGGACTCCCCTACCACACCAATGGTTTCCCCTCGGTAGATGTCGAATGTGACATCATCGACTGCATGCACTTTACCAATGACCTTCCTGAACACACCGCCCATCAGAGGGAAGTATTTCTTGAGGTGCTCAACACCTACCAGAACATCAGCCATTCTCATTCACTCCTCAGACGTCTCCCTGTGGGTGGTGGCAAGCGACCCAATGGTAAGGTCTGACCTCTACAAGAGAGGGTCGTTCCTGCGTGCATACATCAGTGGCAAACGCGCATCGCGGGTGAAACCTGCAACCGGATGGCGGGTTGATGAGGTTAGGTACGGTTCCCAGTATCTGATCAAGCCGCTCTTTGTTCTCATGCAGCTTTGGAATTGCTGTGAGCAGACCTATTGTGTACGGATGAACTGGGTTGTTGAAGAGCTCCTTTGTTGAGGTGGACTCGACTGTCGTGCCTGCATACATGACGGTCACGGAATTGCATGTTTCCGCTACAACGCCCAAATCATGAGTGATGATTAGTATTGAGGCCCCAATCTTCTTCTTGAGCTCGTTGAGTAGATTCAATACTTGGGCTTGGACAGTTACATCCAGTGCAGTCGTTGCCTCGTCACATATCAAAATCGATGGGTTGCAGGCGAGAGCCATCGCGATTAGTGCACGTTGCCGCATTCCACCGGACAGCTCATGTGGATACTGGTTTGCGATTTGCTCCGGAGACGGCATTCGCACCATCGCCAGCATCTCAACTGCCCTGTTCCACGCAGCCTTGCGGAAGTATTTCTTGTCCGATTTTGGAGGGTTGTCAAGCTGAGCGGTGTAGGCCGCTATCTGATCGCCTATCTTCGAAGCCCGCCCAGGATTCACTTTGCCCTTGAGAGACTGTTCAAGCTCTCGAATCCTGATCTCAAGCGCCTCTCTGGATAGGTCCTGATGCAGCATGACAACCTCGGCAATCTGTGCTCCAACTCGAAAGACCGGATTCGGGTAGGTCGCCGGGTCTTGGAAGACAATGGCTATTCTGTTTCCACGTATGCTCAGCATCTCCTGCGGGTCAAGTTTCACGATATCGATTTCCTGATACTCGCCAGTCTTTGGGTCTCGATCGTAGAACAGAATCTGTCCTCCGTCAATCCTGCCAGGAGGCTCGACAAGGCGCAGCACGCACTTGGCGGTCACGGACTTTCCGCATCCCGTTTCCCCCACTATCCCCATGGTGTCGCCACGTTTCAGACTAATCTCGACGCGATCAAGCGCTCTTACCACACCCTCGTAGGTGTAGAAGTTGGTTGTAAGATCCTTTATGACAAGCACATATTCCTGAGACATCGACGCCCTATCTCCTTCTCAGCTTGGGATCGAGTATGTCGCGTATGCCATCACCCACTAGGTTGAAGGCAAGAGCTGTGATCAGTATTGCCAGACCCGGGTACATGGACATCCACGGGTGGCTGAACAGGAACTGCTGCCCGGTTGAAATCATCAAGCCCCACTCTGCACTACCTGTGGGAGGACCGAACCCAATGAACGCGAGGCCAGCGGCGGTCAGAAGCACACCACCTGTGTCCAGTGTGCCCTGCACAATCACCGGTTGTATTGTATTGGGTAAGATGTGAGCCAGTAGGATCCGGGTGTCGCTAGCTCCAATGGAGCGTGCGGCCTCAACATACAACTTCTCACGCTCCGATAGGACTTGCCCGCGGACAAGCCGCGCGTAAACCGGCCACCAAGTTATCATGAGTGCGATGGCGATGTTGTCAAGGCTTCTCGCGCCGAGCGCCATCACGATAGCCATCGCAAGGATAAGACCTGGGAACGCGAAGAATATGTCAGTCACTCTCATGACTATCTCATCGAGCTTCCCACCGAAGTATCCAGATGCCGCGCCAATGAGTGAGCCTGAAGCTATCGCGACCAAGACTATGCTGAGTGATATCTTGAGGTCCACTTGAGAGGCCCATATGATGCGGCTGTATACATCTCCGCCAGTTTCATCTGCGCCCCATATGTGGACAGGGTAATAGTAGTTGTACCTGAAGCTGATGAAAATGTCCACATCCCAGGACTCTGTCTTCTGGGTCGCATTGAACCAATACACCCAGACATATTCCCTAGCCGTGTTGCCGAGACTCACAGTGCTGCGCATCCAGTCATAGTCGATCTTCGACCCCAACAAGTACGCCTGCCGAAACGTTTCATTCATGGAGTCGAACTCAGCCAAAGTGAGATTGTACACTGCAGTGTAGATGGTCACATTCTGGGCGTCAGTGGTAGTGTTCTTGACAGTAATCGAGAAATGCACGTTCGGCGCAATGCTCGTAGCAACTTCCTCAGGCAGAACAGACAACTCTTGTCTTGTGTAGTTGGGCAGAAGCTTTACGTCCGTATGATTCCAGTAGCGAAGGCCTCTCTGCTCAAACTTTGGCTCGCTCGCCACAGAGCCCGGAGGAGCCTTTGTATCATTCCAGACACGCTCCTCTGAGCCATACGGCGTAATCCAAGGCGCCAGAAACGCGATAGCGACAAGACTTACGATGACTACAATGCCAACTACAACCAGAGGGCTCTTTCGAACAAGGTGAAGGCTGTATTTCAGCTCCTTTGTCCTCGGTCCCATGTCCTCTCGAAACCCCTCGTACCACACCTTCCTCACACTGGGTGCGAACAACATGAGGATGAGTACTAGCGAGAGCATCGCGGGGACGAACCCGAGAGGACCAATGGTGAAGAGGACCAGGCCACAGAGGAGGTTCATGTAAAGCGATGAAGAAAATGCCCAAGGCTCACTCTTCATGAAAGCCCTGCCTATCTTCAGATTCATGTATCCCAGCACCACGAGGAGTAGTGCCTGCAGAGACCATCCTATGAATAGGCTCGGCATCTCAAACGTGATTCTGATGGCATGTGCAATCCAGCCCACAATCAATCCAAAAAGATACACTGCTCCAATGCTCATCGTGAAGAGGGACACGATGATTTCCAGATACGACAGTCCTCTTCCTAGAAAGCCTTCAACAATCTCGTCATCCGGCGCCCCTGAATGGCCGCGTTCTATAGAATCCATCGAAACGTCCTCCTATCCGAACCTAATGCGCGGGTCAAGAGCTCCATATGAGAGATCTACTATCAGGTTCGCAGTCACGAATATCAACGCAACAAGAAGAGTGAACCCGTTGATGGCAGCGATGTCGGACTGCAGGATAGCCCGGGTCGCCCACCGTCCCACTCCGGGCCACTGGAATATGGTTTCGGTCAGCACCGCCCCCGACAAGAGACCACCAAAGGCAAGACCAATTACCGTGACAGTTGGAATGAGAGCATTCCGTAGGGCATGTCTGTATATGACGATACGATCAGTCAGCCCCTTGGACTTTGCCAGAGTGATGTAGTCTTCCTTCAAGACCTCCAACATGCTGGAGCGCATCATCCTTGTAATGACAGCCAATGTCAGATACCCTAGGCAGAACCCAGGCATGACAAGATGTCGGACTGCGTCATAGAACAATGCCGGACTGCCATAAAGCAATGAATCGACGAGAATGAATCTTGTGATTGAAGTCGTGTCCGTGTAGCCGACACCGTTGCCAAGAACAAGCTTCCACAGGTCATTATCGAATCTCTCACCGGATGGCAAAAGGCCCATCTCGTAGAACAGGACGTACTTGAGCATCAGGCCAAACCAGAAAATAGGCATGGATACGCCAGCCAGTGAGAAAACCCTAGTGAAATGGTCAATTGGCTTGTCCTTCTTTGTCGCTGAGAGTATACCAAGGGGAATCCCGAGAACCACGGCAAAGACCATCGCCACAAGAGCCAGCTCTCCAGTTGCAGGGAATCGTTCTGCGATCACTTCCAAGACCGGCTTGTCTCCTCCGGTCGTATAGCTGAGTCCCCAATCGCCCCTCAAAAGCTGCGATATGTACAGAAAGTACTGCACCACAAGGGGTTGGTCAAGACCATGTTGAAGCCTAATGCCCGGAATGGCGGCGTCAGGAGTACGCTCAGTCACCCACATGGCGATAGGATCGCCAACAACGTAGGAAAGAAACCAAGTGATTGTGACTACACCAAAGACTACTGGAATAGCCAGTAGCATTCTTCTAAGTATGAAGTCTCTGAGCTTCATCTGTCGACCCTCAGGTACCTATGAGACGAGCGGCTCGTGAGCAACCTTGTCTGGGCTCAGGGTCCCATCTGGGCACCCTACTTAAGCGTTTGCTTGAGGCCTGAGGCTGCCTGACGCGCCGTACTGGTTCATGGATGAAGACATCATTCGACGTCTAATAGCTTTTGAATCCCGCAGAATCTCTGTGCCAGAGGCACCTGCGCCCAAGAAGTCGATAGCTATATTAGACTCTCTCACGCCTCGTATAGGTTGTGTTTCATAAGCCTGAGGTAACCATACTCGGTGTGAGAACCTCGGCAGTCCAAGCCACCCGCAGGGGTTGCTAGGGCCGTGAGCTTACAGAACACCAAGAAGAAGGAGGAAGAAAATGCAGAAGAACCAACTCCTTGCCATCGTAGTGGTGGTCGTCATTGTGGGTGCGGCTGGAGCATATTTCTTACTACAGCCCCCGGCTCCACCTCCGAGACCAAACGCCATGATACTAGAAACGATTGGCAATCCGGAGTATCTAGATCCGCATACGGACTACGAGTCTTTCGGCTCGTGGATCTCGTATAATGTGTATGAGACGTTGTATACGTATGACTTTGACTCGACAGACACGGCCCCGACGGTGCCGTTGCTGGCTTCGGGCGTAGTGGTTTCAGCAGACGGGCTGAACTACACCTTCACCCTCCGTGAGGGCATCACGTTCCATGACGGGACCCCGTTCAACGCTTCATGCGTGAAGTACAACCTCGAGAGAGTCATGAAGATATTCGACAGCTTTGGTCCCGGATGGATGTTCGCTGAGCCAATCCTCGGCGGACAGGCCGTTGAGGACGCTGTCTTTTCATTCGGTGAGGGCAGTTCCCAGCACTTGGGCAACTTCACCGCTTGGAAGGCCGCAAATGACGCTGGCACAGGTGGAATCCTCGTGATGAGCACCTACGTCGTGAGGCTGAGACTGGCGTACGCGTACTCTCCGTTCCTCGCTGCAATCACCTACGAGGTCGGTGCGATGATGAGCCCATCATGGGTTGAGGCAAACGGCGGAGTCACAATTGGCACACACAACACGATAGTGGACACAACTACCTGTGGCACTGGGCCATACATGGTGACCGCTTGGGTGCCTGACTCGCACATCCAGCTTGACCTGAATCCCAACTACTGGAGAGCAGATGCTGCCAAGACAACTCACCCGTATGCAGGTAACTGCACCTCGATAACAATCAAGACCAACGAGGATGTCAACAGCAGGATTCTGAACATTAAGGCAGGAACGACCGATCAGACGTACTGGCCAGTGAGCCACTCTGACCAGATCTGGAACCGCGTCAACGGTTCGAACGGCGACGGTACACTCAAGTCATCGATCTCCGGTCTGAAGCTGTGGGCACAGTACCTCACGTACGACGTGATGTTCATCGGCTTCAACATGAACCCCTATCTGAACAAGTCTGGTTCGATAGTCCAGAGCCCGTTCACCATCAAGACACTGAGAGAATCCTTCTCTTACGCCTTCAACTACGCATCGTTCATTACGAACGTCCTGAACGGCTTTGGTGAACAGGCTCAGGGACCAATCCCAATCACCATGTTCGGACACAACGACAGCCTGTTCATGTACCAGTACGACCTTGACCAAGCTGTTCAGAAGTGGAACGCCGCAATGGCTGCTGGCCTCCCCGCCGTGCTAGCCAACATGTCCTACAAGCTTGAGATCTACTACAACTCAGGCAACACCAACCGTGAGAGAGCCTGCCTGCTGATGAAGGACGGCATCGCAGCCATCCTTGCTGACCCAGCGGCCACCCAGCCATCTTCGCCGCTGACGGTTGATGTCATCGCCCTTGAGTGGGCAAGCTACCTGTTCCAGGTACAGAACAAACAGCTGCCTATCTTCTTCCTAGGATGGGCACCTGACTACGCTGACCCGGACAACTACGTAGGACCATTCGTCAGAAGCACTGGTACTTACCCAAGAAGGATCGGTCTGGACGTATCGATTGGCTGGAACGCGACCCTTGTCGACGGTTGGATTACAGCCGCATCACAGAGTCAGAACTCGACAGAGCGACTGATTCTCTACGGTAAGATCCAGCAGGCCATAGTAGACCAAGTTGCCTACATCTGGGCATACCAGGCTCAGAGCTTCCATGTAGAGTCAAAGTACATGATAGGCTACCAGTACAATGCAATGCACGACATGTACTTCTACAACTACTACAAGACCTTTGCAGTGACCTAGACGGTCAAAAGCACAGACTTGCAGTAATGTAGGAGTTCACGAACGCAAAAGCAGAGGGCTCGACCCTCTGCCTCTCTTATTTTTCCATCGCAGCCTGACACGTTCGGCACATGGACCCTTTCGACAAGATCAAAACAGAATGGAGGCTCCAGTGAGTTTCAAGGCTTTTGCCACTACTGCGTAGGTGGAAGCACTTATAGCGCCTACGTCAATGTACAACTCCAGAATGACGACTGAGCGTTCCACCATGATGCGCGTGCCTAAGCGAAGGAAAGACCTGACCACAATGACTCCTCGTCAGATGTTGTCATTATGGTGGGAAGAGAGATGGGTTCGATACCTTGTCATATCTCTCACTCCCATTGGTCTGATTGATGCAATCTATACCGTCCTGCTATGGAACAGCTATGGAGGGGCCTATGAGTTCAACCCTCTTGTGCGGTTTGCGCTCAGTACTGAGTGGTGGTACATCTGGTTCCTTGTTGACATAGTTTCATTCTCATTGTTTGCCATGATCGCTGGGTCTTACTACCTTCACACTAGGTCGCGGATATTCGGAAATCGGACAGGGTGGCTCGCAGTGCTTGTAGGATTCAGAGTGGGCGCGGCTGTATACAACATCCTCTTGTTCTACGAATATGCCGCCCCCGTAGCTGCTGGTGTTTTCACGTTCATCGCGGCAACAGCACTCATGTGGCGCCTGCTAAGGAGAACCGACGACATCAGCAAGCAGGGCTTCGTGGAGTACTGGAAACTGAGGTATGACTCGTTGCGTCATCGATATCTGAGAAGCGGCACGGGTGTCGCAGCCAAGCAAGCAGAGCCAGCCACCGCAACGGCAGCGGTCGCACCAATGCCAGAGTCCGATATGAGGGCAGTCTGGCTCAAGAGAGCAGGCTACCTCTCTGTTGCTGCGCTTGTCTTCGTGACGACACCGTATTTCCTGATGCTGGTTTCCGACCTGACCGGGGTCGGCGCCTTCAGCGAGATCTTTGGTCCGTTCATCTTCTGGAACGAACTGTCAGGACCGGGCTTCATTATGGGTTTTGGAGCGATTGTTATTCTTTCTGCGATTATGATGTACTTCATCCTCAAAGCTTTTAGCGCAGCAGAAGGCACTTGGTAGGCAGCCATGCATCTGTCTTGGTGACCGACTGACATGAAGTAGAGTGCCATGACGGAGGAACCAAAGCCTCGTTTCAAACACGTGTGGGTTCGGCGCGCCGCCTACATTGCAGTGGCATTGACAGTGTTCGTCATGATGCCCCTTGCGCTGGTGATTATGGCAGATGTGACAGGAGTAGTCAACTTCAGATACATCTTTGGACCCTTGGTGTTCTGGAACGAACTGTCCGGTCCTGCATTTGTCCTCGGCTTCTTCACGGTCATCATTCTTGTAGCGATTATAATCTTCTTCATTCTGAAGGCATTCGATACAACCGAGGGTGCATGGTAGCCGACCCTAACAGATCAGTTGGTCCAGCCTGCCTGCCACATTGTGAGGGCGACAGCCGGACTGGACATTCTGATACCAGTTTTGCAGCAGGCGGAACTCTACTTGATTCCAATCCTACTTGCGATCTGACTTAGCTTCAGGGCCAGCCATTGTCAGAGCCATTATCGCCTTCTGAACATGAAGCCTGTTCTCGGCTATGTCGTATACGATTGACCGAAGCCCGTCACAGACTTCGTCAGTCACCTCTGCACCACGATCCACAGGTCCACAGTGCATGAAGAAGGCATTCCTTGTCTTTGACATCCAGTCGCTGGTGCAGATCCAGTCATCATGCTTTGCTGCCATCTCGATCTCTTTCTTCTTGGCGGCGTCAGCACCCGACTTCTTCATGTCTGCATAGAACGCAGGGCTCTGCCAATTGCGACTATAGACGAAATCCGCCCCCTTGTATCCTTCCTCCAGGTCATGCACTATCTCGAATCTGCCACCCGATGCGGCCGCATTGTCTTCACACCACTTGATGACTTGCGGATCTAAGTCATAGCCTTCAGGATAGGCCAGAGCAACGTCAAGTCCGAGGCGGGTGTTGACTAGAATACTCTCTTGAACTGAACACCAAGATCTTACCAGAGCTCCCTTTCCCCATACTTGCAGGAGCTTCTTACGCTTCAGGTTCTTGCCGCCGTGCATTCTCATTCCCATTACATCAGCCAATCCTTGGCAAGGGTGAAACTTGTCATGTGCCATGCTGATGACAGGCACACTCGCCCATTTCGCGTACTCCCGGAGAAGGTCGTCGCCTTCGCCGTAGCGGTCGACTGCGGTTTCAAGAGTCCTGATGCCAATCCCACAGGCATAGCGACTCATCACATTCGCGGCATCCTGGACTGTTTCGCCTGCACTTGTCTCCGTCTTGAGTCTCATTGTTTTGGGTTCGAGAAACTGAGCGTGCCCACCCAGTTCCGTGGCCGCACACTCGAAGCTTTGTCTGGTTCTCACGCTAGGATTGAAGAAGAACATCATGAACGTCTTGCGGTCAAGACAGTTCCTCAATGGGTGGTCGAAGCGGTGAGCCTTGAACTCAAAAGACAGGGCCAAGGTTCGCTCGAGCTCTTCAACACTCCATTCTTGGGTCGTTATCAGGTCTCGTCCAAAAAGACTCTTCATAGGAATCACTACAAAAGGAAGAAGGTCGCGGCGTTTTAAGGTGTATCGGAGGCCACGACATTGGCCGATTTCGGCCGCCGTGCGTGACCCCGATGTGCGTAAGCTATCGCTACTAGCGCATGGTCAGTGCCATTACAGCCTTCTGCGCATGCAGCCTGTTCTCGGCCTGATCCCAGACGATGGATTGAGGTCCATCTATCACTGAGTTCGCAACCTCGAAACCGCGGTCACATGGGAGGCAATGCATGTAGAGAGCCTTGGGCCCGGCAATCTTCATCTTCGCGTCATCGCAAATCCAGCTCTTGTTCTTGTCAAAAACGACCTTTGCCTTGTCGAGCTCTGGCTTGCTGTTGAAAGGTGGTATGAATTGCTTACATGTCCAAGACTTCGGGTATACAACATTAGCACCTTTGAATGCCTCATCCATATCATTCATTATCTCGAAGCTGCTGTTGTTCTCCTGGGCATACACCTTGCATTGCTTGATGATGTCGTCATCGAGTTCCATTCCTTTAGGATGAGCTAGCACTGTGTCCATGCCCATCTTGGTCGCTGCAATGATTGCACTCTGCGGTACGGCCAGCGGTTTGTGGACTGATGGGGAGTAAGCCCAAGACATCACGAATCGGACGCCTTTGAATGTGCCGAACTTCTCCTTCACAGTCATGATGTCAGCCAGTGCCTGACACGGATGGTATTTATCATCCTCCATGTTGATGACCGGAATGCTGGACCAATGGGCGAAGTTTCTGATTATCTCGTTTGCCCGACCATAGATCCAGCCTACCGGGTCACCATAGCAGCGAATCGATATCCCGTGTCCCATTCTGGAAAGAACTCTGGCGACATCGGCCACTCTCTCGGTAGAGTAGGCCTTCTCATCACCTTCCAGCGCTGGAGCGTATATCTTGTCAGGGTCCAAGAAGTGGGCATGTCCTCCGAGCTGCGTCATTCCTGCTTCAAATGAGTTGCGTGTCCGAAGGCTCTGGTTGTAGAATATCATGAAGAGCGTCTTCGAGTCCAGAAGCTTGTGCGGCTCTCCGATTGCGAACTTCCTCTTTAGGTCTAGAGCGACCTCCAGAATCGTTTCGACTTCCTCTTTTGTGTATTCACGTAGTGTTATGAAATCTCTGCCTCTGAATGTGTCGGTCTTTACCATGGTTACTCACGACCTCGTTACCGGCCATCTATCTTACTGAAAAAGCTTGTCAACCAACATGCACAGCTAGCCCATTGCAGAGGGTGGTGTGCACATCTCTGCATAGAACAGGACATACCCTCGGTTTTTGCCTTCACCAAGACTTATCAGTTACGACCCACATTCTCTTACACCACACTTCGGGGCTCTAGGTGAGATGCATGAGGAAGAGAATCATCAGCTTTTGCCTGTCGCTTGTCGGTCCTGCGGTAATGATAGTGCTTCTGACCATGCCCATTGGACCGCTGGCAGGTGGTCTGGGCATCATCCAGCCTATTGGCGGGATTTTTGATGTGGGATATGGGGCTAAGAACGCTGCCGCGCAGACAGTGAAACTGCCGGGTCTCACAGCGCAGGTCGACGTGATTGTCGACCAGTGGGGTATCCCTCACATATACGGTGACACAGCCGAAGATGCTTACATGGCCTTGGGGTACCTTCATGCTAGGGACAGGTTGTTCCAGATGGTGTTGCAGAACTACCTGGCCTCAGGGCGGATTAGTGAAATCGTCGGTTCTCGCGGCGTTAGTAGCGACAAGTTCTACCGTACTATCGGCCTAGCGAGGTCCGCACAGAATACCCTCGACTGGTGTGTAGGACACCAAGCCGACCCTGATATCGCATATTCCCTTAGCGTGGTTGACGCGGAGGTCCAAGGGGTAAACGCATTCATCGACTCCATGACAAGTGCGATGACACCTATTGAGTTCAAGATCCTCGGGTTCACACCCCAACATTGGACCCGGTTGGACATCTTCATATGGTCAGAGATGATGGCATGGGGCCTGTCAGGCGGTTTCGAGGACTTCTATCGCCAGTGGGTGAGAGAAACCATTGACAACGACACAATGTATGGTGAGCTCTTCCCGGATGTCATGCCCTATGAAGTGCCGATAGTGCCCGAGCAGACAAACTTGAGCCTAGCCACTTATCCAAATGCGCCAGGAGGACACCCTGCGACGGCGAACCCGGAAGGCCTGGTTAGCCAAGTAATCGTCGACCCGGCGGTCATACCAAGTGAGAAGCTTAACGCTCTGATGGCAGTACTCGGAGATGCCATCAGACCGTTCGAAGAGGAGATGCTGGGCAGTAACAACTGGGCGGTCAGCGGACTGAGGTCGGCCACTGGCGAACCCTTGCTAGCCAATGATCCACATCTGGGGCTACAAGCCCCATCACTATGGTACGAGGCTCATATTGTCGTGCCCGGAGAGATAGACGTTGCCGGAGTGACTTTGCCCGGATTGCCAGGAGTCATTCTGGGACACACAGCCCATGTCGCTTGGGGGTTCACTAATGTTGGCGCGGATGTGCTTGATGTGTTTGTAGAGCAGCTCGATCCCACCAACTCGAGCAAGTACATGTATAATGGTCAGTACAGAGCCCTCCAATTGGTGGACGAGACGATTCACGTGAAAGGCGGACCAGATGTCCCGTTCGATGTGAAGGTTTCCGTTCATGGGCCGCTCATCGACTCTGTCTTGGACACATATGGCCTTGACTCCAACACAGAGCCCAACATCGCAATGAATTGGACGGGAAGTGATGTGTCCACTTCGTTGCTTGCCATCAGCAAACTGAACAGAGCCAACGATCTCCAAGGATACTATGATGCGCTGTACTGGTGGGACAGCCCGCCACAGAACATAATCTATGCTGATGACGCAGGGAACATAGCCATTACCGTGTGTGGCAGGTTCCCTATCAGATCGGGATACACAGGTGAGTACCCGGTCACCGCCTTGAACGACTCTATAGGCATGGTGAGCAACATCCCCTATGCCCTGATTCCTCGATCCGTGAACCCATCACAGGGCTACTTGCAGTCCGCCAATCAGAAATCAATCGACTTCAGTTCCTACGGATTCAAAATGCTGGGACCTTTTGATGACGGCTACAGAGGCCGCCGCATCGACTCTCTCCTGGCAGCCAACAACAATGTGACTGTCGATGACATGAAGCAGTATCAGGCAGACTCACTCGAAGTCAGAGCTCAGCAAATCGTCCCCTACGTCACCGCTGCATGGGCCAGTGCAGGAGACGGCAACAGCAGTGTTGAGCAGGCTGTGACTTGGCTCGAAGAATGGGACTACGTCATGGACACCGATATTGTCGCCCCAACGTTTTGGATGTATCTCCTCAGTGCAATACACTATGAGATCCTTGATGAGCTAAGGTCAATTGACACAACGCTTCCTCTGTCTCGAACACCGATTGTCGAGATGATCATCAGGGAGAACTACTCATACTACCTTGACGATCATACGACAAGCCCGACGGTTGAAACCCGTGAACAGATACTTGTTAGGGCCCTTCATCGTGCTCTCAATGGAATGATTGAGGACTTTGGCACTGACCCGGCGAATTGGATCTATGGCGTTCACCACAGGGTCTACATTGATCATATCGCGGACTTGACGTACATCGGTGGAGGACCTCATCGGGGACAGAACACTCTGAACAGTGCAGGCGGCTGGAGAGTGACACACGGTCCTTCATGGAGGATGGTCGCAGACCTGAGCAACATACAGATGTCATACGGTGTGATTCCTGCAGGACAGAGCGGCAATCCCTTCAGTCTCCACTGGGACGACCTCTTCGACTTGTGGTACGCATTTGACGAAGGCACACAGCAGTACGGCTACAACCTGATGTATTTCTACGCTACGGCAGGAGCATTTCACGCGGCAGACACGACGAACACGATGATTGAGAGGACTGTGACGTTTGTTCCCTAGGAGGTGACAGAATGCGTAAGCTTGACGACATATTCCCATCTTTGAAACTTGTTCCGGCAATCATCATCACGACTATCCTCGCCATTGCGCTAGAGCTCAGCGGATCATGGGTGACTATGCTAATCGCAGGGATACTCGGCTCGCTGTTCACGAGGACATCCAAGCGTGCATTCTTGGTTGGCTTCATTGGCGTGGCTATCGCTTGGAGCCTTCTGTTTGCATACCTCTCATTCGCAGCATCAGCAATGGAAGTAGCCGAGTTCTTCATCGGTCTCTTGGGACTGAGCGGAATGGGGATGCTGGTGATAGTCATCAGTGTGTTGTTGGGAGCTCTGCTAGGAGGCTTCGGTGGATTGCTCGGAAGAAACGCAGTAGAGCTCATCGATGAGGCGCTGCACAAGCCCGCTAAGGAAAGCGCACCTCATCAGCAGACCACCTGAATGATGTGAGAAAGCTGGATCAGACCGAGTCTCCAGCTACTCACACCATCAGTGCCGAAGTCCGCCGGTCTGAAGCACCGACTGTCTGCGACCCCGAGCTCGCGTTAGCAAGAGGAGGCTCAGCAAGATGCAGCCCCCCAAGACCGGCGGCACAACAAGAACGGCCATACCTGCACTGCCTGAACGTGCAGCTATTGCCGCCACATGCTTCCTGAATACTGATCCATTGAAATACACGATGTACCATCGGCCGGAGTCCGGAATCCTGATGCTCCAAGACAACCCAGACTCTCGTTCATTGGCATAGGCGGCTGTCGCATCACTTCCCTCGAGCCAAAGACTATAGTTTGACTCATCAAAGATGAAGAAGTCAACGCCCTCAATCAGCCAAATGTCGTACTTGGTCTGATCGCCCGGAAAGAGGTCGCCATCCTGTATCACTTCGAACGTTCCATGAAGTACGTCGCCGGCACTGCAGTCTGCATAAGAGGTGCGCGAGGAAAAGGGTTCCATCCAGAAGTCAGTCGCGTCGATTGGTAGCGCACCCAAGGCGCTGATAGAGAGTAGCGTGAACGCTGCCAGTGCAGTAGCCAGGATCATGACAGCAGCAATGGAACGTTTGTTCAATGGGACACAGCTCCGCAGAGCGACACTGACTCTGACCGGCAACGCCTGCACTTATGCGTTGTTGATGGACGGCACAGCGGCGTCGCTCCGTCCTGGCTCTTTCGTTGTCAAGCCGAGCAGCTTTTATGATGGAATTCAAACCCGAATTCGTTCGTAGGTGAAGTCTGTGAATCGAGAGATTGCCAGAGGTGTATACTATGTCGGCGTGGACGACCACCACACATCTCTGTTCGAGAACCTTTGGGCACTGCCTTACGGTGTATCATACAATAGCTATTTGATTGTGGATGAGAAGATCGCCTTGATCGAGTGCGTTAAGGAACCTTGGGCAGACGAATGGATCGCCAACATAAGAGAGGTTGTGGACCCAGCCAAGATTGACTACATCATCATGAATCATATGGAGCCGGACCACACTGGTGCGCTTCCTCACATTGCTGAGATTGCCGAAAACGCGACCATGATATACACGCCCAAGGCGTCAGAGATGCAAAGGTCATTCTACGATGTCAGACTGAGGGAGAAGATAGTCAATGATCTGGAAGAACTCTCTCTCGGCAAGCGGACCCTGAAGTTTGTGCATGCGCAATTTCTACATTGGCCAGAAACCATGATGACCTATGACATGAGAGACCATATACTGTTCTCATGCGACGCGTTCGGTTCATTTGGTGCACTGAATGGAAACCACTTTGACGACGAAATCGACATGCGCATGGTCGAGTCTGAAAGCAGAAGGTATCTCTCAGCGATAATCACTAGCTACCTCAAGTTCGTACAGCAAGCGATTGCCAAGGTCAAGGCACTCGGTATCGATCTGAAGATGATTGCCCCAAGTCACGGTCCAGTCTATCGCAAGAATCCAATGTGGATTGTCAGTCGGTATGCGGAATGGAGCTCTCCCGATCTTGAGAAAGGCTGCACAATCATATACGGGACCATGTATGGCTTCACTCACAGAGTGGCAATGACAATCAAGAAGGAACTGGAGAATCTTGCTGTTCCGGTGAAAATTCACAACATATCTTACTCCGAGATTAGCAGGATTATCACTGATACATTGCGCGCGGGCGTGATAGCAATCGGTACTCCAACCTATGATGCGTATCCCTTCCCAAGAATCTGGGCCTTCGTCAACGAGATGGAAGGCAAGAGGTTCGCTAAGAGACCAATATGCCTATTCGGGACGTTCGGATGGGCGGGCGGTGGCGTGAGGCGGCTCAAAGATAAGTTTGAAGATATGAAGTTCGAGGTTTTGGAACCGGTGATTGATGTGCACGGTAGGCCCACTAGTCAGGAACTGGAAGACTGCAAGAGACTTGCCCGGGCCATCGCCGCCAAAGTTCAACATTAACAGGTTCATGCCCTTGCAGCACTGCGAATGTGCCACACGGTCACACTTAATAGTGAACGTCTGCCAATCCCCCACATTCTGTCCCCGGATACACATACTCACAGCTTTCGAGTACGTTTGTTGGGGACGAATGGAGGAAATCATCATGGAACTGAAAGGATCAAAGACCGAGAAGAATCTCTTGGCTTCGTTCGCTGGCGAGTCGCAGGCTCGCAACCGCTACACTTACTATGCAAGCACAGCGAAGAAGGAGGGATTCATCCAGATATCAGCCATCTTCGAAGAAACAGCGGGCCAAGAGAAGGAGCATGCCTCCCGGTTCTTCAAGTTACTCCAAGACAACAAGACCGGCGCTGCGGTCAAGATTGAGGCGGAGTACCCGACCGGGCCGCTCGGTACGACCGAGCAGAACCTTCGCGCTGCCGCGGCAGGCGAGCACATGGAAACCTCGCAGATCTACCCCGGTTTTGCGGAAACCGCAGAGAAGGAGGGGTTCTCGCTCATAGCCGCAGTATGGAAAGCCATCGCCAAAGCAGAGTCATGGCATGAGCAGCGTTATACGATGCTGGCTGATAACATCGCCAAAGGTCGCGTGTTCAAGCGTGAGACCAAGGTCAAGTGGCGATGTTCGAACTGCGGCTACATCCACGAAGGAACTAGTCCACCCGAAAAGTGTCCCGCGTGTGATCATCCCAAGGACTTCTACCAGATACACACGGTCGAGTTCTGAAACCTTCGCGACACCTTGGTCCAGCGGCGCATGACTCTGTGCCATGACCAAGGTGTTTAGTGCCCAATCAGCTCCGATGCGACTAGAGGAGGAGTGGAGGTTTCACACTGTCAAAACAGGTAGGGAGGGGTGTCGAGGAGTTACTGAGGGTGCTCTAGAACTAGTGAATCCCTAGTGAAGCCTCCACTCGTCTTTCGAGGTGTTCACAACAAGCATTTGTTTGTGTGTATTATAAGCTAACCAAGCACACTTGTCATGCTAAGCTCAATGCTTGAGTACGAGGCACATGACTATAATCAAGAAGGCAAAGCAAACCAGTGTGACTACCACCGTCATGAAATGGCTCAATGCCAGAGCAGGGTCCAATCCGACAGCCATGGCTGCGGAGAGCATTACGACATCCATCGCGGCCAACAGAGCAAAGAGACCCAGAATGCCGGCAAGTGTGATCTTGATAGCGACCTTAACTATCATGTCTGACACCGCGCACCGTTTCTATAAAAACGCGTAGACGCTTCTGAGGTGACCCAATCTCACTATGTCAACGCTGTTCAATAGCAGCATTCCAAAGTCTGTCACCATCTACTACTTCGTATCCGGTCTTGTTTGGCAGATTGCAGAAAGTGATCAAACTGGATACAAAATGACAGATAGGCAGTTGGATTTCAATGTCATCGCTCAACCAAGAGATAGGTACACTACAATCCCTGTCACATCGACAGAGCAAATAGGAACCATCACAAAGGCCGTACATTATCTTTGCAAGAGTGATTTCTGTGAACTCATGAGTCCAGGCTATTTCATCGAAGAACGACTCTCGCGGCATCTCAACCATGACTCCATCAAAGAGTTCGCCAAGGAAAATGTACACGTAACCAAGTAGTGATCTTGTGAGTGGGTTCATGCTGGGGCTTAGAATGGACTTCATTTGTTTTACAATTGGAGTCTCTTCGTTGTCAGGACTCATGGCTCCCCCTCCATTGTCTGCCCTTAGGCAGATTCGTGAGAATGGCATGACTCTGAGGTCTATTAAGCACATGTCCTAACAGAAGAGGCAAGGCCCACCTATCGTTGTCCCGACCTTCTACCTGATTACCTGATTCCACACTCTGTTTTTACTTTAGGTGCTTTAGTGTTGTTCTGCTTAGGTTACCTTAAGTGATCACACATAGGTCAAATCAGGTAATCAGGTAGGCTCATAATTGTGTGTGAACTCTATCAACAGTTCACGCGTGCCGCTAGCAGTTGTCCCCCTACTCTCCGTGTATTCCCAACCGAGCGCCCGCAGAGTCGCCCTCAACTTGTCCAGTCTGCGAGTAAGTGCCTTTATTGTCTTCGGCCAGTACTTGCTGTTCACAATGCTCGGTGCGCTCACCTATGCGCCCATTGTCAGAGAATCGAGCAATGTCTGCTTCACGCTTACGAATGTTCTCTTCTTCTCAAGTGCTTCACGCATCTCTAGGTATTCGACAAGATGTGTACTGAACAGGTCACTTGATATGACCTCCTCAGTTTGCAGCTTTTGATTGTCGCGGTAGAGATGTAGGAACCCATTCGGGTCACGGCCAAGTGCTTCTGTGATCGCGCAGCTCCATACAGCGAAGTCAGCCATCAGGGGCTTGTTCGCCATTCCTGCATACTTGGGAACGAGTGTCATCGCTTTACTCACAATGCTGAAAATGGCTCTCAGAACCTGCGGTCCAAGGGCTCGAATCCCCTTCCCTATCTCCAACTCTGTAAGTCTCTTGCTTGGTGGGATGAAAGGGAACTTGAGCATCACGCACCGTCTCATCAGGTCCGGCTGTGTTACTTCGGCACTAATTCCATTGAGCACTACGACTGCTCGCAGGTCGAGGTCGAACGTTTCGCCGTCCGTGCACAGCTTTCGAGTCTAATAGTATCCGCCTATAGGTTTCAATCAGTGAATGAATCCGTCCTCACACTGAATCGAGCAAATATGTATGGCATGGCTGGGAGAATCAAGGAGATTAAGAGCGCCTTTAGAAAGTACTCTAGGGCGTAAGTCCAATACCCCTCGTAACCCATATGAATGTTAGTCCAATACCCCTTGAAGAAGGGATAGATCACTGAAGCCACTGGGAACAGTAACATGAGGGAAACGAGGACATACAGCACCCACAGTTCTGGGTTCGAAAGGCTTCGAGCAAGGACTCGTTTCTTCTTACTCCCCGAGAGAACAGTGAGTGCAAGCATGTATAACAGAAGCACAAGAAAGAAGATGGCAGCCCAGGCACGAAGGGTCTCCCAGAATCCCAACAGCTCCGCCGAAATGATCATCATGCCCATGGCAAGTGTCAGGAGAGGCAGAGCAACGATGACCCCAAACACAGTCTGAACAAACACATGCCCTGCGACGAGAGGCTTGGAAGTGAGGAGCCTTCCAAACCACATATAGTTCAGGTTTAGCAGGACGATCAGGGGGAGAATGGAGATGAACACCCTGACTGCCAAGCCAGAACTCTGGACAAAGAGGTCGCCGACTATCTGAAACCAGATGCCGTCCACTGGTACGAGTCTTCCGACAACTCCAACTAATAACGCGACTACTATGCTCAGGCAGTACGCGAACGCAAAGAAGAAGTAGCTTATGGTCACAAGCTTAATGAAGCCGTAACTATCGCCAGCCATGGCATCCTCCATCCTTGCCTGCACACTCAGGATAGCTAGTGGGCGCCCAGCTGTATAAGATTTGCGGTAACAAGCGTCTGACCGAATCGTTTATTATCAAAACGCGCGTATATTAGAAATGCAGGCTATTCAGGTATTGGACAGTTCATCTGATTGAAGGGGAAATGCAAGGATTCCTGTTTCTTTTCAATCGTTCACGATCATCAGTCAACTAACGACACGTCAGATCAGACAACTGCCTGTATGAGCAGGACGGTGGGTGTATGAGACTAGAACGAAAGAGACTCGTTTCTACTATTATGTTTCTACTTCTGCTTGGACTCACAATTGCACCTTTTGTTCCGACAGCGGATGCGACATCGTGGGATACCTGGCAGACCAAAGCGGTGGGCGATGTCGAAATGTGGCAGATGTCTTCGTACTGGATATTCACAAGCACACCCTACGTGGGATATGAGTACAAGCTCTGGTCTAGCTTGATGGACGTGATACAAGTGAAACAGGACCTGCTTTTCAACTATGATCAAGAGATATTGTTCGACACCTACTCTGACGCGGGCATTATGGGCCAGCTGGTTCTCGAATCAAGAATGGAAATCGAGGACGCTAGGGACCTCATATTTAGGGGACACTTTGGATGCAAGTACAGCTATGCCCAGGTAACGACTGTAGGCAGTGTAGAGATCTTCGACCTGACAACGCAGAGCTCTGTCTGGAAGACGGATATAGTAACAAACGGTTATGCCAATTCATGGAATTGGGTAGCATTCAGCAGTCCTGGGAGTCTAGGCAGTATCTTGAGTTTGATCCAATCCCGTGACTATGTCATTAGACTCAGGGCAGCTGATGCGTGGATTCAACAGAAGGTTCAGGTTGCGTGGGAGTCTGCTGAGGCATGGTTCTACTCGCCTGGCTATCGAACTCTTGTGGAGTATGCGCACGATTGGTATGGTTCCAACTACAGATGCTATGTGGAATCAGATTACTACTTCCGGCAGGGACCTCTCGATGACATGCTTAGAAACCACTTGCCGTATGTCGCTGGAGGAGGTCTCCCGTGGGGCTGGAATCCATGTTACCTCCATGAGTTCAGAAGTGAACCTTACACTGCACTAGAGTATGACCAGTGGTATGCGACAACAATGCCTGGGATCGTAGGCCATACTTGGTCAGGCATGCAAGAGCAACTAGATGATAAGTATGACGAAGTCGAGGTTTTCACGAGGAACCCTGAGCTCATGATGGCATACTATACCTATGACTCTAGGATTAGATATGTTGTTCTGGAAACAGGGTATGTTGACATGACTCTTGAAGCTGAGCTCGGGAATGAAAACGACTGGGTAGCCCTCGTTGATCCCCCCGCATATGCAGTGGGATGGTTGGAGATTGACGGAGAAACCTTGTACCATTCCCAGAGTTCTGCCCTAGAGCAGGTGTTCAAGGCTGCCGGCGACATGATACCGAGCAACGATTCTCAGGTCATTGAATACAGGGAGCACCATTCATGGTATGACATCATCGTTAGCGGCGTGTATCCTCACTATGCAAGTATCTACACTCGAATTAACATTGAAGGCTTGAAGACTAGAGCTGATGTTGAAACCCTGATAGCCGATATGCAAGCTGAGGCACTCACTGATGCCACACACCTGAATAGCGAACTCAGTATCCCTGCAACGATAACCTTCAGCAGCATTCTGGAGGTTAACAGAGTCCTAGATCTCATCGATAGGTATAAGCTGGTAGTCGATAGTTTCGGATTCACAGCAAGCGACGGCAGTGGTTGCCTTCGTGGTCAGGGGACTCCTTCAACCGATGAGAGTATTCCTCTGAGTGAACTGATGGCTTTCATCGGTGAATATGAGCTAGTCGGAATTCATCGCATCGATGTGGAACTGAATCCGGCAATCCTAGAGAAGCTCATAGATGACGAATCGGTAGCCGTCGTGAACTTCCTAGCATTAGTGGCGTTGAACAATGCGGGTATTGATCTCACTGGAATCAATGAAATCCAATGGCTCACTGAGGATCCTTCTTGGTACATCAATCATATGTTTCAGTAATGACTAGCCAAAGGCAAGGGAGGGGTTGGCAAATGAACATCCCGCTCTCTCCTTCCCTCCGCGAGCCCAGCCTTCATCACAGGGTATGAGCTGAACGTTAACATCGAAGACGAATCCCCTGAACAACAGGAAGTCATGTTGAGAGGGAGCAGATAGCGGCAATAAGGGACCTTGGGCTTAAGGAAGCAGACATAGCTGGAGACCGATCACTTCACAACTTGCAGGGCAGTATCAACCTCCTAGAGGTGGCGGGGCTCTGGATCATGCACGGGGTCCAAGAGAAGTCCTACGCTGCGCAGAGAGCAGCAGAGAAGTGGACCAAGACACTCACGTTCTTGACTGTGGTGTTGGTTATTCTCACAGGAGC
>CAZVZC010000012.1:14316-45513 GCA_964631415.1 uncultured archaeon | reverse complement strand
GTGGTCTTCTTCACCGGTTTCTTCTGTGTCTTCTTCGACATCTCTACGGCCTCCTCAGGATGAAGTTCGATATGCTGGTACCAGTGCCCGCGTGACTGTTCACCAGTCCTGTGTTCGCATTCTTCACGTAAGTCTTCGAACTCCTGTGTTTCTTCGGGGTCAGGTCCGTCAGCTGATAATAGCACTCTACAGCAGACATGATACCAGTCGCACCAACTGGGTGTCCGTACCCCATCAGCCCACCACCGGGGTTGACAGGCAAATCTCCACCCATGAATGTCCTCTTATCACGGACGAACTCCCTGATGTTGTCCTTGTTACACCAGTGTAGCGCCTTGTAGATCTGGACTTCCGAGCTGCTGAAGGCGTCGTGAATCTCGGCCACATCAACCTCCTTGACAGCACGATCATACTCGATGCCGGCCATCTGGTATGCTACCTCGCCCGACTTTCTGCAAGCGGCAAACTCGGTCATGTCAGGATACCCCTTGCCATACTGTTCGTCCCAACCTGGAAAGTGCAGCCTGTCGCCAGCCCTAATGGTGCAGCTGCTCAGACCGGCACCGTCGATAACGACATACTTCCCGTCTGCGTGCTTCTTTGCCCAATCCTCGCTCGTGACCAAGCAGAATGCACCGCCACGGCTCATGAGACAGCAGTCATAGCGCTTCAATGGATAGCTCATGAGCCTGCTCCTCATTACGTCATCCACAGTGAGGTCTCGCTTGTACTGCTGATACTCGCCGCGATACCATTGCGACTTCTCGTTGTCTACAGCGTTGTTCCGATTCTTGATTGCGGCGAGCGCGAAGTCCTCCTCCGTGAGACCGTTCTCTTTCATGAACTTGTATGCCATGGCCGCATAGTAGATGGGGTAAATCCCACCTGCGAGTGCCTCATAGCGTGTGTCGGATGCAAGTGCGATGAACTCAGAACCCTGAGACTGAGTCACAGTGTCCATCGTTTCCCATCCGGCCACTCCGACAACGTCGAACAGGCCAGACTTCACAGCGAGGAAAGCACCATAGAGTGCTGAGCCTCCGGTGTTGCCACCGTTTTCGATACGAAAGTGCGGCAGGCCCACGAGACCCAAGTGGTCATGTACGATCCACTCAGGTGACAATTGCTTACCGAAATGCACTGAGAAGTGAGAGTAAATCATGAATTGCAGGTCACGCAAGTGGAAGTCAGGTATGTCCTGCTGGGTCTCCACAATGCAGTTTGCTATCATGGACTCGGGTTCGATGTGCATGGGGTAGTCAAAGGGCGTGGCCGCGCCGCCAGCCAAACAGACTCGACGACTCATCTTTAATCTCGTTTGCCCCTTGTCGACCGTGGAAAGTGCTGGTCGATACGATGCGCAGTCGGCTGCAGCTGGTACTTAACAGCTTCGGATACCCCCGCACAGCATGCCACGCGCAGGCATGACCCGATGAGCCCTCACAGGATGCCAGAGTTCTTCAATTGCATCGTGTGTCAATGCCACAACCCGCGTTGGGCTTGTTCAACTTAGTGAGCAGGCTACCATTCGTCAAAAAGGCGATGAAGGCAGTTCACTACCAGCCATGACGAAGCCGCATCAATGTCCTATTGACCGAAGGTTTCTGAGCTCTGTTGATTCGAGATAGCTGTCCATTGCGAACATGGTCAGTGTCCTGTCAACTGCTGGCATCTCCCTCAGAAAGTCAACGATGAAGTGATTAATCTCTTCAATGTCTTTAGCCCTAATCTTCAGCAACACATCATAGTCACCGCTTAGGACATGAACATCCTGCACTAGCGGGTGTTGAGCTATCTCCTTACAGAACTCTCTCTGGGAAAGCACACCTCTTTCCCCGGGCGCGCGATATCTGACTCTGATAAGCACGAATGCCAGAGTAGGACGAGATAGCTTTGTGGGGTCGAGCAGCGCCGTGTACTGCCTAATCACTCCTACATTCTCAAGTGCCTTGATTCGCGCGTGAACTGCAGAAATCCCTTTGCCAACCTCCTGAGAGATCTCTTGGATGCTCATCTTGCAGTTAGTCTGAAGAAGCTGCAATATCGCGATGTCCGTGTCGTCCAATGCCGCCGAATTTCTTTCGGTCATAACGCATGATTCACCGTAAGAACAGAAATACATTCTGTTTTCTGCCGGAAATGCTTATAGTAGAAGATTGCGGCCCGTAGTGAAACTCCAGATGGATCACAGACACGAATGACACATCCAAGCGACCACCCAGAATTCCTCAGACTGCTCTTTTCCACGCCGCTCGGCACGAGCAGGAGTGTTGAGGTCAGCTACGACTCTCTTACCGAAGTGGTCAGAGACGGAGTCTTCATCGACGGCTCTTCCGTAGGATACGCCGCCGTCAACTCAAGTGACCTGCTGTTGCGCCCGTTCACACATGAGCCCATCCGCGAGCCGTGGGATCCCAGTGCCGCAGTTCTGTTGTGCGGCGTTCATGATACATCAGGAGCTCCACATCTGTGCGACCCGAGAAACGTACTCAACAGAGTGGTAACAGATGCAGCCAAACAAGGGGTCACTTTGCGAGTAGGGCCAGAGATTGAGTTCTTCTTGGTCTGGAAGACCCTGAGCAATGGCATTGTGACCGTGGACCAAGGCAGCTACTGCGCGACGCAGCCCTCCGATGGCGGTCTGGGACTGAGACGTGACGTCATTAGGACTCTAGGCGTCATGGGTATCGCTACGACTGCGCATCACCACGAGGTCGCCGCAGGTCAGCAGGAGATTGGCCTAGCGTATGAGTCAGCCCCCGAAATAGCGGACAGAATAGTGCTCGCGAGGCTGGCAATTACGGAACTCGCTTACAGTAAGGGCATGGTTGCGACGTTCATGCCAAAACCATTCGCAGGGAAGAGTGGCAGCGGCATGCATCTTCACCTTAGTCTGTGGGACGAACAAGGCACCAACCTGTTCGCCAGCGGGCTTGAAGGAACTGTTTCCGACCAGGCCCGACACTATGTGGCAGGCATTATGGAGCACGCTTCTGCTTTGTCAGCGATTGTCGCACCTACTGTCAACTCCTTCAAGAGACTCAGACCCGGTTTCGAAGCCCCGACTCGAATCGCATGGGGTCCGAGAAACAGAACGACCATGATCAGAATCCCACAGTTCAATGGTTGTGACAAGAAGGCAAGGATAGAGTTCAGGTGCCCCGATTCGTCGTGCAGCCCCCACTTGGCAATAGCTGCAGTCCTAGCCGCAGGTCTCGATGGAGTGACAAAGGATCTGGAACCGCCTGCACCCACGTCTGAAGACCTGTACCACATCGATTCAGACACTCCATGTCTTCCGGGTACGCTGATTGAAGCACTGCACTGTCTCCAAGAAGACAGTGTGCTCAGACGGGCCCTAGGAGAAACGGCCGTCGACTACATTGTCAGACTCCGCACAGCCGAATGGCGTGACTATGTGAGTGTAGCAGGTGGTCAGAATCCAACTGGCGTCACAGACTGGGAGATCGAGAAGTACCTGTATCTTAACTAGAGGAGCGTCCACAGGGAGGAATGCGATGACTTAATCGCTCAGATAGCTGTGAATCCTCCGTCAACAGGTGCTATCACTCCAGTCATGAAAGAGGACTCGTCAGAAGCGAAGAACAGAGCCAGCTGAGCGACCTCTTCTGGTCTTCCGAATCGTCCGACAGGATACGCCCTGAGCCTCTCTTTGCGAACCTGCTCTGGATCACCCTGTTTCTGAAGGGTCCTCTGCAACATCGGGGTTTCTATCGCGCCCGGGCAGATGCAGTTCACGCGTATATTGTCGTGAGCGAGTTCGACAGCCAAAACCCTTGTGAGTGAAATGATACCACCCTTTGCTGCAGAGTAGGCGGAAGAGAAAGAACCCACAAGACCGGCGACAGAGGAAGTGTTGATGATGGCACCTCCGCCTGCTTTCACCATCTCAGGAATCACCTGTCTGCAACACAGATAGACTGACTTCAGGTTGACCTTGATTGCCCTGTCCCATTCCTCTTCTGTGGTGTCCCGGAGCTTCTTCACGACCTCTATGCCCGCGTTGTTGAAGAGAATGTGTATCTTGCCGTAGGCCAGTGCTCTCTCTACGAGTTTCTTGACATCGATGGCTTCAGAAACATCCGTCTTGACGAACACCGCATCCCCTCCAGCGCGTCTGATTGCGTCGATGACTTTCTGTCCTTCCTCCTGATTGATGTCAGCACCAACGACCTTAGCACCTTCTTGTGCGAACAACAGTGCCGATGCTCGGCCGATTCCTGTGCTCATGCCAGTTATCACGGCAACCTTGTCCTTCAATCGTCCTGTCATTTTCTGCTGGCACTCTCCTTCCAGAACTGGGCAATCTCAGAAGGCGTGGCGAACCATACTCGTTTCTTGGACTTCATGAGCTCAATCAGCTTCTCAAGCATCCTAGCTCTCGAAGGGACCCCTATGATCTGGGGGTGCGTCAACAGCATGTAGTAGAGCCCCTCATCATAAACCGCTTCGAACTCGTCAGACCATATCTCAAAGACCTTCCTGTGGCTTGAAATGCCGCTCTGGTATTCCAGAGGTGGGAAGTAGTTGAAGCCAAAGTACACCCAATCATCGAGCAGCCAACGGATGGGGAGTTCCACAATCTCCTTCCCCCTTGCTTTGACGAGGTAGGGCAGATCGTCATCCATCATGCTGCTGTCGTACACAAGATTGTAGTCAGCCAACAGGTCAAGCGTATTGGTGCTCATGTCAGCGGCGGGCGCCCTGTATCCCACCGGCCTTCTGCCCGTGAGGCCCTCCAAGATTCTGAAACCCTTCTCAAGCTCTTCCTTCTCCTCAGGAAGACTACAGCTGGCAGGATTCCTGTGTGAATATCCGTGATGCCCGATCTCGTGTCCGTCCTTCGCGATACTCCTCGTCATTTCCGGGTACTTCTCTGCGACCTCTCCTGGTATGAAGAACGTGGCTCTGATGCTGTGCTTTTTCAGAAGCCTCAGAACGCGCGGCACGCCGGCCTTCGGATCATACAACCCCTGTGACAAGACCACTGGGTTGTCGCGCTCAATCTTGTGGCGCCTCAGAATGTTCCGCCATGAGATGTCTGCGTCCACATCGAATGTCAGGCACACGACACACTTGGCTCCATTTGACCATTCCATTGTTCACTTGCACCTTCCGTTTCTTACAGCTTCAAGCAACGCCACACCAGTCGATGACAGTGGCTGCTATGACCTCCGCAGACTTCACCATCGAGTCTATCTCAACAAACTCGTCTGTTGAGTGAGTTCTATCTCCTTTTGGACCGAACATCGCAGATGCTATTCCATGGTGGGCAAAGAACCGAGTGTCTAGGCCTGCGGCTCCTCCGTAAAACACAGGAGGACGCCCGACAGCTTTGGTGACTTGCTCCTTGAGTAACTTCACAAAAGGATGGTTCACGTCTTGCTCATGGGGCCTAGCGCGCCACCCAAACCACTCGATGCGGGGTGGGTTGTCCCTGAGCCATGGATCTTTCTGTGCCACTGTGTTGACCACACCTTGGACTTCTGCCATAACTTGCTCACGTGTTTCGCCAGGCGGCCAGCCAATCCGACATTCGATCTCGCACCGGCCAGGTACGGTGGAAGGCCAGTCGCCACCTCTTATGACACCGATGTTGAGCGTTGTCGAACGACCCTGCATTCTGGGGTCCGACGCCTCTGCATAATGGTAGCTGATCCGCGCCTGCCTCCTCTCGTGAAGTCTGTTGAGCTCTTCCACAACACGGTTCATCTTCAGAATGGCGTTCACACCGATATGTGCCCAGGCAGCATGGGCAGGCACACCGGGCACCACAACCCGGAAGTACATGACGCCAGCGCTTGCTATGCATATACCCAAGCCACTGGGTTCTGGGTTTAACGCGGCGTCGACATGTGGTTGGGTCATTCTCAGGAACAGACTTCCTCCGATTCCTCCATCCTCTTCCTCGATTGTGGTTTCGAGATGAACATCACCCTTCAGCTTGAGACCCGACTCCTGAATGGCTTTCACCGCGATAATCATGGAAGCTAGGCCACCCTTCATGTCAGCCGCTCCACGGCCATAGATCCTCCCCTCATGGACGTCACCTGACCAAGGGCCATGTGTCCACTTGTCAACTGGCTCAGGGGATACGACATCCACATGTCCTGCTAGGCAGATGGACCTTCCTCCTCCTGAACCAGGTAGACGTGCCACCACATTGGGCCTGTTCTCGTAGCCATACTTCAGGAAAGATGTGGTTTCAAAAAAGTCAGGATGCTGCCTGAGTCGACTGATTTCGGGGTAGACCATCTGCGCATTAAGACCCATCCCTCCAAGCTTGCGCACAATGAATGTCTGAACGTCGTTTTCATTCCCCGATATGCTCGGGATGCGGACGAGTTCCCGAGTTAGCTGGACTAGTTCATCCACGCTGCCCCGTATCGCGTCGCGCACCACGGCTCGCTGTTCAACAGACAATTAGGTCTTCCACTCCCTTATGCTGCTCTGCACCTTGGTTTCTTTCAGACCTTTGAAGACTGCGCCACTTCTGAGGTCCTTGTAAGGAGGAAATCGACCTTCTAGAGGTGAGTCCCTGAGAGCCTTCCAGACGGCGCATATGGCATAGGAGCCGTTGTCGCGCACCCAAGACACCTTGTCTATGTCAAGTGCGTGGATCATGATTTCCTCATGCGTACCCGCCTGCTGGATTATGCGGCCCTCTGGGTCTGCGAATATCGACTTCCCTCCTCCCTGAGGCTCTATTATGTTGGCATTGAGAACATAACACTGGTTCATGATGGCCTCAGCTTGCACGAGCACCAGTTCCGCATCCCGGTCAGGTGTGTAACTTGCTGAGGGCTGCAGTATCACCTCCGCGCCCATCCATGCAAGGGTTCTGTACACCTCAGGAAACCAGACATCATAGCATATCGTGAGCCCAATCTTAGCGACATCAGGGATTTCGAACATCACAAACTCAGAACCAAAGCTCGTGTCTTCGTATGGCACCCATGGGAATAGCTTTCTGTACTTTGCGACCAGCTTCCCGGTCGGATCGAATACGACTGATGTATTGTAAATCTTGGAGCCATCTTTCTCAAGGAATGAGCCGGGCATGAGCCAACAATGAGCCTTCTTGGCTAGATGAGCCAGACGCTCGATTAGATCGTTCGGCATTGGCTGGGCATGTTCTTTCCAATCCTTGACCCCATACTTCTGAAGTAGCAACTCGCCTGCGAACACGAGGTCGACCCAAGGGTATCGAGTCTTCGTTCTTGTTACGATCTCTTCGAACCTCGAGATGTTTAGTTCGCTATCAGGATCCTTCGTCAGCTGCAGTCCTGCAACTCCAAGTCTTCGGGTCATTCTTCATCTTTCTCCTAAGGTTCAATGAGCTTCTCGAGTTCCTTCATTTCTCGCCAAACCGAATCAAGCATCTCCGAGAGCGAGTGGAGCTCATCTTCGATTACTCTAAACACTCGGGTTCGTTCCTCCTCCAGTTTGGCCAGTGGCTCGTGTACCCCCACCCAGTTGTATGGGAAGTCGCTTTGCGATTCGTACCGCTTGATGGCGTCATAGTCCAGTTGGGCAATGGGCATCTTTCTCAGAGCACTTATGCTGGCATTCAAATCGATGTACTCAGGGATGAGCTCAAGACGAAACAGGTAGTCAACATCTGGAGGAGCAGGTCTTCGCCAGAGCCAGCCAATGGTCCTGTTGAATCTGTTGGCCGTTTCCAGCAGGAACTGATTAAGCCTTTGAACGAGCTCATCCTTTCGCTGCTTTGATACCAACCGGACAGCCCGGTCAAACGCCTTCCTTTCCGAGTTGAGCCTGACAAGACCGTTTAGAATAGGCCCGAGATCAAATGGGTTTCCCATCAATCTACTGTATTCGCGGACCAGCGACTCAGCTCTCTGGAATATGGAGAATACATCGATTGGGAGCAAGTCAGATTCTGCGAAATGCTGAAGCGCACTCCTCATGAAGTCAGCATAGAAATGGATTGCATCATAGTCCAGATTCTCGGGAACATCCCCTTGGGTATGATATAGCCGACTCGGAAAGGAAACTGCGTACAGAGTGGGCACGCCCGAAGTTTCAAAGAACCAGTGGTCGCTCCCATACCCCGCAGGGCTATAGTACACCAGATTGGGAGGAATCTTCGCGGCGACCTTCACGGACTTCGCATACTCGCCCAGCTCCACACTTGAAGCGATTATGTTCCTTGCTGGAGCAGGGAACCCTGTTGAGTCAAGACTCAGCATGACTGCCAACTTGCCCAGAGAAGCGACATTGCTCTCAACGTATGCTCTGGATCCATTGAGCCAGTAGTAGTATTTGTCTGGCGATCCGGCTTCCTCTGCACCGAAGAACAGGAATCTCACTCTTCTCCTGAAACGACCGCCTGACCTGACATGATCCTTTGCAAGATTGGCTAGCTCCAGTAATACTGCGACAGGAGCGGCATTGTCCGCAGCACCTGCGAACCATGCGTCATAGTGCGCTCCAATGCACACTTCCAGCCCGTCCTCTTCACCCCCATCCAGCACAGCCTCCAAGTCTGTAGTTTCTGCGTTGGGGTCAGTTCCGGCCCTGCATTCTATCTCAATTGTGACATCTGACTTCTCCATGAGGCTGTGGAGAAACTCACCATCCTCTTTCGAGATGCTGACAACGGGTATGCGGAGAACCCCTCCCTCGATGACAACGACTTTGAGAAGGCTACCATTGTCTGGGCAAGAGATCAGAACGGCAGAGAAATCCTGTTTCAGTGCTTGGTAGTATGTTCTGGTCGCAGAGAGATAGAGCTGGGGCCCCCAGGCCGCTACACCAATCATCCCATGATTCCTAGATCCGGCTTGGTCGATGCTGGTGAGTACTCCTTTCACGTGTGCAGACTGACAGTAGGGGAACATGGCAGCTGATATGTCGCGAGTGACAGGTGCTGTGACCCGGACTTTGCAGGACACCGGTTCCCAAGAACAGACTCTCGTGGTCGTCTTTGATATCTTGTCAAAGCCCATTTCCATGAGCCGTTCCTCTATCCACTTGCCAGCGAGTTTCTCATTCTTGGATCCTGGGGTCCTGTCCCGTATCTGACACAGACTCGCTATGTCTTTTCGTATTCTGTCAATTGATGGTCTGCCAGCATCCTTGGCGGGTCTATCTGACATTCCTACAGCTTCCCGAGCCTATCATTCAGCTTGTCCAAGACACGTGCAGACTGTTCCTCCGATATGCAGAGTGGAGGCTGCATTCGCAGCACATTCTTCAACACGCCTCCAGTGCCTATGAGTACACCATCGTCTTGCATTGCCGCGGCGACCTTCTCAGCCTGCTCAGCAGCTGGTTGCTTCGACTGCTTGTCTTTGACAAGTTCGACTCCAATCATCAGTCCTCTGCCTCTGATATCGCCAATGATCTTGTGCTTCTTCTGCATCTCTAGGAGACGTTCCACCATGATTTTGCCCATTCTCTCTGAGTTCTTCACCAGACCTTGGTCTTGCAGATAAGCTAAGTTCTCCAGTGCCACGGCGCAGCAGACAGGATTCCCTCCAAACGTCGAGAAATGATCTCCGGACTCTAGGCTTCTCGCTACTTCGTCTGTTGCGATGAATGCGCCAATTGGCAATCCTCCGGCCAGAGCTTTCGCCATCGTCATTATGTCGGCTCGGAGGTTCCAGAGCTCGCTTGCAAACATGCGGCCACATCGACCGAAACCAGTCTGGACTTCGTCTGCGATGAGGAGGACATTGTTTTCGGAGCATATCTTCTGCACCTGCGTGAGATAACCATCTGGAGGAACGATGATCCCTCCTTCTCCCATCACGGGCTCGACAATCATTGCGGCGACATCTCCAGTGGTTTGGTACCTGATGACGTCCTCGACCTTGCGAGCACACTCCAGCCCACACTGAGGATAAGACAGAGGGCATCGATAACAGTATGGTGCGGGAGCATGAACGACGCCCGGATAAATCGCGAAAGCACCGAAACCGTGTTTGTACTTGGCTTGCCCGGTCAATGTGAGAGACAGACCTAATCGCCCATGGAAGGAGCCCTCAAGGGAGATCAGACCTGCTCCAATCCGACCTTTTGAGAGTGCATACTTCTTGCTCAGCTTGACTGCACCTTCCACAGCCTCTGCGCCGCTATTACAGAAGAACGACTTCCTGAGATGGCTGGGAGCTATTGAGGCGAGCCTCTCGGCCAGCAATGTCTGCGGGACACTGTAGTAGTACCCTGAACAGTGTATGAGCTTCCTCAGCTGTTCTGCGCCGGCCTTGGCCAGTCGCTCTGGAGCATGACCTGCATTAGAAACGGAAATGCCGCTGAAACAGTCAATGTACTCCTTGCCTTCGAGATCCTTGACAACAGCACCCTTTCCTTCAACCAGCACAATCTGCTTCCGCTTGTAGACAGGGGCCAGATACTGTGCATCCTTTTCCATTACTTCCTTTGTCGTAACCAACCGCAAATCCTCCTTGGTGGAAAAGACAGAACCAACTTCCTACTGTCTTCTATGGGTCCTATCATGTCGTGAACAATCATAAGAACAGTGTCAACATTGATGTTCAAGATTGAACATAACCTGAGCCGCCCCAGTCGAGTGCGCGGGGCCTTTGCGCTAAGTAGATAACTTGCAGTTGGATTGCACCTAGATGATGCAGATGAAAGATGCTTCTGCCAGAGTCCTGACACTCTCACTCGTCCTTCTGTTCGTGGGTATGACAGCGAGTCCGATGTCGTTTAGCAACGCCAATGCGACCCGCTCGGACTTGACAAACATCAGAGTCGCCGTTTACTACGGGGCTGAAAGCGTCAGCGACAGCAGCAGGACTGCGCTGGTCAGGATGTTCGAGTGGATGAACGCCACCGTTGAGATACTGCATGCATCTGACGTGAAGTCTGGAGAACTGGCTGGCTATCACATGGTCGTGATCCCTGGCGGATATGCGGGAAACTACATCTCAGATCTCGGAACAACGGGACTTGAGAAGATTCGGTCGTTTGTCAGGGAGGGAGGGTCTTACTTCGGCGTCTGCGCAGGTGCTTACTTGGCATGTGACACGCTGGTTTGGGAGGGTGTTGGCATTCAGTACCCCCTGGACATATTCAACGGGACAGGGGTCGGTGCAATCGATGAAATAGCTCCATGGCCGAACTTCAACATGTGTTCGATTGAAGTGAACCGAAGCTCAACCGTGATTGACCTCTCAAACGAGCCAAATGAGCATAGAGTGATGTACTACGGAGGACCCTTCTTCGTACTAGACAATCCAGAAGATGCTCAGACCCTTGCGACATACTCTGTCAACGACGAACCTGCCATGATTGCCCTTGGCTTTCATGAAGGAAGGGCATTTCTCAGCGGGCCACACCCGGAATGGGAGGAGGATTCAGCACGCGATGGCATTGACTGGCCAGACATATACGATGATGAGGGATCCGAGTGGCCAATGATGCTATCGGTTTCATTGTGGCTTGTGGAGAACGTTTCACTAACAACGGAAGTGCCTGATCAATCGCCGGTAATGCTTGCCCTTGTGATAGCCGTTGGCGCTGCAGTGGCTGTATCGATCCTTGTTTTCGTACGAATACACCGCTCAAGGGCCACATGACACTCTTGACAAGGTCCGAACTCTGTTGTTCACGAATGTCCACTCGTGTTCAATGATGTTCGGAGAGTTTTAATTGGTGTACATTGACCGTTATGTTTTGGCCATCAAAAGGATGTGAGATTCGTGAGAGTAAGGAACTTTGCTCTGACGCTGCTTCTTGTGGCAATTGTGGCAAGCCCAGTGGTTGCATTCTTGCCGCAGGCATCAGCTCAGACAACAACTGAAACTCCCAAAGTATTCAGGCTTGGTATGTTCGATCAGCCGGACAGCCTTAGCCCGGTACTCGGCGGCTCTGTCGCTGCATGGGAGTTCTACAACTGGATCTACGACCCGCTGATCCGCTGGGATGATAACTGGGGCGTAAAGGGAGGACTCGCAGAGGGCTGGGACTGGGCTGCAAACGGATCTCAGCTTACACTGCATCTGGTTCAGAATGCTACTTGGCACGACGGCACACCATTCACGTCTGCTGATGTGAACTGGACACTATTCACGTGGACTTGGTTGGGCTGGTGGGCGGGTCAGACATACAGAATCGACCACCGGAACATCAGATGCCCTGACAGCCATACAGTGGTGCTCAACTTCGTTGACTGCGGCTATGAGTCCATCTGGGCTTGGGCGCCAGCACCAGCGTACGCATACTATCGAGACAGCTACAATGGCACACCCGTCGTTGTGAACAAGGAGTACCTGCTGACCGGACTAACATACATTCCAATACTGCCGAAGCACCTATGGGATCCAATCACATGGCATGACCCCGTCTACGGATTGAATGGCTCGTACTATGCCTCCTACAACTACACTTTCTGGTCATTTGGCAACTGGGACGGCATATCTTGGAATATCATCTACCCGACTTTCGCCGCTCCCCACGTCGGCACAGGCCCGTTCAAGCTTACCACCTATGAACCCGGAGAGGTGGCAATCTTCGAGGCAAACGCTGACTACCAGTGGGGCAGGCCGATAATCGACAATCTGACAGTGCTGTTCTACACTTCCATCGAGACAATGACACAGGCAGTGAAATCAGGAGAGATTGACTTTTGCGAAACCTCAGCTAACTTCATTGAAACAGGAGTATGGGGTCCGGAGGTCACGAAGAACATAAACAGCTGGCTTGGGTGGGACGCACTACTTATCAACCAAGACTGGATATACGCCAACGGCACAGGCAAGTTCCAGCTCCGTGAGCCCGCTGTGAAGGACGCCATAAACCAGGCAGTGAACAAGACAAAGGTGGCGAACGTCGCGTATTTGGGACACGCGACAGCAGAGGACTCAATAGTCCACAAAGGCCTCAAATGGCACAATGACAACATGACAAAGTTGACGTCCGGTGCGGCAGCAGCAATGGCCACACTTGAAGCAGCAGGCTGGGTGAAGAACCCTGATGGCATATACGAGAAGACAATGAATGCCACAACGAAGTCGTTGACCTTCACGATCAAGATAGTGTCTGGTGATCCTATCGACCTCAGTGCCGCTCAGCTTATCAAGGCGGATCTTGAGGCGGCAGGTTTTGACATTACGATCCAGGCAGAGGACGTATCCACCTTCTCTGATGACCTCGGTGCCTACAACTACGACATGATGATCACGTTCTATACCCAGATAGCTGACCCGAACAGCATTGCAGAGTACATGACATCAACCAGCTGGCTCAACCCGACCATGTTGAACGTACCGCGTGTCGACGAGATATACAACTTGCAGCAGCTTGTTTCGGACACGGAGAGGGCTCAACTCATTGATGAACTCCAGCAGCTCATCTATGATGAGGGTAGTGTCTGCGTGCTTGTGAACTTCGATGACATTGAGGTATACCGAAATGACAGGTATAGCTTCACACACGAGGACTGGTTGAGCGGAATACTCTCTATCTGGAACTGGGAGAGTTGGCTTGAGGCCGACGAAGTTGCGCCCCCGGCGCCAATTCCAATAGAACTGATTCTGATTGGAGCAGGTGCGGCGATTGTGGTCGTTGTAGTTCTGCTGGCTTGGAGGGCCAAGCACTAGATTGGCAACCGGTGGAACAGGCGGACATCCCGTCTGTTCCTCCTTTTCTTTTCATCCGATTTGACAGCTACCGAGGAGCGACACCGGGACGACACTAAGAGGAACACTGGCAAAGAGAATCATACAGGCCATATTCACTATCTTGATTGCCCTCTCGATTGACTTCGTTCTGTTTCATCTGCTCCCCGGCGATCCGGCATCATTCCTTTCCAGAAACCCCAACATTGGGGATGTCGTTCAAGAGCGAATCATACGAGAGTTCGGCCTTGACCAGCCAATGCACATTCAATACGTCCTGTTTCTGATCAACTTTCTCAGTGGCAACCTCGGGGTTTCGTTTCACTTCCAGACTGATGTCCAGAACATCATTTGGCCAAGACTCATGAACACGATTATCCTGATTCTCCCAGCCACGATAGTTTCCATTCTGATAGGCATCTGGATAGGCAAGAAGTCTGCCTGGAAGAGGGGCGAGCGAGCCGACATCACTGGTCTGATCATCTCGTTGATCACGTATTCGATACCTTCGTTCTGGCTCTCGATGTTCTTCATAATGCTGTTTGCAGTGAATCTCAGACTGTTCCCGTTGACTCCCTGGATTCCAAGTGCGGCATCGCCAGACCCGATAATCTTCTTGGGACAACTACTGGCACACCTGGTCCTGCCTTGGTGTGTTTTGACTATTGCTCTGATCGGTGTGTTTGCTCTCATTATGAGGAATGCACTACTTGATGTTCTAAGCGAGGACTACATGATAACTGCAAAGGCGAAAGGCAGGAGTGAGCAAGACCAGCTCAACAAGGAAGCAGTCCCCAATGCCATGATTCCTGTCACAACCATCATCGCTCTCAATCTCGGTGCATCGGTGGCTGGCGCTCTGCAAGTTGAGGTTGTCTTCTCCTTCCCGGGGATTGGCAGACTACTTTGGGACGGTATCATGTATCGGGACTACCCGCTTCTTCAGGCCACATTCTTCATGATCACTGTTGTCATTGTTGTCGCGAATCTGATAGCTGACTTTCTGTACTACGTCCTCGATCCAAGAATAAGAGTCGGCTCGGATTATGTAGTCTCCGAGCAGAAGGCAGGGGGATTCCTGCAGACCTTCCGGGACCCCGTCAGGCTTCTCACAGCCATGCTGCTAGCAGTGGGTTTCGTCGTCTTGGTTTCCAGCCCCCAGTTCGTGCCCGTATTCATCGGGATATGTGCCCTGCTGTTCGCCGGCATACGGTGGCGCGGAATCCGTAGATTCCTGTATGCAAGGATAGAGGGGTACACTTCGGATAATCTCTCATACATCTGGAAGCAACACAAGTCAAGACTGTTAGTTCATCTTGCTCTCCTAGTTCTCACAGTCAATCTCTTGGTGGCTGTACCAATAGTCGTATTCAATGCTCTTGGGCTTCAATGGACTGTTTCTTGGGCTTTGGCATTCATAGGTACGGGCGTATTCCCACCGGTCGGCGCAAACGCAATCACAGGCATTCTCTCCCTCCTGTGCCATCCTTTGCTGATTGAGCTGACGCTGGTGATGATTATTGTTGGCTGGCTGATAGGGCGACGCCACAGGACGAGTGGAATGCTCAAACGGTTCATAGGAACACCTCTGGGTATCGGCGGGGCAATCACTGTTTCGGCGTTTGTGGGACTCTCAGCGTTCGCTGACATTCTCGCGCCCTACAACCCCCAGCAACATGAAACAGGACTTCCATACAGGGCGCCAAGTCCGCTGCCCATCGAGCAGGCAGTACCCCTATACACGGGTCTTCTGATGATCATCATCGGCGCGGCTATTTGGTACTTAGCACATCAAAAGAGATGGCCGATGGTTCACTCAACTGTGACGTTGGCAGGACTAGGCACTCTCATGCTGTTTGTCGCATTGCTCTTTGGAAGCCTGTCCATTGCCTTATCACATGTACTTGCCCTGACTGAGTCAGCTGTTCTTGGCATGCTGGGTGGTGTTGTCCTATACCTGAGCATCTCAAGAGGAAGGCTTCTCGTACGCGCAGAGGATCTTGCCAGAGCCCGATTCCACCTGACTTCCACAGCTCTCTTGTTTCTAGGTCTAGGGATTGTCATCCATTCCTCATTGTCTGTCATCACAGGAAATCCTACAGCCTACCCCGGGTTCCACATACTGGGCACGGATCAGCTCGGAAGAGATGTGTTCAGCCAGCTAGTCGTGGGTGTACGCATCACTCTGATAATCGGACTTGTAGCGACGCTCATGACCATGGTAATCGGAACACTGATCGGGCTTGTTGCAGGCTACTACGGGGGTCTTACTGATTCACTGCTGATGCGCTTCACAGACATCTTCTTTGTGATACCCGCACTTGTCATCATGATAACACTGGCGGCAATCCTTCCTCCATCCATATACACACTCATCTTTGTGATTGGCATCTTCTCTTGGCCCTCTACGGCAAGAATCGTCAGAGGACAGGTGCTCAGCATCAAAGAGCGAACGTACATCGAGAGAGTCAGAGCTGTCGGAGGAAGTGACATCTATATTATGGGTAGACACGTTCTTCCAGCTGTTGCACCCTTGATAGTTGCAAACACCGTGCTCGTTACAGCCTACGCCATTCTCTCCGAGGTTGTGCTTGACTTCTTCGGTCTTGGAGACCCAACCATGGTGAGCTGGGGTACAATGCTCTATCAAGCGTTCGGATCAGGCGCGATGTCGGGTAACCTCTGGTGGCTTGTATTCCCGCCAGGCATCATGGTCGTTCTGTTGCTGATGGGCGTTTCATTTGTTGGCTACGCAATGGACGAGATTGCCAACCCCAGGTTGAGGAGGAGATAGAGCATATGGCAGACCCCGAAACCGGACCAGTGCTTGAGGTGAGGGATTTGAGCATCTCCTACCACACAAAACAGGGCAAAGTGAGGGCTGCCGAGAATGTCAATCTTAACATCTGTTGTGGAGAGTTTGTTGGTCTAAGTGGGGAATCGGGATGTGGCAAGACAACAGTCGCCCTAGCACTGATGCATCTTCTGCCAAAAGAGGGAGTCATTGAGAAAGGGGAGATTCTCTTCGAGGGAAAAGACATTCTCGCTTTTTCCAAGGAGGAAAAGCAGCAGTACCTCTGGAAGGACGTTTCAATGGTCTTCCAAGGGGCGATGAATGCACTCAACCCAGTCCACAGGATAATCGACCAGATGACCACAGCAATCAGAATCCACGAAGATGTGTCAGAAGAGGAAGCCCGAGAAAGGTGCCTCGAGCTCATCGAATCGGTCGGGATAGACAGGTCTAGGGCAAAGGCATACCCTCACGAACTCTCTGGCGGAATGAAGCAACGTCTTATGATTGCGTTGTCCCTCGTGTGCCATCCAACGTTGGTGATCGCTGATGAGCCGACAACAGCACTCGATGTCATGGTGCAGGCGCAGATACTCGAACTCTTCAAGCAGCTCAGGAAACGGACAAGTCTGTCTGTTCTTCTCATAACCCATGATTTGTCAGTCATAGCTGAAACATGCGACTATGTCGTGATCATGTATGCGGGGAGAATGGTGGAGGCTGCAAAGACGCGTACAGTCTTCGAGAGTCCAGAACACCCCTACACGATGAAACTCATCTCCTCATTCCCGAGCATCCTAACTGACAAGGGCATTGACTACATTCCAGGCAACCCCCCTGACCTGATAAACCCACCAGCGGGGTGTAGGTTCAATCCGAGGTGCGAGTATGCCATCGACAGGTGTCGGCAAGAGGAGCCAGCCCTACAGGACGAAGGCGGTCATCTTGTCGCCTGCTTCAGGAGGCACCAGCTCTGAGTTCAGAATACATCCTTGAGGCCCGCAACATCAAGAAGTGGTTCACAGTCAGGAGTGGGCTTCTTGCTTCTCTGATATTCAACCGCCAGCCCACATTCATACGCGCTGTTGACGGTATCGACCTCGCTATTCGTAAAGGGGAGATATTCGCCATTGCTGGAGAGTCTGGATGTGGAAAAACAACCACGGCGCGTCTGATCGTCGGTCTTGAAACTCTGACGTCAGGCGAAATCTGGTTCAACGGAGAGAGTATCTCGAGACTGACAAGGTCACAGTTCAAGCCATATCGTCGCATAATACAGATGGTATTCCAAGATCCATATGGCTCTCTTAGCAACAACATGACGATTGGCGAGATAATCGCAGAGCCACTGGGTATTCACCAAGTCTGTACGAGCGCCCAAGAGGAGGAGGAATTGGTCAAGACGACGCTCGAGGACGTTGGTCTGCGTCCTGCGAGTGACTTCATCGACAGACTTCCACATGAACTGTCAGGGGGTCAGCGTCAGCGAGTTGCGATTGCGGCAGCCTTGGTCCTCCAGCCGGAGTTGCTGGTTGCAGATGAACCAGTTTCAATGCTGGATGTGTCAATGAGGGGGCAAATACTCAAACTGCTCCTTGAGCTTCGAGAGAAGAAGGGAATCACGATTGTGATCATCACACACAACTTGGCAGTGGCCAAACAAATCTCGGACCGGATTGCAATCGCATACCTCGGCAAGATTGTTGAGACCGGGGACACACATTCGATAATCGACAACCCGAAGCACAATTACACGAAGGCGCTGCTATCTGTGGTGCCCGTCCCTGAGGTTGACTCGAAGAGAGAGAAAATCCTCCTCATCGGGGAAACACCGAATCCAATCAATGTGCCTTCGGGATGTCGATTCCACACTCGCTGCCCGTTCTCGAAAGACAGGTGCAAGGACGATGAACCTGAGTTCAGAGAACTTAGCGACGGCCGCAGGGTGGCCTGCCACTCTGCCAAGGACGATTGACAACCTGCACCTGAGAAGCGTCACTTCCGGCCAATATGGCGCACTTCCCCGAAATATGCGACAGCTGTGGCAACGCCCTCTTCTCGCGTTATCTCCTCGATCCCTTCAAGAGCAAGTAGCGACCGGACGAGCTTCAGTGCAAGGTCCTTCAAAGGAGTTGATCTGCATCTCATTTGAACTCGAATGAGTTCACCGTCCTGCATGACACCCGATGACTCCCATATGTTTGATGATCCGACCATAGCAACGATGCGCGCAACCCTTTCATGGACTGACTCGACGTTGCGCGCCTTCTCGAAAGCCTCATCTGACTGTGCAAACTCCCTGATGCTTATGAGCGTCTTCTCACTGATCACATCTTCAAACCTGTGAGTTATGAGCCAGTCCATTAGAGCCGGACTTGAGACCACACCACTTCCCGTTCCCTTCTGCAACATCAGCCGTTCTCTCCGCTCTCTCCAGAGGTCGGCTATTCTCCTGTCCCTCTCCTCCCTGACTGACGCGAACTCACGGTCGGTCAGCCATTTGAGACTAATCTTGTTGTCGCCTACCACTTCTGCGTCAACTGTGAAGCCTGCTTGATCCCAAATACCCAGGAGCATCGCAAGCAGCAGTTCTGGAAAACCGGCTAACATTCCTGTAGTCAGGAGAACAGTGCTACGCTCAGGATGAGTTTCCACGGAAACCAACACCCCGACGCTCTCCAGCAGCTGAGCATTCTTGACTAACGAGTCGTAGCTGTCCGACCATGTGTCCTCGGGAATTGTCCCGATACCCATGAGTAGCTTAGCCTGCTGTGATCCGATTCGCCTCGCACTTGATAGAATGTCTCTGGCTGAGCTTAGACCTATAGCACAAGAGGCCAAGACGGCGAGAAACTGGGAACTTACCATGACCATGTCTGCTGACTGTATGAGAGAGTCTCTCATGCGGGACATTCTCTTCTCAGAACACTCATCACAGTCAGGGACCCCTCTTCGCTTGCTGTAATAGCGGACGGCCTCTTCCAGACATTGATTTATCCTGCCGGTATCCCCTGCGAGCTCGTTGAGCAGGCTTTTTGTCGTTGCAGATACTGTCGTGTGGAGATGGACTCTCGGGCCATCCGGTTTCTTTTGTTCCTGCATGAACACGCCTCGCTGGAGTATGTTCAAACAGGGACATGTCAGTTACGCCCGTGAACATAAGGCTTTCTTCATATGTTTTTCAAGAGCCCGGGAGTTGTAGGGCTGCCCCGGTTAGTCATTGTGCAATCAAACGGAAGAGTAAGCAGTTATAGGTGGAGTTCCATGCAGTTCTCAATTGATTCTGGACACGGAAATAGCAGTGGAGAACCCAGCAAGTGGCGAAACTCAGACCCGTGGATCGAGTAGAAATCACGATACTGGTCGACAATGTCGTGGACTTAGTACCAGATTCGCCAAGACCAGACGCACTGAAAGCTTGGCAGTGGGTAAAAGGAAAGCGCACTAAACCCACCGACATCTTTGCAGGACACGGCCTCTCATTTCTGGTCAGCACTCACATCGGAAACGAGATTCATCAGGTTCTCTATGATACGGGTCCATCCTCAAGGCTACTCGCTCACAATGTCGCTGTGCTAGGAATCCAGCTCCGTGATGTATCGGAGGTCCAGATGTCGCATGGTCATGGTGATCATTTTGGAGGTCTCCCTTGGGCCCTGAAGAGAATCGGTCACAGAGATACGCCGGTCTATCTGCACCCCCGCATGTTCCTCAAAAGGGGAAGACTCGTCAAGACCGAGCAAGGCGAGCGTATCAAGGAAATGGGACCCATCCCCACGCTTGACGAAGTGATCAGATCTGGCGGGAAACCGCTCATAGACACAAAGCCGCGTCTGCTCGCCGGAAACACTCTGCTAGCGAGCGGCGAGATCCCACGCATTACGACCTTTGAAACAGGATTTCCAGGACATAGGGCCTTCGTGAACGGCACTTGGGAGGACGATGAGAATGTCATCGATGATACATCCCTACTGGCCGTCGTCCGGGACAAGGGTCTGGTCGTGATGACTGGATGCTGTCATGCAGGTATTGTCAATACGGTGAAACACGCTATCAAACTCGCTGGCTCCGATAGGATATATGCGATAATTGGGGGTATGCATCTCGCAGGAAGAGATGGACAATCGAGAGTGGCACCATCAGTTGAATTCCTAGCAGGAGTTCATGCTTCGCTCATTGCCCCGGCGCACTGCACTGGCTGGAGAGCGGTTCGACTTCTTGCTCAGAGTATCCCGGACGCCGTTGTCAATAGCGGAGTTGGCGACAGATACATTGTAGCATGTGACTGATGTGAAAGCTTATTAGGAGAAACAACGGGAGTTCACCATAGTTAAACGGAAGGTGGAATTATGCCTCAGAAAGCAAAGACAACGAAGCAAGTGACCTCCAAGCCGATAGTCACCAAGGATATGACGATTTCGGAGGTCGCGACGAAGTGGCCCAAGACTGCTGACATCTTCATGGAGCGAGGACTGTTCTGCTTTGGATGCGGCGTTGCGCGGTTCGAAACAATAGAGCAGGGTGCAATGGCTCACGGCATATCAGTAGACGAGCTCGTTGCGGCTCTGAACGAGACAGCGGCAAAGGCATGAAAACAGATGGGTCACTCGCTCGGCTTTTCACGTCCGTACAAGCGACCTGAATCCTCTTCAGCCATGTCAAAGCTGTGCTCGTGATCAGGGAACTTACCATCCCTGACTTCGCTAGCATACTGCGTCACAGCCTGAGTGATGACATTTCTTATGCTGGCATACTTCTTCACGAACTTGGGCTTGAAGTCTTCAAAGAGACCCAGCATGTCCCACAAGACTAAGACCTGTCCATCGCAGTATGGCCCGGCTCCGATTCCTATGGTAGGGATCTCCACAGCTTCCGTGATTGCCTTCGCAGTTTCTTGAGGGACTAGCTCAAGCACCAGAGAGAAGGCACCTGCCTCCTCAAGCCTCTTAGCTTGACTGACGAGCAGGTCTGCAGTCTTCGTTGTGCGTCCTTGAACCCTGTAGCCTCCGAACTCGTAGATCGACTGGGGTGTAAGACCTATGTGTCCCATGACGGGGATGCCTGCGTCCACAATCGCCGCTACAGTCTCAACCACCCTGCCTCCGCCCTCGGTCTTGACAGCTTCGGCACCTCCTTCTTGCAGAACTCTGCCGCTATTCTCCAAGGCCTGCTCGATGCTCACCTTGTAGGACATGAAAGGCATATCACCGATAATCAGGCTGTTCGGTTTTGCCCTCGACACCGCAGCGCAATGATGGATTATGTCATCAAGGGTCACAGGGATTGTGCTCTCATAACCAAGAAGGGAGTTGCCAACCGAATCACCGACAAGGATTATGTCGATTCCACAGTCACTGAGAATCCGGGCTGTTGGTGCGTCGTAGGCCGTAAGCATCACGATCTTCTTTTTCTTGCCCTTCATCTGCCGAATCTTGTAAGTAGTCATGCGACCCAATTCATGTTCCCTGCCCTTTCCTCACTGTCTATCCGTTATTTATGGAGTTCCCATAGCAGACACATCCAGTATATACTATCCATAGGAACCGAATTGCAGTGGCCGGTCAAGGACGCAGGTGGGGTACAAACACGTCTTGCCGGGACTTGTATACCCCTCCCACATATCTTCTCAACAGATGAAGAGCAGCCGACTGCCTGAGGCCTCGCTCCTTGGCGAATGACGCTACTTGGATGGACTCCATCTCCGAAGCATATTCTCTGAGAACATCAATCCATTTTGAGTTCACTATCACACCAGCCGGATCTACGACTATCTCACTGGCTCCAAGTTGCTTCTCTACGACATCAGCGAGCTTCGCATACTCGAGCTCCAGCTGTTCAGCGAGAGCCTGCAGGTCGAACACGCCTTTCAGCGTGAGCGCCTGCCTCATGCGGCCGACCACCCAAGCCATGTCAACAATCTTGCCCGATGGCGTTTCCAGAGTCTGAAGCCCCATCGATGCAATGAGCTGCCTTACCTCCGAAACGTCGAGCCCGCGTGTGGAAGCCTCCCGAGATGGCTCAAGCACGCCCGCGGAGGCAAACGCCCGCTGGAACTCGTCTCGCAGAAAGGCCATTGACACAAGAGAGCCATCCTTGCTTGTGAGTGCATCGCCCTCAATATGTGACATCAGCGCCTCTGCAGTCCCGGTGTCAACACCGAGGTCTTTGGCCAGCGCAGCTGCATCCACCCGGTTCCCTTTCTTTATCTCTGAGAGTATCCTCCTTCGGGCATGAGCAACAGACAGATGATCACCCGATTGAGTGACGACTGTCCTCAGTCCCGACTCTTTCATCAACATCCTGAGTTCAAGCGATGAGAGACCCCACAGACGCTCTGCGGCGTCCAGACGAACAATGCCCTTGTCCTGAGCCTCTTGGACCAGCCATCGTTTGAGAGAGTCAATCGAAACGTAGCGGCCGTCCCGCCCCTTTCTCAGTCCGGGTCTGTCTTTCAACACCGCTTCCACTATTCTGCTATCTACTCCAACCAAGTTGGCCTCTTGCTCCGGTGACACCCAGCCCGTCAGCTCAATGTCATCGGCTAGCCGCTCCCGAATGTGATCGAGAGTCATCACAACCTCTGGGCGGTCCTTTGAGGCCGCGAGCCGGTATCCTCGGCTTCGGAGAACGGTCAACAGCTTGGATGTGTTGATCTTCAAACGGGTCGCTTCTGCGTCCAAATCAATGAAACCCTGCGAGTCGATTCTATCCGAGAGTTCCTGCTCCACCTGATGATATGGCACAAGTCGTCCATCGAGTGTTTCTAGCATGGTCCATCCCAGTGCCTTCACCGTGTCCATGATGTCCTCCGCTGATAGGAGCAGTCTGGCAGCCTCAGCCTTCACTTCCAGGTAGCCTGCCTTCTCAACGGTCCTCTCAAGTACTGACCTCAACCATCGAGACGAGAACAGGGAGCCATCCTGACTCTCAATGAGTCCCCAGCCCCAACTCTGTATCAGGCGCCTCAGCTCCTCAGGGTCTACTTTCATCGACTGCGCCTCGGCAGCAACATCAATGCGCCCGTTCAAACCCAGAGTGTCCCTCAGGCGTTCTTTCAGTCCAGGCACAAGGATATAGTCACCATCGCGAGTCAGCACTACGTCCATACCCTCAGCCTTGCTAATCTCTTCCATGAGTCGGGAGATGTCCCCCTCTATGAGTCCCCACCTATTACACTCGTCCACCACATGTACAACGCCGCTCTCTGAGAGTGAAGTACGGAGGCGCTTGGAGAGAAGTGGGGATGAAACCACCGTCGTACCTAGATAACTCATGATGGCGTTCTTTGTCCTCTTCACGATTTTGAGAGTCGTTGACTTGTCCATGGGTTTCCTGCCAAGTTCCTGCGCCAACTCGGACAGTTGAACAGTCATCCTTGCCTGCAGCAGGTTGTCAAGAGCAAGGACCATACGGCTCCTAGTCCGGTTGTTCCATGCAATGATGAAGCTCGCGGTCCCCAGTGACAGAACCAGAGCCAGCAACAGGCCCCAGTTGAAAGCAAGTAGCTGAGGCACCTGAAAGAACATCCGCCCGCCTCCGCTGACGATGCACTAGAGGGTGACGCCCTTCCTCCTCAAGTTGAGTTTGTAGATTTCCATTCCCGCGATGGCTGGTATGGCCAGCAGGAAACAGATCAGCCAATCATATGCAGTCAGCGGTATGAAGTAGAAATGCAGTCCTACTGAGGACAGTATCTCTTGGGTAATGGGGACGTACATCAAGAGGAGATGAGCCAAGTAGATGAGTCCCAAGAAGAACGTATACCTGATTGTGCCGGGCTCACGCAAGCTCTCGGAAAGAGGCATGTTCACGCGCCGGATTATCAAGACCAGCGTGCTCTCGACCAGCAGGATGACTGTTAGCATCATGACGTTGGCCTTGTACACTGGTGCCTCTGGCCCCATCATGAACGATGCGTATGTGCCTGCAACGTTTTCGGGATATACGCCCACGATTCCCATCCAGCCGGTCAGTGTGAGTGCAAAGGCAAGCCCGACTCCCAAGGCCATCAATGCAACATTCAAGCCTAGGAATCTGGCGAGCGGTTTTGTGATGATCTCCTCACTGTCCCTAGGACGTTCCTCCATGGCCCGCGGCGAAATCTTGTCAAACACGAGAGCAAGCCCTGGGAACGAGTGCGTTGTCACGACAATGTAGAGACTCTGCCATGTGGAGAGCATTATCACATTCTCAGGCAGGAAGAAGAGACTCCCGAAGAAGATCAAGCTCTCAGCGAGGTTGATTGCCACGTAGAAATAGACTACCATCCGAATCTTGGTGAAAAGGCCTCTTCCTTCGTGAACACCCGTGACGATTGATGTGAAACTGTCATCGGTTATAACGAGGTCAGATGCCTCCTTTGCCACATCGGTGCCTGTCATGCCCATAGCAATGCCTGCATCACTCATGGCGAGCGCCAATGCGTCATTCACACCATCCCCAGTCATGGCCACAACTTTGCCCTGATTCTGATAGCGCTCCACGATGACCTGCTTGTGCTGAGGATTCACCCTTGCGAAAACATTGACACGAGCAAAGTCGGCATCACTAAGATCCGGGATAGCAGAGCCCTCGATGACAAGCGATTCTCCTGACACAATGTCAAGGTCAGTGGCGATTGTCCTTGCGGTCGATGCTGAGTCACCGGTTATCATGACCACATTGATTCCAGCACTGTGGCACCTGTCGACAGCTTCCCTGACACCCTCACGTGGCGGGTCTACGATACATGCGAACCCGAGATATACGAGGCCTCGTTCTGTCTGTTCTCGGTCGCCTTCGGCTTGGGGAAGAGCGTCGGCTTCGCGATATGCAAGAGATATGACACGGTATCCCTTCGAGGCGAATTGGTCTACATGTCCGCGGATTTTCGTCGCAGTTTCAGGCGTTAGCTTCGAAGTCCGGTCCCCGCTGCTAATCATCGTGCACCTCTGCAAGATGACCTCCGTCGCACCTTTGACAAAAGCAACGAACTTCTGGCCGTCATAGCATATCTTAGACATTCGCTTGAGCTCTGACTCAAACGGGAATTCCTTCACGACCTTGTACTTCTTCTTAATCTCACCCTCATCTAGCCCACTCTTGCGGAAGAGAGCAAGGAGAGCGGCGTCGGTCGGATCCCCAATGGGATACCATACGACGCCCTGTCCGGAGATGTCCCTCTGGGTGATTTCTGAATCGTTGTCTATTGCACCGCAAAGCATGAGCCTGTAAAGGCCCTTCGAGCCCTCTACATCTTTGACCCTGACAGCAGTGGCTGGAATCGTCGAGTCTATGGCAGACATGTCCTTGAGCCGATATATCTCACCTAGCGGCTCGTATCCATCACCAGTAATGGTGTAGAGATCCCGGCAGTCCCAGCAGAACTTGACTGTCATCTGATTCCGAGTCATTGTACCGGTCTTGTCCGAACATATCACGCTCACTCGGCCGAGACTCTCTATCGCTGACAGGTCCCTGATGATCACCGCCTTCTTGGCCATGGCGAGTACTCCAGTCAATAGCACAATCGTCGTGAGCAGAGGGATATTGATGGGCATTATTGTCATTGCCCTTGTTATTCCATCCGTCAGGTCAGCGGCGATTGCGGCCGGAGTGAAATCTGGAGGCAGGCCGGAGAGTACCGGACGAAGGAGGGTCTGCCATAGCATCGATACGCCCATGAGTACCAACGCAGCAATGCCCAGGAACTTCGCAAGGAGGTTGACCTTCTTACGGAGCGGGATGTCACCCGTGTTCAGTTCCTCAAGCTCGCCCTGAATCAGGCCAATCTCGGTAGACGGGCCTGTCATAGTCACAGCAACGACTGCAGTACCAGTCGAAACATATGTGCCAAAGAAGACCATGTTCTTCATGTCAGTCAGGGGCACCTCTGCTCCTACGACCGCTCTGTGGTCCTTCGAGTTCGGAACGCTCTCACCAGTCAATGAAGCTTCGTTGGTGCTGAGGTTAGTAGACGTAACGATTCGCCCATCAGCCGGTACCTTGTCCCCTTGTTCCAGCTTGACGATATCGCCGGGAACAACCAGCGTGGGGTCTATCTTCATTTCCCGGCCACCGCGAATGACTCGCGACTCACCCGCGGAGAGCTTCTCAAGGGCCTCCAGCTTCCTTTGAGCCCTGTACTGCTGGAAAATCGCCACCAAACAGTTGACTGCCACAACGCTCAACCAGACTGTGGCTTCTCCCAGCTGGTTCTCCTCTGAGGGAAACAGGAATGCGAGGGCGATTAGTGCCACTGAGCTCATGAGATAGATGTTGATCAGCCAGTTGAGAATGGGTGCAAGATAGACCTTCCAGAAGGAACCCCTTACCTTTGGCAATGTATTGGGCCCATACTTCTGAAGACGAGTCCTTGCGTCATCGTCCGATAGTCCCACTCTCGAATCGACAGAGAGAGTGCTTAGGACATCGTCGAGAGGAATGCAATGAAACCTGCATGTGGTCAGCGAGGTCGTGATGGCGTCCTTCTCCGGCAAGATATGTCCCTCGGTCAGTTAAGCACTCTGAACGGCGCTCATAGATAAAGGAACTTGTAACAGGTTTGGGAGGTCTTGAGCACTGTGCTAGTAACGAACGGACCTTTTGAAGCTTTTTTGAGCCGGCCGGCTGTCCATTCTGCATCAGCCCATTCCTGTGTAGCTAGACGTGCTGTCGCAGTGGCTGCAGGTGTTACCAGCTCCGACAGATTCTTTTGGCATTGGCAAGACAAAATTGGGTGTGTACAGATACTGGGAAACCCCTGTTGCCGCCAAGCGAGGATCGTCGACAAGCGTGACAAAGCTGCTTGCTCTGATTGTGATATTGCTGATTGTGGTGTCATCAGGCATGGTGTTCCTGCTTGGGTTGCTTCCGACTGGCACATCGGGCCAAGTTGTGAGAGTCGCGATAATTGACTCGGGCATAAATGTCGGTCATAGTCTCGAAGGCAGAGTGGTTGCACAGAAGAGCTTCGTCAGTACCGAATACGGTTATGACCTGAATGACAATTCCACGAATGACGCTGAGCCTGATGGCGTGCCGCATGGGACACTCGTTTCCACGGTGGTAGTCCAAGACTGCGATAGCGCGTACCTAGTGATTGCGAAGGTAATCGGGTTTCAGGGAGCTGCCACCACCGCCGGGATCGTGGCTGCCATTTACTGGGCCATTGAGCAGAACTGTAGTGTGATCAATCTCTCGATGGGCTCGACACCGACCTTTGGAGACCCGGGCAAGCAAGCAGTGCAATATGCATTCTCCCACGGCGTGGTTGTCGTTGCGTCTGCAGGCAATGAGGGGGACAGCGGGATTGCAGGGACCAGTATCGCATCGCCAGGAGTCTTCCCAGCCTGCCTCTCAGTAGCAGGCATCGACGACACTGACGACCCGTACTACTTCTCAAGCTTGGGACCAACTCAATCGAGGTACATGAAACCGGACATCGCCGCACTGGGATATGTTGAAACTACGACAGCCATATACTATGGTACATCATTCTCATCTCCTAGAGTAGCAGCAGCTGCAGCGAGCATTGTGGCCTACTGTCGTGCAAACAGCCGATCATGGACGCCGGGTCTTGTGATGACGGCTCTGCTGAGAGGTGCAGACCCAATTCCTTGGCCAGAGTACTTGGTTGGCGCAGGAGCACTCAATGTGGACAACTCTATACAGCTGATAGCGGAGAGCGCAGAACCTCAAGACCTACCTGCTATGGCTTATGTGTCTCCGGTGAGCCTCCCTCTAGATTTCGAGAGACTCTTCTACGGGGACGTGTATGAGTTTGAGTTGACCCTCTTCACAACCAAGCTCACAGTCTTTGATGTTCAGGTCGCGACTGCCACTCCAAGCGTGTTCCATCTCCCAGAAACCGTGACAATCAATCAGACAGGTCTGGTTCCTCTCAAGGTGGAAGTGCCAGACAACGGTTCCGCAGCTTACAGTGCCGACATCCAGTTCATGTCGGAAACGGGCGGGAGTGCAAATGTCAGTGTGAGTTTCAGCGTCACAAACCCCGACGCACGAGTGGCGTTTGACATCAGCCACACTTCATGGTCTATGGACACCATCTATGGGCAGTTCAAGGAACTCTACAAGGAGCTCACATCGAACTCGATCTCAGTGACCGAGCTGCGCAACGGGTCTGCAACAACCTTCGAAACCCTGTCACAGTATGACGCAGTCTTGTTGCTAGACCCGTGCACTTGGGAAGTGAATGAAACAGACGCACTTGCACCAATCGCATTCTCTATTCCGTTCTCTCAGGCAGAAGAAGAGGCCTACCAGCAGTACTTCGAAGCAGGTGGCGCTATCTTCGTGGCCGCTCTCTCGAACGACAGTCTTGATATCAGCTCGCTGAACGAGTTCCTCAACTGGACAGGATTCTCGCTAAGTTACACGGGCGTTCCGTCTGGAAACTCGCCGGCACTCATAACGGACACCACAGCGCACACAATAACCACAGGGGTGGGTGATTTCGACTATCTGGGTTCAACAATAACCATTCCAGCGGGCGCGACATCCCTAGCTCGGTATTATTCAGACACAGTCTTGGCCTGCATTCAAGGAAGCGGCAGCGGTCGAATCGTTGTGACCGGGTCAAACTTCTTTGTCGACAACTGGGGCATGGCCGGCCGCTACAATTCTCATGATGATGATGTGCTGGCCCTCAAGATTGTCCTATGGTTGACGGGGCTGTAGTGAAATCATGGAAACCGAAGTGTGGACGGATACACTTCCATTGCGCAGTCTCGGAAGCTTTTAAGCCGTGAAGCACAGGGCATAGTCGCTAAAACTACCGAGTCGAAGCGGTGCTGGTGACCGGGGCATAGCTCTGGTCGCCAGTTACCAACTTATCGGTTTCATTCCTTCTTCTTTCTGCATGACACTTGTGAGCTACGTGGAGGTCCGCGCCGTGAGATGAGCTCGGACCTCCAAATCAGCATGCTTAACTATGCGACCATTCGAGGCCCAAGCGCGGTCACACTGAAGAGGTCACTTGCGTGTCCAGAACAACGAGAGCGTCACTTGCAGTACTGGCAGCCTGCACGGTCGCCCATTTCTCGAACCATCTGTACACCGGTGCTCTTTCACCTTTCATGCCCATCATTAGAGACGAACTCTCGCTGAGTCTGACGGAGGTGGGACTTGTAACAAGTGCAGCGGTGTTTACTATGACTGCGTCGCACTTGCTCGTGGGGTATCTCTCGGATAAGGGGTGGCAAGATATCTTGATCCCTGCGAGCATTCTCTTCACAGCTCTCGTCGTGCTCCTTACGAGCCTCGCGACCACGTTAGCTTTCCTGATTCTTTGTCAGGTCCTCCTTGGTCTGGCCGCATCTGCATACCATCCCTGCGCATTCCCTGCTATTACCGTGAGATTCCCAGGAAGTTCTAGGGCCACTGCCGCCGGCATACAAGCGGCAGGGGGGCTCGCGGGCATGGCAGTCGTCCCAGCTCTTGGAATCACACTCTTTGTGCTCCTCGGAGGATGGAAACAGTCTCTGGTCGTTCTCGGGATGATGGGCTTTGTCCTGTTTGTTTCTGCCTCGATGTTTATGACCTGGGGACGCAGAGAAACTCCTGCCTGTCACGTTGCGATTCAGCGAGAGCCTGATGTTGAAGGCTGGACTCGCAATTACGCACTGATCCTGATTCTTTCGGGCCTCAGAGGAATACCATTTAGGTGTGTTGCGATGCTGATGCCTGTTTATCTTGTCGATAGATTCGGCTATACGCCCGTCTGGGCCGGATCCTTGACCACAATATTGCTCCTCGGAGGACTTGTTGGGGAGGTTGTGTCAGCTCCCCTCTCAGACAGGCTCAGGCGGCGAGTGCCATTCATAGTGCTCTCGAACGCACTCATTACTCCCTGTTTGCTGTTGCTCAACACATCAATTGACCAAACATTTGTGATTGCAGTGCTGATTCTCTTCGGATTCTTCTACTTCCTAGGAGTTCCTCCAAACGAGGCCTTTGAAACGGAGGTCAGCCCAGCTAGGTCAAGAGGACTCGCTTTTGGCCTCCTGTTCTCGATAGGAGCGCTTCCTGGGGCCGTTGCACCCCTCGTCTTCGGCTCTCTAGGGGACACCTACGGCCTTTCAGCATCAATCCTGTTTCTGGCCTCAACAACGGCCATTGCAGGCATCATTTCTTTGTTTCTCCGAGAGAAGAGATCTAAGGTGTGGCGGTCAACACCTGTTGAGGCAGATCCACATTCGGGAACGGATGATGGGTGAATTATGTGTGCCGAACGCTCTCTCAGTGGCTTTCTGACAAAATCGTTTATATTGGCATGATTCACTATGCGAGGAGCGGGATAGAGCTTCATCAGACTAGACCGATGTCTTGAAGCAACCCACACAAAGTAGCGAGTTGGGAAACAAGTCATGGCACAACCACCAAAACCAGGGTCAGAGCCTCCAAAGCCAGCACCGGCTCCGGCTCCGGCTCCTAAGCCGGCTCCAGCACCATGGCCGGCTCCTAGGCCAGCTCCAGCACCAGCGCCTGCTCCAGCACCGGCTCCTAAGCCAGCTCCAGCACCAGCGCCTGCTCCAGCACCGGCTCCTAAGCCAGCTCCAGCACCAGCGCCTGCTCCAGCACCGGCTCCTAAGCCAGCACCGGCCCCAGCACCAGCGCCTAAGCCAGCACCGGCCCCAGCGCCAGCGCCCAAGCCAGCTGCTAAGAAACCGGCTGCCAAGAAGCCAGCCGCTAAGAAGCCAGCTAAGAAGCCTGCTGCCAAGAAGCCAGCTAAGAAGCCTGCTGCCAAGAAGCCAGCTAAGAAGCCTGCTGCCA
>CAZVZC010000012.1:0-14216 GCA_964631415.1 uncultured archaeon | reverse complement strand
AGAAGCCAGCCAAGAAGAAGTAGGAAGCACCTGCTTCTTCATTCCTCTTTTTTTCCCCCACAAATCTCCTCTGAAGCTGCAATAGGGACCATAACGGCAAGAAGAAATGCGTAAGACGTATTTCAAGCCTAAAAAGGGTCGCTTGTCCTAGGAGGCCCGACAATCACTCTGATCGATTTCCATGTTCACTCCGGCTACTCAATCGATGCCGAGGGTAGCATAGAGGACTTCTGCCTCAAGGCACTCGAAGTGGGTCTCGGGGAGATTTGTTTCACGACACATTTGGACACCGACCCTGACTACGACGACGCGTATGTTATCATCAACGGTAAGAGGGTCAGTGTCTTCGATGGCCGCTGGCTGGAGGACTATGAGTCTGCGGTGAGGACTGCCGGCGACTCATTCAAGAATCGCGGGCTGCAAGTCCGTCTGGGTGTCGAGGTCGACTATTATCCCGGCGCCTTGGAAGTCTTGCCGGATCAGTTTCATGATACAGAGTTCGATCTGGTGATCGGCTCTGTTCATCTCGTCGACCACATGCAGATGTCTACGGAGAAGGATGCCCTTATCACTTTTCAGAAACTCTCATTGGAGGAACTGGGCGACAGATACTATGGTCTTCTGACCGACTGTGCCGAAACCGGGTTTTTCGATCTGCTTGGCCACATGGACATTTATCGCCGCTACGGAGAGCGGTTCTACGGCAAGGGAATTCACTCCTTATGGTCGTCACACCTGAAGGAACTCGCTATCAAGATGAAGTCCCATGACGTCGGTTTCGAAGTGAATACATCGTCATGGAGGAAGGGTATGCAGGAGCCAATGCCTGAATCTTCTCTGATCCGAGCCCTGCGGAAATCAGGTGTCACAACTGTGACTGTTGGCTCTGATGCTCACAGTCCTGGAGACGTGGGCGCAGATGTGAATAGGGCACTTGAGTTGATCAGAAACTGCGGGTTTGCCGCGCCATACGACTTCGTGAAGAGACGTCCGGTCATGATAGCAGACAGCACTTAGGGGCCCCTTGAAGGATACGAATATAGGGAAGTCCGGACCCTCGAAGTCCTGGGTGAGTGCGTGCACAACCGAATACCGTTCTTGCTCTGCATAGTGGGCGGCTTACTCTTGATAGCTACCAGCACCGTTGAAAGCATAGGATTTCTAGAGCTGATGGACGACATCGCGGCGTCAATACCAGCACTTGAACCCTACATGTGGCTGATCAACATCATCCTTTACGTCCTGCTCTTCCTAGCTGGACTGGGTGGCATCAGCGTAATCATTGGAGGCGTTCTTCTCACGGGTGCCCGGGTGGGCACAGGAAAGTTCATCATCGGCCTAGGCGCTGGCATGGGGCTCATTGGACTTGTGATCTCTCTGATAGAGATCATTTGGACATCGGGTTTCGGAACTCTCGTCAACTTCCTCCTACTGGCGGCTCAGTCGGCAGGTTGGGTCGGTGCAATCCTGACGATAATCGCGAGACAAATGGCGAAGAAACCCCAATAGGTTCCTTCACAACACTTATCCCAATTCACAGGTCGAGTTATGCGGTATTAGTTTGACTCAGAAGATTGATCGAGCCATTCGTCAAGCTGTCAGGTTGATCAAGACCGGGCAGCACGAAGAAGCAATCCGACTATTGCAGGAGTTCACGAAGGACAACCCTCATTCGATAGAGGGCTGGTACAACTTGGGTGTAGCACTTGCAGAGGTCAACAGGAGTGAGGAAGCTGTCAGGGCGTATGACGAAGCACTGGCCATTGACACTATGATTTTCGAGATATGGTTCAACAAGGGGACTGTGCTCTATCAGCTCAAGGACTTCAAAGGAGCCAAGCAGTGCTACGAGAGAGCAGTTGAACTCAGACCTGATGACGCAGAAGCGTGGAACAACCTAGGGGACAGTCAGTCGCGACTCAGCGAAGGGAAGCAGGCTATCGAGTCATACACGCGTGCCGTCGCACTGAAGCCTGAATATGCTCAGGCCTTCTACAACAAGGCTAATGCTCATTTCATTGAGGGTGACGACGAACATGCTATTGCCTACGCCGAGCTCGCAGTCAAACTCGACCCAAAGCTGTCGGAAATGGTCGAGCAGTGGATACACGTGTCACGCGCACGGCTGAATGCCCAGAAAGATCAAGAAGAATACGAGAAACGAACCGAGCGTTCCAAGCGACTTGATTTGAATGTGCGCGGTGACTCCTAAGTCGGGTCATTGTTGCATTCACCAAGTCTAAAAGAGACGTTCGTGGGCCCGGTCCAAGGTGTATGCTGTGGTGCCAGAGCATGATGAACGCGCCCCGAGTGGGAGTGGCAAGGTCAGATGGATTTCTCTCTCGGCGTCAATCGTGTTCATTTCGGGAGTCGCTATGGCTTGGATTGCCGCTCAAGGAGCTATTCCAGTAGCGCCGGGGCTAATCTTGGGCGCCAGCATCACGATCTCGGTAGCTCTCTTGTGCTGTTCATCATACCTTCTCACCGGGTCCTACGCTGCAAGAATGCCTGCCTATGGTGAGATGGAAGACAAGCTAAGAGAGGGATTGGAGTACTTTGAGAGAGGAGAGTGGCAGGAAGCACTGGACATATTCAGAGCACTGATGGGGCCCAAGATGGACCACAAGAGAGCACTGTACTATGCTGCGCGCTGCAGTGAACGGCTCAACGACTGGGAATCCGTGAAGCTCTGCTGTACCAAGTACCTAGCCATGCAACCAAAGGACGGAGACGTTTGGGAGATGCTCGCGAACGCCCACAAGCGACTCTTCGAATACGATGAAGCAGAAGAGGCAATGAACAAGGCATCGCAACTCCGAACCTCCGCATAGCACTAGGTCATACGCTGCACGGGCCCCTCAAACACGGCAAGAATAAGAAGGCCTCCACGGTACTACTTGAGCGAGGCAGACCTTTGTGACGAAACCAGACTCATCATGCAGACTTGAGGTAGCTGACGCCGGGATACGTTTGAGCAACGGACTGGTTTCATTGTTCTTTGACACACGACTGGGCCTCCTCATGCTCACTGAATCAGATGAGAAGACTATGTGCTTCTCTAGGGGGTACGTCCAAGTTCACGCAGACGCAGGAGTCTTTGATTCGCGCAAGATGATCTACAAAGGCATCAGTACTCTAGACTTCCATGACGAGCGAGATGAGGGCAAGGCAGTGGTGTTGAAGCTTCAGGACCCGGGGGCTACTGCCGAGATGCACATCAAGCTGGTTGTCGTCAGAGACCGCCCAAGCTACTCATGCGTTGTCCAGTTCAAAAACAAGACAGGTCATGAGTTGAGGATGAGGTCGATTGAAACACTTCTGATTGACGTCGATGATAAGTCGAGGGTCTATACAGGTTGGAGCAAAGACAGCCTCAGGTTCTTCAAAAATGGCTTTCAATCATGGGATCTTAGTCAGACAACCCCGGTCGCTTCGGGAGAGAACACGAGCCACTTCTTCTCGGTGCTCAACAACACGGACACTGGTGCTGCTCTGGTCATTGGGTTCACTACCATGGCGAACCAGTTCTCGACCATATCCGTCTCCGGGCGACAGACTCAGGAGGATGGTCTCGCACGTGTCGCATGCACTTGTTACTGTGACAACGTATCTCTGCCTGACAAACACAGCATGATGTCAGAAGAGATGCTGTTGATAGCCACACGCAAGCCACTCGAAGGGCTTCAGACCTATGCCGATGTCGCAGCTCATCGAATGAAAGCGATGACGTGGAGAAATGCGCCAACAGGCTGGTGCAGCTGGTATTTCTACTACACTATGCCCGATCAGGACGAGATTATCGCAAATGCCGAGTTTGTTCAGAGAAGGTTTGCCGACTCCATAGAGTGGATACAGCTGGACGATGGATTCCAGAAGACGGTTGGCGACTGGGAATGCAACTCGAGGTTCAGTAGCGGGCTCAGGAACCTCGCGGACAGAATCAGGAAGACTGGCCATAGAGCAGGCATATGGACAGCTCCATTTGTGGCGACCGAGCACTCGGTACTGTTCAAGGACAGACCGGACTGGTTTGTGCGTGACAAAGACGGAAAGCCAATTGCTGTTGACCAGAATGCCCTCTGGTTGGGTAAGTACTACGCTCTGGACCTGACCAACCCTGCAGTACTCAGCCACATTGAAAAACTCTTCAAGGGTCTCAAGGCAGATGGGTACGAGTACTTCAAGATAGACTTCCTCCACTATGCAGCCAAGGAGGGCGTGAGGCAGGACATGAATGTCACTCGCGCAGAGGCTCTTCGACTCGGACTCGACGCTGTGAGGAAGGCCGTGGGCGAGGACTTAATCCTCGGATGTGGAGCACCTCTTGGTCCCTGCATCGGGATCACAAATGCAATGAGGATAGGCACAGACATAGCTCCTGTGTGGCGATACGAAACCATGGGGCTCGGGGTCTTTGAGTGCGCCATCAACACGATGACACGGGCCGTGCTCAATGGCCGTTGGTGGATCAACGACCCAGACTGCGTCCTAGTGAGACAGGATGACACTCAACTGACGATTGATGAGGTCCAGCTATGGGTTTCACTAGTGGGCCTGAGCGGAGGATTAGTTCTGCTCAGCGACCGCATGATGGACGTTTCCGAGGAGCGTCTTCGACTCCTTGATAGAATTCTACCTCCATATGGGAAGGGTGCGCTTGCATTGGATGCCTTAGTCAGGCCAGAGCCAAGCATGTTCGTGTTGCCCATTGAAACACCTCTGGGACGTTGGGCAGTGGCGGCAGCAGTCAACCTGACGGACAAACCCATAGATGTCACCTTCCCGCTCAGCGACATGGGCCTTGACCCCAGCAAGCTTCACCATGTGTTCGACTTTTGGAACCAGGAGTACCACGGGTTGTCAGAGAAGACAGTGATGGTCAAGGGTCTCAAGCCTCACTCCTGCAAGCTGCTAGCGGTTAGGCCTGAGTCGAAAGTGCCTACGGTCCTCAGCACAACCATGCATTTCACACAGGGCGCTATCGAATTCAAGAGCATGTCATGGGATTCATCTAGGCATGAGCTCAGTGCGACCATAGCCGGGAACACAAAGGACTCGGAGGCAGTGTTCTTCGTCTACGGAAAAGAATGGATCCCCGAGAAAGCTCTTGTGGATGGCAACGAAACTAAACTGGAGCGAGTGGGACCAGAGGTTGTGGCCGTGCGGCAGGTATTCAAGGCTGGGCAGATCATTAAGGTCAGGTTCAGGGTCTGATGCATTTGTCCCCTAACCCGGACCAGACAGCAGCTGAGCTTCAGTCCGATTCAAGCAGGGCCCTCAAGCAGTAATCGAGTTCCTCAGGTAGCCAATCTTCTCGATCCATAGCTCCATTTTGTCACCAACCTTGAGGTACTCTGGAGGATTGCGCTTGAACCCAACGCCGGACGGTGTCCCGGTGGCAATCATATCGCCGGGCTCGAGTGTGAATGAGCCGGAGAGCATAGAAACCAGTTGAGGCACTCCGTACAACAGGTCAGATGTGTTTGAGTCTTGCTTTGTCACACCGTTTACCTTGGTGTACAGTTTCAGACCGGACGCATCGCCTAGCTCATCGGTTGTGACAATCGCGGGACCCATGGGACAGAGTCCATCGAGCGACTTGGCCCTCACCCACTGGACGTCAACCTTCTGAAGCTCTCTTGCGGTCAGATCGTTCACAATGGTGTAACCTGCTACGTACTTCAGGGCCTCCTTCTCAGGCACGTCTTTGCAGACCTTGCCGATGACAACCGCCAGTTCGACCTCCCAGTCGAGCTTGGTGGTCACCTTGGGGATGGCTACGGGTCTGTCAGGTCCGACCACAGACGAAGAGAACTTGGTAAACACAACGGGGAACTTAGGTGGCTCCTCTCCGAGCTCCTTTATATGGCTTTTGTAGTTGAGGCCCAAAGCTATTATCTTCCCGGGTTTTGGAATCGGAGCCTCGAGTCTGATGTCGGAGCGCGCGTAAGTCAATGGGCGCTCTTCAGCAGGGGTCTTCAAAAACCGAGCAAGAATCTGCCTGACAACGTCAAGCCCGGCCTCCCAGTTGAGGATGTCAATCATTGTATTAGGAAACTTGTAGCCATGAACATGATACGTTCTGCCAAAACATGAGGCTGCATCAGGGATGTCAAGAATGCCAGTGTCAAGTTCTAGGCCAATCGAAGGCACACCGAGTCTGGAATAGGTCACAAGCCGCATGGGTGTGGAGTCCCAACCGCCTCATTTATCCGTAACGCCTGTCAAGCCTACACACGATGTCACGCGTGGAACATGCCCCAACCCTCGATGATTTGCCTAATGAGGTGTTCGTCCCTCTTGGTCAGAGAGGTATGGAACCGATACCCCTCAAGGAGTGCACTTATGCGTGCGATGGAAAGGAACTCTCCCTCATCCGTGTGACAAGGAACCCTCAGAATACAAAAGGACATGGGCTAGAGAGAGTCGTTGAAGACTGGCTCGTAAAGTGCCAGAAGTGCGGCAGGCCGTTCACAATCCGATGCAAGATACGGTACGTGGACGGTGAGAGAATCGACACGATGGTCAGCCTGCTCGACGACAGGGGAAATGATCTTGGTTGGCTCGGCAACTTCTAGGTGGTGAACGTTGACTCGGAAGTACAAGCTCGCTGTGCTGCCCGGTGACGGAATAGGACGCGAGGTAATACCTCAGGCCACACGAGTTCTTGAAGCGGCAGAGGAAACTGTCAGTGGGCTGCGCCTTGAGAAGCATGAATTCGAGTGTGGAGGAGAATACTACCTGACCGCTGGACGTGAGTGGTCGAAAGAGGCAGAAACCTTCGTCAAGAATGAGGCCGACGCAGTGCTGCTGGGCGCGGTCGGAGCTGCAGGGGCAGATGGCGAAACGGTAAGACTTCCGGACGGGAATCTGGCCGGCTACAGCATTGTCATAGGCCTGAGAATGGACCTAGACCTGTATGCAAATGTGCGTCCTGTTAAGCTGTATCAGGGAGTACCGACGCCACTCGCAGATAAGGACCACAGACACATAGACATGGTCATAGTGAGAGAGAACACCGAGGGCTTGTATGCCCCGATACGGGGTAGCTTTTCGAGGGGAGGGTCGAAGGAGATGGCAGTGGACGTCCGCATCATCACAAGAAAAGGCTCCGAGAGGGTTGTGAAGCTCTCATTCGAGCAGGCGATGATCAGGAACGGAGCCCCAGTAGACGGCGTGAGAAGAGTCACGTGTGTAGACAAGAGCAATCTCTTGGCTGGATGTCAGCTCTTCAGAGAGGTCTTCAATCAGGTTGCGGACCAGTTCCCTCAAGTGCAGAGAGACTACTCCTACGTAGACGCTTGGACTCAGTGGTGTGTGAGGAAACCCGAGTACTATGACTTGGTGGTGGCTCCGAACGAGTTTGGTGACATAATAACGGACCTTGGAGCAGCAATTCAAGGAGGCCTCGGTGTGGCCCCCGCAGGCAACGTAGGCGACAAACATGGAGTATTCGAGCCCGTGCACGGCTCGGCACCAAAGCACTACGGAAAGAACGACGCAAACCCTGTAGCCTCAATCTTGGCTGCTGGCATGATGCTGGACTGGCTGGGCTCCCGGCGTCGAGACCGCAGCTGTCTGGAGGCGGCCCGAATTATCAGAGAATCAGTCGCCAAGGTCCTCAAAGATGGAAAAGTCCGGACCTATGATCTCTGTCTGGGTCCCTGGGCGAGTGTCAAGCCCTCATCGACAGACGAGGTTGGGACCCGCATTGCAGAGACTGTGAAGAGAATCGGAAGTCAGGGGTGAGAAAGCTGGGTAAGACCCTCGCCGAGAAACTGCTGGGCAGCCATACTGAGGCGGGACTGGCCTCGGCAGGAGAGATTGTCGACGCATCCGTTGACCTGCTGATGGTACATGAGGTATTGGGCTCAAGGATCCTGTCAGTGCTTGAGGAGATGGGAGTTGAGAAGGTGTGGGACCCAGAAAGGATTCTGGTGGTCAACGACCATTGGGCCCCAGCCTCAGACACGCAGAGTGCTGAGATACACATCAGGAACAGGCGTTTCGTGAAGCAGCAGGGGATTAGCCACTTCTGCGACGTTGACTGTGGGATATGCCATCAGGTACTTCCTGAGATGGGCCTGGTCAAACCAGGGGACCTTGTAATAGGGAGTGACTCGCATTCGACGACCTATGGAGCCTTCAATGCGTTCTCGACTGGTCTCGCAGCGACAGATAGTGCTATCATCCTAGCCACTGGCAAGTGTTGGTTCAGAGTACCGGAGTCGATCAGAATTGAAACAACAGGACGACTCCCGGAGAGGGTCATGAGTAAAGACCTCATACTGAAGATTGTATCTGATCTTGGAGCCAGTGGCGCAAACTACAGGTCGATTGAATTCCATGGCCCGACGATCGACTCGATGTCTGTGGCCTCGAGAATGACGATGTGCAACATGACTGTCGAGGCAGGGGCCAAGTGCGGTATCATGACGGTGAATGATGCTGTAAGGGACTGGGTCAACACCCACGCTCCCTCAGCGCGGTGGACTCCCACACTGCCTGACGCAGACGCACAATACTTGGAAACGATAGAGATCGACCTCGATTCAGAACCCCTGGGCCCAATCGTCGCGCTACCTCACAGTCCTGCGAATGGAAGACCTGTATCAGAGGTCGAGGGAGTGCCCATAGACCAAGCGTTCATTGGCTCTTGTACAAACGGTCGACTGGAAGACCTTGAGATTGCGGCCCGTATCTTGGAAGGAAAGAGAGTGCATGCAGGTTGTCGGATGGTCATCACGCCAGCCAGCAGGCATACATATCTTCAGGCGCTCAGGGCCGGATACCTCGAAACCTTCGTTCTGGCAGGGGCAGTCGTCACTAACTCGACGTGCGGCGCATGCGTTGGCGGACACTTAGGAGTGCTAGGCCCCGGGGAAACCTGCATATCAAGCACTAACAGGAACTTCAGAGGAAGAATGGGGCATCCTGACTCCAAGGTCTATCTTGCTTCGCCTGCAACGGTAGCTGCCAGTGCCATAGAAGGAGTAATCACTGATCCAAGGAGGGCCAGGTGATGCCAAAAGCGTCGGGGGTTCTTCGTGGTAGGATATGGCTCTTCGGTGACAACGTGGATACAGACCAAATCATCCAAGGCCGGTACTTGACAATACTGGACTACTCCGAGATGGCAAAACACGCCCTCGAGATTCCCCGGCCTGAGTTCGCTGGGAACGCAAGAAGAGGAGACATCGTGGTGGCCGGTGAGAACTTCGGGGGCGGATCATCAAGGGAGGAAGCCCCTCATGTGTTGCTGGAGCTGGGAGTCGGATGTGTTGTCGCAGAGTCCTTTTCACGGCTGTTCTACCGCAATGCGATTAACATCGGACTACCCGCTCTTATCGTGCCGGACATCACTAATTCGGCTAAGAATGGCATGACTCTGGAGATAAACCTCGTCAAGGGCACTGTTTCAGTAGTCGAAACAGGCCAAGTCTTCCATGGCCAGCCATTGCCCCGGTTGATGCTCGAGATTCTGCGGGCAGGCGGCGCAGTTCCTAGGTATCGCAAGAAGAAGCAGAAGTAGTCAGGGGGCACGTGGCTTCATCACGTCGATATCTTGGCAAGACAAAAACGCTAAAAGGGGTTGTCGAGAGCCTGCTTAGAGTCTGTATAGTCCGGGTGAACTCCTGATGAATGTGTTGCTCTTTCTTCTAATCGCTCTCCTAGTGCACTCGATTCCGATTCCCTTCTCATCTGACATGCTGAGAATGGGCCGACTCATCAGATGGCTTCCTCTCAGGCTTGTCTGGGCCACGATTGCATGGATCATGATATGCCTAGTCATGGCGGCTACTCTGCCCTGGGCAGTACTCAGCCTGTTGTTCAGCTTCGGTCTGCTTCTGGTTGTGTCGGGCGGCTTTCGGCCCAGTCGGTTTGGGCGGGGATTCGAAGGGATCAAGCTTCCTGTGATCTGCGTCGGCATGATCATAATACTTGTCGTACCATCGTTCTCAGGACTGATATCTTGGACATCGGATGTGTCGAACGCCACCTTCTTCAACTCAATGATTCAGGAGAAGGATGATGCTCTCTTCTCCGCCCCCATTCCGGACGACAGAGTCAGACTCGTGACAGAGGACTACGCGACTTACGTGGCTAAACAGCATCTGTCACCCTTTGGCTCCAATGCGGTCGTTGCATCGGCACACATCACAACCCGGCTCGGGAGACTCGTGTGGGTCTGCACGATAATTTCGTCAAACGTGCTTGCACAGAACTACATCAAGGGGTTCATCATTGTGGACGCCAACAACCCACAGACAGTTAGCCCTGTGCTCATCAATCAGACAACTATACCCGTTGGCGAGGGACTCTTCTGGGACAGGAACATCCAGTTTGGAAACTACCTGAATGACATGTCTGCCACATATCAGTACGCATATCCAACATGGGACCCGACAGGAAACATGGTGTATGTCCAGACTAGGACGCCTCTCGGGTTTGACTTCGTGGAACGTGCAATCGGACCAATCGTCTACTGCGAGAACGGAAGTATTGTTAGCTACGATTCAATACAGGACACGCCCTACTGGATTACTCAGGCATATGCAGAGGAGTGGCTTGAGCGACAGGTCAGCAGATGGGGCGGCTACAGAAGAGGAACGGGCTTTGACCTCTTCGCTGGCGGCTTCCTTTGGTTCGTGCCCCCATCAAGCGACCGTCTGGAAATCTCTGAGGACACACGCTACATCCTGAACCCTGACACTCAGACAGTCGAGGCATTCATCGCAGTCCACCCTGTGACAAGTGCCCAAGCCCTAGCTGGCATCTTCAGGGCTACGCGCAATGCAGTCTACTACTATGACCTGAGTTCATATGGATATGTCAGTGGAGAGGCTGCAAAGGCCAACGTCATCAGTCAATTGCCGCTTCCTGCCACCGGCAGCTACTATGGTGCGATGCCGCTGCTCTACCCGGTGGAGATCAACTCCACACTGACGAAGTGGACGTGGTATTGCCCCATCTACTGGGCAGATGGCTACTATGATGAAGAATCCGGTGAGTTTTCTGTTTCAGACATGAGACTCCATGCTCTTGCACTTGTTGACGCCAGTAACGTAGACAAGTTTTACATTCAAGAACTGGGCGGGTCGTTGTCAGGACCGACCCTCGTGCAGGCGGCACGGGTTGGCTACGTCACACTTCTAGGAGGAACTGTACTGGTACCCGTGGACACATTCGAACTGACTGCCAATGTCGTGAACAAGACGCAGTATGTCGAGCGCGGCTACACCCACATAGTCCTTGGAACAGACAACTCGACATGCTGGTACGTTGAGGGAACACGCTCTTGGATGAACCTCACGGACTGGTACACACTGCTGAACTTGGGTATTGGGGACAGCTTCACCGCCACAATACACGTCGTTGATAGTCAGTTCCGCATAATGGCTATTGTGAAGAACTAGGTGTGAAGGGGTCTATCCCCTTCACGTTCTATTCTCTACACAGACATGGTGCCAGGTTATCGTCCTACAGCTCGAACTCCTTGAACACTTCGCGTTGAATTATGAACCTCAGGATCTCAGCTGTTCCCCCGCCTATTGTCATCAACCTAGCATCTCTGAGGAACCGTTCGACCGGATAGTCGGTCGTGTAGCCGGAACCTCCCAGAATCTGGAGAGCGTCGTTCGTGATTTGCACAGCGGCTTCCGTTGTGTAGAGCTTCGCAATGGACGCCTGCTTCGTGGCCTTCAGTCCCTTGTCAAGCATTCGGGCGGCAGTAAGAGTGAGTGCGCGGCCTGCTTCGAGCTTCATGGCCATGTCTGCAATCTTGAAGCTCACCCCCTCGAACTCGCGGATCCTCTTGCCAAACTGCTGTCGCTCGTTGGAGTACTTCACTGCAGTTTCGTACGGAATGCGGGCGTAGCCGATTGCCTCCGCAGCAATGGCTGTCCGTTCACTGTCAAGCTCATCCATCAGGATCTTGAAGCCCTGACCTGGCGACCCCAATACCATGTCAGAAGGTACACGGACATGGTCAATCCTCAGCCAAGAAACCCTTGAGGACTTCATTCCCAACAGGTCGTGGTCTTTCACGACATTGAAACCCTTGCTCTTTGTGTCTACGATGAAGGCGGTCATACCACTCTTCGGGTCAACCTTGGGGTCAGTGATGGCAAAACAGCACATGTAGTCTGCCTGGCTGCCGTTCGTGATGAAGCGTTTCTCCCCAGTGATGACCCACTCATTGTCATCCCTCTCGGCGCGCGTCTTCATGCCAGCAGTGTCTGAACCGACATCAGGTTCGGTGATTCCTATGCAGCCGATCCTGTCACCTCTTATGATTGGAGTGAGGTACTTCTTCTTCTGTTCCAGCGTTCCGAACTTGCTCACTGGCATGCCGTAGAGTGTTGCAGACGCCATCCGAGCCATGTCCAGACCACCGTTGCATCTGCTGATCTCCTCTGCTACTATTGTCTCATAGGAGAGACCTCGAGCAGATCCGCCGGATGCCTTCTCGTGATGGACACCCATATAGCCAGCCTTGCCAATCTTGCTAATGAGCTCTCTTGGGTACGGGGCCTTGTCTAGCTTGTCGGATACCGGGGCTATCTCCTTCTCGCAGAAGGCGCGTACTTCCTCGCGGAACTTGATTTCGTCTTGAGTCCAGAATACTGTGCTTAGATAGTCCATGCCGGAGTTACCCAACGGTTGACTGAAGGTGCCTCCTTAAATCAATATGTGATTCAGTCATTCGAAAGCAGGTCCACCTCGGTTGCTGGCGAAATGGTTTGCCGGTCTGACCGACTACAAGCTATCGTTGGATCTCTCAATTGGAGAAAAGTGGAAGCGGCCGTCATCGTCCACATAGACCCTTACTCGTTTATCTATCTCAATACGGGAGGAATTCTCTGGATTGCCCAGACACAATACAACGGCATTGTGCTGTAATCGGACAAGCGCCAGCAGGATTGGAGGGTCGAACCCTTCAGGAGGCATCTGTGAGAGTGTGTAGCTCAAGACAGTCCCTTCGTCACCGACATTCATCCGTGACATGTCACCTGCCTTTGGTCCGCAGTAGGGACAGATGGCCCTGGGTGGTACAATGGCCCTGTTACATCTCTCGCATTTCGACGCCGTGATGCTCATCTAGGCAACCGCATCCTGCATTGCGGCCCCCTCGGTCAAAAGAGTTTCCCCTGCACGTGCCTTCCGGTTCTGCACAGGACTGCAGTGGAGAAGCCGAGGTTTCGCCTGCAGGAGAGAAGTGTGGACCGTTCTCAGGAAACAGCCGTGGTATGTTTCCTCCTTCTGAGAAAGCAGACGATAGCAGAAACGAACACGAAAGGCGCTCCCACCAACAATGCCGAGTACTGAGATTGAAGAGCAGGCATGGTTCCCATGACAATCGTGACGCTGCCATCCTCCAGTGTCGCATGCTCGTCTTCTGACGCTTGAAGTATGTAATCGACTGACCAAGCACCATTGCTGCGCGTGAAGTTAGCACCTACTGTGAGCACTTTCGGACCGCACACAATCCTCGATCCGTCAGCGTAATGTATCGTGAGGTTCTCATACTCGATCACCTGGCCTGCGAATAACAGATGCTGTGCCTCTGTTTCATTCAAATTCTCTGTGATGGAGCGAACGATATTGCTGCCCGGTGTCCAAGGTCAGTTGTTGCGAGCACTCACTGCTGCAGGAGCATGTGACTTGAAGCAGTCAAACAGCATCCCCCAATCGGTGTATGCAAACACGTACTCCCTCATTTCATCGCTGCCAACTCCCACAGCATCAACGGTCATTGCCACGTTCTGTATCCCCATTGAAACCTCCCAGAATGCAATGCCCATAGAATCCGGTTCCTCGGGCTAGAGTTCAAATCCGAACTTGATTACGCCAATCAGTGTGGACCCAAGCGGCCCGCCGTCAATTCGAATCTCGACACTACACGATGGGAAGGATGCTATGTCAATGTCAGATCGAATATGAGGAGGACGAACCAAAACCGGACTCATTCCTGTCGCCATCGGTTGGTACGTTCCAATGAATGGGATTATGACTGTCAGTAGGAAGAACACTGACAACGTGACAACAGGTGTCCTCGTGTTTTCACATTCTCCCCTTACTTCACAGACCCGATCAGACCGAAATCTGCCCATGAACCGTTCATTGTAAGTTGGACAGAGTTGGACACAGGAGTCTCTGCCCTCCCAGAAACGGCACTGGGGTCGTACTCCTTGAGGCTGGAATGTGTCGAGTCA
>CAZVZC010000011.1:0-50549 GCA_964631415.1 uncultured archaeon | reverse complement strand
GAGGTCGCAGGCACTAGAATCAGACTGGTTTTTTCTGGCGACGAATCCGATCTCGGTGAGATCTCCTGAAGAACGTGTTTTGCTTTGAGAGCCTGCTTAGACGTGTAGCGTGATTGCTATGAGCTATGAACAAGAACCAGTTGAGGCAACGGTTTCTGAGCTGAAACCGCAGATGAAGAATGTGAACATAAGCTTCAAAGTAATTGAAGCGGGTGAGGCGCGCGAAGTCACCTCGCGACAGGACGGTCAGACTCATCGAGTCTTGGATGCAGTCGTGGGCGACTCGACAGGAACAGTCATGATTCCCCTCTGGGACGACGCAATCGAGTCGGTGAAAGTCGGTTCGACCTATCGGTTGGAGAACGGTTACACCGGTCTCTATCAGGGTCATCTCCGTCTGAACATCGGTCGTTACGGTAAGATCTCGGAGGCGAAAGCGGCGATTGAGACAGTCGCCCAAAGCAATGACATGTCGGCAGCTGAACACGAACGCCCCGAGCGCCGCAGCTATGGCGGAAGGGGTGGCGGCTATGGCTACGGTGGAAGCCGCGACCGCGAATCCTCTGAAGGAGGTTACGGTGGTCGTGGTGGATACAGCAGAGGCGGCGGCAGCAGCGGCGGTGGTCGCTACTCAGGCGGACGCGGAGGCAGCCGTGGCGGTGGTCGCGGCGGCGGCGGCAGACGTGGCTATGACTAGGTCCTATCTGTCTAGCACATCTTCGTAAGAATCATCTAGGTGGGGGGCTCATGGCCCCTCATCACTCTTCTTTTTCAACTTCCAGGAATCTGGCCCATGGTGGCCCTTTCTCGTTCGTGCTTCTGCGATGTGGTCCTGAGCAAGCAGGTGAACGGAGTTCATTGCTCGACCTTTATGTCAAGCTCCTTGGTCACAGGCATACCATCGACCCACAATTCCTTCATCAAGAGATCCCTGATTGCGACTCTGATTGCTTCGCTGCGGGACGGGTACATTCCAAGCTCCACGAGCTTGTCGAGCGCGCTCACGTATATGTCACTCATCTTGACGGTGATCAGCTGCAAGACCAAGTCCTCCCGGTCATAGAGAGGGGCGAAGGAGTCAGTTATAATCCCTTCGAGCGAACAGCTGGATTCCAGCGAAGCGGCGCCATTTCGCATGCTCACGAGTCCGGAACTAAGTGTTTCATTCGGGGCGGTTTTGCCGATAGCCTGCGGCCTGATGCGAGAAAGGCTAAATAGCGTCAAAGCCGCACTCCATCACTACCCTCGGCTTGCCGAGTAGAGTCGATCAGAAACACTATGCGCTAGATTGGGACGAATCCTTGACAAATGCAGGCGATGTTATCGATGTCGAGTTTCGACTTCATGAGGAAAGTCGTCATGATAGGAGCTGGTGGTAGCGGCAAGACAGCTCTTGTCAACCGTTTCCTTACTCAGAAGTTCTCGGAGCAGTACATCGTCACCATTGGGTCACAGTTTGCTGTCAAGACTGTTACGGTCAACAATTTCAATGGCAGGACTGTCGTCGTCAAACTGCTGGTTTGGGATTTGGCCGGCCAAGAGAGATTCGACTTCATCAGGAGCAGCTACTACAAAGGATCCAAGGGTGCGCTTCTTGTCTACGACACAACACGAAAGAGTACTTGGGCCGAGTTGCCCAAGTGGATTCATGAAACAGAAAGTGCACTCGGCCAGCGAATCCCAATCATACTCCTTGCTAACAAGGTGGACTTGGCGGATGAACGAGTCATCACAACAGAGATGGGCCAAGCGTTCAAACAAGAAAACGGTCTTGTCGCGTACCTAGAGACAAGCGCTCTGTCTGGATTGAATGTCGAGGAAGCGTTTGCCCTCTTAGCCAGGGCGAGCATATCCCAGGCTCTATAGGGAAACACTAAGGAACAGGCACTCTGCCCGTTGTTAGCAGTTGGTGGCTAGTGTCCTCGTTTCAGGAGGAATCGAGTCTTCTCAGCGGTCTCTCTTCCCGGCAATGAACTCGTCCACACGCTTTCTGCCCTCGAAGTCCTCAACTTGGAAGCGAGGGTGCTTGAAGCTGTAAGAGCTTATGCTAGTAAGTTCTCCTCCGATATGCCTGTCCAGAGCAATCTTGATAGCTCTGACCACATCGATAATCACACCGGCACTGTTTGTAGAGTCTTGGACGGAGAGTTTGAGACTGAGATCAATTGGCTGGTCGCCAAAGGACTTCGACCTCATGGTGATGTAGCAGATCTTGGTGTTACCCAAGAAAGGAACATAGTCGCTAGGACCGATCTTGGTCGGGACCTCATAGTCAACGCAGCTCGTGACGGCCGCAGTCTTGCTGATTCGCTTGGACTTGAGTCGATTCTCGACCTGCATGTTCTCGAAATCGGTGTCTCCACCAATGTTCAGCTGGTACGTGTTCAGGATTGTCAGTCCCCTCTGATCGAAAAGAGATGTCAGGACACGGTGCAGAATGGTCGCGCCAAGCTGGCTCTTCACATCGTCTCCTGCGCAGGGTAGGCCTTTCTTCTCGAACTCCTTCGCCTGGGGGCTCTTGGGATCGGACACTATGAATTCAGGTATGGCATTCACGAAGCCTACGCCCGCCTCAAGCGCTGCCTGTGCATATGCGCGCGCGCCAATCTCACTGCCGACAGGGAGGTAGTTCACCAGAACATCAGCCTTGGCTTTTCTCAGTTCTTCGGCAACGTCGACCGGTCGCATTTCTCGCTCGTCATAGACAAAGAACGACTCTCTCATATGCGGCGCGACGCCATCCAGAATGGGCCCTGGGAGGACCTTCACACCTGTTTTGGGGACATCTGGTGCAAACACGGGTGCACAGTTTGGCTTCTGCCAGATTGCTTCAGCGATGTCGAGACCTATCTTCCTCTTATTGACCTCAAAGGCCGCAACGAACTTCAAATCCCTTGGTAAGTAACCACCGAAGTCGATGTGCATCAGTCCAGGGACGTCTCCTTCGGCTGTCGCGTTGCGATAGTAGTGAACTCCCTGAATGAGTGAAGTTGCACAGTTGCCAAGTCCTGCTATTGCGACTCGTATGTCACCCATGGATGGTCATCTCGGTCGATGTATTCTCTGGCCATAGAATAGTCTATTCTTTTAAAACTATCGAGCTAGGACAAGTCTGGCTGGCTGCTCTGGTCGGATTTGTCGCTCCCGGTTTCGTCTTTCTTCGTTCCGGTGTGCAAGGAGAACAGCATCTTTCTGGCTGATGACACAGTCTTTGGCCCTATGCCTGGTACCCTTGTCCACTCGTCAATACGCGTGACCACTTCTATGGGTGATCCGAATGCGTTCAACAGGCTCTTGGCTCGAACGACATTGATTCCCGGTAGACCCGCAATGAAGAACTCCTGCTCATCGTCCATTGAGTCCAGACCCTTGCGCGTCCGGATGACAGGAAGCCTACGGCTATGTTCTTCCTCGGGCTTCTCCGAGGGGTTGGCCAAGAGACCGAAGAGGAGACCTGCAGAGTGAAGCGCGTTGAATCCTTCGATGACCTTGATTCCCCTCTCGCGGATGCTGTCTAGAAGAGCATCCAGCGCACTCGGATGTATGAAGCTAACCCTCTCCATGGTGACGACGTACGGCCTTCCTCTAGTCTGCCTAGTCTTGAACGGAATGTACACGCACCCTTTCGATGGGTCTCGCCTGATCGCAAGTATATCCTCAACAAGCAAGTATGGCCTCTCGTACTTCATCAGCCCGTCCAGCTGCTTGTTCAACCTTGGCACTCCAATGTTGCTGCCCTTCAGTGTGTTGACTAGGTCGCTTGTTGTCTTTCTCTCTATGGCGATTCCATCCATGCCCAGAATGTCCCCTATGGGAATCTGTTGGACAGCATAAGCTATCTTCTCCTTGTCGAGCATGGACATCAGGTGCTTAGTGGCATTGACACGTTTGCCACCTGTCTCATGTATGTCGACGACAATCTGAGGGACGCGCCCCTCTAGGTCTGTCTGCATCGCTAGTCCTCTTCAAAGAGGGTCATGACGGCTGCCATCGAAACCTCTCTCGCAAGGTTCTCATCGTCAGCTGAGCCGATGACCAGAACATCCTCGTCTTGGGGTCTCAAGCTCTCCACTATGAGAGCGGCCTCATCTCCGTATTCAGACATCACATTGAAGTCACCAGGAGGTATGGTCAATACTCCATGTTTCATCACCAGAGTTGTGGAACCTGCTCTGTGATACCCACCCTGAATTATCGCCTCGTCACGCTGCCTTGTTCCGTCACTCACCTTGTCTGCTCTTGCCTTTACCAGATTCGCGAAAGCGTGCTTATGAGTCACGAGCCTAGGGACCTCCAGAAGCAGCCCAAGGGGCACATCTCGCATCATGCGCTCGAAGAGAGCTTGACCCTTGTGCGTGAGTTTCTGTCCCTGTTTCCGGTCGGCTGTTATGTAGTCTGCCTCGGTCAGTCTCTTGAGCAACGTGCGTGCGCTGCCTTCGCCTATGGACATGTTGTGGGTGAGCTCATAGCGGCCCAGCGGTTGTCCTCTTCCAATCATGATGAGGGCGACAGCCGCATGGTGCGCTCTGAATGCTGGAGCCACCCGTCCATCAGTAGGATCTCCCAGTCGTGCGAGTTCGTTGTTCCATGACAAGCAGACGTACACTCCTGTATTGAGTTTCTAGCTCTCCTTTTATCCTTCACTCAAGACCGGCATGTCTTGGACTGCCTGTTCCCAGATTTGACTCCTGAGCGTGTTTCGTATGATGTGATCAACACGGGGTATTAACATCCCGAAGAGAATCGCGTTCGAGGCCACATGCACGACCATGAAACGCACACCTGCGATCAGAGCAATGCTGTAGGGAACATCGAACGCCCAGCTGTAGCCCAAGTTCGTGATCAAATCGAAAAACAGAGTGACTACCGCGCCTACCCCGCCGAGTTCAAAGGAGGCACTCTTCTTCCCACAGCCCTGTCTGCCAAAGCCCATCATTGCTCCAATGGTGGCCATGAGAAGCCAGCCCAAGAGCTGGCTGAACCAAATCTGCGGTACGAAGGCTCCCCACGGATTGAAGACGCTATACAGAATTGACATTATGAGTGTGCACCAGACGGCCATGACCAAGCCGAACACATACGCAGTGGTGAATAGTATACACGACCCGAGTTCGACGTTGGGTATTGCCGCAAGAGCGTAGTTGCCTGCCAAGGCCAAAGCGGTCATCATGGCGGCGATGGCTAGCCAACGACTGCGTCTGATGACAGTTCCTTTCGGTGCAGAAGACGTATTCCTTTCAACCGTGCTCATTTGGCAGTCCTTCTGAGAAGCAACATCACTATTATGACTCCGACCGCCACGACTCCCAATCCTACGAAAAACGCAGCCGTGGTCCTTGGGACTCGAATCGAAGATAGTTCGACACAAAGAGAGTATGGAACGCCGAACGACAGACTCGTGTTTCCCTTTACCAGCACCCCTGTGACCGTGTGATAGGCAAGATACGTTCTCTGTGGTTCTCCGAAGGTCGTGTTATCCTGTTTGTACTTAAAAGCGAGGCAGTCGTATGGTACACCACCCGCAACTACTGACTCGTATTGCGATGAGATGCTCCCGTTCACGTAGTTGCCGAACACCCTCTCTGCAGAGGCATAGGCCGTTTCATTCAGAAGGCGAAGATTGTCGTTTCCTACCATCACGATGAAACCGGGGAGCCACGGCGTGATTCCCCACACTCCAAGAGTCAGATCCTTTGCAATCTCGGCGTCGTTTGACGTCCAAGTCGCATTCCCAAGGGAAACCTGTCCCCTCACATCGTCCCCGAGTGCAAGTACCGAGAAAACCATCTTGCTACCCAGTTGGGCAATCCATTGACCCTCTCCTGACCAGAAGAGTCCGAATGGCCCACCGGGGCAATCAGTCACGGTCCAAGTGATCTCTGTGGCACCCCAGACGTCTGGAGCCAGTCCAGGATAGTAGCCCGCACCGGTGTCAAGCGGTCCGATACTCAGGAAAGGAATCACGATTAACACTGCAATAAGTGCTCTGTTGTCCATCTGCTCACTTCCCTCCGAGCTTTCTTCGATATGAAACGTACAGGAAGCCCAGCGCACATGCTGCCACAACAACGGTCGCAACTACGGTCGAAGTGTCAGGCGAACCGCTTGGTTCTGTGGTCATCAGCGGGGACTGCCTTCGCCACTCCACGGTGTCATTATCTTGGAGTCCGAACTTGTTCGCGGCGATGGGGCCCAGTTCTCCATTCACCCAATACTGCCAATAGACCCTTGCCACCGGATCCTCGTGTACTCCTGCTATAGCAACAACAAAGACAAGATCGCCGTACCACTCTGCTTCGACCTCTGCCACAGACTGTGTTGCCTCGAGGACATCCGCAGCCTCAACGTTCGGGAATGTCAGACTCGTTCCGTTACCGAAGTCGATTCGGACGGTGACTCCTGATGCCGGCACGGCACTAGGGACGACTGAGGCTGGAGTGATGCCTTGGACTGCCATCACCAGCAACACAATGGTCAGCAGTGCGTGTGGTTTCATCATCGTCACTTTGCTAGGATGGGTTATCCTATCCTAGCATTCTGACTTAAGGCTAACGCTCGTTGGCGCCATATTTGGAGAGTTGCATAGTCGGGTGATGTGGTTCCCATACCTAGGACTCGGGTGCTTATCACCGAAGCACCTAATACAGACCCGAAGCCGCCTTTGACGTAGTTCTCGCAGGAAGCTGCCCTCACCATGAAGAGCCGGAAGCACCCCAAGGGTCTGCTATTTGTGCTCGAAGGGATTGATGGCTCTGGCAAGACTGCAGTCTGTGAGTCACTTGTTACTCTTCTGACCGAAGAAGGGCATGACGTCTTGGCTCTGCGCGAACCCACGAATCTGAGCAAGTGGGGACTCGAGATAAGAGCAAGATCTGTTTCTGGACAGCTGACGCCCGATGAGGAGCTTGAGCTCTTCATACGTGATAGGGAATGGCACATAAAGAACCGAATCCTGCCCGCGCTTCGTGATGGTAGGATAGTGGTCATGGACCGTTATTTCTTTGCCACAGGAGCCTATCAGAGTACGAGTACCGGTATTCATTGGAAAGACATACTCCGTCGGAACAGGGAGGAGATTCACGCTCCTGAGCCTGACCTGGTCTTGTTACTCGACATTCCAGCAGAAGTCGGGCTTCAAAGAGTACTGGGCCGGAAGGGCCAGATGAACGTGCAGTTTGAGAAGCTCGAAAGGCTTGTTCGTGTCCGGGAGGCCTATCTGGAGATGGCCCGCCAAGACACAGCTACCTTCTTGGTGATTGACGCGACCCAGCCTCTGGAGCAAGTCGTGAGCGAAGTCCATCGAAGGATTGAGTATGTTATCCGGCAGAAACGAGAAGTGCCTACCTGAGAGGAGATTATCTCAAAAAAGCATTCAATCCGTATCGCCAGTGGCAAGTCTTGATAGTTTTGTCACAAGCTTTTTAATAGGCCTCCATGCTCCGGTATGGAGACCAGCTCCTCGCAGGCCAGCGAACAGGGGACCCGGAGAAGAAAGCCATGCCCGTTGCAATGCTCCTGATTGACTGGGATAGTAAGATAGGTGCTGTCCTGAAAGCAAAGGTCCCTGCGGACTTTGCCGATTACTACAAGGAAGACCTCAACACCGAAATCATGCGTATTTTCACGTCACATGCGATGGGTGATGCCGCCGCTGGCTTCTCATCTCTGAGTGTCCGAATCGGAGGCGAGGAGTACAGTGTGGCTTCTTACTACACGGGCATTGTCCGTGAAGAGGAGCAGTATTGCGTTTCTCTGTTGCTGACTTCTTCAGAGGATCCCAAGGCCTACGAGGCTGCAATCACCTCGATTGTTTCTCCCCTGACGAATGCAGTCATCTCAATGACCGACGCTGAGTTTCAGACTGAGATCGAGAACACCTATCGTAGAATAATCAGACTTGCAGGCATGACCGACGAGTCACGGCTTGCACGCCTCTTCTCAGATGAAGTTTCGCGTGCTGTCTTCCCCAAGCTCTGGAAGGGAGGCGTTTCTAAGGAGGACCTCGAGGAGTGGTTGAAGATGGTGACAGGTCTACCGAGCGTCAGCGTGGACTCGATCCTATCTCCGTTCGAAGAGTTGGGTCTGATCAAGACCGAGTGGGTTGATGAGATAGGCAGAACCTGTGTGTTCATGATCAAGGACCTTGAGGTGTTTCGTGCACCGCCGCTGCTTGCGATGGAGGCTTCAGGCACTGTGCTTGACCCTGAGCTCGCGGCAGAGTACAAGGGTGAAGTGCTCGAGTTTCTCACGGAGTGGCAGAAGACACCCGATGACACCGTTGCAGTTGCACAGGTTCTTGCGGATCCTGACTGCTATGACATACTCAACGAGCTTCGTCGTCGCCCCGCGAACATATCTGAGATCGAGGCCACTCTCGGCATTCCGCCCAAGGAGATGAAGGAAGCAATCCAGACACTCAAGAAGTTCAGAGTGGTTTCGGAGAAGAGGCGGAAGGGACCGAGCGGCGAGTACGACAAGTGGTTGTTCCTCCTGAACGACATCCGTGTTCGTCTGTTCTTCCCGGAATACTTCCTTCAGTCGTTAATCGTGGACCTCGAGAAGACACCAGACGACGATCGTGCCAGGGAGATGGTGCATCATCACCTGCGGCTACTGAGAGACAACTTCCCGAGGTAGACCTCCTAAGAGGCCACTTTCTAGTAATCGTCTTCGTGGACTCGACAGCTGTGACAAGTTGTCACGTGGTGTTTCGATCCTGCGATTCCCGCAATTCGCGAGGCTTCATGCTGCGAGGTCCGCAAGAGAATGAGGCTATGACGTCTTCGTTTGCCGTTCATCGGTCAATAAGAGGCGCGATTCGATTTTTAGAAAACTAGGAAGGTTCTTATGTCTTGTATCATCCATGCGTGTTCGTGGCTCCATGTTCATGGGGTCACGATCCAATGAGTGTCGTAGTCGGAGCGCACAATCCCCCGTCTAGGAACTCGCGTTCGCAACACGGTCCCAATCTCCGAGTTTCTACGCATTGGTCCCCCTTGCAATACTTGCGCATTACCGATTTCTTCGGTGCGCCCCGGCAAAGGAGCTCAAAGGAAGCGGAAGGGTTCGCCTCTGAAGTGGCTTCGGCCCGGCGAGCCTCCGCTCACATTCACCACTTCGCGTTTGGATATCGACGAGGTTCACGTAAAGGCTGCTTGAAGGCATAAATCACGTGAATGCTTAATACGCATCAATGCCTTCGAACAGACATCGGGACCTCCTCGTGAAGGCTGCTCCAAGCATTTGATGGTGGATCGAATGATACACAATACTTTCTTGGTTCAGGGTCAGAAGGTCTTGGCGTCATCAAGATACTGGCCGATCACTGTCACTCAAGAGGAGCTGGATGAGTTCATCAAGACGAGGAACGAACTCCGATCCGAACAGGGTTCAGTAGCAGAGATCGCCCTTATCGTCGGAAACCGCAAGTTCCTAGCCAGACCCTGCGGCTCCCAGAGGCTCCTTATCTTCGTGACCGACAAAGGAGAAGACGAGCATCTCATAGGGGAACGGCTCGAGAAAGCTTCCGCGGATCTGGAGAAGAAGATTGTTGAGCTGGGTATTCGAAAGGCCGTCAGTCAGTATACCACCTTGATTGAACAGGCAGTCACAACCAGACTCAAGATTGCCTTAGTGGGAGAGGGAGGTGTGGGAAAGACGACGACCCTGAATCTGCTCTTGGGCAACACCCCTCCACTGTCCTATGTTCCGACAATTGCTCTCAATCTGGAAACAGTTGAGAACATTCGGTTTGGGAACTACTCACTGGTCATATGGGACTTTGCAGGGCAGGAGCGATTCCGCACGCTTTGGAGGTTCTATTTTCACGGGGCTGACGTGATATTCCTGGTGTGTGATTCGACACTCAGGAACGTAATCATTAGCAAGGACATACTGAAGTTGATCAAGCGCGATGCACCGAAAGTCCCGGTGTTTGCTCTTGCCAACAAACAGGACAAACCCAATGCCATGAAGCCTGAGGTAGTCCAGAAGATTCTTGGTATACCGACATACCCCATGGTCGCAATCGACAAGGAGCGCCGTGATGAAATGCTTAGAATACTCATCAGCGCTGCTGCTCAATACGTCGGTGTTGCACTACCGGACCTGCCTCCATCAGAGCTCATCAGGTTCGCAGACCAAGCTGTGAGAGAAGCAGAACAACCCGCGAAAGCTGTTCCCCCACACGAAGAAGCCGAAGAGGCCGAAGAGGAGATGGAAGTCGTAGAGGAGGTTTTCGTCGACGAAGAAGGCCACATCATCGAGGGCTCAGATGAGTATGAGGTTGTGGAAGAAGTGGTCGAGGTCATGGACGAGGAAACTGAGCCGACGATCTCTGACCAGGGAGTTTCGGCCGAGGAAACCGAGGAGTTCGAGGTTCAAACCGCAGGTGCCCAGTCGACCAGTGAAGAATCCGGACCTGCTCTGACTGTGGACCCAGATGCTCAGGCAGGACTGCAAATTGCGAAGGACCTCCTGTCCGGGGTTCTGGACGCCGACGAAATGGTTGCTGCTGAGATTGACCGTGTTCCTCACGAAGAGATAGGAGAGGCATTAGACGCCCTCAGATCCGAGGAAACTGTTACGGCGGGACGCGAGGAAACCACTCATGAAGTTGCTGACGAGGCTCGCAAGGACCTAGAGAGAATACTCGGACCTACTGAAGCCAAGGAGCCATCTCAACCGAGCACAATCCCAGCAGAGAGCCCCAAGAGTGTGTCTCCTGAGGAGCTACGGGAGCTCGAGAAGATAATCGGCTTGGCTCCACCGGACGAGAAGCCAAGTGAAACTAAGCCTTCGCGTCAGAAAGAGCAAGACGACGAAGAGTCATACGGTGAGGATCTTTACTCTGAATGAGAAGCTGGTCGGTCGGGGCCGCAGGTCTACAAGTGGGGGGGGCGACTCGGAAGACTCAATTGCAGGATGAGACACCCTCAGCACAGGGTTTGCTGTTGAAGCTCAACGAGATAGAAGCCGACAAGAACGTTTCTGAGGTTGTGGTCAGGGTCGTGTCAATCAATCCCGCCCGGATGATTCAGACTCGTGATGGCAGGAAGACTCAGCTTACAGAGGTTTTGGTCGCTGATGAAACTGGCAGAGTGATCTTGTCACTATGGGGCTTTGGCGAGGGAGCCAAGATCTCGGCTGGGAAGGTGGTCAAGATTACTGACGGATGGGCAAAGGAATGGAAAGGGAAGATACAGCTGTCGCTGGGACGTTCGGGTCGAATAGAAGTGGTGCCAGATGACGGCTCATTGCCCTCAATTGAACAGCTGAAGACCGTACTGGCCACTGAAGACCCCTCGAACTGACGGCCTCCGTGATGAATATGGTCCAAGCATACCTATCAGGTCCAATCGTGAACGCCAGCATGAGAAGAGATGACTTCTATCATGTGGTGATTGACACTCTGGAGGAGCTTGGAATAGCGGTCTTCGCTCCTCAGTTCCTGCCACGACTGCCTCCTTCAGAGGTCTTCAAGCGTGACATAAGCCAAGTGCGAATGAGCGACTTTCTGATTGGGGAAGTTTCGAACCCGTCACTGGGCGTCGGAATGGAAATCATGCTCGCAATCGAGCTGGTCAAGCCAATACTCATGTTTCGCAAGAGTGATTCCCAGGACCTCTCCTACATGGCAAAGGGGGCGGATGGGAAAGCACTATTCGAGTATGATGACCTTGAGGATGTCAGGGCGGCTCTGCTGGGCATAAACCTCGAGAGCCTTATGGTTCATAGGTGTGCATCCTGTGGCTCACAAGTGGCCGAGGTGTCGGAGGAGTCGCTTCGGTGCGTGGTATGCAGACAGAGGTTCGTGGTCTAGATGGAGAACCCCAAGCCAAGCGGAGCGGTCCATCAACTGCGAGTAGTCCTACTGCTTGTGCTGTCGGTTTCGATGGTGTCCAGTGCAAGCATTCTCATACTGGTGAGCACCTCTCCACCTCTGGTCATAGTCTTCTGGAGGACACTCTATGGGGCTATGATGATGGCAACGATTGGGGCTGTACACGGCGACTTGCATGCCTTTCAAGGGAAATTCATCAGAAACAACTGGCGTTGGTTGATATTCACAGGCGTGATGCTTTCCCTGCACTTCTCTGCTTGGTTCACTTCGCTGACCATGACTTCGCTTGCTGCCAGTGTCGTACTCACAGACTCCTCCCCGATCTTCACTGCGGTCTTGTCAACGCTTGTACTAAAGGAACCGCTTCGAAGGATGTCTTGGGCAGGCGTGATTGTCGCCGTTACCGGTGCAGTAGCCCTGTCATGGGGTGATCTTCTGACTACTGGCAGCCAAGCGCTTGCCGGTGACCTACTGGCACTCCTCAGCGCGTTCTTTCTTGCTATTTACTTCATAGGTGGCAGGAGGTTCGCAAAGGGGCTACCAGTTTCAGTCTACACGTCCACCGTTTATGCCTCTGCTGCTGGCACAACACTAGTACTCTGTGTGATCTCTGGGACCAACATAGCTGTTTTTCAGACCAGAGAGGTCATCATATTCATTGCTCTTGCGATCTTCCCAACAGTTCTCGGCCATTCCGTGAACAACTACCTGTTGACCATAGTCCCTGCCTATGTGGTTTCTTCTGCAGTCCTAGGTGAGCCCATCGGGGCCACCCTACTGGGTGTCATCATACTAAACAAGATTCCTTCTGTGGAAACCATTCTCGGGTTTACTGTGATATTGGCTGGGGTGGCACTTGTAATCATGGACCTTGTACGGGGTTCTAGGCAAAAGGTCTCAACCCTTGATCACTCCAATGGGTCGTAGCCTGACCACCTTCGTCGCGATACCCAGCTCATGGGAAACCTTGACCACTTCGTCAACGTCCTTGTAGGCTCCCGGGGCTTCCTCTGCTATCCCTATTGCCTTGGGGGACTTCACTATGATTCCGCGGGCCGCGAGTTCCTTCTGAATCGTGCTGCCGTCGTAGTCTCTTATCGCCTGCGTGCGGCTCATGAAGCGACCTGCTCCGTGAGCAGTTGAGCCAAAGGAGAGTTCCATGCTCTTCTGATTGCCTATGAGAATGTAGGAGGCAGTACCCATTGTACCTGGAATCAGGACCGGCTGACCGATGCTCTTGTACTTTGCAGGTGTTTCCGGGTGACCGGGCGGAAAGGCTCGAGTAGCCCCCTTCCTGTGGACCAAGACCTTAGTCCTCTTGCCATCAATCGTGTGTTCCTCGACCTTGCCCATGTTGTGGGCGACATCGTATATCAAATGCATGTCTAGGTCGTCAGGAGACCGACCAAGGACTTTCGAGAAGGCTTCTCTTGTCCAATGCATCATGGCCTGTCGGTTGGCCCACGCGAAGTTGGCCGCAGCACTCATCGCACCTAGGTATGCCTGTCCCTCTGGTGAAGTCGTCGGAGCGCTGCATAGCTCTCTGTCAGGCAGCTGCAGGTTGTACTTCTTCATCGCTTGTGTCATCGTCTTGATGTAGTCGTCGCACACTTGATAGCCCAGCCCCCGCGAGCCACTGTGTATCATGACAGTGACCTGCCCTTTCCGGGTGATACCCATGGCCTTGGCGGCCTTTTCATCATAGATGTCGTCTACAAGCTGAATCTCCAAGAAGTGATTGCCCGATCCCAGTGTGCCCACCTGTTCCCTGCCTCGGGCCTTGGCCTCGCCGGATACCTTGCTGGCATCAGCAGAAGTGAGTTGCCCACCCGCCTCTGTGTACTCCAGGTCTTCCTGCCAACCGAAGCCGCTCTCAACAGCCCACTTCGACCCTTCGGTCAGCACCCTGTCGACGCCTCCTCTGCCTTGGAGTTCAATCTTACCCGTCCGGCCAATACCAGTCGGGACATCAACGAACAGGCGTTCGATGAGAATCTTGAGTTTGGGTCTGACGTCCTGCTCGTCCATGTTCGTCCTGAGAACGCGTACTCCGCAGTTGATGTCGTAGCCAACGCCGCCTGGGGAGATCACGCCGCGTTCGTAGTCTGTCGCTGCGACTCCGCCGATTGGGAACCCGTAACCCTGGTGCCCATCGGGCAGAATTATGCTATATGTATAGATGCCGGGCAGACAGGCGACATTCGTCCCTTGTTCGAATGTTGCATCTTGGCGCATCTTCTTAGCGAGCGAATCCGATGCGTATATCCTGACTGGAACAGTCATGCAATCTTTTGTTCCCTTTGGGATCTCGTAGATGTTCTCGCCAATCCTCTTTGCTTCCAAGGCGTTCACTCCTTCTAGCGTGTGAGGATGTGTTCTGCTATAAGCGTTGTCAACTAGCAACGGCCCAAGCCGGAGGTCAACACTTAGCCTCTCTGCATCGGAGCATGTGGGTCAAGGTTGTTGACTTCACTATGGCAATAGGAATCCCAAGTTATGCTGAGCAATCGCCAAGCTGTGAGCTGCTGTTTTACGTCCCTTGAACCGCTTGCTTCCCCTCTCTTTATTACCCGGCCGATGTTTCATACCAATGGGCGCACTGCCCTGAACTGAAAAGGAGGTTGAAGTCCTGACTGCGGAACTACGGCTTACCGCAATGGTGACACAGCATGGTTGAAGTTGCAAGGTCAATCAGCAGGATCTCACAAGGCTCCTGCAGACTGCCGGTTTGCTTCCTATCGGAGCTACCTGCTCTGGGGACATAGGTTACGATGCGGTTGTCCGCATTGTCAATGAGCAGGTCGCTGTCGTCGAGAACCTAGATGTCTTCACACCGATTCACGACGACCCGTACACTCAAGGGCAAATTGCTGCCTGCAATGCGACCAATGATGTCCATGTGATGGGCGTCACAGACATACTCTCATTGCAGGCGTTCCTCGCTTACCCGAAGGAGCTGCCAGAGGAAGTTGTCGCCGGGGTCCTTAGGGGCATGAATGGCTTTATGACGGCGATCGGGTCTCGAGTGACCGGCGGCCAAACAATCAGGAACCCTTGGCCTGTCTTCGGAGGAGTCTGCCTCGGCATCGCTCGGCCCGAAGAAATCGTGTACCCCAGCGGCGCTCGTGTGGGCGACGCTCTGGTCCTCACGAAGCCCCTTGGGACGCAGCCTGCAATGAGATCGTACAGAGACCTCAACAGCCCGAAGCGCGATGCGCTGCTTGAGAGGTTCGTCGAGTCGGACCTTCGTCGGATTCAGGACAATGCTGTGCGCGTGATGACGAAGAGCGCCCTTGAGGTGGCTCGGGTCATGAGAGCAGTTGGTGTGAATGCTGCCACCGACGTGACCGGGTTTGGGCTGATTGGCCATGCGAGCAACATCGCTACCTTCAGCGGAGTAGACATAGTGATCAAGTCCGTCCCCGTCATCAGGGGAACTTTGGAGCTTGCAGAGTTCTTTGGTCAGAAGCTCTCCAAAGGGCTTGGTGCCGAAACTGCTGGTGGACTGCTCTGTTTCATGCATCCTGAGAAGGTCGAGAAGTTCAGTGCGATGCTGCAGCGATTGGGTCTCCCTTGCTGGACCATTGGCGAAACAACCAAGCCTAAGGCGAAACCTGGAGCCCGCTTGGCCCCGGAGGTAGAGTTCATCGAGACCGAGTTCCCGTGACGCCTTTCGACAACCCTCGGGACGAGAGGCTGAGGACTGCCGTCGCGAGCGGCCGGTCTCCCCTGACAATCAGATGTCTGAGAACGATTGTGTAGGTCACGACAGACCCAAGGATGTGTTTGGACAGCCTAGGATGCTAGTCGAGGAGATGGTTCAGCTTGTCGAAGATCCCATCAATGCCTTCAATGGAACTAACATCTATTTCAGGGTCGATGAATTTCTTCAGTTCGACCAGTTCGCTATCTTCTACTTCCCGAAAGAGCCAGAACTCTTTTTCAGTCACTTCGCTTGCAGCAGCCATCTGCGGTGTCACTCCACTACGTGGTTCAACAGTCGTCTATATGCCAGTTCGCATTCTGTCGATATAACCCTTTTTGTCGATGTTATATCTCTAGTTCGTTATATGTCGATGTCCGGCGAATGAGAACTTGGCATTCGTCGACATTCTATCAATACGCCTGCACTGTTGCAGCCTCACGAGTGGAGCCCCATTCATCGTATCCTCCTGCGATTCTCTTTACGCTCTGGAGTTGTAACTGATTCACCCATTATCCACGCAACTACCAGACCAGCACATGTTGATCGAGATACCGTAAGGAAGGTCAAGGCATGACAAACCATTTATCACCGACTGGAACAGTGGAAACAACTTGACGGAGAAACAAAACTCCGGCCAAAAGTCTAGGTGCGTGAAGATGAAACTCGTTGTCACCGGTCCCCTCGCGTCTGGCAAGAGCTTGCTCATCAACAGGATCACCAATGGTGCCTGCATCAACATTGAGAGGCGAGGAACCACCATTGCCATGGACCATGGGGTGGCAAATGTCGATGGCATGAGCGTCTTCATGTTCGGAACACCCGGTCTCCTCAGATTCAGGACAATGCGCAAAATACTGTGTTCAGGTGCCGACGGGATCATATTCGTCGTTGATTCTGTTGACCCTGAGTCTGATGCACGGGCGAAGCTGTTCTTCAGAGAAGTAGCATTCTTCTTGCCCGGAGTACCCTGCGTAGTGGCGGCCAACAAACAGGATGTGGCTGAAGCAAGACCTGTTGACAGGCTGAGAAGCAGCATGAGTTTCCTCGCCGGTCTTCCAGTCTTTCCATGTTCTGCAAAGACATCAGAGAATGTAGACAGTATGCTCCGCACACTCCTGTTTCTCACAATGATGCAATGGAGTTCTGTATTCAGGAAGTTCGCAGAGCATAGTGGTGCCAAGAACGGCCTGAGCCGGTTAATGGCAGATCTCAAGGTTGATCGAGAACAGGCTGTAGGTTATCTGAGGAGGTTCGAACTGAGAAAGCTGCTTCAAGTCCAAGTGGGTGATGAGCAGTTCTTTGTGAAGGACTCCGTTCGGCCGTTTCTCGAAAACCCAGTCTTGATCATGCGTCATTAGCCCTTGCAGAAAGAATCAAAAGCGTGATAGACAGGTCCATGCAAGAGGCACGAAGGTGAGCCCCGTGAGTGACGAAGACGAGTCGCTTGAGGAAATGGATCCGGCTGAGCTGATTGAACAGGCAGACGCCGCCAAGGAAGCTGGAGACAAGGCCACTGCCGCGAAGCTCTACAACAGTGCCGGTAACATATACATGTCCGTCGCAGAGTATGCCGAGGCTCTTGCCTGTTTTGAGAAGTCCCTCACTCTCTATACAGAGATCAAGGATGAAACAGGGACAAGCGATACCTTGTACAATCTGGGGGTCGCTCAGATCAACCTTGAGAAATGGGAGGAGGCCGTAAAGACCTGCCAGACTGCCATGAAGATGTTTGAGAAGCTGTCAAATAACGATGGAGCCGCAGATGCGATGTACGGCCTTGCGCTTGCCTATCTTGGGATGCACGACTTCGAGAAGGCAATGGACTACTTCAACAAGGCGCAGAAGGCCTACAAGGCGCTGGGCAATGACCAAGGAGTAGCAAGCACCATCATGGACATTGGTAATGCATATTCCGACAAGGAAGACTGGGACACTGCAGAGCTCTCGTTCAAGAAGGCGCTGAAGATATACCGAGACCTTGACGACAAGGCCGGAATCGCTGATGCCCTGTCACTGTTGGGCGATATCTCTGAGATGCGGAAGAGCGAGAGGAAGTCTGCAGAGTATTTCGTCGAGGCGGCCCAGTGCTACCTTGATGCGCAGATTTTCGATATTGCGAGAGAGGTCGTCGAGCGCGCAGAGCAGAAGCTCTGGGATGTCCCAAAGGCGACACGCCGACGACTTCGTAAGATGGTCGACGACATCAAGGACGCGCTGCCCGAAGAGGAGGCCGAGGAGGCCGGGGAAGAGCTGGGCGATGAGGACATCGACGAGGATATGCTCGATGCCGACCTTGAGGGCCATGAGTCCGATGACTCTGACAATGATGAGTAGAAAGGCGACAAGAGAGCGCAGATGTGTTGTCCTCAGTTCTTGGCGCGGTTACATTGTCTGAGGAAGCGCGTGGATGTTGTTTTCAGTCCGGGAAAACTCTATCTGCAATACGTGTGTTGACCACCCAGATGAGATGAGGAGCGATATCAGTTGAGCATTTGGACAAGAGGATTAGTGACCCCAGTTGTTCTCGCCATTCTGCTGACAATGGCATTCTTTCCATCTCATGCTGTAGGCATAAGCTCCAGTCCTTCGGCCATGGGCGGCGGCTTGAGCACATCTCGCAATACTAGCTCAGCACAGGACGAGGTCACGCCACTGCGAAGAGCGACCTTTGTCGCAGCCGATCCCGAGTCTTTGGCCGATGACTTCGCGTTCATGGCTGCAGTCCCAACATCGACCTTTGCCCATGGGGGTCAGACGTATGTGTCTCCTCTAGTGTATCACACCGAGTCCGAGTCAGAGAAATGGCTCATTGATGATTGGGTCGAGTACTTGGGGCCCGATGGGGGAGTGAGTCAGGCGGTCATCATAGGCGACATGCAGGAATCATCAGTCTTGAACCTTCAAGACGTCTTGGGCTCTATCGTGTATCCGCGCATTGAAGGAAACAGTTCAGCGGAGATTGCGGCGAAGCTCGCACTCATGGACTGGCGCACCTCTGATGTGGCCGTCTTCGCGATAGCCAATGACACCCTTGGCCTGCCACGAGTTGTGACCGGTTCGGTCAGCCACACCTTTGTGAACAACCCAACTACGACGCAGACACAATCGGTGTCTGTGAATACAAACGACCCTGTCTATGTGCCGTTTACTCCACCTGCAGGCGCAGGCTGGCTTGAAGGCAGCTTCAACTGGACAGGCGATGAGATTCTCACACATGTGCTGCTAGATCCTTATGACGCACCGGTGGACTACTCAGTGATCGCTCAGACCTACATGGAGCGCCTTGTTTCAAACCCGGTGCCTCTCTACTTCTGGGTGCCGAAGAGTGCTGCCGGAGAATGGAACATGGTCCTAATTCCAGTATCAGTTATCACTAGCAGTATTTCCATCGATTGTGAAATCAAGTATCACGCTGGGTTCACTCAGGCCATCAGCGTCCCCTCTTGTGTCAGATGGCTGAACGTGAGCATAGACTGGAATAATGCGGCAACCGACCTGAATCTTGCACTCATCGACCCAGCTGGCAGACTTGGCCAATGGGCGCCTGCTGGCAGCATACTCTCCAACCCGGGCCATGAGTCGGTCAGCTTGCCATATCCTATGGCTGGCAACTGGACTGCTGTTGTCGCTTGGATGGACTCAACATCTGAGAGCAATGATGTCTTGCTGTCTTGGAGTGTTACATCTTTGCCTGCGAACCTTCAAGCGTATCTGGAGAGCGCAGCCAACGGGGCCGTTCTCGCATCTCTGTTGAATGCTCCGCTCCTCTATGTGACCGACGACACAGTTCCTGAAGTCACTCAATGGGCTGTAGACCGCCTTGGTGTCAATGTCAGCTTCCTTGTGGATCCGAACAACATTCATTCAAGTACTCTGACCGGTGCGCTCGGCCTGTTTTCCTTTGTAGAAGACCTGAACAACTATCCTCTTGTTTCGTATTGGATCAAGGCCATTTCCAGACAGAGCGATATCATAGTCACTGCCCCGATGGGAACGGGAGACGAGCTTTTTGCTTCAGCTGCCCTTTCTGGAGCAGTGCACGGAGCCCCCGTGTTCTCACTCTGTGGTGATGACAACACTCTGACGACCAGGGCTGAAGAAACGTGGGCACCCTATCTGGTGGGTCCCGAGATTGAGATCTACATAACCAGCCGATATACGACTAGGACTGAGAACGGTTGGTATGATGAGAGGATCCCGAACAGGTACTCGATGGCAGAGTCGGCTGACGCCTTCCAGCAGTTCCTCGAAGATCGAAATGCGTTCAATGCCACCAGCTCACAGACAGTCATCATTGTTTCGCCAGTCGACAACATCAAAGTCAGCTTTGACAGGTCTCTCCAATGTCACTTCTCTCCAGGTCGCATTCCTGCAACAGACTCACCCGCGGCATCGGTCATGATTTCCAGAGCTGCGCTGCACAGGTTCATCTTTCGAACCGCGGACTCCGCAGATCAAGCGCTGCTCACCATGTATGCTTACACTGACGGAGCCACTTTTTTTGACAACTACTTCAACTCCTATGTGATACAGCAGTATGATGATTCTGTGAGTGCCTTAGAGTCGGCTGGGTTCACTGTCGCCAGCCATGTGGGTTACTCACAGGTCTTCAGTGCGCTGAGCTCTCAGCCTGGTTTCTGGTCAATGAGTACACATGGCACACTCACGCGTCTGCCCACCGATCCTCCTGAGCGGCCCGGCGGCCTGGGTATCTTCTCGATGAGGGACACAGATGCTCCCTACGGCTTTGAAGTCAGTGTCGCTGAACGAGAGAGTACCACTGACTCTGACCAAATAGTGAACCCCGTTGCGTTTCAGGCCGAGGCAGTCCACCACGTGATGAAAAACACGGGCGAACTTGAGCAGGCAATTGGCAGTCTGGGCTCGCCCATTGTCATTCTGACTGCATGTCTTTTGGGCGGGTCGGAACTGCCTCTGATGCTCATGGAACATGGCGCAGTCTCTGTGATTGCCTCACCACGTACAGTCTACTTCCTCCCTGCTGGTCTGGTCTGCGTCCTCATGACTCAAGCCATCGCAGCAGGCAACACTACAGGTTCTGCCCTCACCCAGTCTCTGAAGACAGTTTCCTACGACTATTCGGACCCACCTTCAGGAGATCCTCGTGACTACGCCAATCAACACGTCCTGTTTGGAGATCCCGAGATTAGGCTGTACGACACGGTCTCTCATCCGAGAGTGGCCTCTGTCAACCCGATGAACAGTACGTTCGGAAACCATATGCCGGGTCGAGGGGTAGCTGCAGTGGCTGCGCTGGGCGTATCCAGTTATCTGCCAGATTCCTTACTGGTCCTTGGAGTCGACAATGACTACTATGAGAGTACCAACTACAGTGACTTCATCTCCCTGCTACCACTGAGGCGAGTGGTAATCGTTGAACCGGGTTCGATCGGTACACTCGAGAGTGTGATGGCCGCGAGTGCCAACAAGTTGGACGACTATGTCAGGAGCGGGGGCATCCTCGTGCTTCTAGGCGTTTCGGGGGACATCGGGTGGCTGCCTTGGTCAGTTACGCTGAACGAATCCAACTCTGGCCCCAGCATTGTCATCTCAGACCCAACTCATCCGTTCATGTCTGTGCCCAACGATCTTGCGGACTCCACTACGTTTCAAGGTCATTTTGACTCCGTGTGGGCGAATCTGTCCATCTTGGCAACGGACGGGTCGAAGCCAGTTATCGTGGCAGGAGTCCTGGGTACAGGCAAGCTCTGTCTGACAACCACAACCCCTGCGGGTCCCGAGCAGATAGCCACAGTTGAGAATGCGGTGACATGGGGCGAACAGCCTTCTCTGGTCCTGAAACGCGTGACCTTGAGTGAATATGTGATATGGGAAGGTGACAGAGTCGTAGTCACTCTTCAAATCACAGACCTCGTTGGTACAGGAACCGAGGATGTGACTGTCCAGGTCTGGCTCGGTCCATATCAATTGGCAGTTGATGAGGTCGGTGGAGGTGTATACACTGTTACTCTGGATGAGCAATGGACGAGTAACCGTACCGGCAAATACGATCTTAGAGTCAGTGCTGTGAAGGCTGGTCACGACACACTGTCGCTGCTTCTCGTCGACTTCATGTACATCCGTCCATCCCCTTGGCTCGCTATCGGTGTGGTTGCGGCAGTGGCAGGGGTGCTGGTTGTTGGTGCGCTCTACATCAGATACCGCAAGGGCGGCAAGCTGTTCTCAGAATCCAGAACACGACGTTCATCAGAGAAGCAGGCGGATAGAGCGAAAGAGGAGAGGGCTCGTCGGAAGGAGAGAGACGAGAAGGCCGACCCCTCTGAGTTCTTTGGTGTATAGACAAGAAGGTTCAGCAGGTCTGGACCTGTCGCTTGGTCACAATAAGGTTTTAAGACCGTCAGAGGAGTTACGAGTATTGCGACGGAGTGGAGTAGCAATGCCCAGCCGCGTTGACAGGATTAACAAGGCCATAAGGGACTTCGAAACTGTACCTGGAGTAGAAGGTGCTGCTCTGGTCTCCTTAGATGGTCTCATGATATCTTCGGCTCTTCCCGAGAGTGAACAAGAACGAGTTGCCGCGATCAGTGCCGCGATTCTGTCTCTCGGTGAGAAGGCGACGACCGAGCTCGACCGTGGTCAACTGATGGAGATATATGTCAAAGGCGACCGGGGCTACACCCTGCTCACGTCAGTGGGAGGAAGTGCTCTGCTCTTGGTCCTCGCCAAGCCTGACGCGCAGCTCGGCCTGATATTCGTGGATATGAAACGGATGGCTCAGGGTCTGTTAGAGATACTGTAGTTGCGCCTCATTAGTTACGCATGGGTCCGGCGGGTTCTACAAACTGTCTAGATTCTCTTCACGATTTCATCCACAATCACACGGGCAATCTCTCTCTTAGATGCAAGCGGGACCTTTCTCACAAATCCCTTTGGTCCTACTATCAACACCTCGTTCGTGTCTGCTGCGAAGGCCGCGCCCTTTCTGCGTTCATCATTGCCAACAACGAGGTCACATATGCCCTCAGTCACCTTGGCCCGTGCGCGAGCATCCAGTTCTTCGTCTGTCACTCCTGACTCCACTTTGAAGCCGACAATGAAGAGGTGCTTGTGCTTCTTTCGCACTTCCTCTATGATTTTTGGGGTTGGCACAAGCTGGACTGAGTACGCCTCTCCTGACGGTCTCTTCCTGTCCTCCCTCTGCGCAGGCTCAAAATCGAGTACAGCCGCCGATGAGATGAAGGCTGATGTCTTGTACGCCGCGATTGCATCAAGTACTGCCTGCATCATATCCTGAGACGTTTCGACGTGCCTTATCTCAGCCTCTTCAGGGAGAGTCAGTGATGTGGGGCCAACGACAAGTGTCACGGTACCCCCGCGCGATATGATCTCTCTAGCGATCTCAATGCCCATCTTTCCTGTGGACGGGTTTGTCATGAACCTGACACGGTCAATCCATCCACGAGTAGGCCCAGCTGTGACAACAAAGTGCCTGTTGTGAAGGTCCCCTGGACCAAGCGCAGCAAACACACGATCGACAATCGTTTCGACATCTGGTATCTTCGCCTTGTCCTCCTCCAGTCTGGGCGCGACTACTCCTACTCCCATATGCTCAAGTTTCTCAATGTTTGCGACCACGGCGGGGTGCTCGTACATAGACTCATGCATTGCAGGAACGACCAAGACTGGTATCCGTGCGCCTATGGCAGATGAAACTGTGGTTGTGACAGGTGTGTCATCGATACCATTGGCGATCTTTCCTATCGTGTTCGCGGTGGCTGGTGCGACCAGAACGAGGTCGACATGGCCCGGGTCTTTGCCTGCGAGCATGATATGCTCAATCTGACCAGTGAGCTCTGTGACCACGGGGTTTCCTGTCGCCCACTCCAGCAGATAGGGATGGATTATCTTTTGTGCCATTGGACTCATCACGCAGTACACCTCAGCCCCATGACGCATCAGCCGTCGCGCCAATGCAACGCATTCCACGGCTGCCACGCTGCCTGTCACGCACAGAGCTATCTTGCGTCCCTGCAGCACTCCACTGAGGCTCCCTCTGATGAGCTTCGATGTGTGTTCCATTGGTCTGTTCCCAGTTAGGCTTGGAGCGCATCCATTGATAAACTGAGCGAACGGCAGCCTTCGTCAATAGGACTGCCTGTTGTGGCTTTGGGCAAAGAATATATGAGCCGAGTAGGAAAGTTCGATGCGCCAATGACGGACTCCCCTGTGATTGGGCCGTTAGAGAGAGCACGCTTGGACCCTCGCACAGGAACAGCACGGATTGCTGAGGGGAAATCCCCTCTCACTAGAAACATATAATGGCGGTGCGCAAGACTTGGCGGACTCTTCTCGCTATTCTGAGGCGATATTCAGTAGGATGCAGCCCGAGAAGAGGGCCCGTTTCCAAGCCTATGAACGGGTAGTGTCCGCACTTGGTACTCCCAGCCAATCAATGTTCATACTGGACAATGATAATGAGGTCGACACCTTCCAGCGTGACTTCAACGACTTTCTTAGAACCACCGGCCGCCTCAGCGATGATTCTGGCAAGCTGCCCTATCACGTTGTACACATTGGCTATGATGGCGACATGCTGGATGATATGTTCAGACTGGTGGTTTCTGACGAGTCCAAGAACTTCGACCCTGCAAAGCTCGACGCCAGCATGCTATACTCAAAGCAAGCCATATTCCAGCATCTCTATCATATCATCAGCAAGGACAAGTTTGTCATCTTCCATATCACGGAGTTTCCCTTGGCCTACTATTTCGAAACAGCAGTTGTGGTGGACGTTGAAGATCTCAGTGACGTTATGGATCCAGCAGTACATGACGAAACCATTGTCAGATACCTGAATGATCTGAGGGCCCAAGGGACCGAGGAGCACAGAAAGATGTACAGCTTCTTCTATAGAATCAGTACATCACTGTTGATGGAGCTATCGAATGTTTTTCTAGTGGTTCCGACTGCTGGTATGAACAGGCATCTGGTAGTGACAAGCTGGAGGACCCAGACACTGTTGCTTGGTTTCAGCCCCTTGACGTGGAGTTCAGGCTCGTTTCAGATGTATGATCTTAGCGGCAGAGACGTGGATGCGCGTTGGGCCTATCCCGCAGCTCCGTCTTCCGATCCGAGGATCAAAGAGTACACTAGTCTGGTCCCACTTGGCAGATGAGTTCTGTGCCGGCGTTGCTCTGACGGAGTCTGGATATATACATGTATATACCGTCGGAGTATAGTATACACAAGAGTAAAGTAACCCTCTACAAACAGCGTTGACAAAACAAGGACATGGATTGGACTTGTCAGTGAGGTTGGCTCGGGCATTTGCGCCGGGTCACATAACAGGGTTGTTCAGAATCCACGACAGCAGCAAAGAGCCGCTATACTCTGGCTCCACTGGTGCTGGGTTCTCGGTTTTGGCCGGGACCACGACAACTGTCAGCCTACTGGAGAGCAAATCACTAGACATGGTTGTCGAATACAACAAGAAACGAATAGATGCACCAGTGACAACGACGGTGGTACGGACATTGGCGGAGCAATACGACCAGACCTTCAGCGCTCATATAGAGCATGAGTCATCTATCCCAATCGGCGTTGGGTATGGCGCATCAGGTGCTGGTGCTCTGAGTACTGCACTCGCTTTGGGGCGGCTCCTGGATCCTAGGATGACCCGGTCGAGAGCTGCAGGCTTCGCTCATTGTGCGGAGGTTGTCAATCACACGGGGCTTGGAGACGTGATTGGTCAGTTCAAGGGTGGTGTAGAAGTTCGGACTCATCCTGGCGCACCCGGCATAGGCAGGATAGTGAGCATACCCTACGATGATCAGCTTCGGGTCGTTCTCGCGGGCGGCCAGGGTTTCAAAGCCAAGAGAGCCGCTCTGACGGAAACGGCTTGGCATGACAGGATTAACCAAGCTGCTGACAAGCTTGTTGAGTCTGTGAAGGCGGATCGGTCCATCAGCACGCTTGTGGCCTGCTCTCGCAGGTTTGCTGAAGCCGCAGGTCTAGCAACAGATCGGGTGACATCCGGTCTAAACATGTTGGATTCCGTAGGTCTGAGCTTGTCCGCTCAAGTTATGCTGGGCGATTCAATATTCTGTTTCTGTAGGGAAGAAGCAACAGATACAGCAGTCGACGTTCTCTCGAAGCTATGGGAGCCACACGAGGTCATGGTCACCTCAATATCAGCAAAAGGAGGCCAGGTGATCGGATGAAGAAGACCGAGGTGCCTCCAGACCACCCGAGAAGAGCGTCCCTTGAGATCAGGGAACGAATGATTGAAGGTCACGAGAAACATGTCGTGGCGACCGCCGGCCTTCTTGCCCATGGCCGCGGTGAGGCGTTCGACTACCTGGTTGGCGAGAGGACAAGTGAACAGGCCCGCAAAGCTACATGTGCTGCTGTGGCCGCGATCCTTTCGGCAGACCACCCCGTAGTGAGCGTGAATGGGAATGCCTGCGCGCTTGTCGCAAAGGACCTCGTATCTCTATCTGAAGTTGCCCGGGCTCCCTTGGAGATCAATCTCTTCTACTATGCAAGAGAGCGAGAGGACGCTATTGTCAAGAGCCTCAGGAAGGCAGGTGCAAAGGGAATCCTTGGCACACATGACCGTCCATCGACGACGATTCCAGAGCTAAGCAGTAACCGGAGGAAGGTGGACACAGACGGTATCGCGAGAGCGGACGTGGTCTTGGTGCCCCTTGAGGATGGCGATCGCACCGAAGCACTAAGAGCCGTAGGGAAATTCGTGATAGCTATCGATCTCAATCCAATGAGTCGCACAGCGACACATGCAAACATAACCATTGTCGACAACATAGTGCGCGTACTGCCACTGATGAATGAGCTGGCACAGGAGATGAAGGGCCAGTCAAGAGAAGACCTGAAGCGTATGGCCTCTGAGTTCGACAATCATGCCAACCTGAGTGAATCAATCCGATTGATCATGGCCCACCTTGAGTCAGAAGCGAGCAGAGATAGTTCAAATAATGGGAAGACGGTGGAGGGATTGGCTACATCATGAGAATCACCATCATGGGTTCCGGAGCAATAGGCAGCCTGTATGGTGGCCTGCTGCAAATATCCGGCGAAACCCAAGTCACACTTGTGGGCAGGAAGCCTCACGTCATGTCCATTCAACGTGACGGGCTTAGACTCAAGGGTGTGCTCGGTGACCATACAATAAGGCTGAACGCCACGGACAATCCAGAGGAGATTCATGAGACTGACATAGTGTTCATCACAACCAAGACTTACGACACAAACAGTGCAGCAACGAAGGTTCGACACCTCGTAGATCGCGGCGCTTATGTTATCGTACTCCAGAATGGTCTTGGGACAGAGAAGGAGGTGGAGAGGGTATTAGCCAGCACCCGAGTACTACGGGCGACAACGTGCATGGGCGCGCTCGTCACGAATCCGGGTGAGGTGACTGTGACAGGCCAAGGACTCACTGAGATTGGGTCTCATCATCCCGAGAACACGGACATGGTTGAGCGAGTGGCAGTCATTTTGCGCCATGCAGGTTTCGTTGTTCAGACAAGCGACAACATTGACGGTGTCGTGTGGACGAAGACGATAGTGAACTGTGGAGTGAACCCTGTTGGTGCCTTGACTGGTCTCACAAACGGTGACGTGTATAACAACAAGGCCCTGAGAGGACTGGTCCTCCGCCTTGTACAGGAAACTGCAAGAGTGGCTGAAGGTCTAAAGATACGCCTAACGACTGACGACCCCGTTCGCTATACTCTCGGTACAGCGAAGGCAACGGGAGCGAACATCAATTCCATGCTTCAGGACATACGTGCGCGGAAACGGACCGAGATAGACTCGATAACTGGAGAGGTCATCAGGCTCGCGCGGCAGCTCGGCATTGATACCCCGGCGAGTGACTCGGTATATGCTCTTGTAAAAGCTCTCGAGTTCGAGTACCTCCGTAAGTCTGGTTCTCAGAGCGCCGCAGGCATTGTCAGTTCCGAAGAACTCACGGAAGCCACATCTAGTTGATGAACCAGCCACGTGCTATCTCATAAGACACCCGAGCAGATCGTTTTGCATCATGCATTACAGGACCCATGTGCCCCGGCAGAGCGATCTGAAAGTCAATCTCCGACAGCCTGCGCAGAGAGTCCACAAGCTTCGCTTGGTTTCCGGTTGGGAAGTCCACCCTGCCAAAGCTGCCATCCGGAAACATGGTATCACCAGTCAGCATGATGCCGAGGCTCTCTTCATGGAGACATATACTGCCAATGGAGTGGCCCGGAGTGTGGTATATCCTGAGGCTCACGTCGCCAAACTCCAGGACGTCGCCTTCGGCAAGCATTCTGTCAATCTTTATGGTGTCCAGCTCAGTCCCGAATGTGTCAGCTAATGTCAGCTCCATATCTCCTGAGTTGATCCGTTCTCCCTCCTCTTTATGGAGATAGATTTTCGGTGAGCCGGACCTCAGTAGGGGAACTACTCCTCCTATGTGGTCAATGTGACTATGTGTCAGAACGATGTCTGTAATCTCTGAGGAAGATGTACCAAGCTTCTTCAGGTCCTGGTCGAGCCTTGCTGACTCCAGGCCGGTTCCTGTGTCAACTATAACATGGCGTTCTCCACCATCGATGTAGGTGATGTTACTGTCAAAGGAAGTGCTCACATGAAAGTAGATGGGACCCGAGATACGCCGGAACAAGCAATCACCTGAGATGCTCAATCAGTCTGTCAATCTCTTCGTGGGTGTTGTAGAAGTGTGGTGAAACTCGAAGCCTGCCGTTGCGCACCGAGCAGTGAATGTTCTCCTTTGACAGCCTAGTGTACACGCTATCGACATTAGCTGGAGCACAGGAGACAATGGCTGAGTTGCCCTTGCTGCCGAAGTCATAGTAGCCAACATCGATTTCAGACAGTCTCTTTCTCAGGTACGCTGCATTATCGAGTGCAACCTTCTCTCGGACTCCTGCAGGTATCTTGAGGAGGAGTCTTAGAGATTCAATGAAGCCCGCGTATGCTATGAAAGAAGCAGAACCGACTTCGAACTTCCTTGCATCAGGCTGAGGCACCCTCTCGAAGTAGCTGAAGTTCTCTACGTCCTTCACTCCCCACCAGCCCAGAAACATCGGTCTGATCTTGTCGATTAGCTCCTTTCTGGCATATATGAATCCTGCACTCACAGGGCCGAGCAGCCACTTGGCGGCTTGGGCGGCAGCAAAGTCCACTGTTTCTTTCACAAGATCTGTTTCGATACAGCCTGCAGCCTGAATGATGTCTGTGAAGAGATAGCCACCGACACGGTGTACTATCTGAGCCAGTTCTCTGAGCTGGGTCCTGAACCCTGATGCGAATTGGACCTGACTCACTGCGACGACTCTTGTGTTCTCGTCTATCTTATCCCTGAACCGATCGATTGGTGCCGCGCCGTCTTGGGACTTGACGACTCGCAGTTCTGCACCATAGATTCGGGAGGCGTTCTGCCAAGGAACAAAGTTGGCAGGGAATTCTAGGTCACAAATGACGATGTTTGACCCTCTGGGATACTCAATCCCGTGAGCAAAGACGTTGATACCTTCTGACGTGCTGGGAACAAGGCCATATTGGCTTGAGTCTCCGCCGAGCAGCTTGGGCAGTAGTCCGCGTACAGCGCTCAGTGTGTCCAAGGTTTCTTCGAAGCTGTCTTCGGCCCGGGCCATTCTGTCAAGGTATCTCTTCATGGCCTCAATTGCCGTGACTGGCGGAATGCCAGTCGACGCGTTATTGAGGTATGTCATCCCAGACAGTGTGGGAAAGTACGTGGCAATGAAGCCCGCATCCAAGAGTTCTGGCATTATGTCCGACTGGCCAGCCAGTCTCTGATAAAGCTCACTGAAGTCTCAATCCCCCCAAAGTTTAAGACTGGCCTCAGCCCGGAATATGTCGGAGAGCGGTTTGTCGATATTCAGGAGGCTGACCGCGCGGCGCAAGAAGCCTAAAACCAAAGAGTCCCGGCCTATTGGCAGCGCGGAAGCGACACCAGCGGTTGCTGGTAGAGAACCCCAAGCTACCGCCCCGCCTAGCCCTCCTGTGGTCAGACCGTATGGCGGCACAGCATCTCCAGTCCCTGTGGGCACTTTCGTCGCATCGAGGGAGGATTTCATGATTGATGCGACCGCGACTCAGAACCTAGCCCGAGCGGCGAAGATCATGCCGCAGACTACGGCTGAGGTCGTACCTGGCAAGCTCCTGAAGAGAGACGACAAGGACAGGATTCACATCAAGATAGTGTTCTATGGTCCGTCGCTCTCAGGGAAGACCACGGCGCTTCGCTGGTTGTTTGCAAACGTGCGATCGCTGGCGAAGGGCAAGATTGTCGAGGTGTCAGATGATCTGGGGCGGACTACATTCTTCGACTTCGTGCCGGTTTCTGCAAGCGAAAAGATTGTGTTTGATGTTTTCACTGTGGCCGGCCAGAGACGACATGCAAGTAACAGGATTGCAGTATTGAGGGACGCAGATGGTCTCATCTTCATGCCTGACAGCACACCAGAACAGATGAACGAGAATCTGGCTTCAATCCAAGAGCTGCGAATCGCTCTTGGGACAGACCGAACCGCGACTTTGCCTATCGTAGTGGCCCTGAACAAGAGGGACATACCGAACGCATTGCCTGTCGACTACATGATTGGCATGCTTGGTCTTGAGGGCTATCCTGTCTTTGGCACGGTCGCTACCGCAGGCACAAACCTGCTGAGAATGTTCCAGAGAATCCTAAGGGACGCACTAATCTTCAAGGTAGGTATCTAGACATCAGTTGTCGAGAGAGGTCGGCTGTGACTCACTTAGGTGAAACCCTATCGTCCATTGGAACAGTGAATCAGCTCATCTTCTTCAGAGGCAATTCTCCTCTCTCGAGTTGGGCAATCAGCTCCAGTAGCTCTTCGGCTGCGCGCTCCATTATGCGCTTGCCTTTCTCTGGCGTGGCCCTTGTGGGATCTCCGCGAACTGCGGAAGGGAAAAGCTCCTCTCTATATCTGGCAGAAACGATTGTGTATTTCATTCTCACATCCGAAGCCGTGTATGATGACTTGTCAACCAGTTCTGGTCTGATGTGCATCATCTCAGATGTCTCGTCCTCTGCGGCATGGCCCTCAGGTGTTTCCAATACACTCTCTCTGACATCCTTCGCCAAGTCGGTCCACCAGTTGACGACTACAACGGTGCGCTCACCCCCCATGGTTGCTTTCCTCGCCGCAAGCTGTAGTAGTGACGAGTTACCACCGTGGCCGTTCAATGCGACTATGAATCTGAAACCATGGCGGAAGACCGACTCCATGACCTCACCGTAGAAATCAAGAAGCGTTGCGGGGTCCACCGTGACCGTGCCTTCATACTGCCCGAACGTCCAGCTCTCACCAAAGGGTATGGGTGGAAGGACAAGGGCTTTTGTCTTGGCCGCCACGTTCTCCGCAAGGTAGGCTGGGAGCAGATTATCGGAGCCGAGCGGCAGATGGTCACCATGTGCCTCGAGCGCACCTGTCATCAAGACTGCCACCTCTGTTTCGTGGCATGCCTTCACGAATTGCTTATGGGTGAGTTCCTGCCAGTAGGGCATTTGTCGGTCGGCCTTGTTCTTGCTTGAAGCCCTAATTAACTATCTGGAAATGGGAGGCAGAGAGCAACAGCCTGACTGAGAGCATTGCTATTCCTCGTATCTTGGTCCAATCATTACCGAAACCCTAATTAGAAGTACTAGACGAGCCGCTCGACTGACCCCCGACTAGGGCACTGCCCAAACTCGGGTCATAGCCCCGTGGTGTAGTGGTCCAGCATGAGGGACTCTGGATCCTCCGACTCAGGTTCGAAGCATTGTCGGCCTTCCCGACATTGAGAGTATCCTGACGGGGCTACCATCCTCTCTTCGTTGATGCAACCTGTCGTATGCAGAGATTTTGTTCACCCTCACGGGCTGTTTGGTCATTGTTCACTCTAGGATTGGCGTTTTTGCCCGAGAAAACGAGCGTTGTACTCGATATTACGATAAAAAGACCAACTAAAGTGTTTTTGGCGAAGTCCGCGCGTTTTATCTACAGCCTATCCAAAAACTATATGTTTATAGGCAGTCGAGCGGATTTGGACTTGGAGAGGCAAGACCCGCAGACTCTTACTCATTTGATCGAGCGTCCTGTTGCATGATTCTGCGTCCCTCCCGGCGAAGAACAACAGGTTGCGGGTCTCCTCCACCTCTTTGTGTCTTCCAAACGCTACTCAGACGAGTGCGGAGCTGCATCTCTCTGGATTGGCTAAGTGAATTCTGATAGGCCATGTACGAGTAGCCCTCCGGAGGTTGAGGGCAGATACTATTGTCCAGAGATGACAAGCTTCATATCGCCCCCACCAGATGAGTGTTGTCGGAAGTGCGAACGGTGGAACACGTCGAGCGCGGCTGGGACGATTTCTGGGCTGAGGTGTTCCGCGTGAAGCACCGCTGTTCACTACAGGGCATCGAGCAGTATGACAAGATGGTCGTCGAGTTCTGCATCGAAGTCCTACATCTCCATACAGGGTCGCAGCTTCTGGACATCGCATGTGGTGCAGGTGACCAGAGTATAGAGTTCGCAAAGCACGGCATGAAGGTCACAGGGTTCGACTTGGCAAAGAGCCTCATCAGAATCGCTCAGGAGCGAGCGAAGGCTGAAGGTGTCAAGGTCAACTTCTACCAAGGTGACATGAGGGACATGAGCTTCAAGCAGAGGTTCAATGCTTCCGTGCTGCTCAGTCACAGTTTTGGTTTCTTCGACCACGAGGAGAACAAGCGTGTGCTTAGACAGGTATACGAGGCACTTCTTGATGGAGGCTTTCTTCTACTTGATCTCATGAACCCCTACAACATCCCAGTGTTTCAGAAGACCTGGACCAAGCTCGAGGGTGGCTATCTTCTGAGCGAACCCCATGTGTTTGATGCTCCTGCAGGCGTCTTGAGGGGTCGGCCTGCCACGTTCATTGACTTGGACTCAGGAGTGGTTATGCTCGCGAATGAGGACGCTCTATCAAACAAAGACATTCGGATGTACACAGCACCTGAGATTCAATCACTGCTTGAGGGTGTCGGGTTCACCAAGGTAGACCTGTATGGTGAGAACAACCTCCCCCGGATGCCCTACACTGCGAAGTCAGACAGGATGGTTGTCGTGGCGTCGCGATGACACTGACAAGTCGATATCCTTTTATGACCAGCGGAACGATTTCGCCAAAGCCACCGATAGTGTTATCGGGGACCCGACCTAATTCTCTCAATTGGTATGAGTGGGTTCGGGGCGGGCTGTTTCCAGAGCGTGAATTGAATGGTCAAGATCAAAGACCCAGAAGCAGTTAGGGCACTAATAAAGTCGAATGACTACGCGCACAAGAGAATCATATCTATCAGCGCCCACATCGACCATGGTAAGACAACAACTTCAGACTTTCTGCTTCGTTCTGCAGGACTCATGAGTGATGCGGCCGCAGGCCAAGTGCTGATGATGTCGAGCGATTGGGAGGAGCAGAAGCGTGGCATCACAATCTTCACGTCCGTGGTGCTGCTGAACTGTGAGATAGATGGAGAAGAGTACCTGATCCAGCTCTCGGACACGCCAGGTCACCTATCCTTCACAGGTGAGGTTTCAAGGGCGCTCCGTGCTAGTGATGGGGTGGTGATTCTCGTGGACGCCTTGGAAGGCGTTCGCACTCAGACTGAGACCAACATCCGCCTGTCCGTGGGTGGTGAGGCATGCAGACCAGTACTATTTGTGAACAAGGTCGACCGTCTGATTAACGAGCTCAAGCTGCCGCCAAAGAAGGTCTACGAGCGCATCGACATAATCGTTGCCAAGGTCAACGAACTCATCATGAAGGTGGCTCCTGCTCAGTTCGGCAAGGACTGGAGAGTCAGTTTCGAGCAGGGCAATGTCGCCATCGGGAGCGCCAAGACTGGCTGGGCCTTCACCATGAGAACTCTGCAGAAGAAAGGGATCAAGCCGATTGTCGTCTTTGAGAAGTACGCTCAGGGAGAAGAAAAGTGGCTTCGTCAAAACCTGCCACTCGATGATGCCCTACTCGAGATGATTGTCAAGCATTTACCGAGCCCTAAGGAAGCTCAGCTATACAAGATACCGAGAATCTGGAAGGGAGATCTTGATAGCCCTCAAGGCAAGGCGCTTGTGAACTGTGACCCCAGCGGTCCAGTGGTGGGTATGATCACTAAGATCTATGTTGACCCTAAGAGCAAGAGACCCACGCTGATCGGGCGTGTGTTCTCTGGCACACTCAAGGCAGGTGAGGAGATTAGGCTAGTGAACCGACACGAGAGTGTGAGGGTCAAGCGGCTGGGTGTCCAAGAGATCACAGAGATGCTGGATATGGATGAGATTCCTGCCGGAAACCTGTTCTCGGTCTTCGGTTTCATGTGCCCTGCTGGAGAGTCGTTTGTCGAGGCTGGTACTGACATACAGCCGTTTGAGGCGATTGAGTACGCGAGTGAACCTGTTGTGAGCCGTACTATCAAGCCAGTCGACCCGCAGGACATTGCCAAGCTTGGAGAAGTTGTGAGCATGTGGATCATGGCTGATCCAACAGCTAGGTTCCACCTTGACAAGGAATCCAATGAATACAGATTGGACGGTATTGACCCTCTACAGATTGAGATTCTCACAGGACGAATCAACGAGCAGGTCACGATCAAGATATCCGACCCTGTCATAGTGTACCGAGAGAAGATGACTCAGCGCGGTGATCAGTTCCATACGAAGTCTCCCAACGGTCACAACCGTCTGAGGGTGTACCTCGAGCCTCTGGACGAGAAGACCCTCGACCTCATCCGTAAGAAGAAGGTCACTGCGGACCAAGATTCAAGGGAGCGAGCCGCACTGTTACGCGAGGGGGCAGGCTGGGACCCCAAGGAGGCCAAGAAGATACTCGACATATATGAGTCGTGCATGTTGGTCGACGCCATGGCTGGTGTGCAGAGGTTTGACAGGATTCTGCCCTATGTACAGACGGTCTTCAGAGAGTTCTGTGACTCCGGTCCTATCGCGCATGAGCCTGTCATGGGTGTCAAGGCCGTGCTGACTGATGCGACAATCCACAACGACCCCGCGCACACGGGCTACAGTGAAGTGGCCACCATGACATCTGCCGGTCTCAACATGAGCTTCCTGACCGGAAATCCTGCAATGTACGAGCCGGTGCTTGAAGTCGATATCAAGACACCAACGGACACGCAGGGCGCTGTGATCAAAGTGCTGACTGCTCACAGAGGTCAGATTCTGACCATGGAGGCAGAGGAAGACACAGTCACCGTCAAGGGCGCACTCCCCACTGCCGAGACGATAGACATTGCAGATGAGTTTCGAGGAGCGACCTCTGGACGCAGCTTCTTCGGGTACCAGTTCAAGGGGTTCGATCCTCTACCGACAAGCCTGCAACAGACCAGGATTCTTGAGATTCGAAAGAGGAAGAACATGCCCCAAGAGATGCCAAGCCTTTCATCTTGGGCCAGGTGGGTCTACAAGAGAACATAGAGATGCAGTCCGGGTGATACTCGAACGGGCGTCACCCGGGTTTCTCCTTTTTTCAATACCCGTTTCCGCAGATACTGTAGACGTTCTAGCCTGCTAGTTGAACGGCTGGCATACGTTTTTGACCTGCCCACTCCAAGTCAGCCTCGAATCGCAATGACAATAGACGTGCGTCAAGAGCTACAGAAGCTGGTTTCGTTTGATACTGTAAGCGATGCCAAGGCTGGCAGACATCCCTCTCAAGAATGCCCGCGTCACATTAACGCAACACTTGAGCGGTTCGGTTTCATCACTGAGTTGCTTGAGTCAGACGGCATATGGACTTGTTTTGCTCGCCGGGGACAAGGGAAGTTCAAGGTGCTCTTTCTAGCACACTATGACGTAGTGCCTGTTGGGGAGGGATGGAGAAGCGATCCATTCAGACTGGTCGAGGAGGGTGACAAAGCAATCTGCAGAGGATCCTGTGATGATAAGGGCAACATAGTTTCACTCATGTTGCTCGCAGAGAAGCTCAGCACGACCGATCCTCCTTTCACAATCATGCTTGCAGCGACGGGCGATGAGGAGATTGGTGGCGAGAAAGGCGCAGGACATCTCAAGCAGTTCTTGACGAAGCAAGGCCTGTTCCCCAACTATGTGGTTGTTGCGGACGGGATCAATCAGATGGTAATCCACAGAAGACGAAATATCCTACCCACCAGCATAAAGGTCAAACGAGCCACTTCTCGAGTGAAAGGACGGCGCGAAACGGTCCGATTCGTAACAGAAACCCTCGGGACAGAAACGCGTCATTCTGCATACTTCCGGCCCGGGGTTGATTGTCATGCTATGCTCGCAGCCTCGAAATACCTCGATATGCATAAGCGTGCACTAGTGTCAGGGCTTCGAGGCGCGTTTGTGAAGTCCAATGTGATTCCACAGTGGGTGGAGCTTGACGTTGTGCATACTAACGAACCTGGCGAGGAGGCCGAATGCGATCATGCGCTGACATCCCTCCTGAGGTCATTGCTCACGTTAGCGCACGCTTCGTTTCCAACAAAGCATTCGGACTTGGGCACATTCGTATCGCCGAACCTATTGTCACTTGAGAACAACCTCTGGACGCTCTACTGTGATGTGAGAGCCATGACAAATGACCGCGATGCTGTACAGAATGGGTTTGAGACCGCACTCCAAGGAAAGGTGGAGCTCTACTCCATCCAAGTGGAGTCCGGTAGCGGCTATGTAGACTCCAGCCTAGACTCAAAGCTGATTCGTTCTGCTATCTGGGCACTTCGAAAGGAGGGAATCGACTACTCAGTGGGGGAGGGCTACGGCGCATCAGACTCACGATACTTCATTGATCCTCGAGTCCAGGTGTTCGATTTCGGCCCACGTGGCGACAATGTGCACGGACCCAACGAGTGGGTTTCACTCACTTCGATTGAGCAGAACGCCGCTTTCTTCCAGACTCTGCTGGACGTGCTCTCTTCCGAGGGGCCGCCTTCGGGGCCTGCGGCTCGGGGCTCATCCCGACCTTGAGCTTCAGATCCTCCAACTCCCATTCCTTCACATAGGCGAACTGCTTCCAGCCGGGTCTGGCTAGTGGCCCCACAAGCTGCATCTTGGCGGCTCTAGTTTCTGTGGCAAGATAGTCGGAGAACATCTGTGCCAGCTCAACTGACTCCTTGTCAGAGAACATTATGGCGAGCCGTATCCTCTGTTCGACATTGAGGTCCATCTCCTTCCTCATAACTTGCACTCGACGGGTCACGTCCCTTACGAGTCCTTCTGCCTCTAGCTCCCTAGTTCGGGTTGTGTCGACGTAGACCCTGCCTATCTTGCTATCAGCAAAGCTCAGGTGATCGGGCATGCTTTCCTCGAAGTCTAGGTCTTCAGGTGCAAGTGTCAGGTCCTTGCCATCTACAGTGAGGACAGCCTGACCCTTCTGAAGGTCCGCTCTCAGCTTTGTCAGGTCGGCAGTTTCGAGGACCGCCATCAGCCCTGTCATCATCGCCTTGAACTTGGGTCCCAATGTCCTGTAGTTGGGCTTGACAACGAGTCGTGTGAAGTCTGGTACGGAGCCTGACGGGAGCACTTCGAGGTCTCTCGTGTTCAGATCGCCGCTCAGGAGTGCTTTCAAGCTCTCGACCCGTTTTGCTATCTCTGGACTGGTAGGTAACACGATGACCCGACTTACGGGGTGTCTTAGCTTGACGCCCTTCTTGTTCCGGGCGTAAGAGCAGGCACTTCGCAGTTCCTGCAGGACGTCGAAGGTCGCTTCTATGTCTGGTTCGACGAGAGTGTCATCAGGTTCTGGCATGTCTGTGAGATTGATAGACTCAGGTAGCCCTTCGCAGAAGCTAGTGAAGAAGTCCTTATGCAGCTTCTCTGCGAGAAACGGAGTGAACACATTGAGGCATCTCATCACGACGTCAAGAGCGTAGAACATCGTGTCGTAGGCTATGACCTTCTTCGGATCATCGCTTTCCAACCATACCCTCTTCTTCACCAAAGGGAGGTACACTCTACTCAAGTCCTCAGTGACGAAGTCCAACAGTGCCCTCGCGGCCAAATGGTACAGATACTGCTTCATGTTCGTATGGAATTCCTTCAGAACATTCTGCACGCGCGACACGAGCCACCTGTCTTCCAGATCAGAGGTTCCCACACTGCTCACGAATCTCTCTCGGTTGAACCTGTATCTGTCCAATTCCATGTATGTTTCCGTGAAAAGAAACACATTCCACAGAACGTCCAGCCGCTTCTTTGTGAACTCTATCTCCTTTGGACAGTAATTGGTCGCTGACCACGGAGCCGACTTGCTAAGCATGTAAAGCCTGAATAGATCCGCCCCAACATCTCGAAGGGCATCCTTCATCCACACTACATTGCCCCTGGATTTGCTCATCTTCCCTCCGTCCTCATCCAAGACATGGCCTTGGCTGACACATGCCTTGAATGGTGCTGTCCCATGCATAACGACCGAGGTGTAAAGTAGGCTATAGAACCAGCCTCGCGACTGGTCCACTGCCTCTGTTATGAAGTCATAGGGAAACAGCCGCTTGAACAGCTCTTGGTCCCTGAGGTAACCCACGCTCGCTGTATGTGCCATCCCTGAGTCCAGCCAACAGTCCGTAACGAATGGCTCGCGATGCATCTTGCCGCCACACTTCTCGCACTTCAGGACGACCCTGTCCACCCAAGGTCTGTGCATCTCGAAGTCCTTCGGGAACTCGACCGCGCGCTGTTTCAGTTCACTGCGCGATCCTATGACAACTTCGGCCTTACAGTTGTCACAGACCCAAACAGGAAGGGGCGAGCCCCAGACTCTTGAACGTGATATGCACCAGTCGTCTGCATTCGCCACCCAGTCTCCGAACCGTCCGGTGCCGGCCCATTCCGGCGTCCATTCCACTCTGCTATTCTCTTCAACAAGCCTCTCACGAACACCTATCATCTTGAGGAACCACTGTGTCTTGTCAGCAAGATACACCAGCGGTGTGTCGCATCTCCAGCAGTGAGGGTATTCGTGTTCTACGGTTTCCTCGAGAATGAGGCGACCCTTCTCTTTCAGCATCTTGGGCACAAGTGAGTTGGTATCGAAGACGAATTGGCCTTCAAATATCGGGACCTCTTTCGTGAAGAGCCCTGAGGGTGTGACCGGGCAGAAGACAGGCACCTCATACTTCCGGCCCACCTCGAAGTCATCTGGTCCAAAACCGGGTGCTGTGTGAACCAGGCCTGTACCGTCCTCAACAGTCACGTGAGTTCCTGTGACGACGGCATGCATGAACTTCTCAGTGTGATCCTGATGCCACTTGACCTCATCCTTGAACGGGTGCTCATACTTCCACCCAAGCATCTCACTGCCCTTGAGCGACTCGACTTCCTGATATGATGTCTTCTGAGCCTTCCGCATCACCGTTTCCACGAGGTTCTCGACAAGCCACCAGAACTCGTCACCCACTTGGACCTTGACGTAAGTGAAGTCAGGATGAACCGAAACCATCTCGTTAGAAAGCAGCGTGAACGGCGTTGTTGTCCATATCACCAGGTACTCATTCCGTCTGTCTGTGAGCTTGAACTTGACGTAGATTGATGGGTCAACCTTGGTCTTGTACCCCTGTGACACCTCATGTCCAGAAAGAGCAGTCACGCATCTCGGGCAGGTGGGGTTGACCCTGTAGCCGCGTCCCAGCAGCTTCTTCTCGCTTGCCAGCTTGAGGAAGTGCCAGACATGCTCTATATAGTCGTCAGTCCGGGTCTGGTATGCGGACTCATAATCAAGCCACAATCCAAGACGTTTGGAGTCATTGACCCAACTCTCGAGGTAGTAGTCGACCAACTCCTTGCATTTCTTGACGAAGAGATCTAGGCCTATCGTCGTTTCAATCTGCCGCTTCTCGGCTATGCCCTCCTTGCGTTCCACCTCTAGCTCGACAGGGAGACCCTGCATGTCCCACCCTCCTCTCCTCCAGACATTGAACCCCTTCATGGTCATGTACCGGATCTCCGCGTCTTTCATGGCCCTTCCCCTCCCATGGCCTACATGCATGAAGCCGTTGGTCGTGGGCGGTCCCTCCAAGAAGTTCCATGGAGGCCCTGAGCTTCTTAGCTTCACGGTCCTGTTCTGCACATCACCCCTCTTCCAGAAGTCCAGTATCTCGGGCTCGAGGGTCTGTGGATCGTAGCGCTTCGGCAGGGGGCTCATTTTGGTGTCCTCTTGTGGTGATAATCTGTACACAAACTGGTAAGAAGCCCCTCGCAGGTCGCTCTCCGCCGGAGTGTCGGTTGGCACTCATTAGTGCCAGAGAAGCCGCTCCTAGATGATTTGGTGATCCATCCTTTTGCTCACCTACGTGGGGTCTTCTTCCAGACACCTCGGGCTCCGTTAAAAAGCTTAGGCTAGTGGGACTTGCCCACAGAGACTGCTGGATGGGCCCCCTCTTCCGGATGCCAGTTTGTTAAACGCCGTGTTGGGACATTCAACTAAGGTTTAATTACGAGATTATCAAACCCCATCGACGAGTCCATACAATCGCCAGTTATGAGGCATAGTCCAATGAGTGCCCTTGAGGGAAGACCGCTCGATAAGCTCGTAGACATGATTCTGAACGTCCTATGGCGCGACCCACTCGAGGTATGGGTTGCCATTCGTAGGAGGTTGGACACAGACGGAGCGAAAGGCATGAAGGCAGCTTTCGACAGCGGATCGATTCGGTTCTTGAATGGTCCGTTCAAGGATCACATAGAGGTAAGGTGGGGAATGAGTCAATGTGTCCACTGTAACGACACAAACATCGAGAAGAATGGCATCGCCTGCGTCATGCCAAACGGCGACGGACTCGAGTTCAACCAGTGCCTGAACTGCCGCATCGGGATTCTCTACAACGTTGTTTCAGCGAAGGCCATCATGGACAGCTACTTGGTGTCTGTTGGAAAGCCCGGCCAGTTCAATGGAGTTTCCTTCTACTGGGACGCGATAGTCCCGGCCGCAATGAGGAAGTTCCAGCCGCTTTATGAGATAGTGAAAGATGGACGGTGGACCGGCAGCGTTGCCTTTGATCAGGCACTCAAAGCAAGATTCCTTCCGTGTGGTTCGATGACATCTTCGACTGCTCGTGAGGCCGAAGCGTCCTGGAAGACAACTCTCCCATCAGACGTCGCTGGTGGTGTGGATGCCTTTGTCAAGTCTGTGCGACCGCAGATTGAGGTTGTTCTGGCCATCAGATGAAGTCTAGCCGGTGACTTTGGTGACCCGAGAGAAGTTGGTCCGCGATCTCATTCCCGATGCGATACGGGCAGAAGGTGGGTCTCCGGTCGTCCGTATCGCATCAGAACAGGAGCTGGACGCACTCCTGAGAGAGAAGATCGTAGAGGAAGCCCAAGAACTCCTTCTATCTGGAGATGCTGCTGAGATTGCCGACATTCTTGAAGCAATCCATAGACTTCTGAATTTGAGGTGTATCGGCTGGCGTGCAATCGAAGCAATACGTAAACGGAAGAAACGCCTACGGGGTGGCTTTGAAAGAGGCTATGTGCTCTCACTCGGGGTATGATTGAGCGGCTAACCATACCCTGCTTCATACTCTGAAACATCGGACAAGGCTTAAATCGGGTTGGAGCGCGCTCTTCCTCTAAGAATACCACTACTCTCAGTGGTGGCGCTATCCGACGCTGGAGATTGACGATTATGGAAACAGAAGTCAAGCGAGTACCTGAAACAGATGTCACTCATATCACAGATGGCAAGGACATCTCTAGGTACCACGTAGACAAGCACGAGGTCAAGTCGCTGCCCTATACAACGAAGTCCATCTGTCCTGAGTGTCTGCTCACTGACGATCAAGTCCATGTCATTGATGCGACTCTGTATGAAGAGGACGGGAAGGTCATGTACAAGAAGACCTGCCCTAAGCATGGCGAGTTCACAGATGTCTACTGGGGCGATGCAGAAATGTTCAGACGCGCCCAGACCTACTGGTACAAGACCGTTGGCCTTGACAATCCAAGGACTAAGACCGTTGAAGGTTGTCCCAACGACTGCGGTCAGTGTCCTGAGCATCAGTCTCACACAGCGCTTGCACTCTTGGATGTCACCAATCGCTGCAACCTGCGGTGTCCCATCTGCTTTGCACATGCCGCAGAGTCTGGCACCGTCTATGAGCCAACTCCAGAAGAGGTTCTTGAGATGATGAGAAACCTGAGGAGGAACATGCCCGTGCCAGCACCAGCGATACAATTCGCCGGCGGAGAACCGACAGTGAGCAAGAACTTGCCTCAGTACATCCGTTGGGCGAAGCAGCTAGGTTTCAGGCATGTTCAGATCGCCAGCAATTCGATCAGGATTGGGAAGAGTCTTGAGTACGCGAAGGAACTTGCCGACGCGGGTCTGTCCGCGATATACATGCAGTTCGACGGCGTGACACCAGAACCATACTTGGCAGCGAGGGCAACGAACCTTCTCCCGATCAAGATGAAGGCAATCGAGAACTGCCGCAAGGTTGGTCTCGACGCGATCGTCCTTGTGCCCACAGTGGTAAGAGGGATCAATGACGACCAGCTTGGCAAGATAGTGGAGTTTGCGGTCAAGAACCGAGATGTGGTTCGGTGCGTCAACTTCCAGCCCGTCAGCATAACTGGTCGGATTGACCATGACAAGCGCAGAGAGATGCGAATCACGATTCCAGACGTCATTCACAGGATTGATGAACAGACCAATGGTCGAATTCCAGTTTCGGCATGGTATCCGGTGCCGGCCATGATGCCTGTGGGCAGGGCTCTTGGTCTTATGAAAGGCATCCCCCAGCTGGAACTCAGTTCGCACTTCGCATGTGGGATGGCCACCTTCTTGTTCATTGATGAGGATGGGAGCTATGAGCCGATCACAAATGTGATTGACGTTGACAAGTTCCTCGGCATACTCACAGATATCGCCAATCTCTACGCAGACAAGAAGAGTGGTGCTAGCAAGCGAGCGAAGGCGAAGTTGGTCGGCAGTGTCCGGCACATCAAGAAGAAGGGAATCATGAAAGACCTACTCACTGCGTTCCTGAACCGAGGTGACTACGATTCGCTTGCAGGTTTCATGCACCGCATAGTCATGATAGGCATCATGCACTTCCAAGACGCCTACAACTTTGACCTGGAACGAGTACAGCAGTGTGACGTGAACTACGCAGTGCCTGATGGGAGGATTGTTCCTTTCTGCACTATGAACACAATCCACAGATCAAGGATTGAGAAGAAGTTCGCAATGCCGCTGTCCAAGTGGCAGAAGACGCGCGACCCGAGTCAAGTTGAAGTTGAGAGCATAACCAAGCCGTATGCGGGCGAGGCTTAGCCATAGCCAGTTCGGTTGATTCTGGAAGCAGAAGAGCCCTCGTGGCTCTTCCTCACTCTCCAGGATGCTGGCGGCTCCTGAGCCGCGTTCTCATCCATTGAGTCGACTGCGACACTGCGGCGGATGACGAATCGACGTGTGCAAGTTTCGAAAGTTAATGTTAGATTAAACCAGTCCTGCAGGAATAAGTTTAAAAGAAACCTCCCTTTCTATGTCTGTAGACTACTGGTGGGTGATGTGGGAACACACCGATTAGTAGTGCTGTAAGCAGAGGCGGGCGTGCGGGCTTGTTTTCGTTACATGCCCTCAATTACGAAACTCCCCCCTCCTACCACGATTACCTGCACGCCTGCCACCTCCTCATTCTTGCATCACAATCTCCCATTAGCTGAGAAGCGTTTCTGGAAAGCGGTCCGTAGATTCACACACAACTCTTAATTGAAGGCGGAGGATGTGGGTTTCGGTTGTTATCACATGAAGAAAAGCCGCGGACTTCCATTCGCACAGGTCGACGCCTTTACAGACGTACCTTTTGGTGGGAATCCAGCTGCTGTTGTCTTGAATGCGGATGATCTGACTGACGAAACGATTCAGAAGCTTTCGAGAGAGCTTGGGGTTGGACAGACCGTCTTCGTTTCGGGATCGAATCTGGCAGACCATCGCCTGCGGTTTATGGCCCCTAGGGGCGAGATGTCCTTCTCAGGACACTTGACGATTGCTGCATTCCACTCGATGGTTGAGGAAGGCATCATCGATGTTGTTGGCGATGTGACCACCGTCACGGTCGAAACCAGAGCTGGTGTCCTGCCTGTAGAGATAGTCAAGAACGAAACGACAGGCATGCATGAGATACAGATCACTCACAGGAACCCTGAGTTCATGACTACTTACGACCCGAGAGACTATGCTGAGGCTCTTGGTCTGAGCTTGGCGGACATCATGTCTTCTTGTCCTGTACAGACGGTCAGCACAGGTACGCCTCAGCTTATGTTGCCTGTCACAACGCTCAGTGCCCTTCAGAGGATTCATCCGGACTGGGACCGGCTCCTGGAGCTTGGCAAGAACGTAGACTATGTTTCAATCCAGGTTTTCACAAGACAGGTTCTTGAGGTCACATCCGACGTCCATGTCAGGCATTTCGCTCCGTCGCTTGGTATCAATGAGGATGCTGTCACAGGTTCAGCGGCGGGGAGCATGGGGTGCTACATCATCAAGTATGGTTTCATGAGCCCGACTATCCCTGTGACGAGTATCGTGGTCGAACAAGGTCATTCAATGGGGCGACCCGGGAAAATCTTCGTTGAGGTCAGGGGCGACGCTAGGGAGATAGAACAGGTGAAAGTGAGCGGCACAGCAGTCACGGTCCTGCGAGGGACGCTCTATGCTCGGTAGCCTCCTAGGGAGAGAGCTTGCTCCCTCACGAACGCTTATCTTCAATTAGCCCGGCTGATTTCAACGCGTGATGCTATGTTAGATGCCATGAGTAGGGCGATTGAGCACCTGTCCTCTAAGGATGTACTGTTCGCGGATATTCGTCATGAGGTCCGCTCATCAACGCGTTTGGCTGTGGTCAATCGCGCTCTAAGGAGATTCGAACGAACAAACAGAGCCGGGACTGTCGCAAGAGTGCTGGTTGGTGAGTGCTGGGGTCAGGCTTCGACAACACAGGCTGTGACAGCGTCTTCTCTCAAAGAGCTGCTGTCTGGGGCTCTACGCATGGCAAGAGCTGGGGCTAGGTACTCAGAGAAGAGAATAGAGATCTCTAATGTCAGTCCTTTGACTGTTTCAGTGCACCAGAAGATGAAAGAAGACCCTCAAACGGTGAGTGACGAAGAGAAGCTAACGTTCTTGATGGAGCTGGACAAGGCCCAGAAGGTCGACGAGAGAGTGGTCAATACCAACTCGATGTACGAGGAATCAAGGATTGATGCGAAACTCGCGAACAGTGCCGGTTCCCGACTCGAGTGGGACGAGATACGAATGAGGGCCGCAGTTCAGTCCGTGGCGAGGGAAGGCCCAAAGGTGCAATTTGACTATGCGGTGAGGGATGGGCTTGCGGGTTATGAGCTAGTCCGCAGAATCGATGCAGACGACTTTGCAGGAGGATGTGGACGCGGTGCAGTCGATCTCCTCTCGGCAGCAAAGCCCCCCTCTGGTGAGATGACGGTCGTGACAGATGGGGACATCGCTGGACTGATAGCTCACGAGGTCTGTGGCCATGCTAGCGAGGCTGATGAGGTAGTCAAGGGCCGCTCATTCCTAACAGGACTGGTGGGCGTACGAGTGGCCTCAGAGGCAGTCACTCTGGTCGACGACGGGACGATTGAGGGCCTAAGAGGCACTGTTCCCTTTGACTCAGAAGGTACTCCGGCATCGCGGACAGAGATTATCGGTCGTGGAGAATACAAAGGCTATTTGCACACACTCGAAACGTCAAATCGGATGGGTGTGCTCCCAACTGGCAACGGACGAGCGCAAGACTACAACCACAGAGTGTTTGCGAGAATGACAAACACCTACTTCGACGTTGGAGAGTGGACTGATGAGGAGATTCTCCATGACACCAAGGACGGTCTATACGTGGTCAAAATGACATCGGGCATGGAAGATGTCGTGGGTGGCGGAGTCCAGTGCCTGGCTCTGAAGGGGTATATCATAAAGAATGGCGAATTGAAAACTCTCGTAAGGGGAATGGCACTGACCGGCAAAGTGCTCGAAGTTCTCAAGACAGTCGATGCTGTAGGAAACGCCCTTCAGTTCTCAGGAGGCACCTGCGGAAAGGGTGAAGAGGACTTCATACCTGTATCATCAGGTGGTCCTCACATGAGGGCGCGCATGGTCATTGGGGGTGGATAGAATGGACAAGGAGCAGATTGCAGGCAAGCTGCTGTCATTGTCCGAAAAGGAAGGTGCGTCCCAGGCTGAGGTGTTTGCGCTCACGACCAAAACATCGAGTGTATACATTGACGATAACATACCAAAGGTCGCTGACCAGAAGACCGAGTTTGGTATCGGTCTGAAGTTTGTGCTACAGAAGCGGTTGGGTTTCACAAGCTCGACGCTGCTGTCTGAGTCACCTGAGGACGTTGTGAAACGTGCCAAGTCAGTGGCCCGTGTTAGCAGCGAGGACACGAAGTTTGTTTCACTGCCTGACCCCAAGGCCGCTTCAGGCAGAATGGACCGTTTCTTCGATAAGCCGACTGCAAATGCCGGGATTCCTGAGCTCCTTGAGAAGGTGATGCTGCTGGTCCACGCTGCTGCGGCCAAGAACGTGAGCGTTCCAAACGGGGTATTGCGTGCTAGTTCCGTAGAATTCACTGTCCACAACTCGCTTGGTGTGAGGGCAGGCTCGATATCCACGAATGTCTTCGGCTTTTTCACAGCGAAAGCTCAAGATGGAGGCCTGGTAGGAGAGGGCGTACAGAGATGCTGGTCTCGCGACCTGTTCAAAATCAACTTCACAAGCTTGGGGGAGAAGCTTAAGTCTCAAGCATTGAGTGTACTCAAGGCAACAGCGTTCAAAGAGAACTGGGCAGGTATCGTAGCACTCCTTGCCCCGTCTGAAGGCAGCGAGATGTTGCACCAGCTAGTAGGATGGGCCGCCTCAGCAGAGAATGTGAACAATAGATCAAGTCCGTGGGCAGACAAGCTTGGTAGTCAAGTGGCACACAAGAGCTTGACTGTGTTTGATGACGGTCTCTCAAGCGCGGGACTACTTAGCTCAGTGGTGGACGACGAAGGGGTCCCAACTCGGAAGACGACTCTCGTCGAGAGCGGCACTCTCAGGTCTTACTTCTTTGACAGCTACAACGCTGGTGTTTCTGGTGTGTCGTCGACAGGGAATGGACTTAGACGTGACCCCAGAGACAGTCTTGGCCGGTTCAGCCAGCCTGCGTCTTGCGGTGTAACGACGCTTGAGATACCGGCCGGAACCAAGTCACTCGACGAAATCATCCGTGAAGTTCAGAAGGGTGTCTATGTGGAGCATTTCGCTTGGCCACAAGTCGATTCAATGTCGGGAGCTTTCTCCAACGAGGTCCGGAACGCCTGCATCATAGAGAACGGTGAGATCACTGCTCAGGTCAAACATTGTCTCTTGGTCGGTAACCTGTATGAGTCCCTCGCTCGAGAGGTCGTGGCGAGCTCCGACAGAGAGGTCCATGACCATTGCGTGATTCCCACGTTAGCCTTCTCTGGCTTGGAGCTGGTGGGTCAATAGACGGGGCAAGAACCACTTCGTTCATTAGTTAATCTGACTTCGACATATTCAGAAATGTTAAAGAGTTCCTCTTTGGCTGTCCCATCTTGAGCGAAGCAGCGTTGGGCGACTACAAGGAGATCTGGAATTCAGAATCAGAACTGGTGAACCGTGCACTGAGCGAGTATCTCGACTCGAAGGTTAAGGAAGGTCGGAGGCTTGGAGCATGGGTGGGTCAGTACTATGAGAATGTCAAAGAGTATGTCATGCGCGGTGGCAAGAGACTTCGGCCCGTGCTAGTCACTGCTGGCTACAGGGCGGTGCACGAGAAGGTCGACGTGAAGCATCTCTATCGTGCTGCATGCTCAATTGAGATACTCCATAACGGGTCTCTCCTCCACGATGACTTGATAGACCATGATGAAACTCGTCGAGGCGGACCCACATTTCATGCTCTCTATCGAGACACGTACAAGAAGATGTCCAAGAACCTAGAAAAGGCCAAGGACTTTGGGACTGCAATGGCCATTCTGGGTGGTGACTCTCTTCTGAACATGGGCGCTGAGATGATTGTATCATCTGAGCTGGATCCAAAGGTCGCATTGCAGTGTATCAGTTACTATCAGCATGCGTACCATACCCTCGCAGAAGGAGTGCTTCTCGAAACGATTATGACGAAAGAGAAGGATACGACGCCGGAGGCGTATCTTGAGATGATACGCATGAAGACAGCCGTGCTGTTTGAGGACTCGTTGCTGATGGGCGCAACAATAGCACAAGCCACGCAATCTCAGCTTGACGGCTTACGAGAGTTCGGAACGAAGGTCGGGCAGGCATTTCAGGTGCAGGACGATATACTGGGTTCGTTCGGTGATGAGTCTATCACAGGAAAGGCCGTTGACGGCGATATCAAGGAGGGGAAGAAGACAATGTTAGTGATTGAGTCATACCGTCGTGGGACCCCTGAGCAGAAGAAGATTCTCGACGAACACATGGGCAGAAGTGACCTTACCAAAGAGCAAGTGGAGCAGGTGAAGACAGTTTTCAAGGATTCAGGAGCGCTCAAGGCTACTCAGGATCTGATGAAGAAACTGCTAGCCGCTGGACAGAAAGCATTGGAAACCAAGCCTCCCCTCACGCCTAAGTACAAGGGATTTCTCTTGGGCCTCTCCAGCTTCCTAGTGGAGAGAAACTATTAGGCGATCAACAGTCGTCCTGAGGGTGAATGAGGCACGTCTGGCGCGTTCACGAACCCGCGTAGCCTGCTTCGATCAGGCGCAAGCTGAGAAGCACGAGCTCCTCTCCTTTGGAACTCAGAATCGTCTGCATCTCTTCGCTCATTTCAGGCGTGTTGGAGCGGACATAGTCAAGGAAGCCTTGTCTGGACTCGCTCAGTGCACGACGCATTCCCGAAGCGTGTCGTTTCAGGATCTCTCTGGCTCTCTGGTCCGGGTCCCTACCGTTGAACAGTCTGCCCCTCATCGTGCGGACGATGTCCTCTGCTATCACCCTAGACTCACTGACAAGATGTTCTTCTGGCTCTTGCCTGACTCCACTTCCGAACAGACCGGACTCCGTGCCAACAGGCGCTGTCTTCATGGGTCTGGGTGAGAGTGTGTCTTCCATCACATCCGCCACGACAAGACGCTTCCAGACCTTCCTCCCAAGGAACTGTAGGGGAGCTATGTAGCCCTTGGAATGCATCCTTGCGAGGTTCTTTGCAAACTGCTCCTTGGTCATAATCGAGTTTGGTCCTGACATGATGAGAAACTTCTGGAAGAGTACCTCTTCAAACTCGATTATGGACCATCCAAACGCGCGAATGATGTCCAGCTCTGACTCGCTCTCACGCTGAGTCAGTCCGATATCCTCAGACACAGTGCACCACCACAGCGAAGCTCATACGTGGTATGGTTCCAATGCATATGAAGATTGTCGAAATCGTGTCCAGTCCATAGAGACTGGCCCTTCCGGGCTCAGACCGCGTACTGTACGATTTCAGGAGAAGGGGATAGCCATTCATCTTTGCAGAAAAGAGTGTTGCGCTTGGAAAACGTGCCACCGACGTTCCGTGACTGCGAACAAGACAAAGAGTGCCCTTGCAGAGATTGCCACGGATGTAACAGCAGTGTTGTCGGAATCCGAATCAGAGTCGGCCACGTCCTGATTGCTGCGTTCCAAATATCCCGAGAAACCAAATCGGGAAAAAAGAGGTGGGAAGTAGACAGGCGTTACCGGTCTACTTCTTCTTGGAGTCTACTTCTTCTTGAGGACTATAGCGATGATGACGATTACGACGACGACACCAATCGCCGCGATGGCGTAGGTCAGGGTCATGTCAACGGCAGTCGCAGTGTTGATGCCGAAGTCAATGGCCTGCTTCACCAGATTGTAGCCGTCAAGTGTGACGCCATAGTATTCGGACTGGTACATCGGCATGTAGTCAGCGTATGGCGATGCTCCTGAAACGACAAGTACGCCGGTCTTGGCTGTGCCAGCCTGGATCTCGATTGTAGCAGCGACGAAGTTGCCTTTAGCACCATCGAGGTGGGCCACGGGCGGAGTTGCGTCAGCGTCAAGGATTGTCGCATTGCCACCATAGTAGAGCAATGGGTATACATTGGTGATGGTGGTTGTTTCAAGGGCAACAGGAGCGGTGCTGTAGCTGGGTGTTGTGCTGTTGCTGCCGAAGAGGCATGTTGGACCGTGCATGAGCACCTTGTCCACATTCGCCACAATCGGGGCTACGTAGCTGTTAGTGCTGGTCATATTAGCCACGACTCTGTACGAAGCGCCGGTGTTGGACACCGGATCTGCCACGGACGTCGGCTCACCGTATACGTGAGACTTCACTCCATTGAGAATCTCGGTCATGTTCCTGTTGATATACGAATAGCCGGCATTGTCTGAGTCTAAACCAATCCACATGAACTTCTTTCCGGCATTGAACCACTCAGTTATTGCGGTCACCTCAGCAACGGTGTACCCCTTGGTGAGACCATAGATGGAGCCCGCGATGAAAGCCACCGCATTCTCAAGTATGCTCGCATTTATCCCGCCTACGGCCCAGACCACCGTGTAGCCTAGCGCTGTCAGGTTGTTTTTCAGCCAGAGGTCTGTGTTGTTAAGCAAAGACACTTTGGTCTGGCCATGGCTATAGTCGAAGACTATTGTGCCTGTACCTGCAGCCCGCACGGGGACTGGTCCGACGAGATACGAGCCAAAGAGAGCTGCCAGAATCAACATTGTGGCAATTCTCTTCTCTCTAATTCCAATTCTCATCTGATCGTTGTCCTCCTTCTGGGTCTTCCGACTAGAAGACAGACAGTCTTCGATTGAGCAGTGATAAAAGCGTTTCGAGAGGACCGAAGTGGAGTTGACGGACCATGTGGCGTAAGCTGAGGTGCCAGCCAATAGGACCGCTGTGGATGTCAACTTAAGCCCTCGGAGAGTCGCTTGATATGATAACAGCTGACGAA
>CAZVZC010000010.1:0-50881 GCA_964631415.1 uncultured archaeon | reverse complement strand
CGTGTCATTCGGCATGTCAAATGGTCCGTGCAACAAGCAGTTTCTAGGAGATTGCTTCAACGTGGAGCGCCATCGGCCGAGTCGACTTGGTGTCGATGTGGCTTCGGAAAGGAGAGCTGGAAGTCGGCTCCCTGACTCGGATCACCAGCTACACGATCCCGGACAGCAACACGGCCCCCATAGCTGTTCATGAGTTGATGGACAATGTGAAGTCCAATACCCCCATACCGCCTGCTGCCATCAAACAGGCTCTGCTTACTGGCATCGGGGATTCCTGGTCCATTATCGGCCATTGAGAGTTCATACCTCTTGTCGTCTTCCTCAAGACGTACCCATATGGTCTTGGTCTCGCGATGATTGTGGATCACAGCGTTTTGCATAAGCTGCGCCAATAGGAGCGCTAGATGCTCGTTTGCCTCAATGAGGGCTTCTGAGTTTCCCAAGCATAGCTCCACCGTGACATCCCTGTGCTGAGCAAGGAGCAAGCCTGTGCTATCTCTGATTGCCTGAGGCAGTGAAGTCAATCGGATGGGAGCATCCTCGAGACGTTCTGTCTGTTTTGCCTTGGCGATTAGTCCCGCACATTTGGCGATGTCGTCCTGTATCTGAGTGAGATGAAGCGAAATGTCTGTACTTCCAAAGAGCATGTCGATGAGGTCCACAGTCATGCTGATTGCCTGAAGTCTATTCCTGATGTCATGACACATGAGGTCTAGGTACAACCCAGCAGACTCTTGGGCTCTCTTCAGTTGGGTGATATCATGAAACGTCCAGAGCTGCGCTATGGGTGTCCCTTCTCTCACAACAGGTGCGCGGTAGCCCTCATATGTGCGACCATCATCGAAACGGAAGGTGCCTCGCCAAGGGTCAAGACTGTTGGGTGACAGAGGGGTCCATGCTTCAGGCATCGGGCCTCCGTCTGACCCCAGTTCTCTCGTCATGTGGCTGAGGAGTCCGCCTTCGCCTTTTTCAAGTACGGACAATGGAACCGCCCACATTTGGACGAAGGCCGAATTCGTATGAAGAACGTGCCCGTCGAGGGCAACAACTGCTATGCCATCACCCGTAGACTCAACAGTCAGTCGGAAGAGCTCATGGCTCTCTCTCAGAGCCTTCTCCGCAGCTTCCCGACTAGACACATCACGCACTACACTGACGTATCCAGATTGTACTCCTCCATCGCCCAGAATCGGCGTTACTACGTGTTCGCTTGGGAAGACACTCTGGTCCTTCCTTCTCATACTGAATTTGAGCTGAGAATAGCCCCGTTCCCGCAACTCACGAAGGACAATCGAACGAAACTCCTCATATCTTGCCTCGTCAACATGAAGAATGCCAACGGGCTGCCCCACGAGTTCTTCTCGTGAGTACCCAAAGACCTCTGTCGCAGCAGGATTTGCCTCCAGGATACTGGGAGGGTCATGGATGTCTAGGACGAGGACAGCGTCCCTCTGACTATTGAGAGTCCTCTGAAGCAGTTCCAGAGCTCTGCGCAACGATTCCTCGGCCTCACGCCGCAGACGCCTCTCGTCCACATCCCGAAGAGCACGGTCAACCACCGGGCCAAGCCTGCTGATGTTGCGCTTCAGGACGTAGTCGTGCGCCCCAGCCTTCATGGCCTCGACAGCCAGTTCCTCCCCGATGGTCCCCGAGACAATGATGAATGGTTGGTCGGAGCCATGTTGTTTCCAGATATCAAGTGCCTCAAGTCCGCTGAAACCAGGCATTCTATAGTCAGACAGCACAAGATCCCAGTCTTGCTCTCTCAGGCTCTCCAGCATCTGTTCACGGTTCTGAATGCGCTTGTGGACAACCTGATATCCCGCGCGTTCCAGTTCAAGGACAATCAGCTCGGCATCTTCTTCTGAGTCCTCTACTATGAGTACTCGAAGGACGGCCACCTCAATCTCACCTTCCTAGACAGGCGGAACAGTGTTGAGGACCACCCAGTAAAGACCGAGCTGCTTGACACTCGATGCGAACTGTTCGAAGTCCACTGGTTTTACAATGTAGCTGTTCACTCCGAGGTCATAGCATTTGCGTATGTCGCGGTCCTCCCTAGAGGAGGTCAACACTACAACTGGCAGGGTCTTCGTCTTGTTCTCAGACCTGATACGCTTTAATACGTCAAGGCCGTCTACTTTGGGCATTTTCAGGTCTAGCAAGACCACAGTGGGAAGAGGGTGCAGTGGCTCCTCAAACAGATATCGAAGAGCCTCTTCTCCGTCTCGTGCGTGCACTATCCTGTTCAGCAGTTTCGCCTGCCCTAAAGCAGACATCGCTAGTTCCGCGTCGTCAGGGTCATCCTCAACGAGCAGTACGACACCATTCCGATTAGACATCCTTGCCTTCCTCCGGCATTATCGTGAAGTAAAACGTGGCACCTTGCTCAGGAGCGCTCTCTGCCCAGACCTGTCCACCATGCCGTCTGATGATGCGGCGCACTGTTGCCAGTCCGACACCGGTGCCCTCGAACTCATCCCGCGAGTGGAGCCGCTGAAACGGAACGAACAGCTTCTCTGCATATTGCATGTCAAAGCCCACACCATTGTCCCGCACGAAATACACAGTGCTCCTTCCCTGTCTGAGAGTGCCTACTTCGATTCTCGAATGTGCCTGCTTCGCCGAAAACTTCCACGCATTCCCAATGAGGTTGTCCAACACCGCTCGCATGAGTCCCCTGTCTGCCTTTGCGACAACATCATCAGCAATAACGAACTCGACATGTCTGCTCTCATCGCTGCGGCGAAGTTCTTCGGCAACCTCTTTGGCCATGGCTGTCACGTCCACCAACTCACGGTTCAACGCCGCACGAGTGACACGAGACAATCTTAACAGGTCATCGATCATGGCTCCCATACGTTGAGCAGCTGTTCTCACACGTTCCAAGTAATGTATTCCCTTTTCGTCTAGACTGTCACGATAACCCTCAAGCAGCTCTCTGCTGAAACCATCGACAGCCCGGAGAGGGGCCCTCAAATCATGTGAGACGGAGTAAGCGAATGACTCGAGCTCGTTATTGGCGTTTTCGAGCTGTGCAGTCCGCTCCTTCACATGTTGGTCCAGTTCCTCATTTAGACCCCTGAGCTGTTTCTCAGCCTGCTTCTGGGCCGTGACATCAACTGCAGACACAATCACTCTCGCCAAGGTTGTTTCATGACCTGGGACGATCTTCGCCTTGAGAACAACATCGATGTTGCGACCATCTAAAGTCGCAAGAGTCCCTTCAGTCATGATTACGTTCTGTTGTCCCACAAGAGCGGGAACAACTTTCTGGAAGATCCCGGCGTTAGCACTGCTCTCTGGCAGGTAGAGCTGGAAGGCTTGGAAGGTCTTAGTGCCAAAGAGCTCAAGTGTCCGCACATTGGCCCTAGTTACGCGCACCGCAGACACGAACTCGGAGAGAGCTCGGGGGTGGTCATTCAGGTAGCGTCCAAGGTCCACCTGGCCAGAACTCTCCATCTGAACCACCTTCGACCTGATGCTTGATAGATCCACTTCCCATAGTGCAATAGGTGCGTGTTCGAACAGGACTGTGGCAAAGTTTTCACTTTCCCTAAGTGCCGCTTGCACCAAGCGTTCACTAGTGATGTTCACAAAAGATGCTATGAAGTAGTACTTCTCTGGGCTGTAAGCATTTACCAGATACCATTGGTCCAGAGGTGCAAAGTACTGTACGAACGTCGTAGGCTCGCCAGTGAGAGCGACCTTCCCGTAAGTGCCAATCCAGTCGAAATCCTCGTGTACTATGCCTGGAAGCACTTCCGTGACCCTCCTCCCAACCACCTTCTCCTTCTCAAGCCCCGTAAGAGCTTCGAATGCGTGGTTCACATCAAGAAACTCGTAGTCAACAGGCTTGCCAGCCTCGTCTGTCAGGATTCTGTGATAGGCGAAAGCGACTATTGCGTTTGAAAAGAGCTCCTCGTAGTGCCTGAGAGCCTGTTCTTTGACCTCCTCCAAACGTTTTCGTTGTATGACCTCTGCGAGCCAAGAAGAAACCACGCTCAAATCCTCGACATCTGACTGTGTGAATCCCCCTGGTTTGTTAGCAAGTCCGATTACGCCGACTATTTTCGTTCCATGTCTCATCGGCACACCGAGATAGCATTCAATTGGGGGATGCCCCTTGGGTGTTCCGACTCTCTCAGGGTGTGAACCGGGGTCGTTCACTAGCACCGGCTCTCCTGTGACAACCGGTTTGCTCCAGTAGCCTCTTATTGGCATTCCTGCCAGCTGCTTTCGCGCCTGTTCGGGCTCTTGAGCACAGCCTTCCCAGCCAATGTCACTCAAAGCGATTGCATCTAGAGTTCCCTTGGCGTTTAACTCATCAACGAATCCGAATCGGCTCCCAATCAGATCCTCGATGGCCTCGAGGCCCACCTTTGCCGCTTCTGACAAGGTTTCGCAATCGAGAGTATCAAGAAGGATCCTATTACTGGCTTCGAGCAGTCTGCTCCTTCTAACAAGCATCCGGATACTCGACGAATCCGTTTCTGTTCCATCCATCGTTAGAGGTCCCCGCCCAACAGATGCCGGCCATTTCGCGATGGCCAACTAATCCTTTGACTGGCCGCATGATCACGGCAAGCGGCTAAACCTTGCAGAACAATGCAGATAAGATAAACTCATACAGACTTCACCTCATTTGGGACACTCTTAGTCCGACTCTGTTTAGGCTGCATTGAGCTCACCACACAGAGGAACAGCTGGAGACCTGTGGGACTCCCTAAATCCTCTTGAAGCAGTAGCCACTCTTGTGGAAGCAGATGTGTGAAGCGCGAATCCTGTTGCTCGCTTTGATTGTTTCTACAGTTGTATGCGATTATCGTAACAGAATCAGCCGAACTGTTGGAGCCAATTCACAACACGATGCCTGTGATTCTGAGCCGTCGGAACTAGCCCCTTCGTTTCATTCCAGACAAGGACGAATGGGCGGCCCTTTTGACATTGACTGGTTTTCACCCAGCAGAGAAGAATGGAGCCCACTAGGTATCGACCCAGATCAATAACCCCAACAGCAAGGGGTCGATGTATATATAACCAGTCAAATAGGCCGCCCTTCCATGCAGGACTCGATCGCTTGTGCGCAGACTCTTCACAGACCTATCATGAGCCGTAATCACGTGCTTGGCGCCGATGTCGCCCCAGTGGTCCGAAGCGCCAATGTCTAACGCTGAAGGATAGGCGGCACTTATTAGTGACCTCAGCAAACATCCAATCGGTGGTCGGCCTGTCAGCAGGGCTAGTTTTCCCCAAATGCCCTCAAGCAAGAAACTCCCCTCTGCAACCACGATTCCCTGGGGACCCCGGCCACCCCCTAGGCTTCCTGACAGCTAAAGCCGTTCTCGCTTTGTCCACTTCCCGCATTTCACACAGCGGAAGTGCACGAATACGATCGCCTTGCCTTCCTCGACGACGGTTTCTTGATGCTTCTCAATGAGTCTGCCTCCACAATGTGGACATTCCTCGTTCAATGTATCTATGACCTTGAGGTCATAGCCAAACCCGTAATGCAGTTCCCTGAATGGCTGCTCTCTCTATGCATCATGTTGGTGTCCGAACGTATTGAAGCTTCCACTTGGCCTCTTTGGACAAATGGAGATCTCGTGGCATGGCGCTCTCAATAACACCAGCTGACTCCTAAAGGTGAATCGCACAGCTGCCCAGCTTTGCTTCTCCTCTCAGTCTTGAGAGTTGCGCGGACTTGTCCCCGGACATGTCTTGTGCCGCCCAAGCCCTTTGACTCGCACGCAAACGACACGTGTAATCTGAACCATCTTGCCTTCATGGCTCTCGTTGTATCTTGTGCTATCTCTCGGTAGGCCTGACACACGCCCCTCTGCGCCACTGCTCAGACACCGCTTGCACATCGCTTCTTGCTCTGCAAACAACATGCATGACTTGCCCGGTCTTGGCTGTCGGAAGCCTTATCTCGTTATTCTGAGAGTACTGAGTGAGGAGTCGGAGCCATGGATCGGGAGCATGGTGATCTCGTAATATGTCCCTCTTGTGTTAGCTCTACAACACTAATCCTTGCGGCCGATGGAACATACAGGTGTCGCTACTGTGCGAAGCCTATTACATTTCCTGAGGGATTGGCCCCAGCGGCAGAGGCACAGCCCCAAAGCACGGTCGATATCTCAGGTCTTCTGTGTGCAGTAGCTGTGTTTGCCATTTGCGTGCTCTTTCTGCCGATAGCCTTCTGGTTAGTTGTCTCACCCTTTGTGGTGTTACTATGCATAGGAATGGCCACCGACCGGGACCAAGAAAAGAAGCCGGCCTCAGAAGACGCGAGCATTGTCTAAGGTCAGATGTGACTACCCATGGAGGACTGTGGCACAGTCCGACTTCAGTTACTCTCACATTCATGTTTCGACCAGTCTTCCGGCGATCTCCAACGAATGCTTTTTTCATTTTGAACTGCGTCATGAATAGCACAGATTGCCGAGCAGCGTCTGCACTCAAGCCCCTCCTGTCTGCCTAAAGGCTTATACCACATTTTCCACTCTTCTGCACAAGGTGGTGGAGCGTTGGCTCAAGAGCGCGGAGCAATGGCGGACTGCCAGTCTTGCGGCAGATCCACAATACTGATCCTTGCGGCAGATGGAACTTATAGGTGCCAATTCTGTGCGAAGCCTCTCACGCGTCCTGAAGGATTACCCGTCGTAGATATAGCTGAAGCCGAAAGCACTGGCGAGTCATCACCCAATTTGTGGGCCGTCCTAGTCCTTGTCATTTGTGTTCTCTTTGTGCCAATTATCTTATGGATCTTCATCATACCGATTGTTATACTCCTATGCCTCGGCAGTGCCAGAGAAGGAAAGGAGAGAGAGAAACAAACCACACAAGAGCCGGCCATTGTCTAGAATCAGACGGAGCGAATGCGAGTCAAGAGTGGGTCGACAAGAAGAGGTCTTCACGCCATAATCACGTGATGGACCATGGCATATCTAATGACGTTTGTGTGACGACAGCAGGTCGAGCCGCGGATTTCAGAATAACACTTATGTATCGCATTCTTCTTCCTTGCATACGACGAGGTGTCGAGCATGAAAAGCACACGAGCAGCAGTTCTGTACGGTCCGAAGGACGTCAGAGTGGAGAACATCAACATTGCGGACCTTCGGCCGGACTGGGTCCTCCTGAAGGTCAGAGCCACAGGGATATGTGGGAGCGACCTGCACCTCTACAAACAGAAGACGTTCATCCCCGTTTCCTCTGAACTCGGGGAGGGGAAATACGTGCCGGGGCATGAACTGTCGGGAGAGGTCTACCAGGTGGGGCCTGATGTAAGAGGGATTGTCAAAGGTGACAGAGTTGGGGTTGAACCCACCATCAGCTGCGGCGTGTGCAAGTGGTGTCGTGCCGGATGGTACAATCTGTGCTCTGCCTCTCGGCTCATAGGATTCTACCTCAATGGTGGTATGGCCGAGTATTGCGCGGTGCCGGCTGACAGTTGTTTCAAGCTGCCAGAGAATGTATCATTCGAAGAGGCAGCCATGCTGGACTGCATCTCCGTGGCCGAGCATGCAGTCAGGCTCGCACGGGTTTCCAATGAAGACACGGTCGCAGTGTTTGGTGCCGGCACAATCGGACTTCTTGCAGTCAGGGCGGCGTTACTGGCGGGTGCGAGGGAAGTTCATGCGGTGGGCACACACGACTTCCAGCTAAGAGCAGCGAAGGATTTCGGAGCCGCAAGCACGATCAATGCACGCACTGAGAAACCTGTTGACAGAATCAATGAATTGACAGGTGGCAATGGAGTAGACAAGGTCATAGAATCTGTTGGCGGGGAGTCATCTGCAATCACTGATGGCCTATCCATTCTAAGGCGCAGGGGAATCCTGGTGATGACCGGAATCTACGTGAAGCCAGTCACAATCGAACCATTCGGATTCCTGACCAAGGAACTCGTCATGAGATCGGCTTGGGGGTACGAGAACTGGACTCACATCAAGGAGTTCGCCATATCTCTCGACCTTCTGGCTCGAGGTAAGCTGGATGTTAAGAAGCTCATCACTCACCGATATCCTCTCAGTGATGCTCCCGCTGCATTCGACGTCGCTCTGAACAAGGAGAAGTCGAAATCAATCAAAGTGCAGATAGTCTTCCCGAAATGATTGAGCTTCGGAGGACTCGGCGGCCTAGTATCGTTAAATAGACAGAGGCAGTGGATGGCTGAGACAGGAGAGAGCATCGCAGACCAGAGTTAGGATTCGGTTTGGCGGGACTAGAGCTTGGTGGGGGAGTACACATCCTTGTACCACTTTTTCTTAACCCCAACCTTTGCACGCATTCTCCAAGCACTGGTCTTCGGCTCAGCATCGAGCCTAGCAAGGCTATTGTCAATCCTAGACACAACAACTTGCCTGTCTTGTGCTGACAGGACCGAAAACCCGCTGACTAGTGACTTCACCTTCTGCAGGTTTGTAGTCACAGTGTAGTAAAACCCCCAGTCTTTCGACAGTAGCTCAGCGATATAGCGTATGTTGATTGTGTCCGAGTCATTCGCGCCTATGTCATGCTCTTTGAAAAGCACCATGGTGTCTTTGACATCCTTCTCACTCAGCTGCACAATCTGAGTCTTCTGAAGCAGAATCTCTGCCAGAGGGACTGTAGGACTGTCAACCTCAAGTCGTCCCAAGTAGGGAATGGTATGGCACATTGCCAGTCTATCAAGAAAGACATCGATGTGCTTGGACCCAGTCGGGTCGGAACTGTCCAAGAAGATCAGTCGTCCTGCCTGTACAAAGCTGTAAGATAGTTGCCTGCTGGTGTAGCCAAGAGTCGGCATCAATTTCTCTATCTTTGAGGTCTGCTTCTCGTAGCCCACGAAATCGATGTCTGATATGTCACGTCCAAGCTCTTGGAGCAGGTCAAGGGACCCAGGGCAATGAATCCTGATTGCCACAGCACCCATGACTCTGAGGACTACCCCTTCCTTTTCAGCAGCCCGTACGATCCGCAAGCCTTCCTTGACGAATGCATCATTCGACCCTGTAACTCCCTGCATGAAGAGTCCTCAGTTTTAAGTTGTTATGGACCCCCACGTTAACACTTAAATATCTGTTCCGGTGCCTTCGAAAAGGATTAAGCCGATGACGCGACTCTTCTTCTCTTGCGATGCTCACGGAAGCGTTCCAGTACTGCGAAAGATGGCGAAGGTCCACGAAGCATACAAGTGTGATGTGGTCATGATGTGCGGGGACCTGACCGGGAAGGCTCTTGTTCCCATCATAGAAGAAAAGCCGGGCTCTTGGTGGTCAGCTGCGTACGGGACAAGGGAGAAGTACAAGAACCAAGAAGCAGTTGACGCGGCGAAGAAGGCATTCGAGAAGCGCGGCTTCTACTGGTTCATGACCACTGAGTCTGAGCTGACTGAGTTGCAGTCAGACCACAAGAAAGCAAGTGATCTCTTTGCCAAACTAATGATTGACAGGATGCGCGATTGGCTCCGATGGATTGAGGAAACGGTTCCCGCTGACGTGAAAGTTGTCGTATCACCAGGAAACGATGACGCGCAGGCCATCGACGATCTCATCAAAAACAGCGGGAGGGTCATATACCCCATCGAACGCGTGGTAGAGATTGATGACCTTCACTCGATGATCAGCTGTGAGTGGGTGAACTCCACACCTTGGGGAACACCACGTGAATGCTCTGACGAAGATCTAAGACCCAAGCTGCAGAAGGAGTTCGATCGAGTCGTGCAGTACGAGAACCTGATCTGCAACTTCCATGCGCCTCCATACGGTACGCGACTTGATCTTGCTCCAAAACTGGACAGCCAGCAGAAAGTGAAGGTTCGCTTTGGCAACGTCGAGATGGTCCACGTAGGCAGCAAGAGCATGCGGGAGTTGATCGAGAAGCACCAACCTCTGCTTGGCCTTCACGGTCACATTCATGAGTCGGGGGGCATAGAGCAGATAGGTAGGACTCTGTGTGTGAACTCGGGCTCTGTCTACATTCAAGGCATGCTGAATGCTTTTGTTCTCGACCTGCCGAAGAGTGCTGGTGGGAAGGTTGAAGTACTGAACGTGTCAGCGTAGTCACCAGAGCCGTGACAAGAATGATGCGTGATGACGATGAGAGCGGACGTACAGACCGTGGACGTTCCCAGCCGAGCGCACGTCAAAGCAAGATAGACCCCACCGAAATCGGAAAGGTCGCTTATACCATAGACGCCTACCGGTCTCATGTGTTCTATGACTTCAGCTGGATTGACAGGAAAGCTCAGCAGGGCAATCTCGGCCGCTCTTTTGCAGACGACTGGAAATCGGTCCAGCTCAAGATGTACAAAATGGCCCGAATCACTGTCAAGATACCGGGGGCACGCCGACTGGCCAAGATACAGTCCTACATAGAAGCAATGTGGCAAATCCTGGTCCCTGTTGCCTTCATCATTCTGTTTGCATCACTTCTGGCTCCCGGGGTTAGCATTATTCAGCAGATAGCGCCCTACATGATCTTTGTTGCTCTTGGCTCACTACTCACAGGCCTAGTTTCCAGAAGCATCCTTGGGGCAAGAATCGCCAGCAAGATAGACGCCTATTTCAGAGAAAACCCGGAGGCACAGAAGCTTCGCTCCGGCGACCTTCGAGAAACGGTGCAAATGCTCATCGAAGAGCTGCGTAAGTACCTCCTGCAGACAGGTGAGGAGCCCGAGAAGCATATGGTCGGTCTAGGATGCATCGACTACGACCACATCGAGGTCGTCAAGAAACCCCGACCTTGGAGAAGGTACTATATTGTTAAAGTGACATTATAGCTCCATGCCTCTGCAGAACTCGTTGCACTTTAGCTTCTCGATTCGATACAAAACTCTTAAATGCCAGCGCAGGTTGCATTTACGTTTAAGAGGCTAATCAAATGTCTCAACGTACAGGCGAAGTTCTCTTTCTAAGACCAACATCAGGCCTTACCAAGTACTTCGGCACGTGGACATCTCTGTTTGCCATAATAGGTGCCAGCCTTGGCACTTGGCAATGGATGTTCGTCGGTGTACTTCAGGATATGTACCCGGGCATAAGCGCAGGCTTAACCTGGGGCATAGGCATGGGCTTCATGTTGATTTACACAGTTATGCTAACACTGCTGTCCATGGCAATGCCTCGGTCAGCAGGTATCTACCAGATCTCAGCCAGAGGTTTCAACCCGGTCACGGGGATACTCGCAGTGTGGCGGGGGATAATCGCGAATCCAATCATCAAGATGAGCGAGTTCTTCCTCTTCATTGTGTTCCTCGGGGCGGCCTTCTCTCAGTGGGGTGCGGTAACCGGTAATGCATTGCTGTCAGGTTGGGGGTTGGCAATGTCAGCACAGGCAGGAAATCCAGCCTTGCTTGTCGGACTCTCGATATTCCTGATGTTAGTCTTCTGCATCATTGCATACTTGGGTCCGCTATTCAAGGTTGAGCCACGCATTCAGATGATTGGTGGTCTATTCTCCACAATAGGATGGATAATGGCAATCTTGGTCTTGGTTTCCACTCCCACGGGCGCAGTCCAGACAAGATGGGACACCACCTTTGGAGCGGGAGCCTACAGCGAGGTTGTGAGTGTTGCCACGGGGGCGGGATATGCTGTTGCGCCCGCTTTCAATTGGACAATGACATTCCTAGGTACAGTGTGGCCCGTCGGCCTAGTCTGGCCGTATCTAATCCTACACTATGGCGGCGAGATGTCTGACCCCGCGAAGAACCTAGTGCTCGTACAGGTGTTTGGCGGCATCATCCTAGCGGTATTGCTCGCAGGAGGAGCAGCCGTGTTCCAAGGCACGTTCGGTTACTTCTCCACTCAATATGCAGTAGCAGCCGGCTCAGGTCTGCTGACGATATCTCCTGTCTTCTCCACTGGCTTTGGAACAATGTCAGCTGTACTTGCAGCGAATCCTGTTATCTCAGGTTGGATCCTACTCTCCGCTCCAGTGATTGGGCTGACTGCGACTCCGATCAACATGGCGTGGGTTACCCGAGGGTTCTTCCAAGGCTCGCTTGACCGCGTGATGCCATCGTTCTTTGGAAAGCTGTCCAAGTTCCACACCCCAACCTGGGCAATCGCTTACTACTTCCTCTTCGGTGTGCCGTTTGCAGTTGTCTTCACATTGCCAGGAATGGTCGGTCTCATCGGTGTCATTACATCCCTAGTTGGCCTTTGGGGCATTGAGATGATATTCCAGTCCATGGCTGCTCTCCAGCTTCCATATCTGAAGAAACCACTATACGAGGGCAGCATCAGGAAGCAACCCGAGATTGCTGGATTCCCATTGATGTCATTGCTGGGTATCATAATACTGCCGTTGTCACTCTTCGTGATGATCGGCTTCTTCCAAGGAGCAGCGTTCCTCTCCGTAGTCATGATGACAGTGCAGTATGGCTTCTCGGCATTGTGGTTCGTAGTGTATGCCCGGCATCTCAGGAAGAAGAACATCGAAATAGGATCTATCTACGAGTCTCTACCACCAGAGTGAGGGGGCTAAGCCTCCTCCTCCTTTTTTCTTTCGTATCGAAAGCAGGGAACTACCAGAGGACATATCATTCTCAGATACTTGTTGGGTTTACAGATGTGAGGTCACAGAACAATGTCGTCAGTCATACTCGAGGAAATGCGAGAAGCTGTCATCCAAGGGAATAAGGACAAGGCCATGAATGCTGCCAAGAAGGCATTGGAGGCGAAGATATCTCCAATGGATGCTATAACCGGCGGGTTGGCAAAAGGCGTCAGAGAGATTGGTGACAAGTTCGGCGAAGGAGAGGTCTTCCTTGTCGAGCTTATGGCTGCTGCGAAGGCCATGAAGGCAGGGATGTCTGTCCTTCTGCCCGAGATCAAGGCCTCGAAGAGCAAGATCAAGAGCGCCGGAAAGGTGGTCATAGCAACTGTACAGGGAGACATTCACAGCATCGGAAAGGACATCGTCGCTACAATGATGGAGGCGCACGGATTCGAAGTGTCAAACTTGGGCGAAGATGTACCGATAGACGTTATCCTGAAGAACGTCCGAGACCAGAAGCCAGACGTCTTGGGCCTGTCGTCGCTCATCACATCCTCGATGCCCATTCAGAGGAAGATAATCGAGGAGCTGAAGACGGCCGGTTTGAGGGACAAAGTGAAGGTCATAATAGGAGGCGCCCCGACTACAGAGAAGTGGGCAAAGGACATAGGTGCTGATGGATGGGCGGGTGATGCCGTGACAGCGGTGAGTCTTGTCGTGCGCTTGGTTGCGAAAAAGCCGGTTTGATACTAAGGACTGGGTGAATGCTACATGTTTGAACTGCTAAGTCGGAACGAAGTCTATGCGATACACATGGCCGCAATGGAGGTTCTGGAGAGAACCGGAATACTCATTCAGCATGATGAGGCTCTCAAGATACTCAAAGAAGCGGGAGCGACCATTGATCAGAAGAAGAAGGTAGCTCATATACCGGAGTACCTGGTGAAGGAAACGCTGAGGAAGACTCCGAGCAGGCACCTCTTCAAAGCCATCAATCCGAAATACAACGTACTCATCGGCGACGGCAATTCCTACTTCACAAATGCCTTTGGGGCTCAGTGCACGTATGATCTGAACACCGGCCAGCGTAGAGCTTCTACTCTCAGGGACCTGGAGGAGTTCACACTGCTCTCGGATTACTTCCCGACAGTGGATTACATCAAGCCCAACATAATCCCTCAGGAAGTGTCACAGGACATCCTTGAGCAGACCATGGCTCTTTCGATGTTCAAGAGCTCTGAGAAACACCTGAGTTTTTTGGCTGTGACTCAAGAAGGGTTCAGAGATGTCATCGAGATGGCCAAGCTGTACGCAGGAGGAGAAGAGGAGTTTCTCAGAAATCCGTCCATTATCGATACTGGCCTCAACAATGTGCCACCGCTCAAATACACGGCAAACATAATAGACATCGCCCTTGAGTGCGCTAAGTACAGGATTCCTTTTGACATAAGCACAGGAGCCCTGGCCAGTGCAAGCGGGCCAATCACGCTCGCGGGGATGGTTGTACAGGGAGTGGCTGAGAATCACGCCGTGCTCGTACTGACAGAACTTGTCGGACCGGGCACTCCGATGATATGGGGATCATGTGCGACAATCATGGACCAAAGACATGGCACAGCCGCGTATGGCTGCCCAGAGAACGGATTAATCCACGCTGCGTTCTGCCAAGTGGCGCATTACTACGGAATACCCTACTATGGAGCAGCGGGCATAGTCGATTCGAAAGTTCCAGACGCGCAGGCAGCCTATGAGAACACAATGAACGTGTTGACGGCAACTCTTGCAGGCGTAGATGTAGTGCACGATGCTGTATACGGCATTGTGGAGACGGGAATCACAGCAAGCTATGAGATGTTCGCCATCAGCAATGAGATATGCGGGGCAGTCAAGCGTATAGCTAAAGGTATGAAGGTTTCAAAGGAGACCCTTGCTGTAGACTTGATTGATGGGATTGGCCATGAGAGCAACTACCTGACTAGTGACGAGGGCCTGGATTTCACTCGCAAGCACCTTCTGGAGGAGTACTGGATACCATCTCTCACTGACAGGACTTCAAGACCAGACTGGGAAGCCAAAGGATCAAAGGACATGGTCATGAGAGCAAAGGAGAAGGTCAAGAAGATCCTGGAAACCCACAAGGTCGATCCTCTGAACAAGGATGTCGAGGCGAAGATGCGGGAGATAATCAAGGCGCGCGCAAAGAAGCGACCCTAGTTCGAAGAGTGTGTCGATACTGCTATGGTTGGGATGACCGTATCCAAGGTTGTCCAACTGACAATGAATGGTCCATGTCTAAACGAGTCCCTAGTCCGAATGCCAACTGATATGACAGTCATCCTACAAAGAACGCTTGCCGGGCTTGTGGCCTTTGGCAGTATCTACTAATGCCCGAACATTGTCGAATGGGGCTTCAATGGGGAGGTCGCAGCCTGTGCTAGCAATGAATCCGGCCCCGCTTGGACCTGCTGCCTGAATGCATTTCTTGGTTGCCGTCACGATTTCGTCAACTGTGCCAGTAAGCATCAGGGTCGTGTCAACGTTTCCTATGATCGTGCATCTCTGATTGACAATCTTCATCGCTTCCTCGATGCTGATCTTGGAATCAAGACTCAAAGCATCTGCACCTGTATCACACATGAGCCCAATGATCTTCGTTGTGTTCCCGCAAATATGAAGCGTCGAACCTGCGCCCTGAGCCTTTGAGAGTGAGATCAGTCGCTTGACGTTGGGCACAGAATACCTGACGAAGAAGTCAGGTGGAACCACGCTTGAGCTGGCGGTCGGTTCTAGGATTATGACACTGTGTGTACCCGCCTCGACGAGCCGCTCAACGTATGGTTCGAGTACCTCCTCACAGTTGTTCACAATGGACAAAGCCCTGTCCGGATCGTCTGTAATCAGCTCGAAGAGTGGCTCAACTCCCATTAGCTGGCCCGCGAGCGTGAATGGTCCTATGACGTAGCTGCCGACGAAGTGCGTCTTCCCGACTTGTTTCACAAGACTCCTCGTTGTTTCAACGAACACAGAGAGCCGGGTCTTTCTGATGTCTGGTAGTTCAAGGTCTGGAAAGTCCGCAGGTACCGGATATGGATGCTTAGTAATGTATGGAAATGCGTTCTCTTGATACTTCACGGTAGCTCCGAGTGCCTCAGCCTCTGCCGTGAGGTCCATGATCGTGACGACACCGTCGTAGCCGAATTGCCTGAGTGAAGCAAGCTGCGAACGAGTCTGTGCATCAGGATCACGCAGTAACTTGTTCACGGGAATTCCTGAAACGCTCGTTGTGAACAGACCAGCAAGAGGAATAACAGGGGTGCGGTCAGGCGGCTCATGGCGAAGACTCTGAAGCACCAATTCTCGCGAATTACGCATAGTGAGGTTTCACTCCCTTGAAGTGTCAGGTCGATGACATTCATGATTCATAGTGTGAAGTGCAGACCTTGCCTATGCCCGTCATTAAAGCGCTTCGGTATCCCCTCAAGTGCGGGTTTAATATGGGCTTCCAATAGTCTGACAGCCTCGGCAGGAGAGCAGCAGCGAATGAAACCAAGAGATAGGGTTCATGCGGTACTTGGACACAGAGAAGCAGACAGAGTGCCACTCGACCTATGGATCACGCCTGCCGCTTATGAGAAGGTCAGAAACCACCTCAAGATAACTGCGCCTGAAACACAAGAGTGGGGTATAATGAGTAGCTGGAGAATCTCAGAAACGCTTCTGAACCGGCTTCACGTTGACTTCAGACGCGTGTACATGAGAGAAGCATCCAGCTTCAAACAGAGGACGTACCAGGACGGCTCAGTCGACTCGGAGTATGGATTCCGTGGAAAGTGGATTGGCCCTTACTGGGAGATTGTGCACCATCCATGGGCACAGTTCACTGAGATCGAGCAGGTCATGCAATATGAATGGCCAAACGCGGATGACCCATCTCGAATGGACGGGGTTGTTGAGTGGGCGCGGCATTTGCACGAGGACAGCGATTGTGCCGTAGTAGGTATGGTTGGAGGACCATGGGGTGTGCTCGAGTTTTGTGAACACTACATGCGAGGCTATGAGGCATTCCTGCTTGATCTGGCCACCCGTCGCGACTTAGCAGAGGCCATGATGGACAAGTGCATGGAGTATGCGATGAACATCAATCGAGTCTTTCTCGACCAGGTGAGCCAGTACCTCGACATCGTTCAGGTGGGAGATGACCTAGGCCACCAACAGGGGATGATTGTTAGTCCAATGATGTATCGCAATCTCATCAAACCCAGGCACAAGAGAATCTACGGGGATATCCATAGGAGAGCGCCTCATGCCAAGATCTTGTTCCACAGCTGCGGTGCAATCGAACCCATCATCAACGACTTGATCGAAGTTGGCGTGGACATACTGAATCCTGTGCAGCCGCTGGCCAAGGGCATGGACTCTGCGACCCTGAAGCGCAAGTACGGTGACAGAATCAGCTTCCACGGTGGGGTGGACCTTCAGGAAGCGATGTCGATTGAGGGGACTATTGCTGCCGTAAGAAAGGAGGTCGACGCGCGCCTGCGTGCGTTCGCCCCGGGTGGCGGATACATACTTGCCCCAGCGCACAACATCCAACCTGACTCCACGCCAGAGAAGATCGTGGACATGTACGACTATGCGTTCAAGAAGGGCGGATACCCAATCAGGGTATAGGATACATGGTGTGTGTCTATTCGCTACTTCTGGTATCGGTAGATGCAATAGGCATCTCCTCGCATCATGCACATCGGAATCGTCATCGCAAGCCTGGAATCAACAGCTTGGCCGATGCCTTCGTCCATTCTGCAGACCCAGTTGCAGATATCCGTGCCTGCACCTTCTGACTTGAAGGTCTCGATCCACGGGCAGTAAGTGACCTTCATTTCGAGCTCACGGTTAGTGGCCTTGAGAAGCTCTATCTCGAAGCCGAAGTATGGATGGGCTCCCTGAAAGAACTCGTAGATGGATTTCAAATCGCCCTTCTTCAGGCCTCCGCTAGCTATACCCGCTTTGCCAAGCTCCAAGCCATGAAGCCTGTTTGCCTCGCCCACGGCTCTCAGACCTTTTTCGCCTGATATCTTTCGGACCGCTTCGATGTAGACCGTGTGGGCGCTAGCTACCGTCGCCATACTAGTCTTTCTGACATCTTCAGCTGATGGACTGCTCATCCTGTTTCACCAGACAACCAATTCGGTCAATCCAGCGTCCTTGCGTCTTAAATGTACTATGGCTTGTGCTCGTGTGAGCTTCAGTGGAGTCTGTCGCGGAGCTAGTGGCGAAGTTGAGAGCCCAAAGCCCGAACTGAATACAAGGGGAGCTGCGCAGATTCCGAGCGCGGTGCAGAGGTTGGCCGCGAGATAGACTCACACTGGAAAAGGTGCAAAATCATCGGAATGTCCGATGATGCGCGCAAGAGCGAGAACGTGAGTCAGTGGAGGGTGACTGAGACTATGTTGTGCTCGAAGAATCAATGAATGTGCCTGTTTCCTAGCAACCACACAAGGGCAGCGGAAGAGCAAAGAACAATAAGGAAGGAGGAAGAGTGTATTCAGCTGGGAACGGGCCTGACAAGAAGGAAGTGGCTTTCCATCCTATTGTGTCTTTGCCCGCTAAGCGTAGGTGATCGTGGGTGATGATTGGATGAAGGGGAACGCGCTGGTAGTGTTAGTCTGTCTGGCGGTTTTGCCTATAGCAGCTCTGCCATACTCTGCGCCAACTGTGAAGGGTCTTGGTATTGGTACGATAGTCCTCGACTACTCCCACGGCCAGAGTAGGGAACCTCTCCTCAGCACTACGGACCTTTGGCTGAAGAACAATCTGACTCAGTTGGGCTACACGGTTGTCTGGGCTACAGGCGGGATAAATGCGAGCATACTTGAGAATGCAGTGGGTTTTGTCGCCGGCTCCATCAATGGCGAGGCCAATGTCTACAGTGTCGAGGAGCTGTTAGCGATAACCAACTGGTTCAATGCCGGAGAGAGGTTCATGTGGATCGGCTATGACTCAGACTATGGCGGCTACACGTACATCAATGAGTACATGACAATGATTCTCATGCTAGTGGGGTCACACGTGTACGGTGAACCGACCGCAGTGGCGGATCCAATATCGAACTGCGGCAGTTCCTACAGAGTCGTAGCTAATGGCACCAGCACTGACCCGTATGTATCCTCAATCGTGACGAATGTACAAAAGGTGCTCATGCACTCACCAACACTCCTCTTTGGCAGCAACAACGCAACGCCTGGCTATGGAATCAGCCCAGTGGCCCTGGAAACAACGGCCATCACTGATGTCTACCCATTGCTCTACTACGGCGGCAATGCTACAATCCTCGACAGCGACGCCACTCCGCCTATTGCCCACGCCGATGGTGCCAAAGGCGAATTCGTCGCTGCTACAATCGAAACTCACGCGGGCACGGCCAAGAACGGCGTACTTGTCGTTTCAGGAGCATCGCCCTACGGTGACTTCCAGCCAATGTATCAGCACATCTACTATGGCGTTGAGCTTGACGGGTGCAACCTTGTCAATCAGGCCATCGATTTCGGTGTGAAACTTGCCACGGGTAACACGACCACAACGACTACTACGACGACTACGACAACTACCACTACTACCACGACGACTACCACCACGACTACAACGACTACCACTATGACTACCACAACCAGCACGGGCAATACTACCACCACCACGAGCACAACGCAGAATCCGACCTTGGATCTCTATGCAGTTGTTCTTGCAGCTATCATGGTAGTTGTCGTATTCGGCGGAGTTATCGTTTGCAGGAGGCGGTAGCGCGTCCGCAAGGAGTCACGGCCTAGGCACTGGTGATCTGTTGCTGCTGTGGCAAAGGGACTGAGCAGGGAAAGCCGCGCTATGACCATTGTGGCGCTCAGCTTAACGTCGTTCTGGCGAGAGGCTGGCCAATATGGAATAGGCTAAAGGGAATCTGACCCCCGTCTCTGGATCGATGTACGGAGCCGCGACCGTATACGTATGGCAATGTGGACTCTGAGTGGATGAGTACAACCCGGACATCGACCTTCGTCCGACCAACTTGAGGCTGTAGGGCGATGCCTTGCGCCTCATATCAACGGAGCAATAACCATGCTTCTGGTCGCTCCAGGATTCTTGAAGACCGGATACGCAACACCAAATCAGATAAGACTTAAGAATGGATTCAACTGGAGAATCTCAAACAACGAAGAAACAGGCCAATTTCTCAGAAGTCAGCAAGAAGAGAGTGAAGAGAATGAGAAGAAGATCAGTATGCATCGTCTTTGTTCTGTTGCTAGTTTCTGCAATGACTATTGGCCTTCTATACGTGTTGCTCTCTCAGACGGAACTGGTAGACTATGATGAAACAGTTGTCATCTATGATGACACCTATCCAAGTGCTGAGAATATCTCTATCTATTGCGATGTGTGTTTTCACAATGTGACGTTCAATGTGGTTGATGATCCTGGTTTCATGATCAAGATCAACTGGAAACTCACGGTCCTTGTCGATGGAGCAAAAGGAAAGAACACGCGTCTTCAGGTAACAAATACCTCGTATGACAAGTATGTTACCATTCAGATATTGAAAGAGAACCCCGCTGACGTATGTGCATTAAGGGCAGGAGATGCGAAGGCATTCGTCAATGTCACCATCAATAGGGCATATACCCTTGATATCGAGGCGTCGGCAGGATATGGTAACATAAACCTGACTGCCACCGAAGCGAGCTTTCAGAATATCTACTTTCACCATGGGATAAACTGCCCAGGTAATAACGGAATCGACATAGCGAATTCGGTGGTCTATGGGGATCTGACTTGTCAGGTTTCAACAGGTTACTATTGGGTCAGACTTGATAGCGTGACTGTTGGAGGTACAGTTTCGTGTACACCGGCAGAACGCGGAACGCTAATAGAAACATGAGTAAACTTCAGCGGGGGTAGTTTCCGAGGACCGTCTGGGACTAAAGGATCTGACATTAGAATGCCAAGATGATGAGCCTCATTGAATGCTAGTTGCATCCTTATGGGCTCAATGAAGTTGAACGGACCCGAAGTCACCATGGTATCGCTGTCAGAATCCGGGTCGTTCGGATGTTCATAACTGAAGACAGACTCCAAGACATGCAACTCTTCTTAGCAGGAGAAGCATGTCTGGAGGAAGAATCTACTGCGCGGCGCCTACGCGGCCTTCGCATTTGCTTTGAGGATCTGCTCGATCTTGCCGAGAAGAGAGGCTATCTCGGGATTGTTGATGTTGATGATGACCGAAACTGAGAGGTCGGCGATCTCTTCCTTACCCTTCTTGTCTTTGTAAGGCACGTCGATCTTGTAGTTGACTCGGTCGTTGATCTTTGCTCTGAATCCCTTGGCCTCTTGCTCAATTGCATAGCAGCCCTTTATCGGGTACATGACACCGTAGTTCACCATGGTGGCAGATCCGCCTATCAAGGACTTCGATATCTGATCCATTATCGACTTGTTATAGGCGTAGCTGCCCAGCTGAATCATGCTCAAGAACGCGAACATGCCGCCCCCGCTCACCCTTGCAGCCTTCGCCTCTTGTACGCCGGTCGCGATGATGCGGAAGTTCGATACGAAGATGTTACCGGCGATCTGGGACTTGCCCGTTTCAACCCAGCCGTCGGCGATGACAGCGAATTCCTCGCCCGGCAGCTTGCAGAAGTTCTGGACAAAGAACTTCTCGTATTCAGACAGCTTTCCGGGGTTCTTAGCCCGCATCATCTTGTCGAACAGGATGTATGCCTTCTCGGAAAACGCTTGTGGGTCCACCATGATGGCTTCCTTCATCGCTTCGCCAAAGGTCTGGTATTGCGATGAGTCAATCTTTCCGAAGGCGTCCATCAACTTCTTGCCTACGTCGCCGGATTTTCCTTTCTTCATCAAATCGATGACTTCAGTCTTCAACTTTGCTAGGTCTACGCCCATGTCAAAAACCTCGGTACAGGTCAGTTAGTTCTTAGGTTCAGAAGGCAAATCAGTGTTCGGAATATTAACTGTTGTTCGGATGTGCTCGGGGGATGTTATATCTCGGAACCGCCTCTTTTTGAAACAGACCCTTAGCCTAGTATTGACTCTAATCTCAGCTCGCAAGAATCGAGAGAAGGAATGAAAAACCAGTACCCTTGATAGTAAAAGGGCATATTCAATGGTGGCGACAACCGATATCACGGTCCGCAGAGCGGAAGCCGAAGATGCTGAGATCCTGACACAGACATGCAAGAGAGCGTTTGAATCTGACTCAGAGGTAGGGGCTCCTGGCCTAGGTGGTCCTCCCGGCTATGATTCAGTTGCATGGAACACACGCGGGATCAACAATACATACCTGCAATACCACAAGATCCTCAATGGAGATGATATCGTTGGGGGATTCATTGCAGGAGATCGGGGTCCGGGATACCAGGTGTGTGAGAGAATCTGGATAGAACCCAACTACATGAGAAAGGGCATAGGGCAGAGAGCCTTCGAGCTGATTTGGGGTAGATATCCATCAGCTGATCTGTGGGTGTTGGACACTCCAGAATGGAACCTTAGAACGAAACCGTTCTACGAGAAAGTTGGATTCGTCCAGATTGGCACAACACATCACCTACCTCAGTGGAGTCAAAGGTACTACGAGAAGAGGATCTCACCCGGATTCCCAAAGGCCATGTCGAGAATCGGAGACCTTCACAGTGGTCAGAAGCTAGTCGTGGTCGAAGGACGAGTGGACCGATTCCCGCTCTCAGACACTCTACGGTGGGGACATACAGTCTTGCTGGTGGCCGCGGTCGGTGCAATCCTAGCTGTCTTGGCTTTGGTGGTCCACTTCAGGAAGAAATGATCTCCTGAACACCATAGGGTTCACCCGGCCACAGGTACTGCTACATCCTTCTTCTGAGATGCTCGCCGTGAAAAGAAAGACTGATGAGGAGCGCTCCCCCAATGTCACGATATGGCTATGCCCATCATCGAGCGGCTTGAGCGGCTTGACAAGAGAGAACGAAAAGGCAAGCTGGTGCCGGCCCCTGAGGCTGTGCGGCTGGTACGGCCGGGGAGTACCGTACATCTTGCGGCCACGCACTCGGTGCCCTTTGGTCTCACCTATGAGTTGACTCGCCAGTTCTGGGGCAGAAGACCGGGCTTTCAACTTGTCACACTGGGCGCGAGTGTGAATGTTCAGGTCATGCTGAGAGATCCCGGCTTTCTTAGGCGAGTCATCACATCCTATGCAGGGAATGTGTACCCTGCTCCATCACCTGCGACTGTGTTTCAGGAGAACTACCGTTCGGGAGACGTCACAATCGAAAACTGGTCACTGCTGACACTCGTCCAGCGGTTGATGGCAGGTGCGCTTGGATTGCCATTCGTTCCGACCAACAGCCTGTCCGGGAGTGGTATGGAAGCAGAAAACACAGGAACAGGTCTGGCTAAGGTCACCAACCCGTTTGCCGATGGCGATCAACTTGTGGTGTCGGCACTGGCACCCGACTACACTCTGGTCCACGGATGGGCGGCAGATACCAGTGGTAATATCCTGGCTAGGTCACCTTGGACTGAGAGCAACTACGGCGCTATGGCCGCCCGTGAAGGCGTGATTGCATCCGTGGACCGCATTGTGGGTTCTGAGTTCGTGAAGGCTCACAGCGAAGATCTGTTGGTGCCCTCTTCACAGTGTATCGCTGTGGTTGACATGCCCTACGGCGCCCATCCATCGCCTTGCCGCGGCTATCATCCAGAGTGGGGATACTCGGAGGATGAACAGTTCCTTCTCGACTTCAGGAAGTCAAGCAAGGACCTAGCCAAGTTGGACGCTTGGGCCAAAGAGTGGGTGCTGGCCATCGACCAAGCTGGATATCTCAAGAAACTTGGCTTGGCCCATCTGAAGCTGCTGCGTGAGAGGGCGTTTCCAGATGCATGGAAAGAGCAGACGTCGAATGCGATGAAACGCCTCGACATGAATGCACCACCCAAGCCGGTTGAACAGATGATCCTTGCTATGGCCCAAGTGTGTACGGAGCAGGTGCGAGCCAAGGGCTATCGGTCAATCCTGGCTGGCCAAGGAACATCGAACCTGTCTGCATGGATGGCATACTACATGCTGGCTGAGGAAGGCATAGATGTTGACCTCATGGCTGAGATAGGCCTGTACGGCTACTCTCCTCGCCCGTCCCAACCCCTCATTTTCAATTCGGCCAACATTTCCACATGCACAGGGCTGGGGTCGACGCTCGACGTACTCGGCACGCAAGTTTCGGGTGCTCGAAGACAGAAGTGCATCGGGATGTTGGGTGCCGCGATTGTGGATCAGTATGGCAATGTGGACTCGACCTGTGTGCCTGAGATGAAGACATGGTTGCTTGGCAGCGGCGGAGCGAACGATGTTTTGAGTGGTGCTGCCGAAGTTGTCGTGTGCTGTCCTCACGATGCTCAAAGGCTTTGGCCGCAGGTCCCTTATGCAACCGGCTTAGGTAAAAGAGTCACGGCCCTCGTAACTACAAAAGCCGTCTTTCGAAAGCCGGCTGGGGGAGGTCCGTTCATACTGGATGCGCTGATTCCTCCAACAGACGGTGCCGACCACATTTCGGAATCCCTGATTGCTGACATTCGAGAGAACACTGGCTGGGACTTGGAGGTGGCGGCAGGCGTCAGGATGTTACCTCCGCCGAGACATGAGGACCTTCAGCTGCTGAGAGCGTTCGATCCTGATTGTCACTACCTTAGATAATCTGTGCAGTACGATTCCCTCCAGGTTTCTTCGGATGGATTTCAGAGGCAAAGCGGAGTCCCCTGTGCTTCTAGAGAGACAAGCCAAATGCATATCTGATAGTGCGCCTACAATCAAGGCATTGCTCAAGGACAAAGGAGTAGGTGAATCTTGAAAACCTGTCCAAAGTGTGGAAGAGCCAATGATGTTACACGCAAGTTCTGCGTCAGATGTGGGGCCTCTCTTCTTGCCACGGCAGAAGCCGCTAAGCCAAAGGCGCCTGCTGCTGTTGTTCCCGAAACGGGAAGGGTGACAACTGCGGCCAGCCTTCGGGGCGCCAAAGAGGTGGAAGGGGTTACCGAAGGAGAGGAGACAAGCAGCGCGGATGAAATACGTGTTCCTTCCATGGCCGCCCCTGAAGAGACCAAGGTGACCACTTCCAGCTATGAGATGCCTCTCGAAACAACGGGCGAAAAGGGATCGGCCGAGGTGGCCGGAGTTGAGTCCGAGAAAGGCAAGGAGGTCATGAAGCTGGTTCTGGAGAAAGTGAAGGAAGCAGAGGCTCGTGCAAAGAAGGAGGCAGCTGCGCCAAAGCTGGAGCCTTCTGCTGGGGTCTTCGAAACGGCCGCGACCGCGGAGGAGGCTGAGCCTTTGGTGCCAGAGCGAGAAGAGCCTAAGGCTGCGGTGGGCTCGTCAGTTAGGATACCGTCAGTTCTCAGGCCAAGCGAGGAAGAGGCCAAAGGATTCGTTTCCTCAGTCTCGGCGGCTGCAGTCTCGACAACTGCGGACGAGTATCTCAGAGACGAGAAGATTAGAAAGATTGAACTAGACATCAAGGCCCTTGGCCTCGAACACAAGCAGCTTCAGTCAGATCTAGACAACCTGCGTGCACGTCTTGATCCAGAAGTCGAGCGCTACCGTACTGCTGCGGATGCCAAGAGAACACGTACCGAGAGCATAGAGCGCGACCTCAAACTCGCGAAGAAAGAGTGGGATGATGCCGACAAAGAATACAAGAATGCAGAGAGCCACAGGAAGAAGGAGCTGTCGGCTGTAGAGAAGCGCATCGAAGATGTAGACAAGCGTACAAAGAAGGCTGAGGAATCTAAGAAGAAGCGAATAGAAGAGATCGAGAAGGAGAAGCAGAAGCTCGAAGAAGAGTCAAAGAAGACTTAGAACACGAGCCCATCTTCAGATGCCCACTTGACACACATGGAGTTGTATCGACGACTATCCGAGCTCCTTAGTGGAGCATGTCATAGTCGAGGAGGCGTTCACATTGCGGAACTGCCATCAACACGTTGAGCGGCAAGCCACAGAAACACAGAAACCACACGGGGAGTCGATGGCCCATCTCTTCGTCTTGGATTCCTACAGAGTATCGGCCTAACTACATGCTTTGTGCTCATGCGCCTAGGGTGTGACCGTTATTCCCGACTCTTGGGATGAAGGGCGTGCTGTAATCCCCCTCAGAATAAAACCCAGAACCAAGAGCAACGGGGCACTCGCGATTGTCGTAATGATGAATACGCTTCGAAGGCTTCCCGTACTAATCCAGAGCATCGCGCCTAGGGGAGCGGCTATGATGTTTAATGAGTTCAACAGTAGGCTGTACACTCCCATCGCGCGCCCTTGAGCTTCTTCAGTGACGTTTGCGGCGATGATGGAGTTCTCTGCTCCCATCCAGAGAATCATGAGGGGCGCCGATGTTATGTTCACTGCGAATGCAAGTGCGACACCTCCACCCACACCACTGACTCCTATCAAGAACCAGTTGCCTAAGACCGCCAAGAATAGCGAAGCTCTCAGATTCCGATCAGCTAGACCGCTCACCGTGTAAGTCAGGAGTGCCTGTGTGAATGAGAACGCTGTCCATGTGAGACCGAAAGTCGGCAGGTCGAGGTACCATTCATCTACGAACAGGTTACCGAAGTATGATAGAGTCATACCAGAGGCGAAGTAGAAGCCCGCCATGCCAAGAATGATCTTCCAATAATCGAGACCAAAGCTTCGGATGGGGACCTTGGACCCGGCTCTGGCTCGGTCCATTGTTTGTTCGGTCAATGTTTCCCTTAGGACGCGTGGCGCTATCACCAATGCAAGGAGTGACGTGACTGCTCCAATCGAGATCAGCATGTCCTGTGTGAGACCCCAGACAAGTAGACCCGAAGCCACAAGGGGAGCGAGGCCATAAACAAAGATCGCAGGAGCAATTATCATTGAAAATGTCCTTGCCGAGTCCTGTCCTTTGTCCTCAATGACTACGTCTGCCGCCATAGCCCTCTCGACTACCATTATGAATGACCAGCCGAATGCCGCCAGAGCGTACTCGAACACTACAAGCGGCCACTCCGGCCTCATAGCGAGAAGTGCCAGGCCAGCGGATACTGGGACGAAAGAAAGCAACATTGTCTTCTTGCGACCCATCAGATCCGATAGAGCCCCTGAGATGGGGTACCCCAGGAGAGTTGCTACCGTTCCTGAGGCCAGGACAATCCCGATTTGCCACTCGTCAACATTCTTAGCGAGAAACACCGAGAACTGCCAGTACCAGATGCTCCATCCAAATTGTGCCACTGCAACGACGGAGGCCAATCGCCACAGAACAGAGTTGAGGCCCAAGAAACGTCGTTCAAGCCTTGGAATGGCGGTCGGAAGTCTGACGGTCATCGCATGATGATGGACACTCATGGTCTTTTTAGATTTCGGAGTTCTTCTGCATCTTGAAACACTCGCATTCTGAATTCTTGGCAGCTACGTCGCCCGTGGAATGTTTGCGACCGCGGGTTGTGAAAAGTTATAAGACGAGAAGCGTCATCAGGTCCGTTTTTGAATGTACGGAGTGAGGACCCGTGTACAAAGCCGCCAAGTTCTGTCCAGTGTTGTTGTTTCTTGCCCTGATGGCTGCCCCAGCTGACGGGGCGAATGTCCAGGGACTTTCCTGGGGCCTAAAGAGCGGCGACAGGATTGACTATTCTTTTGTGACGCGCAGTAATCTCTCGTATACTGCTTACTCTGTCACCGACAGAATATACGTTATCGTAAACAGCTTGCCTCCGCTGCCTGACAGAGCCACCAATATTCAACAGGCGATGGCCTACAATGCCAGCGCGTACTGGTTAAACGGCACACCGTTAGCTCCCGAAGGTATTGCGACGGGGTTCCCGCCAACTGTGTTCGTTGCAGTCGGCAACTGGCCCCTGTTGACATCTCTCATGTCCGGTCCCGTAATTCCTGAGTACCAATTTATCGACGACTCGACTTTGTGGGGTTTCGCAAGCAACTACACAATCGCGACGATGTACTCAGACATGAGTTGGACCTTTCTGAAGTCAGACGGAGGAACATACCACTACTCCGCGTCCTTGCGTGACCCGACCACAGACACTGAGGTCTACTATGCCGAGTTCAATCGACTGACGCAGGGAATCAGCACGTCGGTTCTAGTGTCTGTTGCCATCATTTCTGCTGAGATCGTAGTCGCTGTGCTGTTAGTAAGAAGATATCGCCACTAGCTTAAGCAGTGCGGCCCTTCTGAATCACGGAACGCTTGAATTCCGGAGCTCGGCAGCCAAGTTGCTGTTGCCGGGTCTGGGCCCGCAAGTTGTGAAAGGTTACAAGACGAAAAGCGTCTTCTCTTTCGTTTGTAGGTGAACGGAGTTGGGACCCGTGGATAGAGCGGTCAAGTTCTGTTTCGTGTCGTTCGTCGTACTTGCGATGATGACTTCGCAGGTTGGTGCAACAAACACTCAAGGCTTCTACCGGGGGCTGAAGAGCGGCGACAGGCTAGACTATGTTTTCGTGGTGCACGGCAGCTCCTCCTATGGCATCCCTTCACTGAACGAGAGGGTTTACATAATCGTGAATGGCATGCCCCCACTGCCTGATATCGTGACGATGGCTTCAGAAGTCATGTCATTCAACACAACTGCATATTGGGCAAATGGCTCAGCAATGGCAGTTGGCGGGGTGATAGGGCTATCCTTCCTCATCTTTGTTGCCGTTGGGAATTGGCCCCTGTTGTCAGACCTCATGTTTGTCGGTCTTCCCTCTGAGTACGAGATGGTTGACGACTCCTCCGTGTGGGGGATAAGAGGCGGCAGCACCATGGGAACTCTTCAAACCAACGTGAGTCTGCTCTTTTCGAAGTCAGACGGAGCAACGTTCCAGTATTATGTACTCATGCGTGACTTGGCCACTGACGCCGAGGTTCTCCACACCGGGGTCAATCGTCTATCGGTGGGAGTCAGCACGCCGGTTCTTCTGTCTGCTGCAATCATTTCCGCCGAGATCATAGTGGCTGTACTGATAATCAGAAGGTATCGCCATTAGCATCACTAGTGCCTGACACAAGTCAAGATGACAGTCTTCTCGTGACCGAGCTGCTGCTTGCCTCATGCAATCCCATTATTACAGGGATTCGGGGCTGGCGCCATGGCCAACAGACAAAATGCAGAAAGCATCAGTCCATGTCTACAGATCTTACATCCTGTTGATACTGACTATGCTGATCTGGGGTGCATGCTGGGTGGCAGGCAAGCTGGCTGTGACGGCGGTTCCGCCGTTCACGGCAGGGTTCTTTCAGTATTTGTCGGCGAGCGTTCTGCTTCTCATGCAGCTGCTTCTTGTAGGGCCAAGGTCGAAGCCTCGCTACGGGCGAGGAGATCTCAATGCTTTCACCCTGCTCGGTTTGACGGGCATATTCGGGTATAGTGCTCTCTTCTTCATAGGAGTGCAATTCACAACTGCGAGCCAAGGCTCCATAATCTCAGGGTTCTCGCCTGCCGCAGTGTTCGTCTTCGCACATCTCTTGAACAGGGAGTCACTCGATTCTCACTGGCAGTACCTCGGTTTCTTGCTCAGCTTTATGGGAGTCATGCTTGTGATAGGGGTCCAAGCTTTTGTCGACTTCCAACTGCCGCAGTTCGTAGGAAACGTGATAATACTGGGCGCCATGTTCGCATGGGGACTCTATTCAGCAATTGGGAAGAGAGTGATGGACGCAATATCACCACTCGAGGCACTGACGGGTGCAGTACTCGCAGGGACTCTCATGTTTGGTGTCGGAGCCATAGCCGAGCAGTTTTGGTCTTTGCCGGGACTACTTGAACCGTCCTTCTGGCTCAACATACTCTTCATCGGTGTCATGGGCTGCTACGTCGGCGACTTACTATACCTGAAGAGTGTCGAAACGATTGGACCCACAAGAACCGGGGTTTTTCTGAATCTAGTGCCGGTCTTCGGAGTGACTCTATCAGTCATTATCCTTGCCGAAGTGATCTCTTGGAGTTCGCTCTTTGGCATGTGCCTCATAGTTGCAGGAATACTCGTGATTAACCGCAAGCACGTGTCGGTTTCGGCTTTTTGATCACGCTAGGACGAAGACCTTGTCGTTTTCATGCACTGCCTTTGTGACCTTGATAGCTATCTCTTGGCCAGGCGCCCCCTGCTGGATCGGTTTCCGGTCGATCTGCATGGAGTCTACTACCTGTTCAAGGAATCCTGCTGGTCCTTCGATTGTGACCTTGTTTCCAATACGTAGCGGCTGTTCAAGCTTGATAGCGGCAACGCTAATCTTGTCCAAAAAGCGTGTTACTGTACCAACCTGCTTCTTCTTGGATGCCTTGGCTGCAGCTTTCGTTGGTGTTTTTGCAGACATACATCTTCCTTTGCATTAAGTCACTGAAAAGTGCTCCGCCTAATGATTCTGGGCCGCATCATACACCTTGACTGACTACTTTGACCCCGGACTGAAGATGGTCTTCACAAGCGCATCGGCTGCCCCGAACTGACTGATCTCTCCGGAGAACTCTTGTACAGCCTTCCCGAACACGAGCTGGAACTTGTCTGCGAAGTCCTTGACCTTTCCGAGTAAGACACGATACGGTTGCTTGGCGATGAGTACTGCGGCGAAGCTGGCCTCGTGGGCGAACAGAATCTCGAAGTTTCCGATTGACAGGTTGTTGAGACCTGCCTTGCTCTGTGTTATTTCCTTGAACAGCTCCTGCACGCCTGTGATGCCGGCTGCCGTGAGGTTCTCGTCCGTGTTCATTGCCGATACGAACTTGTGATGGAAGATTAACAGGCCGCTAACATGAATGACATAGAGTTCGAGCATCTGATCGGTCCAGTCAAGCTCATCCAGAGCCGGGGAGCCGAGTATCGCGGTGCCAAGAATCAGCAGGCCGCCGGCCAGCATCAGACCACCAGCGATGTAGACCGCAGGCCCCAAGCTGGCATAGATGAAGTCACTGCGGCCCAAATACCCTAGAAACCCGATGAGGAAGCCACAGAGGATGAGTCGTATGCTGCTTCTCACCAAGCCTGTTGTGTTTCTGACGAAGTACACACAGAAGAGAGCGAGCATCCCGAAGGCGACAAGTGAAGCCGTGAGCGCGAGGGCAGTCAGCATCTCTCGCGGAGCTAGGAATGTGACCACGACCACAATCGTGCCTACTGCTGAGAAGAAGTGGTGCAATCGATATGGTAGGATTCTCTCGAGTGCTATGAAGAAACCAATCAGTGCCACCATCATCGAGATGTAACCTGCCTTGATCCAGAGCAGTGACTCAAGGTCTGATGTGAAATAGAAGTCAGACATGGTAAATGAGAACGAGTTGCATGCCATCCCAAACATAAACACTGACCAAGCCAGCCGGACGTCCGCAAACTTCCTCAGCGGGCTCTTCAACCAACCGTACACGAGCGTGACCGCGAACAGCAGCCCGTAAAGGACGACTGCGGAATCGAGGACTAACACGATATCCCTGATAAGACTGACCTCTTCGAAGACTGGCATGCTGATTCTTGCTCCCTGAGCCTCGGCAGCTCCTATTCAGTGGGGAATATCTATCTCGTCATCTGAGCGCTGTGCTCAAGAACCTTCTGTGGATGGAGGCCAGCGGTTAGCCATGTCTTTGAGAACAGTACAACCGCAGGACTTGGATTGGGGGCCATGATATGTCAGGAGTATTCAGAGTTTCACTTGTGGAACGGTTGGGCAATCCCGCCGATTTGAAGCGACAAGTGTCTGTCGTGGTCCTCTTGGGAGGCCCGGTTCGCAATCATCCTCCAGACTGTAGGTCGAAAACCTTATTGAGTCACATGTGGAGAAACATGCGGACGATTGGAATTGGCATGGAGGAGAGTCCTTTGGAATCTGGTTCCCTGAAAAGGCGGCGCCGGGGGGCGAAAAATCTGCTTGCAGTCGGACTCGTTGCGATTGCTGTGGTCTTCCTGCTGTCGTTGGCTGACTCTGTTTGGGCAATGGCCGGTCATCCGGAGATGCTTCAAGATAGCGAAGGCCTGGTGGTGCCCATGTTCTTGATTGGACTGCTATTCGTCGTGGTGGGCCTTCTGGCATACATACTCCCCACAGGCTACTCAAAGGAAACACTGTGGGCTTGGAAGACCGGACCTTTCAGATGAATTGTCTGGAAACTTGCAGGCTGTTTTGGATGCGAACGCCAGTTCAAAGACACAGCGTCAACTTTACGTGGAACGTTGTTGTCCCTGAACAGGGTCTGACAGAGGAGGACCGACTCGGATGGCCGTCACAGGTGTTGTCACGAATATCCAGCGGTGTTCAACAGAGGACGGGCCAGGTATCCGCACAACTGTATTCCTCAAGGGCTGCCCTTTGAGATGTCTGTGGTGTCATAACATTGAGAACATTGACCCAAAGCCGCAACTCGTCTGGTACGCCGTAAAGTGCATCGGTGACCAGAGCTGCGTGCGAGCCTGTCCAGAACATGCCCTTGAGCTTACACCCAGCGGCATCAAGATTGACCGCACCAAGTGTACTGCTTGTGGCGACTGCGAAGCCGCCTGCCCAACGAACGCAATGAGGGTGATGGGCAGACTTTGGAAGTCTGATGAGCTCGTCACGGATTTGCTGAGCGACAAGGTCTTCTTCGCGACCTCGGGTGGTGGCGTCACGCTGTCTGGTGGTGAACCCTCATACCAACCCGAGTTCGCGTCTGAGGTTGCGTTGGGGCTGCGAAGAGAGGGTGTGCACGTCGCCATTGAAACCTCTGGTTACTGCAGCAAGAAGGTCATGGAGATGATGATATCATCTGTGGACCTCGTGATGTACGACCTGAAGCAGATGGATCCTGAGAAGCATGTCAAGTACACAGGTGTTCCTTTGAAGAGCGTGCTTGTCAATGCACGCTTGGTAGCCTCAAAGGATGTGCCCACTTGGGTGAGGACCCCTGTGATACCAAACCACACCGATGACGAAGCGAACATCCGGGGGATTGCCAGGTTCATTGTGAAGAGCATGCCTCGAGTAGAGCGCTATGAGCTTCTGGCATTCAACAACATGTGCGTAGACAAGTATGCTCTCTTCGGCCTAGAGTATCCTCTGAAAGGGCTTGAACCACTTCCGAGGGCAACGATGGAGCACCTAGCTGAAGTGGCCCGGCAAGAAGGACTGAAAAACGTCGTGTGGTCTGGCCTGACGCGAAGAGAGAGTCCTGAATCTCAGTCACCATCGACTGCTATGGACTCCTGTGGTCGGCCATCGGGCTTCTAGCATACCGTCAGGAATCTAAGTCAATGCCCGAACAGACTGGTCAGACCACAAGCCTTTTTGTATCCTCGCCGGCTGACTGGTAAAGAGGTCTTCCCTTGAACATGTGGAGTTACCAGTCAGAGGACGGTCGATCGGTCACTGTTCGTCAGGCGGGTGTGAACGATGCGAAGGCACTCCATGATGCGTTCTGCGATGTAGTGAACGAGGGTCAGTGGTTGCCTACCTTCGTATCGACTGCGACTGTAACTGACTGGATGAACTGGATTCAGAGGGCATCCTCAGGCTGTGAGGTCATCCTTGTCGCGGAGATAGGGGGCCAGTACGCAGGCCACCTGACTCTTCAGCCTGAAGAGTGGATGGCCTCTAGACACGTCGCAAAGCTCGGAATCATCGTCGCAAAAAGGCACAGGCAGCAAGGTGTCGGGAGGAGTCTTATGAGGAGTGCCGAAGAGTTCGCTCTCAAAAGGCAGTACGAGAAGATTGTCTTAAGCACTTTCAACGACAACGAGGCCGCACTTGCTCTGTACACCTCTCTGGGTTATCGTCTGGTCGGCGTCCGCAGGAATCAGTTCAAGATGCCGAAGGGATATATCGATGAAATCCTTATGGAAAAGGAGCTCGTAGCGGATGACCGACCATCGCAATGACCATGTGATGTGGCGCACAATCGTCGAACAGTTCCACGAATCACCAGGGCAGCTTAAGGTAGCCCACGCCATAATTCGTCATGGCTTTCATGTCGAGTCGCCCGGTGTTGTGAAATGCAGGTCAATAAGGATTCCAATGAAGTCAATGGCAGACGCACTCAACGTTGACAGGCGCACAGTGCGTGCGACCACCGCTGTCATCTGTGCTAGTCCCAAGCTGTACGAATTCTTCTCCCGACTCCAACCTGCTGGTCCATCTTTGGAGAAAGTGAGCAGATTTTTGGGTTATGGTGTCGTGACGATATATGTCGAGTCGCCTGAGCTTCCAGGGATTCTCTCTGAAGTAGCGACCACAATTGCAGGCTATGGCATTCCAATTAGACAGGTGATTGCTGAGGACGTCGCAATCTACAAGGACCCGTGTTTGAAAGTGATCACCCAAGAGCCCTTGTCTGGTTCTATCATTCAGGCCCTAACAGCGATAAAAGGCGTAAGCCGGGTCATTATCGAGAAGTGATTCAGCCTGAATGGGCAAGTGACAAGCCTCAAAAGGAACGGCTGACGGCCCGGCGAAGGCGCAACTGTTGGGCGACATCGAGTTCGGTGACCACAGGGCTGTGGATACAGAGGCTTCCAGAAGGAGCACTGTGGGCGGAGAACTGCATCAGGTGCTGATGCTTGCGGTTTCGCTCAGCATACTTCAAATGGGCTTTGGAATTGTGACACCCATCTTTCCCTACTATGTGATCTCACTGGGGGTCGGGGGCATTGAGCTGGGTATACTCACTGCATCGTTTGCGATTGCGCAAATCCTCTTCGCAGGGCCTTTCGGCCATATGTCGGATCGGGTAGGACGGAAGCCTGTGCTGGCATTCTCTCTGATGGGGTTCGCGGCAGCAAATGTGGTCTATGCCTTTGCAGGCAATGTGGTCATCATGACTGTGGCACGTTTCGGCGAGGGGGCCGTGTCGGCCGGGTTCTTCCCTGCAGCAAACGCCTTCGTTGCCGACGTGACGACACCCACCAACAGAGGAAAAGCGATGGGCTACTTGGGCATAGGCAATATGGTCGGTTTCATTGTAGGCCCCACACTGGGCGGCGTGCTGGCAGAGTTCCTGGGGATCAGGCTGCCTTTCATCATCACAGCAATGCTGGCCTTGGTGACCCTCATGGCTCTGCAGACTCTGGTGACCGAGCCACAAACACGTCTAGGCCATCCTGACCGCAGTAGTGACCATCTCCCCGTCATGCAGATCCTCTCACTGAAACCGAAAGCGTACGCCGCGCTGGGTCTGTCAGTCTTCGCCAATGTCTTCGCAGTTGGAATCCTCCAAGTTGCCTTCATACTAGATGCGGTTTCCCGGTTCAATGTGACACCACTGACCATAGGGCTCTTCTTTGGGGTCATTGGCCTAATCATGATCGTGGGTAACATCGGGTTCGGAATGATATCGGACCGAGTGGGGCGGAAGTGGCTGATAGTCCTTGGATCGTTGTTGGGGGCATTGTCACTCTTCATGTTCATGATTGGGTCGGACATCATCAGCTTCGTTGAGGCCGGTGTGGTCTTGGGTCTAGCAGTATCGATGAGAGGACCCACCACTCAGGCTATGATTGCGGACCTCACGGACAAGCGTGTCTATGGCTCAGTCATGGGGGTCTTTGGTGCCGTCAGCAACAGCGGATATGTCGTGGCTCCTCTGCTTGGCGGGTTCTTGTACGAGAGCAGCGGCGTCGCCACTGAGAGCCTTGCGTTGGGGTACATCGTGTCCCTAATCGGTGCACTATGCGGTGCGGCATTGCTTCCAGACAAGGTCGTCAGACACGGGAGCGAAGCCGAAGAAGGCAGTCAAGGTGAAAGGCGCTCGGACAGCAGCGTCGACTAGCTACAGGATCTCAGCGGCGCAATAGGCTACAACGTGACCCTTGTCCCCAGTCACTTCACCTGAGTTTGTGTACTTCAGCACTTTGAACTCAGTGGCCCCTCGCTGAATGGCGAATACCATGGCCGCTGCAATCGGACCAGCACCGCAGATGCTGAGTCCATGACCCCTGACAAACCGAAGGAACCCCTCGGGGTCCATGTTCTCCAGATACTCTAATGCCTGGTTGTCCTTCTTCTTGGCACTCTCAGCAGTCTCGAAATGAGTGAAGTCCGAGCTTGCCACTACCAGAATGTCCATCTTTTCCCCGAGCTTCGCTAAAGTCTTCCCAATCGACTCGCACACTTCATAGCTCTGATCGCTTATGCACACGGGTACGAAGCTGAGCCCCTTCCTGAATATGAACTGGAGAAACGGGAGCTGAACTTCAATCGAATGCTCAGCACTGTGTGCAACACAGTCTATCTCGGCGATCTTGTTCTGGTCCATGATCTGTTGGCCGAGCTGCCGGTCGTATTTGACAATGCCCAGCGGTGTTTCCCAGTCCTCGTCACAGACAGCAAGTCGACCACCCCTGCCGGTATGGTTTGGTCCGAGGATGACTATGTGTTCTGGTCTTCCGTCCTCGAAGAGCCTGAGATAGCTGTGGGCTGCAGGCATTCCTGAGTACATATAGCCAGCATGAGGAGAAACAATCGCCTTGAGTTTCCTCGAATTGCCAGGCTCGCCTTCAGGGAGCTTCCCTGGTCCGAGACCCTTGAGGAAAGAGTTCGCCAAACGCTTGAGGAGTATGTCTGACTGTCCCTCGTAGAATGATCCTGCGACAACCGGTATGCGTGTCATAAACAGACCCTCGTATCTCAGCTGCATCGTATGAGAAAAATGCATTGGTGGCCGGACAGGGGCATGGCAGCGTTCACTAGGCAACTCACTGTCAGAACCTCAATCCTAGCTCTTCTGTCCAAATGACTCCACGAGGCTATCAAGTTTGACCTGTCGGGTTACCTTGGTCGTCATGTCACGTAGACTGACCTCTCCTTTCTTGAGGTCGCGCTCGCCCACTATCACGACGTACCTAGCTCTTTTCGAGTCGGCCTGCTCGAGGAGCTTCTTGAGGTTTCTCTCCATGAGGTCAATCTCACATGAGATGCCTGCTCTCACGAGGTCACCCATGATCTTCATGCCATTTGCCAACACAGAGGCTGTGATTGGTGCGATAAGCGCGTCGAGTCTGGGAGCTAGAGTTTCTCCGAGTCCTTTGGCGAGCATGACATCGATGAGTCTGCCGATTCCAAGTGAGATGCCCGTCGCAGGGCTAGCTACTCCGCCAAGCTTCTCAATGAGGTTATCATAGCGACCACCACCGGCCACCGAACCGACACGTGGCTCTCCAAGGTATTGACCCTCGAAGACAGGTCCAGTGTAGTAGTCGAGACCTCGAGCGAGTGACATATCGAACTCAGTCACATCAGTCACATTGGCGGTTTCGAATATATCTGCCATGATGCGCAATTCGTCAACTCCGCGCAATCCCATCTCGGATCCTTTCAGAAGCTCCCTGAACTCCTCAAGGATATCAGCACCTTTGCCTTTGAGTGCTATGTTGTCGAGAAGGAAGTCACTCTGCTTGGCATCTATCCCTCTATTCCTGAGTTCCTCTAGTACTCCATCTCGTCCTATCTTGTCAAGCTTGTCAATTGCCCTGAAGCACTCGTACGCGAGTGAATCAGGAATGCTTGCCTTCTCGGTCAAGCCCTTGAGGACCTTCCTGTTGTTGATCCGAACCACGTAGTCCTTCTCGAGGATCCTTCTGAAGAATTCCAATGCCACTAGGACCACTTCGGCATCAGCTGCGGGACTGCTCGCACCAATGATGTCCACATCTGCTTGAGTGAACTCTCTGTAACGACCTGCCTGAGGCCTGTCGTATCGCCACGCCTTGCCAATAGCATACCTCTTGAACGGCTTGAGGAGATGGGGATTTGTCGCAACGATTCTTGCTAGCGGGACTGTGAGATCGAATCTAAGACCGACTTCGCGTCCGCCCTTGTCTGTGAACTTGAAGGTATCAGACTCGACTTCCTCGCCTCCCTTGGCTGCGAGCGTTTCCCAAAGCTCAAGCACAGGAGAGTCTAGAGGTTCATAGTTGAAGAGCCGGAACACCTTGACGGCTGTTTCAATCAGATAGTCACTGATGTACATCTCGGGGCCCATCAGGTCTCTCATACCCCGTACTACTCTCATCTCACTCAAAGTATGATCCTCCCGGAGTGTTGACGAAATCAAGTGAGGTCTGGTCTGTCCTGGAGAATTCAGAAACCAGTATGAACAGATCCACGACCGGTCACGTTGTCACCTGACTGACTGTCACGCATTGGTTCTTTAAGCCTTCCGCTTGGCTTGAGGAAGGCTATGCGATTGGGATGATGCCAGCCTGCAGCAGTAAAATGTAGATGACTACACCCACGACCATAACGAACGAGTCCTTTGCGACATACCATGTCAGAGTTCGGTCACCTTGGTAGTCCCCTACAAAGACATAGATGATCTTGTTCAGCACAGACGTAGTAGTGGCAATGATGACTGCAAGCACCGCGGTCCCAAGATACAGAGAACCTGCAGCATACGAAGTACAAGCTACTGCGACAATCGCTCCGGCAGTAGCAAAGCCCCCGACTACTGCCGCAAAGATGATGCCCCAACCAGCGATGGATTCCTCCAAGAACAGTGCTAGGAGTGTGACTGCCGAGAAGACGAGGGCAAACCGCAGCGCCACGTGAAGGGAGAAGGGGGACGCGAACCCAACACCGATGTCCTCTGACTCGGGCTTCACTCTCTTCTTCTGCTCATGAATCATCCTGATTGTACCAACCACTGTAAGGATGGCCAGTGGGCCAATGTACAACCTGAATATCATCAGAGTTGGGTCAAGGATGACGACCAGAATCCCGTTTCTCAACACCATTGCGATGTTGTCAAGCATGATGGCTAGAGACATCCTGCCCGGGAACTTCTCTTGGGTCGCGTTGTGGAAGTCAGTGATGCTTGAAGCTGTCGCCTCGCTGTTCGCAAAACCACCAAAGAAGCCAAAGAAGTACGGACCCCGGCTCTTGTATTTCTTTACGAGTATGTAGCAGGTGAACCGAATGGACAGCAGAATGACTATGATTATGTACGTCTGAAACAGTGGGAAGGCAACGAGACCGATTTGTACCGTCTGAATCGGCAGCATGATTGGCCAGAGAAAGAGGACGAGTACTCCGAACTCTGCTGCTCCTATCATCTCTTCGTGACTGATTGATGCTACGGCAGCAGTCAGTTCTTCCTTAAAGCTGAGGACCAAGAACACCAGGAAGGCGACAGTCATCGCTAGCAATTCCAGAACGCCAATAAGCTGAACAGATGATGGAGTTGTGTCAAGGCCAACCATGGCTCCGAGCACAAATGACAAAGCGAACGCGAGGGAAGTGGTCAGGCCTTTGCGCATCGTCCTGAACAGCTTGAATATGACTTGTACTGTAGTCAGCACGATGGAGATGCAAATCGCGTAGATGAGCACGTAGGGGTTTCCATATAATGTGAAGACGTAGGCAGACAGTGTGCCCAGAAGGCTATGCAAACCGAATGATCTCACACCTAGGGACAGTTCCTCAGTCATACGTTTCTGTCTCTCTAGCCCTATGAGTGCGCCTACGGCGAACCCAATCAGACATCTGATGACGAGGTCTTCAGGAAGGAAGAGTCCCTGCATGTAGTACCACCATCCGGACCTATGAGCCACACTTAATCGCTCTTAAGGCGTTTTGTTATCTCCTCTCTTGGTTTGTTGCAGGATTGATACGAGAATGAGTGGGGCAGAGGCTGAGAATCAGCTCAGCCTCGTGCTCTTAAGAAGAACCGAGAGGGGAATGTCGAAGTGCTCTCCAGTTGGTAGCGTACGCCTGACTGTCATCGGCAGGACTCCTGCACTCAGCTCGGCCTCAGCCAGAGCAAACAGCCCTTTGGGAGCAGTGCTCATGTCGATCAATACGGGCGCACCCATGGATATCTGTAGGGCACGGGCTCCAATGACCCGGGCCTTCTCATACTTAGACAGCCATTTCAGCCCGGTGCCAATGCCCATCTCAACCTTCTCCTTGTCGTATCCCGTGTCTAGCGATTTTGGCTGCTCGTCCGGAGCAATCTCCGTCGCTGGCGGGAGTTCGACTCTCTGAGGCTCGATTTCGGTGGCCTTCTTCCGTTTGGTCTTCTTGGCCTTCTCGCCAGCCTCTGCAGCCTCAGAGACTGCTTCGACAAGTGCTTGCGCCTCGCTGACGATAGCTTCAGCCTTTGTCTTGCTGAGACCTGGTACTGCACCCGCGAGAGTTTCAGCATCTACAGCTGCGATCTTCGCGATTTCGCCGTACCCTGAGGCAACAAGCTTCTCAGCTGTCTTTGGCCCGACACCGGGGATACGTGTCAGGACAAAGGCCGGCTCTTGTTCCTCTTCATATTCGTCAGGACCCGGTTCGTCCTTGTCGAAGTCGTCTGACATGAGTTGCACCTTTCTGCCGCTGTTCTAGTCCTCGTCCATTTCGCGGTCCGGCTTCTTGCCCTTCTCGCCAGCACCGCCAAGTCCACCCTTACCCTTCGAGCTGATGACATCGTCAATCTTCAGGATCATCTGAGAGGCCTCAGCCGCTGACGAAATCACCTGCTTCTTCACGAGAGTCGGTTCGATCACGCGGGTCCTCCTCATGTCAGCTACCTTGCCCTTCTCGATATCGATGCCAAATGTGGTCTTGCCCTCGGTGTGGGCTGTCCTGAGCTCGACTAGGACGTCGACTGGGTCAAGACCTGCGTTCTCTGCGAGAGTTATGGGGATGACCTCGAGTGCATCTGCGAATGCCTTCACAGCGTACTGTTCACGTCCCTCCAGAGTCGATGCGAAATCTCTCAGCTTGAGTGCTACTTCAGCCTCTATTGCACCGCCTCCGTAGTTGATCTTGGGATTCATGATAACATCACGCACGACGTACAGAGCATCATTCATAGCGCGGTCGACCTCGTCCACCACGTGTTCGGTACTACCTCTAATCAACAGAGTGACGGCCGCTGACTTGGGTGTGCCTTCAACAAACAGCATCTTGTCGTTACCGACCTTCCTCTGCTCGACTAGCTTCGCCTTACCGAGGTCTGCCTTGGTGAGGTTATGGATCTTGGACACAATCGTTGCCCCAGTGGCCTTGTGGAGTCGCTCGACGTCCGACTTCTTGATCCTCCTCACTGCGAGGATGCCGTTCTTTGCGAGGAAGTGTTGTGCCACATCGTCAATGCCTTTTTGACAGATAACAACGTTGGCACCAGACTCGATGACCTTGTCGACCATGCTCTTCAGCATCCTCTCCTCCTCACTGAGGAAGCCCTGCATGGACTCAGGATCATGGATCGCGATTTTTGCGGTCAGCTCAGTCTTTGTGATCTCGAGAGCACACTCCAAGAGAGCAATCCGAGCATTCTCCACTTTCAGAGGCATGCCTGAGTGAATAACCTCCTTGTCAAGAACGATGCCTCTCACAAGCTCTGTTGCGGCGACAGACATTCCATGCTGCTTCTGCCGCTGAATGTTGTCCATGTCAATCTCCGTGCTAGGCGCAAGGTCTTTGCTCACGGCCAAGATTGCCTCTACCGCAACATCGGCTAGACCTTCCTTTGACGAAGACACGAATTTGCTGCACATGGATGTCTTGGCAACATCGACTAGAAGCTTTTTGAATACCGGGCTTGCCGGGTCGACAGGCTCTGCCACCGAATCTACTACCTCAAGCGCCTTCGCGGCTGCTTTCCTGTAGCCCGTTATGATTGTTGTCGGATGGATCTTCTGATCCAGAAGAGTTTCCGCTTGCTTCAGAAGCTCGCCTGTCAGGATGGCCGCCGATGTCGTGCCATCGCCGACTTCGGAGTCGACTGTCTTGCTGACCTCAATGACCATCTTCGCCGCTGGGTGTGCGACGTCCATCTCCTTGAGGATTGTTGCACCGTCATTGGTCACGGTGACATCACCAAAGGAATCAACGAGCATCTTGTCCATGCCTTTCGGACCAAGAGCAGACTTGACCGCCTCGGCGATCACAATCGCTGCCATGATGTTGTTCCTCTGAGCATCGCGACCAGTGCTCCTTTCTGTGCCTTCTTTGAGTACGATTACTGGTATCTGCTGCTGGCTCATCGCTAGCGCCTCCAACCTAGTCTAGCCGTAACTGCCGGCTAGACCAGCTGATAAAACTGTACATGGACTTCGCGTTCAGCATTTAAAGATTATCTTCCGAACCCATCTGTGACGGCGCCGCTGGCTGTTGTGAGCTAAAAAGGTTGTCGGCATGTTTCGAGGGTAAGAGCTACCTTATCCTACTACCGGCGGCCTGCGGAGGACTACGTTGTCGCCTTTCTTAGCATTGATTGCATGGGCGATGTGAGGACACTTCGCCTTCAGCACATAATAGGTTTCAACATCGGTGTCTTTCTGTATCTCTGGGAAGGTTTCGACGTTCGCCTGCCCTTTCGAGATCACCATTTCTGACCTTGCCACTGTGTCTAGGAACTCCTGACTGACCCATCGCTTGGGGACACCGTGCGCCCATGCGCCAGTCGTCGTGATCCTCGCCAGACTCTCTATCTCTGTCCCCCTCACATCCTCCTCTGTTGCATCATTGACCATGGCCTTGGCCTTGACCACATAGTCTACGCTCCATCCGAGTTCCTTGATGAGTCTGACCAACGGTGTGTCGAAGAGAGTTTCACCTGCGTTGTCAGCCAGAAAGACCAGTCTTCCTTTTCTATGGGTCAGTGACTCCCACATGCTACGAGAGTCGTCGATGGCGAACCCTTGGGTCAGCAAAGTTGCGAATGAGGCTGCCAGCTGATCGAGGTCTGGCCTGTGACTGGATGTGTTATAGTCAATAAGGTTGCCTGCAATCGATGCAGCCAGTGCGGCCCTCAACTTCTCGTAGCCTTTCTTTGAGGACACCTCGATCTCAACCCAAGGCAGGGCTCTCTGCGCAGCTTCGATGCTCATCCGCTTGATTTCTCTCAGAGGGTTCTCAACACCCTTGAGAGAATAGAGTTCCCTGTATAGCAAGATGGAGAGAATGACGGGCTCAACTCCCTGCCCGCAACCTTCAGACAACCGTTTGTAAGCCAACCTGAAAAGCTCGAACTGTTCCTCTCTGCTTTCTGCAAGCAGAGGTATGAGGGTTTCCAGACTGTTCACAATGCACGCTGAACACTCAGGTATGAGGGGCACGACTATGTCATGCGCCGGCATCAATGCTCGCCTCCGGCGCAGCGTCGAGCTTCTTCGTCATCAGGTAGGCGTCTTCTCCGTCCCTGTAGTATCCTTTCAAAACACGCTTGATTTCGAAGGCTAGGTTCTCGTAGATGGAGATTGCCGCCTCATTCGACTTGCGTACTTCCAAGAAGCACTCTTCACCACCGTAGCCTATCATCGCTTTCATAGCGGCCTTGACGAGGTCTGACCCTATCCCTTGGTGACGATGCTCATTTGCCACGGCCACAGACACAATGTGGCCCTTCTTCACGGGAGAGCGTCCGTAGGTGGACATGCCTCTCTCAATCCTGCACATGATATAGCCCACAAGAACGTCATCGACAAGTGCTACCAGAAATGCCTTAGGTGCGTGATAGTACAACCCCAAGAAGAACTGCTCTGGGTAGTTCTCTGGAAGACATGTCCTGTTGACCTCGACGACCGACTCCATGTCGCTGCGTTCAAACTGTCGGACCGTCCATGCCATGATTGTCGCTCCATTGCGCGAAAGGCTCTGTTGCTCGATGGTGACAGCTATGAGTCGGCTTTTTATCAGTTATGTCGTGGTACTCCTTCAATGACGGCGATTCTGATTGGAGGCTCTCCAGGCACAGGGAAGTCCGAGGTCGCGGAGGTGTTGGGCACACGGCTCAAAGCTGAAGTCATCTCCATGAGTGATCTAGCCCAACGCAAGGGCTGCATTTCGGCTAGGGACGATGCCCGTGACACCGACATAATCGACGAAGACTGTCTCGTCGAAGCAATAATGGACGAAGTTGAGGGGAAACCCCACCGCATCATCGTTGAGGGTCACTACATTGACTTGGTTCCAAACAGGTCGGTAGAGCATGCATTCGTTCTGAGGACTCATCCTGACACTCTGAGAGAGCGACTGCTTGCCCGGGGCTACTCGAAGGAGAAGGTCTTCGAGAATGTGGAGGCAGAGGTCATAGGGGTGTGTCAGATGGACGCAATTGAAGCGTTCGGGGAGGAGAAGGTGTTCGAGATTGATACGACTGACACCAATCCGCTGCAAGTCGCCGATGTGATAATCCAGTTCCTTGAGTCCGCAGTGCCCTCGCCTCGGTATGACTGGATGGAACTGTTAGATAACGAGGGAAGGCTTGACGAGTTCCTAAGCTAGAACAGCTTCTTTCAGTTGAGGAAACACTTCATTGAGAGAGGTCACTCTTTCTCACGAAACAGGATTGAGATGACTGAGAGAAGAGCTATCAGAAGCATCGTGAAAGGAGTTCCTGTCACTGAGTAGCCTGTGGGGTCGAGCTGTTGACCTATTGAGATCAGAAAGAAGACGTACATGCCTGCCATGGCCATCATCATGGCTGGGAAGATCGAGAAGAAGGTGGCCTTTGGATTCGTATAGGCAAGGACGCCACACACAATCATGATTGCACCGGCAATCGCAGGAAACAAGAAGAAGCCACCCCCGTATTGCGAGAACGTTGCCTCGAAGAAGCTGTCGAATCCTGCGTCTGGCGGATGTACCATTACTGCTAGAAACTCGGTCCAGACCGAGAGCACGCCGCTCAGGATCAGTGTGATCGCCGGCCACCGGTACCTGACAATGCCCAACTCTCTCTTGCGTAGCTGTTTCTTCAGTTCCCGCGCCTTGCGAATCCTTTCCTCTTCCTTGCTCTTTGCGATGACTCGTTCCTGGCGCGTCAGTCCGTCGTCCTCACTCGCCTCCTCTCGTTCTACCGAACGGGCAATCTCTTCTGCCATTCGGGAGGACTCATCCGGGGCCGCGGCCGCCTTGTCTCTTTCTTCTGCCATTGCGTTCTGGGTCTATTGCTTCGGTCTCTTATTTAAGCATCAGTGTCTAAGCGGCCGGGGAAGGCTGCCCCATGAACGGCGATGACTCGATCCTCTTTACAATGGGGCTCTCTAGCACTTCACGCACTAGAATGTCCAGATGCTCGGTGTTTAGCGCCTTGTAGAGATCACCAGCAGTGATGCACGAGTCGACCGAGCTAAGAACTATGTTCACAGCTTGCAGGAGCTCATCACTTTCGTCGAAGTACAGCGAATATGCGAGCGCATCTGCGAGTGCTTCGAGATACTTCTGTGCTGCCCTGTCATCGTGTGAGGGTTCGTTCGCTTGATGAAGTTCGCTCAGAGCCCTGAATAGGAGCTTGAAAGGCTTGCTGTGCTTGGGGTAAGCAACGGGAAGGTCTTCTAGGATTCCTGTGTTCAAGCATGTCGTAAGCTGGGAATAGTTCGTGAGATAACGACGACATATATATCTGACCGCACGCGAGTTCAGTATTGCGCCGAGAGCCTCAAGGTCGACATTGTCATGCATTGCTTTGATCCTCACAGCCCCGCCTCCATGTATGACTCCTCTTGGTTTCATGACACATCGAGGGTAGGGGTAGTTCTTTGTGGCTATGAGGAAGCTGTTGGAGAAGGAGTCCAGCAACGCGGCATCACGCTCGAACCATCTGTCCACATGAATCAGGTGTTTGGAATCCAGGGCGTATCGTTTTACACTGTGGCCGCTGGTCGCATATGGAACTCTGAATGCTCCACCAACCTCTGCGCGGACGTGTTCGGTGGGTATGTCCCTGCCACGTGTGCCCATGATTAGTCCTCTGACTCCTCTGTCTAGCGCCTTCTCGAGGATGTCGTCGCCGTATAGCACGAAGAGCCTACCTGACAGCAGTGACTCCCATGTTGTGTTGTGTGCACTCTCCATGCCCGGTCTCCTCGATACTATTCGTACACTGTGGCCGCCGCTGTCATTCTCGGCCGTGCAGAACACGCTGACCATCTCCAGTGTGACATCATTGAACGGGCTTCCTTCATCCACTACCTCCCACAGCCGCGTATGATGCAGGAGAAATTGTCTCGTTTTCGAGAACTGACCAACTCTCAGGATGCTGTTCGGTACGATGAAGCCGATTTCGCCTCCCTCTTTCACAATCATCCGGCTGCGTACAATGAAGAATGCGGCGCTGTTCCAAGTGCCGCCAGGGCTGCCGCTTACTACTTGTTCGTATGAGTATGAGATGAACCTTCTCTCCCGTTCCGAGAGGATGTTTCCATATGGCGGGTTTCCGACTGCGACATCAAATCCCTTCTCTTTGCCAGACATGACGTGAGCGAATTCCTCAGTCCAATCGAACTGCGATTCTTCAGCATTCGTGAACAACGCAGGATGAACTATGTCGCGATTTTCGGGTGTTGGCCCCACGAGACTGTTGCCGCATCTTATGTTCCGGTCGGTCTGTAGGACTTCTGGACTACTCGAGGGGTCGAACGATGAGAGATACCACAATCGTAGTCTTAGTCTGCATAGTTGCACAGCTCCGGGCTTCAAGTCTACGCCGTGGAGGTTGTGACTGATGATGCATGCTCGCAAAGCATCTCTCGGAGTCTTATCACCAAGCGCGATTCTGCAACTCTCTAACCACTCACCTGCCGCAAGTAGAAAGGCCCCGCCACCGACAGCAGGATCAATGATTGTGATGCCCTTGAGATGGTCAAGTGCTCCACGTTTCAGGTCGTCTGCGGCACCCACAAGCTGCTCAGGGTTTGTCACGTCCAATCCAGTTCTGCGCTTGAGCCACATTGTGAGCGCATTGCCGACAATGTACCGAGCGATGTATTCAGGCGTGTAGTAGGTGCCTGTCTTGCGATTGTTGCGCTTGAGAGTAGCACGCCGGAACTCAACGTCATCTGAGCCATCGGGTAGGCTCATCAGGCCTGATGTGAAGTTCTCGTAGGTCCATTCCAGGATGCTTGGCGTTATGCACGGAGAGCCGCAATTGACCGGATTCAGACTCCAAGTGCAGTCTTCAAGCTCTTCAGTGAGCAGGCGTGTTGCCTCTTGTTCAGAAACCATCCGGCTGCATGGCTCTCCTAGGAACTTTGCCACGATCACATCATCTATGATTCTCTGGGCATCAAGAAGTCTCTCTCTAAGGGGCTTGCGTGCATCCATGCACTCAGCCATCTTCATCCTTGTGAGCCAAAGCCTGTCATTGATCTTCTTGAGGATACTTTGGTCTTCGAACAGGCAGTGCAGTGTGTTTGGCCGCAGGCCTGTGCTTCCAGCCGCGCTAAGAGTGTCTTCGAGAGCCTTAGTGTCGGGAAAGTCTGCATATCTTCTCTCGCCGAAGAACCTGTAGACTCTCGTGTGACCATTGAAGAGCCACAGGTAGTCAAGCACCAACGCTGAGCTTAGTTGGTTGGCAACATAGTCCTCGTCAATAGATACGTCGCCCTCGAGGTAGGCCATGCGAAGCATCGGGCTGTACTGGATGTCGAGAGGCTTGGCCTCGGTCGGCACAGTCACATGGACTGCATCATTCATGATTCCTTTGCTTTGAAGAAATCGAATGTCAGCATCCATGCAGCAGCGCCTCGAAAAGTGCCTGCCAGACTCTCTGGTCCTTAACAAGACCTCTTCTTTGCAGACACGGACCTTGCGCTCAGCCCCGGCCGGAGGCTCACTCCGACCGGGAACTGGGCAGATCTCTGCGCTACTACATGGCGGGAGTCTTTTACTTGAACTCAAGTGTTACCATGTGAGCACTACAGCTGATGCAGGGGTCATAGGACCGGGCTATCATCTCGAACTGCAACTCGAGATTAGTGGTTTGACCCTTTGCAAGCAACTCTTCGCCACCCTCACGGATGAAAGCCTCGATATCATCGAGGAACATAGCAGTAGGTGTTATGATGTCAGCTGCAGTTGTCTTCCCATCCTTGAGCTCATAGTGGTGGATGAGGGTGCCGCGTGGTGCTTCCACGCCACCGGTGCCCATGCCAGTCAGCCTAGTCGGTTTCATGGTACTCGGTGATTGCTGACCGAGAAGCTTGTCCACTGTTGACTTGATCTCGTCGAGCGAGTAGACCATCTCGATTGCTTGGGCGAAGTTGTTGTAAAGTGGGTTTCTTGGCCACCGCTTGTTGTAGAGCTTCTTGTAGCTAGCCTTTGCATCGCCCTTCAGGCGAGAGCCAAGTAAAAGCACCCTGGCAAGCGCACCGACGGAGTACGGCTTTCCGAGATAGGAGCATCGCTTGGCAAAGCTGTGTGGCACAACTCTCTCGGTTATGACGCTCTTGTAGCTGTCGAGTGGATACTCCTTCCCGTCTGAGGTCATGAGCGCATCTCAGTAGTAATCATATCCAGAGTGCGGCGGCTTGCAGCAGAGATACTGTGTATCGCGCTCCATGAAGTCCGGAACGCCCAGTATCGAAAGCATGTCGATCGTTTCAAGAACAAACGGCATGAGCGCTGACGCTTCTTGCTTTATCGCGAGGAGAGTCTTCTCATCAGGGAGCTTAGCAAAGCCTCCTATTATCGGATTCTCCCCATGGATCATCCTGCCACCCATCGTCTTCATGACCATGTTACCGAATTTCTTCAGCCTGAGTGCATTTGTCACGACCGCACCGTACTTGTCAGCCATTGCCACCGCATTGGGATAGCCAAAGAAATCAGGAAGGGCGAGGAAGTAGAGGTGAAGGCTATGACTCTCTATCATCTCTCCATGATGCATCAAATGGCGATACATGTTGATGATCTCTGGCACCTGTATTCCAAGCGCCTTCTCGAGTCCTCGAAGTGCTGAATACTTGTGCGAGAGGTTGCAGATCGCGCATATTCTCGGGACAATGCTGATGTCCTCCTCTGGAGTCTTGCCAACTAACATGGCCTCAAACAGCCGTGGCCCCTCAAGAACCTGGACCTCAACGTTTCTGATCTTGTTGTCCTTGATCTCGACCTTGATGCCTCCATGACCCTCAACTCGTGCCAAGGGCTCAATGAATATGCTGCTTTTTGTCGCCATTAGTCATATCACCTCATTATCTCCAGATCCTTGATGTACTGCAGAATCTTGTGCCCACCATAGTTGCGCACCCGCCGCTTGATGTCTTCTGGCATGATCCCGAACTCGGCAAGGCTCTTGACGATCTGAGCGAAGTTGCCGTCCTTGTTGGGCCCCCAGCAGCCGACACATGGCAAACCGTAGGTTGGGCATACTGCCCCGCAGCCTGCAGTTGTCAATGACCCGAGGCAGAACTTCTTGTCACGAAGGAGACAACGATTCTCATTCAGCTTGCATTCATGGCACACTGGACGCGTGCACTCATCAGGCGGTGCCCCATGAATGAGTCTTGAGAGAAGTGCGAACGTCTGCGGCTGACCGATTGGGCAGCCCGGCAGGTAGTAGTCCACAATGATGTGAGCGTCGATGGGGGTTGCTTCAAGCGGGTCCGTGATGAACTTGACGTCGCCGTAGACCTGCTTCAAACGTTTGGCGAACTCGCCATCGGCAGCGAACATGGCCTGTGGTCCTCCGCTCACAGCACAGTTACCTATCGCAACAACAATCTTCGCGCGTTTCCGAATCTCTTGGACGCGTGCTTTCTCTTCTTCCGTGCTGATGCTCCCCTCTATGAGGGCGACATCTATCTCCTCTTCGACAGGTTCGCTGGATGCCATGACAAATGACCTTATGTCGGTCGCCTTGAAGAGGTCCAGAAGCTGATCTTCACTGTGGATTAGAAGGAGCTGGTCGCCTGCGCAGCCAGTAAAACCATAGATGCCCACTTTGGGCTTTGTTATTGCCTTCTGTTTCTTCTGTTCTGTCATCTAGATCAACTCCCTGAAGTGAAGAGTGTCCCAGTAAGTGAAGATTGGTCCGTCCAGGCACGTGTACAAGTGGTCGAGCACACAGTGACCACACTTCCCTATCCCACAGTGCATTCGCCGCTCAAGCGACATCTGGATCTGTGTCTTGGGGATCTTCAGGTTGAGAAACTTCTCAATCACAAATCTATACATGACTGGAGGTCCACACACGACAGCGTTGACGCTCAGTGGGTCGATCTTTGGAAGCTTTGAGAAGAGGGTCGTTACAACTCCGACATTCTCTGTCCACTGACCCGTCGGGTCCTTGTCGACCGTGAAGTAGCACTCGACGTCTTGGCGGTCTCTCAGCTGGAAGAACTCGGATTTGAACAGAATCTCCCCGGGGTTTCTGGCACCATAGAGGAAGAAAAGCCTACCGAACTTGTCTCGGTTGTCTAGGACGTAATAGAGAATTGACCGCAGTGGAATGACACCAAGCCCACCGGCTACGATGAGGATGTCCTTGCCGAACATGTCCTCAAGCGCAAACCCATCACCATAAGGCCCCCGCAGATAAATCGTGTCGTTGTCTCTCTTTTGGTGCAGCACCGTGGATACTTTCCCAACTTTCCGAATGCCGAACTCGATAATTCCCGGGCGACTTGGTGTAGAAGAGATGGAGAAGGGAGCTTCGCCGACGCCGGGCAACGACACCATCATGAACTGCCCGGGATTGTAGGTGAACGACATAGCCTTCTTCATGTCGAGATGTCGTACCTGCAGGAATCTGTGATTCTCGATGAGATCGTACTGGCGGACAATCCTTGCAGGTTCTGGCAGGAATGGATTAGTGTATGGTATCTGTACGCTCATTTCTTGGGCACCTCCCCGGTCGTGAGAGCCTCCGAAACTGTCAGCACGTTGATGTCAACAGGACAGGTGTCCACACACCTCCCACATCCTACGCAACCCGGTTTTGCGTATTGGCTGCCGTAAGTCTTCAGCTTGTGGGTGTACCATAGCTTCAGTCTGTCCGCACGAGAGGCACGGAAGTTGTGTCCCCCTGCTACTAGACTATACTCCAAGTACATGCAGCTGTCCCAGTACCTCTCACGTCTTCCTGTGCTGGCATTGCTGAGATCAAAGTGGTCCGTGACGTTGTAGCAGTTGCATGTTGGGCAGACCATCGAACACTGGCCACAGGATATGCACTTGTTGGCGAAGTAGTCCCAGATCGGGCTCTGGTAGCTCATGTCCATAATGTCCGGCATGTTCGGAAAGTTGAAGGACTTCATGAAACTGGAATCGCGCTTTGCGCGCCAGTCGACGTACGCCTTGAGGTCATCGCGCGTGACCGTGCTCTCGAAGAACTCCTCCTTGTCATGAATCATGTCGTATCCAACGCTTGAGCCAATCCAGACAAGGTAGAATCCTCCGACGTCGACGAAGAACAGGTCGAAGCCCTCCTCGACGATGTCTGTATGTGTGCTCTTACACAGTGCATTCTCGCATACAGCACATGACCATCCAATGATGATTGAGTTCTTTCGCTGGCCCATATAGTACGGGTCGGCCGGCGGGTTGTCGAATATCCTGTCGAGCTTGAGCAACCCATGAATCTCACAGGGGTGTAGGCCAATGATGACTCTCTTCTCGATGGAGGAGTAGTCAGGAGTGAAGCCGTCCTCATTGAACTTGAACATGTC
>CAZVZC010000009.1:2195-53946 GCA_964631415.1 uncultured archaeon | reverse complement strand
CGGCCTCTGGCATCTTTGAGGTAGTGCTTCCGTTGAATGTTTCCGCCAGTGACCTTGAGCTCTCCTTTGTCTCGGAGTTTCTGCATAGTTTCCTTGGAATAGCGGAAGTGACCGGCCGCGCCCATGAACTCATAGTAGGGATTGCCTTTGCGCGCGCCGCCGGGACCGTCTGTGGGAACCCACTTGTAGGGGCCTCTGCCGTCACCATCGTCATTCTTGAACTCGGCCGCTGCAACGTCATCGATAGGCACCCTGAAGGAGAATCTCTTCTCAAAGACGGATTGTTTGTTCTTTGCGTAGAGGAGTATCGCATTGTGGTTGGGTGAAATGATGAGGTCATTCGAAACAGACTTCCGATGCTGGTGACATATCATCGAAACGCTGTTCTCGGGTCCAAACACCATATCCATCAGCAACTTCAGGTGAAAGAGCTGGTTGTCATCGATACTCACGAAGATAAGACCGTCTTCCGCCAACCACTCTCGGGCCAAGCGCAACCTATCGGCCATCATTGACAACCAGTGGGATGGCTCGTATCTGTCCTTGTAGACGAAGCTCTTGCTGCGAGTATTGTAGGGGGGATCGATGTAGATGCATTTCACACGCCCACGATATTTCTCTAAGAGAGTGTTGAGAGCTTGTAGGTTCTCGCTCTTGACCACAACACCATCGATGTGCTCGTCCAGGTCATCAAGCAAGTTCAGCAGCCTGCTCTTGAAGTCCTCTGGGAAATGTCTCGTGTCAACGACGAGGGAGCCATTGCGACGCAGAAAATCATGATTCAGAGTGACCCCGTCACTCAGAAGATCCTCAAGCATGTACAGGCGACGCCACTCCTCAATCTGAGAAGCGTTGCCAAGGACCTCGTCCCACATTTGCTCGGGAATCCAGTTTGTTGTGACGCAGTATTCTGTTCTGAGTACGAGTTTCTTCTTCTCAAAAAGAGTCTTGTACAGTTCTTCGACTTGGGCCACACGGTCGATTATTCTTGAGCATATATCCCGAGCAATCCCGCAGCGACCGAGAGCATCCACGAGAGGCACAGAGGAATCCGCTTGGCTTCCGAGACTTGAGAGATCCTTTCCAATGAAGACGTCTAGCTCCCGAAGAAGAGCCGCCTTCAAGCATTTGTGAATCATTGAGTCTGTCGCATCATCAACGTAGTACTGGTCCCTGTCACGCCAGGTGAATCTGACACCTTCGCTGTCTGCGTGGGTGCTGACTGATTCCGGTTCCATTGGAGGAACAAGAACGCCATCACGATAGAAGAGTGAGAAGAATCTGAGGACATCGTTGAGAATCGCATCGCTGAGCTCAGTGGAGAGAGATGGACACGAAGCGAACGCATTGGACACTATACTCGGCAAATCCTCTGCAAGAAGTCTGCGAAGCAGACTGTGCCTTGACTCATTAAGGCAAGATGAATGAGCAGTGGAACCAGTTCTCTCACGCTCGAACAGGCGCATGAATGACTGCTGAAAACGTGTGGTTGATTTGTCCAATACAGTGTCACCAGCAACGTAATGACCGAGAGTCTACTAAGCTCGAGAGCCGCTATTAACACTGCGGATAAACCTTGAGTACAAGAACAGCTGGGACTGGCAGCAATGATTGTCAGGAAAATGAGCATTGACGACACCGACTTCGCCCTGAGCCTGACCTCAGGAGAAGGATGGTCCGACATCAGGAGCGATTTTGAGAGCTTGATTTCATACTCGCCAACTGCAGCGTTTGTAGGCGAGGAGGATGGCAGAAGAGTCGGGATGGTCAGTGCGGTTTCTTACGGTAAGCTCGGTTTCATCGGCTCTCTCATTGTTGTCAGGGACTGTAGGAACAAGGGCCATGGCACAAATCTCATGAAGCACGCAATCGGACACCTTCGGGGGCTGGGAGTCAAGACACTGATGCTGGATGCTGTCGAAGCAGCTATTCCAGTGTATAGGAGACTCGGTTTCAGCACTGTCTGCCGTTCACTCAGGATGAAGGGGGTGGTCGAAGCAAGGAGGACAGATAATGTGCGGTCGGGGACCAAAAGAGACCTGTCTACTGTCTTGGCGATTGACCGAGCGCACTTTGGTGCTGATCGATCACACTTCCTCAAGCGGACATGGAGCCTATTCCCGGAGTTCTGCAAGACGCTTCACGTCGGCAAGACTATCCAAGGATACGTGATGGGTAGTCCGAGGAACGACTTCGTAAGAGTCGCACCTTGGATTGTGAACGAAGGTGCTCATCGGGGAGAAGATCTATTGGGAGAGCTGGCAGCTCAATCGGGTGGAAAGGCCCTCAGAATGGGAGTTCTCGAGCGGGACTCGACGACTGTTGAGTTGCTGAACGAACTCGGCTTTGAGGAGGTGTCTTCTTCATACCGCATGGTTCAGGGAGACCCAGAGGTTGCTGGGCCCGCACGGGGGATCCGTGCCATAGGTTCACCTGCAAAGGGCTAGATCAGCGTTCCTCTGCGCTTCAACCATGTCTTCCTACATTGGCATCCAGTGCAATATCATCTCTCTGGGCGACGAGCCACAGCCAGTCCGAGTCCCAAGATAGCGAACAGCGTCAAAACCCCGATTGGAATCGCTATGTCGATGAGTGTTGCGCCAAAGAACACCACGGCCTTGACTGCCATCACGTAGTATGTCAGTGGAAACAGATACGGCAGGAAGCCAAGGTAGGAAGGCAGTAGAGAAGCCGGGAAGAAAATCCCACAGAGGAATATCTGAGGAATAATGTAGATTGGTATCATCTGTATGACCTGGAGCTCAGTCCTCATCCTGTAAGATGCCGCGATTGCCAATGTTACAGACCCCATGACCAACAAGAGCACCAATGGGATGAGGAGCCCCATCGCAGACAACATGTTTGGTGAGAAGTAGACTATGACGACGCTGATGATTGTTGTTTGAACAATAGAAACGGCGATAAACGCGATGACATAGCCTATCACTATCTCAGTTTCATTAAGAGGTGAAGCACGCATTCTCTCGAGAGTGCCCTGTTGCCTCTCTCGCAAGAAGAAGACTCCAGAGATGATGAAGCCAAAGAAGAGGGCGAAGAAGCCAATAACCGACGGCCCCGCCAGCTCAATCATGGACATTCCGGCACTGCCATACACATAGGTGACGGTGACTTCAGTGCCCTTGCCAACTGCAGACTTGGTGGCATCTGCAAGAGCCTTTTGAATAGCCGACAGAGCGATGCTTGCTTCTGTGCTCTCAATCCCGTTTACAAAGACCTCAATGGTCGGCTCTCCACCAGTGAGTATCATGGTGGTGAAGTCCTCAGCAACGTAAACACCTCCAACGCTTCTTTCTTGGCGAATCGACTCAATTATCGCTTCACGACTTGCGCAGGAAATCAGTGACACGTTTCCATCATCCGCCAGGTTCTCTTCGACCAGTGACCCAATCACGGTGGTGAAACCTTCGTCTTCATTTACGAGTGAGATATTGAAGGAGAGATCGCCACCAATGGGTGGTGAAGGAAACTGGACAGTGACATTACGATCAATCGTGAGACCGCTCCTGCCGAGGAGTTGGGACAGTCCGTCAGTAGTTGCGTTGGCCACCACACCCATTATGAAGGTGGCCTGAGGTTGGATAGTGACATTGATGTGTAGGCTTAGACTAACATTCTCACCCGTGATGAAGGCAGCTGTGAGAGTAGGCGGCATTATCAAGACGGCCTGCACGTCCTCACCGAAGCCATCGAAAGCATTGGCCCTGGATCTCTGGATGACTGACACGTTCTGATTCTCATCTAGCTGTGCAGTGATAGTATCCCCCAGTGTTGTCCCCCATGGCTGGTCCAGTATGCATGCTGCTGTGGGCACATTTGTCACCTTGCCAGTGAACATGAGGGCAAAGATGAAAGTGACAATGAGAGGGGCAATTATCATCAACCCCAGAGTACGCCGGTCTCGCCGTATCTGACGAGCAATCCGTTGCACCATAGTGCGAACCCTGTGCGCGTCGAGACTTCTACTCATTGGCCCTCCCTCCCCGCAAGATATGAGAACGCCTCCTCCAGACCCGGCTGCTGAACCATTATCTTTCGGGCGTGCACCCCTGACGCGGATATGACTCCAAAGGCACGGAGAAGCATTTCATCGCTCTCCGTTCTGATTCTGAAGTGGATCCCTGTGACCTCACTCGCTGCGATCCCATCTAGAGCCTGCTTGAGGCGAGGCGAGTCTTCGGGGTTCACCTCACCGGAAATGGTGCGCTCAAGCGGTAGAGAAGAGGTGAGTTCATTCGGAGACCCAAGTCCTATCAATCGGCCTTGAAGTATCATGGCCACGGTGTCGCATCGAGAGGCCTCCTCAAGGTAGTGAGTTGTCATGATAATCGTCCGTCCCTGACGGGCGAGCCCTTGAAAGTAGTCCCAGAACTCAGCACGCAGATGGGGACTGATGCCAACTGTGGGCTCGTCGAGGAAGATTAACTCGGGATCATGGACAATCGTGCAGGCTAAGCTGAGCCTTTGCACAGTGCCCCCACTCAAGACCTCAACGGGACGATCAAGGTACTCCGTGATGCGAGTGAGCTCTGCCACTCTGGCCACGGCCTCGCTCCTCTTGTGCAAATCCGACACACCATATGCATCAGCAAAGAACTCAAGGTTCTCCCGTGCAGTCAGATCAGGATAGAGAGCCTTCTGCTGGGTCATGTACCCGACCTTGGCCCGCTCTTCAGGAGAAAGCAAGTCCGATCTTTTGTCCGAGATGTAGCACGCACCTGAGGTAGGCTTGAGTATGCCAACCATCATTCGCACCAGTGTCGTCTTGCCTGCCCCATTCGGGCCAATCATACCAAGGATGGTCCCGGGTGGAATCTCAAGACTAACATCGTCCACAGCCAAGACATCACCGAAACGCTTGGAAACATCCGCAGCCCTAATCAACGCTCATATCGCCACCAGAGCTTTCCTCGTCCTCTTCCAAATGGGGTCTGGACCATTGCTGCTGTCTATGGCTCGTCGAGATGATAAAGGAGTGGTGTTACTCTAGAGGTTACTACGAAAGTCAGCTCTATGGACCTGAAGAGCCTAGACGTCCATCACAATGGCGTGGCTTGGGGGAGCACTCCATCGTGGCCGTGGCCACATTCTGTCCTGTCAACCGTGGGTGCGCCGTCGGCTGCTGTTACCCCAAAAGTGACAAGAGCTTGAAGAGTATCCACGTGTACTGTTAGTCAGCCCGAAGTGATCAGATGAGTAGTGATGATGTTGTATCCGAGCTGATGCACCTAGGTCTCAACAGGAGTGAGGCAAGGGCCTACAAGGTGCTGGCTTCTGTTGGCCAAGCTACGGCGCGTGCTGTCGCAGATTCTTCAGGAGTGCCGAGGAGCAAGGTCTACGAAGTCCTCTATTCTCTTGAACAGAGAGGCCTTGTCAGGAGAGCAGTTGGCACGAGTCCCATCGAGTTCAGAGCATACGAACCGCGCGACGCGATACCGTATCTGATGGAGAAACTGCAGAACTCAGGCCAGTCTGCTTTAGCTGGGCTTGAGAATCTTGCCATGCAAAAGAAAGCTGTGTCAGAGGAGTTCGTGTGGACTGAGGCGGGCAGCGATCAGATCAAGCTGGGTACAAGGGCAGCCATCGCGAGGGCGACAAAGGAGGTCTTCATCGCAACAAGGGACCAAGTCTTTCTGAGTGCGCTGAGGCCTGCGTTGGCGGATGCGAAGAAGAGAGGAGTCGAAACAAAGCTGGTATCAGGGGGACTTAGCGATGAGGATTTGGAGGAGTTCAAGCATTACGCAAGCATCGTCGATGTGACGGAATTGAGCTCTCGAGTTCTCACGGACCAGCTTCAGATGGTCCTCGCTGACCAGACAATTGAAACCGCGGGATGGAACCCGAATCAGATCTCTATGGTTCTGATTGACAACTCAGAGAGTGTTGCCGTCTTCAAGCCCTTGCAGGATTCAGCACGGCCATGGTGCCTGCACGTAAGGAGTCCACTCATAGCAATCTTCCAGCGACAAGTGATCGTTGCGCTCCTTGGAGCAGTCGAGCGTCTGCTATCAGGAAAGTAAACGGAATCCTGTCAGGTCCGAAATGGATGGTGAAGTGAAGTACCTACCACTAGCTCATAGGGGACAGATTGATATTCGGGCGGGAGAATCGCCGGGTCAAGGGAGCCTGTGAATAGGCTCTCAGGAGCACAGTCGGGTTTGAAGGAGTTCCACCTGAAAGCCATGAGATGCCCCTCGTGTCGCAGGGTACTTCGCCTTTCCGAGAGGTATTCGGAAGGTGAGGAGATTGAGAGTGGAAAGATTGTGTGTGAGAAAGGGCATAGATGGTCTATAGACGACGGCATCCCAACGATGATCTACCCCAAGGTGAGCGAGAAGGACGAGGCTTGGATTAGGCAATACGACGAAATGGCCGAGAACTATGATGAAGTCTTGAAGTCATATAATCAATGGCTTGGCATCGACATGATGAAAGAGAGGGAGAGGGCAGGCCTCTATGTGACAATGGAGGGGCCTGTCAAGGTACTTGACATCAGCGTAGGGACAGGCGCGAACTTCGTTGCTCTGTCCAACGCGTTCAGGAACGAGATGGGCAGGTTCGACTTCTATGGTCTCGACCTGTCGCGTGGGATGCTGAGAGTTGCGAAGAGGAAGTTCAGCGAACTCAATGTCACAGTCGGCCTCGTCCACGCCAGTGTGTTCAACACGCCCTTCCAAGATGACCACTTCAGCCTAGTACTCCATAGCGGAGGCATCAACACGTTTTCGGACAAGGGCCGCGCACTCGAGGAGATGTGGCGTGTGACGAAACGAGGTGGCGTCGTCTTGGTCACTGATGAAGGCCTGTCTCCGGAGGTGAGAGGCTCGGAGAGAGGAAGAGAGATACTCAAGACCAACGCACTATTCGGGTCAAAACCACCGCTGCAGTATGTCCCGCCAGGGGCACGGAACCTCGAAGTCACCTACGTCATGAATGGGACTTTCTATCAGATGGCCTTCGGCAAATGATCCGGATTTCAGAATTGGGATGATACCCCGGAATCATGAGAAAGCAGTGGAAGAAACTCGCCGTCTGCAACCCAACTAAAAAACAGAATGGTGCTTACGTGGCTTCCCACCTAAGCACATCCTCCAGCATCAAGGAGCGATGCGTGTTATTCTGATTGCTCTCGTCAGCGCACCTGGTCCTATGTAGAGAGGCTCTCTTCCTGCGAACTACTTGGCGGATCCACTGGTTTTGCATGGCTCGCCCTTCCCTATCTCCTGTAAGCATAGGCATAGTAGAGAGCACTTGCGCTAATCACAGTTCGAGGGTGCTTGCTGGCAGTCGTGTTCGGCTTCTGAGAATCGGTTTCGTGTGCCATAGTCGTTCACCATTGGTTTGTGTCGCAAACTATTCTATGGTTTTGGTGTGTAGTCAGCAGCATATAAAGGTTGGGTCACCAAACCCTTATCACGTATATTATGTCCATGCTAAATGGTTCGGAGAACAAAACTTTAATATACAAACTGTCAAATCCGTCTGTGGGAGTAGGAAATCCCTTGAAGCAGGACTTGGTGATTCGAGAATGTCCGAGGAACTGACCGACACACTGACCGGAATCGAAGTGACACCAGAAGGCAAGAAGCCTCAGAAGGAACTGGAATTCGTGGCAGATGAGAGGAGAGCCAGCGTGCTCTTTGAACCCGTTCGGCGTCAGATAGTAAAGGTCCTCAGGGACGGCATCGATGATGAAGTGACTACAGAGGAGTTCAACAAGGAAACGAATGAGAGAATCATCCGCAAGAGGACCGTGAAACGCTATGCGATGTCAGTTGTTGAGATCGTGAAGGCATCGACCGGCGACAAGAATGCTGATGGATTCACAAAGAACCAGGTCTACCACCACCTACCAACATTGATTGAGGCCGGGTCTGTCATCAAGTATGGCACAGTCACCACTGGCAAGCGAACTACAGACTACTACCGTAGGACAGCCAAGGCGTTCGTAATAGCCATCAAGCCGGCTACAAAGGACGAGAAGGCGGTTCGAAAAGACATGTCTGAGAAGATGGAGAGGACATTGAGCGCATTCCAACTGAATGTAACAGATGACCGCAAACAGGAACTGATTGAGCTTGTGACGCGTCTGGCAATCATGGAAACATCGTGGCGCGCAAAGGTAGGCAAGCTCGTGAGAGAGGACATCGCTGATCCTGACATTATCGGCATGTATGACTGGCTCCTGGACATATACGGTGAAAGCTCAGATGAGTACACAGGTCTGAAGCGCAAGATTCGCGAGATACTGTTTCCCGCGGATTGACGGCACAATCACTTGAAGTGAACCCGCACCACAAGACCTCAATACGTTTATAGCTGGCAGCAGTCGCGGCCGTCCATCATGAGTGGCGGCTCTGAAGCTCGAGGCGATTTCTTCCTCATCGTCAAGTACTCCTGTGAGTTCGACCGTGCCATACTGGAGGACTGCCTCCTTGCTCAGAGTCGACCGATGAGTTTGACCGCGGTCCTGGAAACGTCAATGGCAGCGAGCTCAGGAACGGAATCGGCGGTAGCCCATGCCATCACCCATGTCTTCCCCTCAACTAGTGCCATGAGAAAATGTCCATGGTTCTTCTCTGAGGTCGCTACATAGGACCCCGGACTAGACGCAATCCTATTGTACTTCACACCATTGGCATGGATAGAGGCTGCCGCGGTTTCGGCCGCCGTCGTGAGTTCATGTCCTTCTTCAACCAGCGACCAGTTGTCTGTCTGCCACAGTATGGTGTCGTCTTTGCACACTGCGAACGCCTGAATCTTTGGGTTGTTTTGAAACAGGCTCTTCCATTCTTCATCAATGACCGGTGACATAATGAGGCCGCCTCAGAGCTAGCCAAACAGAGGTAGCAGTGCCTGCCGCTCGTTCACACTCGGATCTTGCCTTTCAGGAACTTCGCCGAGCGGTCCACGTCGACGTAGATTCCGTCAGGAGTGGCGCTCGCGTTGGCCCAAGCGATGACCCACTTATCGCCTTCAACCCTAACGAGTACAAGAGTACCGTTGCCTGCAGCACTTCTTGCGACAAGACTGTCCGGGTTCGACCTCAATGTGCTGTACTTGACCTGATTCTGAACCACGCTCGCCGCCTTCTGGGCCACAGCTGAAACGAGACCCTTAGCGTCCTTGCTCAGGTCCCAGTTGTTTGTCTGCCAGAGGACCTGTCCATTAGCATTGACCACACCAAAGGCTTGGATCATGTGTCCTGAGTCATTATAGGCCCGGGTGTAGGCTTCCATCACGGCTTGGTTATATGACACTCTGCAATCATCCCCGTTAGACTCGTATGTTATGTGAAGCAGTTAACAAGATACCTGATTTAAGATAATCTTGATGGTCCTCAACAGAGCCATTGGAGCATGCTCTTATGCATGAAAACACAACCCCACATTGTGACCGACAAGGCAATCTGGGAAACCAGTGAAGGCATCATGATCAGAGTGCTTGTCAGGCCCAGAAGCAGGTCCAGTAGACTCATTGAAGAGATTGGCGAAGACGGGGTGCTTGTGAACCTGAAAGAACCTGCGAGAGAGGGCAAGGCCAATTCTGAGCTTGTCAAACGGCTTGCCAAGGTGCTGAGTGTTTCGTCCAGTGATGTTGCCATCGTTGCCGGATACGGAACAAGAGAGAAGATTCTGTGTGTTAGAGGACAAAGCCAGACATTCGTGCGAGAGCTTATAGTCAAGGCCACGACAAGTGCGTGAACCATGAAAGGTGATACCTGCAGTCCGGACTATTCCGACATCCATATCACACTACTTTTTGTGCCCGATTATGCCGGATTGACCTCGGAGGCCAAGCCTTGATCGCAGACCACAGAAACACGAGAATGCTTCTCACGGCCCTTTTCTCTGCAGGGCTGTTCCACTGTGGACTAGTCATTTCCAGCGGTCGTTTCGATATAGGGATTGGCGCTTCGATAGTCGTGGGATTGCTGCTTGTTTGCCTGTCCCTTTTCATAGGACCCCCGACCAGCAAGGTACTGATATCGCTGGCCGTAGTGGGGCTTGCCTTTTTCCTTGTTGCATTCATCCTCGGGTCACTGTCAGAGGTGGTCCTGATAGCGGCAGCAGAGATTGTCATCTATCTCATGGCGATGAGTGAGTCGAAGTTTCCCCTCACCAAGCGAGCATTGGCCACGGGGATTGTCGTCGGAGTAATCATGACCTTTCTCGGTGTGTACCTGATGCTCAAGCTTGGCGTGGTCTATTTCATAGGTGCAGAGATGATGGGAGCAATCATTCTCAGCACACGTGGAAAATACACGAAGGAAGAGAACACAATCGTCGTCGCAATTGCCAATGGTTCCTCAATGATATGCGCAGGGATTCTCATCACGCTGCCCGCGTTAGTCATCTACGAAACCCAGTTCAAGCCCCCACTCGAACCGTCCATCGCTCCCGCTCTCCTCACACTTCCGTTCATCGCCTTTCTCATAGGCACAAGTGCGCTCTTCGGCATCATGCTTCTAGTGCCATTCAAGAGTCACTTCGAGAAACAACCTTGGCCTCAGCTCAGACCACAGGCAGAGATCATAATCTCAATGGGAGCTAATAAGACTGCAAAAAAGGACGTATTGGTTGGTCTAGGAGGTTCTGCTTCGTATGTAGGGGCGACAAAGATTGTAGAACAGGCTACAGGAGCGGCTCTGGGATCGGTTCCAAGTGCGTTCAAGGTCCTTGTCCCGGCCACGGGGTCAATCCCTGACTGGATTGGCTTGAGTAACTCACCGCTCATCGCTGCCATTGGGTTCTTCGTGGGCTGGAAACGAGCACTTGTCCTCCTCCTTGGCAGCACAATCTCGCTCACAATCTGGCTAGTCTTGGAATTCGCCCCGTATGAAGGCATCGGCGCACACCTGCAGCGCCCTGAGATTCTGTACCTAGTGTTCGGCGTGTTCGCGGCAGTCATCGTTTCCGGAATCACATCAGCCAGGCAGAAGAAGACAGCTACTCAGGAACCAAGATCAACCGTCAAAGATGGACAGGCAAGCGAAACAAGAACCGTATCAGAGGAAATGCCGACAGAAACTCCATCAAAGCCCGTTGAAGTGCCGAAGCTCGTGCGTCTGAAGAAAGAGCTCATGTCTGTGGATACGATTCTACAAGACATTAGAGAGATAGCCGCAGATCCGCAGGGGTTCTTGAAGAGCAGACGAGGACAAGTACCTCCATGGATTGCAGTGGTTTCGATGCTTATGTTCATGGCAGTCGGCATCGTGTTCTTCTGGGTCATCACTCCCTTCGCAGGACTTCAGATCCATTGGGCTCTCACCATGCTTGGTCCGCCAGTGGCCCTACTCTCCGTCTATTTCACGGCAAGGGCCATCAGTGAAACCGGAATGTTGGCCGGCTACATATCTGATGTGATGGCAATACCTGCGATTCTCTTCTTTCGAGTATCATTCGCGGCTATCACAACCTTCATGACAATGATAGGTGCGTTTCAGGACGCGGCCATAGCATTTCTTGTTCACCTCAAGTTAGGGACTTTCACCGGCGTGAGAGGTAGGGATATATTCAAGGCCATATCTGTGGCTGCCATACTCGGGACATCGGTCGGTTCCTTCATCATCTTTGGAGTCTACAAGATCTATGGTTTTGGCGGCACTGAATTCCCATGTCCAATAGCGCAATTGTTCGTCATACTTGTAACAAGCTTGATGGGTCTGGGCAATCTTCAGCTCCCATACGTTGACAGGCTTGTGCAATTGCACCCTGCCTTGGCAAATCCCGTGCTGGCCTTCATCTACGTGTTGGTCTTCGCCATGTTTGGATACCTTCTGAGCAGGCAGCTCTTGAAGGTTGGACTAAGTCCCATTACTCTTGCAGTGGGCCTCCTGATTCCCCCAGCTACAACTGCAACGATGATGATTGGTGCTTTGATTGACTACAAAGCCAAGAAGCGCCAACAGGAATCCGGAAAAGCAGACGCGATGCAGATGACAACTCAGAGCCCTGAGTACGACAAGACGTCTCGCCTACTGAGCGGTGTCGTGTCCGGCGAGGCGATAGTGATAGCAGTCTGGGCGCTGAGCAGCGCCATGCTTTTGTTCATCTAGTATGACTGTCCAATATACTGGGCCAGTTTCCGCAAGAACTTAGGATCCATGCCGCCCGCCTATTCGGGTGAACGGACTGCCTATTGGATTTGTCACTCCTTGGCGACGTCTTCGATGACCCGGTCCCATTCGTCCTTCTCTTCGGATTCTACGCGACGCTTCCTACGGGCATGCGTCCGTTCCCTTCTCCCTCTCTCTGCTTCCTTCTTCTTCTGCTTCATCTCTCGCCTTTCCCGCTTCAGCTCCTGTTTCTGCTCCTTAGTCAGCTTCCCCTCTACTTCGACTTCTCTCTTCACAATGGTGCCAATTAGCATCGCAGCGAAAGGAAACAGGAACACTACGGGAACCAAGAACAGAAGCATGAACTCCGGCTGCATGAGCTCCACACTATTGGCTATCCCCGTAGGAAGGTTCAGTAGCGCCACAAAGAACCAAGGGTTCATCAGAAGGAAGGAAACACCAACTACTGCCAGAAGACGGACTGCCGAACCGACTACGGCCGATCTGATGACGTAGCTCTCAGACGGGGCAGCCGCCCGAGCTGTCAGTTCATCCTTGGCTGCAGGGTCATTGCGAAGCAGTTCATCAACGAAATGCTGTAGGCGTCGCACATCTGCTACAGCATCCAGATTCTCAAGAGCATCTTTGCTGCCGACGACCTTTCTTTCAATCGCTTCACGTAGAAACGAGAAGGCTGTTGCTCCAGAGGACCGGCTCATGGCGGTTGTGCTGACCTTCTCGCCCCGCTCCATCCCGTCTTGCTTGCGGGTGGCCATGCGCAGCGCCAAGAGCTGTTTCTTCAGAGTCTCCTCTCTCTCCTCCACAGGCTTACCGACAGAATAGCTGTATATCATCTGGTAGCTCGATTCGAGATAGGCGAACGAAACAAGCGCGAGTATCTGCACCCTGCTGACGAGGAACTCGTAGAAATCGGCTGGAAAAACCTCATAGTTGGGAATCGCTACGTCCCTGAATGCAGCGAGGACCAGTATCAACTGAATAGATATGAAAGCACCAGCCACGTACTTGTGGTCCATCCGGACAAGCGACTGCAGGAATAGGGCTACACCTACTGTGGCACACAGGAAATAGAGAAACGTGAAAGTCTGGTTCCAGAGAGTCATTAGTATCCCATAGAGGTCATTCATGAATGATGCAAACACCTGTTGCACATTCATCATGGGGCCTGAAACACCGTAAGGTTGCATGTACCAGAAACGAAGAATGAGTGTGTTGTACAGTCCCCCTACAAGATTGTCCAGGGCCTGGCCGCCAACAAAAGGGGACGCGACGCCATTCACAATCATGATCGCCAGGAAGAACATGATCAGCGAAAGAAGCCTGAACACTGTCACTATGTACACGTAAGGTATGCTCCAGTCCCATCTACCGGACATTATGCTGTAGACTGTGTACGACAGGTATACGAAGGTCGCTACAGAAACAATACGTAAAATCCAAGTGACGACTCTCAATGAAGCGCCACACCCCTCTGCTTCGCAGCATTGTACTGACGGATTACCGTCGGAAGGAAGTCTTCTGGGCCCACGTTGACGACTTCGATGCCAAACCGTGATAATGCCCGAGAAATCTTCACACGCCGCTCCCAGAGCTCCTCCGAAACGGCCTCTGAGAGGACTCTCTCAACTGGTCCAAACTGACCTACTGGTACTTCAAACCAAGGACCAAATGGACTGATGACGATAGCCCTGTGTCCGTTTGCCACGACTGCCTTCATCGCATTCAGCAGGGGGCCCGGCGATTCCTCTAGGTCTGTAAGGAAGAAGAAGAGGGATCGTTTCCTGGTCTGACTGGTCACGTGTGATACTGCTGTTTCATAGTCGCTCCAACCAATTGGCTCTGCCATCGCGAGAGCGTCAAGCACGTCGTACATGTGGTTAGGCTTTGTGCTTGGCGGGACGTAGTTATGAACAACGTCTGAGAACACACACACACCCACGAAGTCCTTCCTCTCAAGTGCCATGTATGTGAGTAGGACCGCTGCCCTGATGCCGTACTCGAGCTTGGTGTTCTCGGGGTAGCCGTTGCCCATGCTGCCAGATGTGTCGACCATGCAGATGAACTGGACATTCTTCTCTTCCTCATACTGCTTGATCGTCATCTCTCCTCGCTTCGCAGTCGTCTTCCAGTCTATGAGCTTGAATGGGTCACCGGGCACGTACTCTCTGAACCCAGCGAACTCAGTACCCATTCCGACAACCTTTGTCTTGTGAGAGCCGAACATGAGCCCGAGCTGGCGTTGCCTGCCGATGGTTTCCAGGCGGCGCACATCCTTCCACGTCGGATAGACTAGGATCTCCGTCCTAGCCTTCACTGTCCGCTTGTAGTAGTGGAGCCCAAGCCGGTCACGCATGATGACCTCTGTAGGACCGAGATAGTAGCGGCCTCGCATCCGGGCCTGCAAGATGTAAGAGAAGGTGATGCTGCTGCCGGCTTCTATACGAGAGGCCATGAAATTCTCGCCTATAGCCAGTATCCATGTTTCGGGGTACTGATCCCAGACTTCGATGAAGTCGAAGTGGCGGCGTGAGCTATTGCGAATCGTCACACGCACCCGGAGGAAGTCACCAGAGAAGACCTTGGTCTTGTCAATCTTTCGATCGACTTCGACGCCAGAGAGGTTGGCAGTCACTGCAAATAGGGGAAGTGTGACCACTAGACCTACTATCAGATACACGCCAAGAAGAATGAGATAGAAGTTGAAAAAGGAGAATCCACTTGTCAGAAACAGTATTCCTGAGAATAGGACTGTAAAGCCTCTCTGAGTTATCAATCCCAGTCTTCTCCAGTGTTGTTCTTTTCAGATCTGTCTATTTCGGACAGTCCACTTCTCCGAGTATTCTCGAAACAATACGGTCCACACTGAGCCCCTCAAGCTCGGCCTCTGGCTTCATGACGAGCCTGTGATTAAGGGCTTGGACACAGAGCTTCCGCACGTCCTCTGGAATGACATAGTCACGCCCAAGCATTGCCGCTCTTGTCTTCGACCCACTCATAAGAACAAGAGAAGCACGAGGAGAGCCGCCAAGAAGTATCTGAGGATCATTACGGGTACGGACCACAATGTCACGGATGTAGTTGATCAGATCCTCGTCTAGGTACACCGTTTTGCATGCATTCTGCATCCGGACGATGGCTGAAGGGTCACCAAGCACTCTCAGGTCTGTCGCCTCGCCTTGATGCTTCCTCCGAATCACCTCAGCCTCCTCACTGGGCGTCGGATAGTCCAATACCAGTCGGAACATGAAGCGGTCCAGCTGTGCCTCTGGCAGAGGATAGGTGCCCTCCTGTTCAACCGGGTTTTGGGTTGCAATTATAAGAAACGGCAGGGGGAGTTTCCTTGTCACACCCTCAGTGGAAACCTGCCGTTCCTCCATGACCTCCAACAATGCGCTCTGAGACTTGGGGGGACACCGGTTGATTTCGTCAGCCAGCACGAGGTTGGCAAAGACAGGACCCTTGCGGAACCAGAACTCTCCACTCTTCTGGTTGAAGACGTTGCTTCCCAGAATGTCGCTCGGGAGAGTATCAACAGTCAACTGAATCCGCTTAAAGGCACAGCCCAGAATCGATGCGAAAGTACGAGCCATATAGGTCTTCGCAAGGCCTGGGACGCCTTCCAACACGACATGTCCGTTGGAGAGAAATGCAATCATCGTGTCTCGTAGGATGTCGATCTTGCCAACAATGACTCTCTGACACTCGCGTATTATCTCTGAAGTCAGGTCGTGAACCTCTGCTATGCTCATGGTCTGAGAAGTGTCGACCTGGCTCACTTCCGTTGTTTCTTCTACAGTCATTACTTCTATCTCACCTTCTTGATTCAACTAAGAGCGATGATATGTTATGCATCCAGAAGAAGAGCGTCATCAGCTCGCTCTCTCTGATCTTCATCTTGGGTTTGGAGGATATCTCCTCTATCCTCTCAATCGTCTTGAAGAACTTGGCCTCATCTAGGCTCGGATCCTTGTAGCGCATGAGTTCCCACAGCTTCCTTGCATCGTACTCTGACCACATGTGTTTGCGTTTCAGATCGCGCTTTAGCTTCCTGTATAGCATCTTCACCACACGTGCGTAGTTGCCTTCTGTCCGATAGTAAGTCATGCGCTCACTGAAGTATGTCTGTCCGCGCCTAAGGAATACTTCAGACACGCTCCTGACCTCTGGCTTCTTCATGTCTGGAAGGTACTTCTTAAGGCCCACAACAGTCATCAAGGGATACAACGGAGCAAAGAGGGGCATCGTGCTAAGCCACAAGGCGCGTCCTAGGTAGAACCCATAGAAGAACTCTGGTGATTGCCAAGGCACTGCGAGCAGGTTCTCGCAGAAGACGATGGGCCATGATGTATTGTATCTGGCCAGCCAGTTGATCACATTGCTGCCGAACTGGCGGTTTTCGCCGAGGGAGAACATGGTGTTGACAAGAACACTTGGATCGCTCATCGCGACCAGTCTTCCGGTCGGAGAACCCGGTCCACCGAAGGACAGGTCTAGCGCTCCAACGACTGGCATAGAGCCATTCCACTCGTTGCCATCCGGGTAGGGGTTTGGATCCGTTATGTTCGTTTCACACCAAGACCGGGTTGTGGTCCAAGCCACGCCAGCCTGGCCAAGGACGCAGAAGGGGTTAATCGCAGTCGCCCAGTTCATGTAGAGCTCGTTCACTCCGGCAGTCAGTGCGCCCCCATCGAGACCAGCTCTGAAACCCCCGTTTGCTCTCCTGATCACGGGCAGCTTTGGGCTCTTAGCATATGAGTCCAAGTCGAGGATGACGCCGCCCGTAAAAGAAAGGAATCCTTGGACCGGAATCTGGCCGCCGGACCAAGAGCCACTGATGAGTGTGTTCAGCATTTGGAAAGAGGTGTTGGCCGTACCAAAGTCATCGGCAATGAGAACCCCTCCCCCTGCCCTCAGGTGGTCGAACACGGTGAGTACTGCATCTAATGTGAAGTAGCTGACCGGACCCATGATTACTAGGATCGCAGCGCCTTCGTACCTCGATATGACGCTCATGGACGACTGGATGGCCAGAGTCGTGTATCCAATGTTCTCGATTTCGAGCCGGAAGTCGCTCAGCCCGTTCCATTGCTCATTGTAGATGCTGAAATCCTGCGTGTAGGTTTCGTTCACAGCGAAGACTGTGCTGCCCGCCAGAATCGCGACTGGAAACCAGCTTGCGAAGAATAATAGGAGTTGAGCCCATTCCTTCCAGCCCATCTTAGTTCCACCTTTGTGCTTGCGCCTAGACAGCCGTTGTGATTGGACTGCCCTCAATCTTGGGGTAAAGGTCTGTGAAGACTCTGATTGCAGACTCATAGCGCTCGCGTGTCATTTCGTGTTTCGAGAACCGTGCCTCCTCGTAGATGGTCGAGAATTCCTCCGCGGCAGTACTGTCCAGAGGCATTATCTTGAGAACCCGCTCAAGATACTCGCGTGCAGTTTCTGACACTAGACGTTCAGAGCCTGTCTTCGAACCACACATCTGCTCAAATGTGCGATAAGCAAGGGTGATAGCGGCAGCATATTTGCCTGCATCAGCCAGCTTCTTTATGTTACGCAGCTTGCTGGGAATGTCAACTGCTGTTGTTCCCTCCGGACGCCGGAATCTGCCCTTTACTAGATAGAGGTACAGGAACACGACAATGATCGCGCCTGCCAGCGCGACACCCGGTAGAATGATGTCAATCAGTCCTTGCATTGGTCACCACCTGTTAGTAACATGAGAGTATGATATTCTGATTCTCAAGTGAAATCTAGACCACCTTGAGGTACTTCCACTATGCGGCCTGTATCGTCGTATGACTATGATACCTATGACCGCCTCAGCCACGATTGCACCTGCCCATACAATAATCAGAATCAAGCTGAGAGAGGGCCCAGTCGCCATCTGTATAGCAACCGTGAATCTGCTCGACTCGATACTGGAAACCTCGTATGAAACAAGCGTGAAATAGTACTCGTAGAACCCCTCAGGGGCGGACACCAGAGCTGTGTATGTGATACGGCCTTCGGCATCGGTAATGCGAGTTTCGGTCGAAGTGCCATTCAGATGAATGATCACGTCACGACCCACAATAGGATAGTGACTCGCCGAATCATCAGTCAGTGTGCAGCTGATGGTCAGTGAACTCCCGGGGTTTATGCGCGTTGGAGTCCCGGGGTTGAACACGACATCCGCAAACACATGAATGGAACTGGCTACATCTCGAGTAGAACCATCGACATAGCCGGAACCCCCATACGAAACGGAAAGCGTGAACAGACCGCTGCCTAAGCTCCAACCGAGTGGAATTCCTCTTTGGAACGTGTTTCCATCAGGTGAAGTCACGAGTAGTGTATCGATATCCACACCTCCGAGGCTGAGGACCACTGACCCGATGAGTGCTCCTCCCTCAGTGTCTTCAAGCAGAATGAACACAGTGAAGGTTTCTCCGGGCATGATGTCACCCTGTGGAGTGACCTGAACCAGAACACGCGTCCCTAAGTGAACTTCAATCGTCCAAGAGTCGGACGCCCCTTGAATAACATAGTTGCCATAATCAATCGCAAGCGTCAGTATGTGTTGCCCCAACGACCAACTCGAGGGGACTTCGAGACTGACAGAGAACCTGCCATCCGATCCTGTGGAAACGGTATCCCAAGTCCCCGTCGGGTCGACAGTTATCGCCAAAGGCACTCCTGTTGCGTTCCCGCCACCGTGGGTGACATAGCCGCTCACTGTCAGGTAGCTGCCTATTGTCACGATGACCACTGCCTGAGGGTCCAAGTGGAGTGTCACTCGGTCGAACACCGCCACCTGCTGTTGACTTGACACTGTGTTTTCGAACGCTTCAGAAGGGGCGTAGAATGCCACATAGTAGGATACGGTGCCTAGGCGCTGCGTCCAAGGGACTGTGTAGACATACTGGAAGCTGCCTGCCGGATTTGTGATGGTCAGGTTGACCAGAGAACCCCCATCCCAGATGATTATCACATTATAGCCATCCATACCAGTGCCATTTCCGAAAGTCAGGTTGCCAGAAATAGTGATGCCATCGCCCAGGTAGACTACCGAAACGTCACCAATCGCGGAAAGTGAAACCGGTATGAACCTGATGTCCACAGTTCTTGTTACGGATTGGCCCGGTGATATGGACGGGTCAGATGGCGTGCAGTTGGCCCAGAACTCGAGGACACCCACGGGAGCAGTCAATTCCACTCCCACCCCAAACCAACCTGTGTCATCTGTCAAAATGGGATAGGGATATACTAAGAAAGTCACCATGTCGAGGCTGTGCCGAGCCCAGAGAAACACGGGAGCTCCCGCATATGGAGAGCCGTTGTCCAGCGTCAATGTGCCAGTGACTGTTATGATACCTTTGATATAGAGTACGCTGGGTGTGACGTCAAATGATGACCAGACAAGCGATAGCCCACTGATGCTGATAGTGAAAGGAGTCGTGGTAAAGTCTGCAATCCAGTTGACTACAGATGCATAGGATACCACGACGTCATGGTCGCCAATCGTCGTTGATTGAGGAACAGTCCAGTTGTAGACAAATGAACCATCGGAGGTGGTCTGTGCAGAACCTACAGGATAGCCATCCACCAGGATGTCAACCCATGCTCCAACGAGAGGCACATCGGGACCAGTGAGATCGTAGTACAAGACACCTGTGAGGGTGATAGTCTGACCGATACTGCAGTTGGTCACTCCACCTGTGCTGAATCCGACGATTACTGTGATCCACTGCTGCAGTGTGAGCATCTGATGCACGGACTCCGCACTGACAATGAGAAGAGAGCCAGAGTAGATGCCATACACCTCGATTCCAGTCCAGATACTGTCCCCAGACATGTCGGAGTAGGCATAAACGGCACCACCTGTGGAGTTTGTCGTTACGGTCGTAACCATAAAGTCGGAGCCGTTGAACCACCAGATTGAAACCTGAACGCCAGTCACGGCTGAGGAATTGTGACCGAACGAGAGCGTTACGTAGATCATGACAGTTTCGTTCAGATAGACCAAGTTGGGGCTGACTGTGACAACAAGGTCAACCGGATATCTCTGCACAGAGATGAAGAACATGATGCTTGCGTTGCCACTCAGTGGGTCAAGCGTCGTGTAGTTGCACTTGAACCAGTAAGTGCCAGCATTGTCAGGCGGAACAGTCAGCCAGTAAACGTAACTGAAACCTCCAGTTGAATTCGTCACAATGCTGTCTATGAAACTCCAAGCCAGACCCACCTGCCGATAGATTCTCACAGTCCCCCCGCCAATGACAGGCGATCCGCCACTATAAGCGAGAATACCCTCTATAGGGATGCTCTCGTCAAGGTATACTGAAGATGGATAGTACATGGTGAATTCGGTCGTGTAGAAGGCCAAGTCAATCTCAACGCCGGGCGCGGAAGTCGCGTTACTCCAGAGCGGCACACTGTTGATGAACTCGGCCCAGACGGTGATGTTGGCTACTCTGTCTTTGTCCACCGAACAGACGTAGTAGAAATCGAAGTAGCCAGATGCGTTCGTGAGGTAAACACCGAACACATCGATGGTCCCATTATTCCAGTCCCAACTTACAGAAACCCCTTGTCCCACCAGGGGAGTGCCATTGTTCTGATATGTCAGACGCCCCCAAACGTGAACGGTATCATTGAGATGGTACGTACTGCGGTCTGTAGCTGTTGTAAGAATGAACTGGTAGAGTATGAGCGTGGCGGTCCTATTCGCAGATTCTGCGTCGCTCCAGAGAGGATTCGAACTGGTGTAGCTCGCCCATAGATAGACGGCTCCCAGTGCATCCCTCATTGAGCAATTGTACTGGAAAACGAACACGCCCCCACTGTCTGTTGTCTTGGGATAGAAATAGGTGCTCGTGCTGTTCCTATAGGCCACAATGACCTCGGTCTGTGTGATTGGGATTGTGCCATCCTCGAAGTAGAGAATCCCAGAGAACACTATTACCTCGTCCAAGTGATACTCTGATGCATCGGTCGTGGCTAAGAGTATGACTTGGTAAATCTGGAGTGTCAATGATGGCGTGAGGCCTGCGGTCGCATTATCATAAAGCCGCGTAGGAGACGTGAAGGCGACTTGGACATCAACAGTACCTATAGCGTCAGAGAGCAGCGAGCAGTCGTAGTAGAAGCTATACCAACCAGTGGAGTTCGTTGTCACATTGAATGTGGGCACAGGAAAAGTGCCATTGGCCCAGTACAAATAGACCAAGCGATCAGGCCAAGGACTCGCATTCTCAAACTGTAGACGGCCCCAGATGTGGACTGTTTCATTCAGATAGAAGTTTGTGTCATTGGAGAAGACAGTGAGAGTCGTATTGTAGTTGATGACTTGAACGATCAGTTGGACGGACACGTTGCTGGCAAGTGCTGGATTAGTGGAAACGAATTCCGTCCACACTGGGACACTACCCAGCTCGTGCCCAAAGGGTATGATCATACTGTACTCGTAGAGAAAGGTCGCTGGACTGGTCATGACGACACTGAGGTTATGTGGTCCTGTGCTGTTTCCCCACCAAACCGTGACGGGAGTATCATTCAGACTCAAACTCAACTCAGGCAACGAAACAGTGCCTGAAATGGTCAGGGACTCCAGCAGATGCACTGGGTTGGGAGTCACCTGAATCGATACCTCAACAATCCAACGCTGCACCATGATAGTCATGTTCGCCGATTGAGAACTGGCGTAACTCGGGGAGAATGAGTCGAACTCGGCCCAGTAGGTGACCACGCCCTCAAACCCCACAGGCACGGTATATACAAACTCGTAGTAACCATCCGATTCTGTGATGTCACTCCCTATCAATACCGCAGAGATGCCGTTGTACCACCAGATGTCTATCGTCTGGTCAGCAATCCCGGAGATGTTTGCGGTGTCAACCAGATATCCACTGATGAGAATGTCTTGGAGTATGTGCACAACACCAGGCGCCTTGGGTGAGGAGTCAATACTCAATGATGTTTGCCCAGTCCGTATCGTGATTGGCACGGCTTGACTCCAGTTCCCGGACACCAAAGCCATAGCTGACGTCCAGTTGACTTGAGCATAGGCGACACCGGGTGGATAATCGTCGGGGATAGAGTAGGTGCTGTGAAAGCCGCCAGTGGAGTTGGTTCCTGTGGTGTTCACGAGAGTACCGTTAAGAAACACACCGATGGTTTCACCGGGGAGCAATGTGCCGTTGAGCAACCGAGCCACACCATCATACGTGATGGTCCAACCACGATATGCAACAGTTGGATAGACGGTCAGTGTGAACCCTACTGTACCCCACACGGTCACAGTGGAGTTGTCTGCTGATCGCGCCGGTAGCAGGACTGGAAACCCATTATCCCAATCCCCTGCATACTGGCACCATATCTTGTGGTTCCCAGTGGTCATTCTCACGAGGTCGAGCGGGTCGACGGTAATATTGAGATTGTAGTGGCCGTCAGCCCCAATGGTGGCGTTCCCAATCCACCCTTCGTCCCACATTATCTGCATCTGATCGTTGTTCAGTTTGGTCCCATTGACTGGACTCCCTCCAACCGTCATCACTCCATGGACATGGAGAGTGTCCTGCCAGTGTGTAGTGTAGTTGTCAAGACCAAGTTTCATGTCCAAATCGATTGTCTCACTTGGAACGAAGTCCGAGAGGACTCCTTTCTGGTACGAAGTCGAGGGGGTCGGCACGGCAACGGCGTAGACAGAAGTGTAGTTCGAAACGGCAAAGTCCGGTCCAATCCATGTTGCAGAGACAGTATGGAGCCCTGTCACTGAGCCATCGGGGAAGGCGTAGGTCATGTTGGCTAAGGGCAAGGAGGAACCCATCTCTATCGTGGAGTTGCCCATGTAAAGACCAGATGTTTCGTCGCGAAAGTAGATGATCTCTGGAGTTGTGACAGGTATTCCTTCATACAGCAGAAGAGCACTCAGATTGAAATCTGCACCTATCATTGCCCACTGCGGGGGGAAGACATAGAGCTGCACACTACCTTGACCCGTGTTTTCAGGTATCTCTCCACCGCCCATGTTGCCCGGCAATGGGATGGGAATGACTTGTATCCACTCGCCTCCAGTCGGGAACATGGGTACGAAGACCTCTGCCCAGAACACCATGTGGCGTACTCTCAGAGTACGATATGAGCCACTGTCATCACCCACTGCATAACCCATCACAATCCTAGCCGGAATGTCAAGCTGCCGCATGAAAACGCAGTAGGCTGTGGCAAAGTCCATCGGCAGCCCACCCCCGCGTCGAATGAACCAATCAGTCACTTCCTGACCCGACGCCGGGCGCTCCAAATACTCACCCGGATCCATCATTAGACTGTAGCTGGTTTGAAAATGGAGACTGACAGCAAGAGCGGTTTCGTAGGCATTCTTCCCTGTATTGTCAAACGGTGCAATGCTGTCTCGGACTCTCTGGGTAAGGACCACACCTGCAAGAGTGCTGTATACGTCTGCAATCTGAGACGGGGCGAATACCCCCTCACGGGCGTTGGCCGCCACATTTGCCAAGTCTTGATTCTGGAAAGTCACTTCGTATCTGACGAGAACACTGGTGCCACTCTCCCCCTCAAGAAGGGGCTCGAAGAGCAACGTGCCATAGTCATCCGTTCTGAGTGTGTAGTCCAAGAGTCGGGATGGACTGTCAGGCTGATAAGACCCGGACACTATGCGACCTGTTTCGAAAGAGTCAGCGATCACTTGTATAGTAGGAAAGAGTGCGGGCAAGTCTATGCTGCCAACGTTTGGCCCTGCAGTCACATTAAGGTAGATACTGTAGATCTGGTTGCCTTGGTCCCAAGCTTGACTTCGGGTGATCACTTCGGTTGTGGCAGACCTTCGGGTATCACCGAGCGACTTGGTCCATCCGCTTCCATCGTAACGATCGTATGACGTACTGCGCCATAACTGGGGTGGGTCTGAGGGTGCCGCATAGAAAATCACATTCTCCAGTTGCTGGAGAACATCATCAGGAGGCGGCAGATCCATTGGCAGATCTGTGTAATTGACGTTCTCAAACCAAGAACTCCTTCCACCAGCCCAGTTTATGTCATAGGGCCAAGGTTCAACCGTCGAGTAGTCTTCATGAGGAATCTCTGCTCGCATCAGGCCAAACTGGATAAAAACGAAATTGTAGGTGGTCCAGAGGAGGGTCATCAAGAGGATTATGGAACTAAGTAGTGTCAAGAAACCCATTCTGCGTTTGGCGGTCTTGGCAGTGGCACTCACTTGGCAGTCCCTCTTGATGACTCGGCAGCGGGCGTACTATGGCATTGAATGCTCAATCAAAGCGGCTATTTCCAATTACCACGTTGACTTCCGGAGCAAGCAATTAAAGCATTTCTCGGATACGTCTCGATACGCTGTTGTCAAGACCTAATATGTTGCTGAAGGCATAGACAAGAGCCGTTGCATGTCCAGATTCAACGTACATACAGTGGTGCTCACAATGATGTCCTCTTCTGAAGAGAAACTCGATGAGTTCGTGAAACGGAGCTTGGCCGTGAACGTTGCCGGGGCTCACACATATGACCACATAAGGCGCGTCTATCTCTTGGCAAAGATGATTGGGACAACCATGGGCGCTGATATGAGGGTTCTAGGTGCTGCGGCGCTCTTGCATGATGTGGGCCGCCCCAGAGAAACCGAAACAGGGGTTTCACACTCGATTCTTTCAGGCGAAATGAGCAGAGATGTCCTCATTGCAGCTGGCTACACCCAAGATGAGATTGAGCAGATTGATGATGCAATCAGGACGCACCGTTTCAGCGAGGGCCTGACTCCAACATCGAAGGAAGGTGAAGTACTCAGTGATGCAGACAAGCTGGATGCAATTGGTGCGATTGGTGTATTCAGGGCGGTATCACAGGCAGCAACAGAAGACCGAGGAATAGACGGGTTCCTCAGGCATGCAGACGAGAAGCTCTTGAAGCTACATCAGCTCATGTACACTAGAAGAGGGAGAGCACTGGCAAAGCAACGGAATGCCTTTCTCCAAGAGTTTGTCAACAGACTTCGCGAGGAGTCAAGCTATCAGACAGAATGAGCAGGATGTTTGCGCAGGAACAGCTCAAGGTATGACTCACGAATAGACTGCTTCGGGTCCAAACCAAGCTTCTGAGTCAGACTGAGCAACATGTCGCGCACAGGCTCTACACGGTTTCTGGACTCAACGATTTGCTCGAACTCAACAAATAGACCCACTCCCTCAACCTCGTCAATGCTCACGGTGACTGCTCCAACATTGTAGAACACACGATTCTTGGTCACTGTGGCTACGTACTTGAATCCGATGTGCTCTAGAAATGACCTTGTGGACCCAAGCTCGCTTACTCCGAGAGTGACTTCCACTCGTGTCTTTGACTTCGGGTCAACCCTAGGTCCCTTGTAGGTCAACTCCAACACCGGTCGATGAGAGTCACCGTGCGGTTCCTCAAGCACGCCAGTCGGGATACGGCTTCTAATACGAACCGCCTCGTCTGTCTTTCGAAATGACTTGCACGGATGATCGTAGTATTCGTCGTGTTGTGTTTCAGCATTGAGTTTCACTGCTCCGAGCCCCATCAGTGTCCTCTCAAGCTGCTTGATGTCCTTCAGGGGGACCTTCAGTTCGACCTCATAGCCTTCGACAGTCAATTCGGCCAGCTCCCCATCAAAGGGACTGTGCTTGGACGTCGTCTGGGGAGAGTTAGATGTTTCCCCTGCGTCATTGCCACCGATTCCATCGTTTCCCTATTCCTGAAACATGCTCGCCACAACTCAGATAACTGATGTAGCGAACATCTCAGATGGTCATAGGCTTGAACAAGGACATGCAGTTCACTTGCGCAAGATGTGGAAAATCATACACGAACGAGAGTGTACCCCCAAATGACGGCTGCGGCGGCAGGATTGACATAGCATTCGACCTAGAAGGTTTGAAGGAGTCAATCACTAGGACAAGCATCGGGCGTCGGAAAGGAAGAGCATGGAAGTACTTTGAACTCCTGCCTGTGAGAAACAAGCGCAGCATCATTACTCTTGGTGAGGGATGCACACCTCTGGTGAAGAGTGAGAGATTGGGTCCCAAGACAGGACTCGAAAACCTCCTCTTGAAGATCGAAACAACCAACCCCTCGGGCTCTTTCAAGGACCGGCCCATATCTGTTGGCATAAGCCGCGCGAAGGAGGATGGGGCAGAAACTGTAGCTGCAGCATCATCAGGGAATGCCGCGGCTTCCATGTCTACCTACGCTGCTAGGGCAGGACTTCAGGCAGTCGTGTTTGTTCCCGAGTCTGCACCCACCGCGAAGCTCGTGCATCTTAGGACGCTGGGAGCACGAGTGTTCAGAGTCCGCAAGGTGGAGACCGGGGTCGACCCGACGACGACCCTTTTGCGTACAGCGTGCAAGGAGTTGGGATGGACCCCAGTCCCCTCGTTCGGTCCGTTCAACTGCTTCCAGTTTGAGGGGACGAAGACACTCGGCTATGAGATTGCTGAACAGATGCACTGGAGAGTGCCTGACTGGATACTGTTCCCCACAGGAAGCGGGGGATTGATGGCAGGAACCATGAAAGGCTTGTGGGAGTTTCAGGAGCTTGGATTGATAGACTACTTGCCAAAGCCTGTGGTCGTTCAGCCTGAGGGTTGTGCGCCGATAGTCAGAGCATTTCGTGAAGACAGCGATCCCCTGCATATCAGACCTTGGGACTCTAACGACACTGTCGCAGGCGGCCTCGCCGATCCATATCCCTGGGATGGCGATGCTGCGCTCCGGTACTTGAAACTCGCAAAAGGCACAGCAGTGGAGGTGTCTGACAAGTCCATAGAAGATAGTCTTGTGACGCTGGCAAAAACGGAAGGAGTGTTCGCTGAGCCTAGCGGCGTTGCAGCGTTAGCAGGATTGCGACCCCTGCTTGAAGAGGGACTGATTGACAGGTCTGACACGGTCGTTGTGCCCATCACCGGTTCGGGTTTCAAGGATTTGGGTACGGCAGACCGGTTGACACCCGGTCCTCACGTCATCGGACCTGATTTGCAGGAACTGAAGGCTTTGCTCAAGAAGCGGACTGAGGGTGTGTAGCTCTTGATCAGTAGCACCTACGGCAAGTTGGAGGGCTAGCGGACTACGACAACGAGAGACCTCCGGCTGAGGGCGAAGGAACTAGCCGCAAGTTTCGGGTATCAGCAGTATATGATTGAACGCTACTTGGCCCTATGGGGTGAAACCGAAACGCTTCAATTCCTTGAGGCCTGTGAGCGCCCGATCAGGACTTCCATTAGAGTCAACACTCTGAAGACTCCAATCGATTCGCTTGTGAAACGTCTTCATTCAAAGGGTGTCGGGCTGGAGCAGGTCCCTTGGCTTGCAGAGGGATACTACGCAGACTTCGGTTCCATTTCTCCCGGTTCTCTCTTTGAGCATATGCTGGGTCTATACTACATACAAGGAGTGCCATCGATGACCGTCAGTAGGGTGCTCGATCCACGGCCGGGGGAAACGGTCATGGACATCGCTGCTGCCCCAGGCGGAAAGACTACGCACATGGCACAGATGATGGAGAACTCAGGCATGATCATCTCTGTCGATGAGGACAGAGTGCGAATCAGGAGCCTCCAAGGCAATGTCCTCAGATGTGGAGTCAACAACACTCTCGTCTTGAGAGGAGATGCCAGAAAGCTGGAGCAGCTCCCGTTCCACCCAGATCGAGTGCTGCTTGATGCACCGTGTTCTGGAGAAGGACTCATTCCATTGGACCCAAGCAGAAAGACAAGTAGGAGCATGGCGGACATCAGGTACTGCGCCGAGAAACAGCAAGATATGCTCGGTTCTGTTGCCAAGGTTCTTGCTGCAGGAGGAACACTTGTCTATTCCACATGCTCGATTGCCCCTGAAGAGAATGAGTTTGTCATTGATGACTTCCTCAAGAAGCAACCAGAGATGAAGATTGAGAACATTGCCATGGACTTCGGGAGCCAAGGCTATGTTCGACCATTCGGCATTCAGCTTGACAGCTCCTTGGCGCGGGCTAGAAGACTCCTCCCGCATGAGCATAAGACAGAGGGCTTCTTCATATGCAGGATGACAAAGGAGGACTGAGTATGGCGGTGCCCAAAGACAGCCTCAACTGCCAGTCCACAGAATGGTTCCCCCGAAGCATACATTGGATGGAGATGAAACAATATTGAAGCCCGAGCTGGCAGACGATCATGACTGGGGTTTTGTCAAACAACAGATCGATGGTGGCTTCGGCGAAGGGGTCACGGACAAGCTTGTTAGTGGTCTACTGCCTGTTACTCTGAAGCATGAAACGTCGAGGTCCTTCTACCTAGTGCCAAGGGATTGGATGGACCACTTTGAGAATGATCTCGGACCTTTCACGCCACAATCGCTAGGGATATGGGTTGGTGACCTCTCTCCTAGCAGGTTTACTTTCGCGATCTCAATCTTAGACAGACTGGTGGGTCTGACCAAGAACTTGATTGTCGTTTCGAGGCAGGGAGCAGAGGCGTTGACATATGGCAGGAGCATCTTGAAGCACTCTGTCATGGAAACAGGACAAGACCTGAAGAGAGGACAATATGTGCTTGTGATGAACGAAAACGGAGAGTGTCTTGGACTTGCAGTATTGTCTGTTGACACGGAAAAGCTGCACAGGTTGAGTCCAAAAGAGCTCGTTGCCAAGAACGTGATGGACGTTGGCTGGTACATCAGACGGTTCAGCTAGACAAACATATCAGATGACCTATCGTCAGACTCGATGCTCTTGCGCATCTTTTCCAGTCGCTCGATTTCCTTGCTCTCCTCAAGAAGCTGGTCCACGTCAGCCTTGATGCCATAGACTTGGTTGATTCTCTCCAGCATGGTCGCTGCAGACCTTGGGTCAGGTCGTCCGCGTGTGGCATAGGTGAGGAGACCTATTGCAGGCACATCCCGCATTTCAAGTTCTGCAAGAAGAAGTGCCAACGGGCCTGCTACGAAGAGACCCTCCTCCAAGAGTGGTACTGACCACTTGTCCAGCATCGGTCTATAGGCGGTGGTGGGAACGCACCGCATGTCTTCATTGTCTTCCTTGAAGCTTGAATCTAGACCTCCAAGTAGGAGTATCTCTGAGAATCTGCAATCGATAATCCACTTAGCCAGCCTGTCTATCCATGACCACTGCTCAGACTGATGCGGCTGGAAACGTGGAACAAAGAAGATCATGTTCTTCTCAGCATAGGAGTATATCTCAAAGGGTAGAACTAGGCGATCATTCTCCATGGACACAAACAGGGGAAGCATGTCACTCTTGATGAAGCCCACCCGTTCGGCATTCAGAGTTCGTGTGAGATGAGCTGTACTGAGGAAACCCACCTCGCCAAGTCCATGAAAGCCACAGACAAATGTAGACCCGGGTTCGATTTTGAAGCCATCCTTCAGTATTATCTCAAAGACGGACTCTCTAGTTGCTACGAATGCCATCCATTCCATGCCTCAGTCATCGGGGAGCGGATATTGTGACGCCCTTCAGTTGAGTCACTCGCGGTGCTACCCTTGATACTCCTTTTATCTGTATGTCTTAGGAGCGCAATATCCCGGTATGTTCCGTCCACCTATTAGAGTCCTGCCGGCCTCGCGCCGGCATGGTAGCCAAGGCTCGACGAGGATGAAACTATACTATCAGACAATACAACGACATATAGCGTCATGCACTAGAACGGCCGTTGCGTGAACAGCTGAACCTTGGTCACATCGCGTTGTACGGTCCTGGAATCCTTTGCCTTCTTGGTTTCTGGTTTCCTTTTCTTCAGAGCATCATCCATCGTGGTTCCAAGGGTGTCTTTGGAAACCAGCAGTCTCACCTTGTCACCTATCGTCGATATTGCCTCTCCCGGGACTATTATGTCGACATCTTCCTTGATCCCCGCAGCTTCGAGCTTTTCCTCGATGAATCCACCTCCAACTATCAGAGAACAGGACCCATCCTTCTCGAAATGGACATCAATTGCCCGGCCCACCTTCACACCGTCCTTGTCAACTATGTCCATCTTCTCCAGCTTAGAGAACCGGAGCTCACCCGGACCAATCGCACCCTTGTCGAGTGTCGTCTTCAGACTGTTTGCTGTCGTGTCGAGATAGACCTTGTCACCCAGCTTCTTGATTATTGACGCGTCAAAGACAGGGTCGCGGTCTGGTCGGACCTTGATTGACTCCAAGAACTCCTCCCATGCGGGACCTGCAAGTATGAACTGTGACAGTTTCAGTGTTCCATCAAACCCAAAGGTTAGATCACCGATGTGACCGACCTTGCGACCGGTTGAGTCTACGACATCAACCTTCTTCAGTTCCTTGCACTTGACAGATCTGGCAATCTCCATAACAACCACTGCCGTGCCACCATGGATGGAACCCGGATTAAACGTTTGTTGTTCTGGGAAAGGCTTCGCAACCACGCGACACCTTGCAGTGCTCTTTGAAGTCTGCTGAAGCAGGTTTCTGAGTGTTTTGCAAAAAGATAATAGGATATGATAACTTCTCATCTCGTTGCGCATCTGACTGCTTGGGGCTTAGACCAATTGAGCACATTGAGAGAGCTCGAGCTTGAGCAAACTTCGCCGCGTCTGCTGGAGCTTCTCAGGAAACAGGGTCTTGTCAAACTGTCAGGATTTCAGACTGCTGCACTGGAAAAGGGTGTACTCAGGGGTGCAAGCCAGCTGCTTGTCACGTACGATTATGATGAGGCATACCAGATAGCAGAGATCGCAGCTCTGAACAGGCTGTTAACTGACTACAAGGCGAGAGCATTGGTTCTCTGTCCAAATGCACACCAAGCTGAGAAGAGATATTCCTCTTTGATACAGAAGTGCAGGCGCCTTGGAATCGAGGGGGCCGACGCCATACGTAGGCGTACTGCCATTAGTCAGGAGTGGAAGAGCGGGCGTGTCGTGGTTGGGACCTATGGTTCATTGGACATAGCACTGAGAGTTCATCCTGAGTCGCTAGAGAGTCTCCAATGTGTCATCGTCGAGCGTCTCGACTTGATTGGGCAGCCAGATATTGGTGCGACACTCGAAACGACGCTTGTGAATCTGATGGGCCACGGTCAAGCGATACAGTACATAGCCACATGCCCGCCTGTCGCAGATCTCAAGGACCTGAGTCTCTGGCTACATGCTGACATTGTCGAGGACACGAAGCCCGAGGTGAAACGAATATTCAGCGTGAAGGCATTCAGTAGCGTGCGTGAGTCGCTGGCAGACCTAACTGAGTTCGTTCATTACCGCCGCGGTCAGATAATGATACTATGTCCTGACATAGCCTCTTGCGAGAAATTGACAGCTCAGTTGACAGGAACGTCTGGAGTGGACAAGTCCGTACCCCTTGACCTCAGGTTGACACCTTCTCACCAAGACGACCTCAGGATTCTCTCAAACCAGGTGAGGGACAAGTATTCAAAATGCGAAGTGACCTCTAGCCTTGCAGGCGCAATCCTAAGAGGTGTCGCCTTTCTGCACGAGGGAGTTTCCAGAGCCCAGAGGAGGCAAGTATCGTCTGCATGGGAGGAGGGGCTTCTGCCTGTAGTTGTCATGCCGACGAGATTCGCAATCGCCAGTGGTATCAAAGCAACCGTGGTTTTTCTGGTCGGGGTGTTCATGAAAGATGTCGACAAAGACGTCTTAGGGACCGAGGACCTCACCATGCTTTCTGAGTGGCAGCTCAATGACGTCCTGCAGTCAGCAGGCAGGGCAGGGGTTGACAACGAGGCTTTCGCGATTGTGGTTGTTGACAAGGAGTCAGAACGTGCGCGGGTCTTGGACAAGTTCTTCACCAAAGACAGAGATGGAAACATCAGTCCGAGGCTCGGGGAAGTGGACAGCTGCATGGACGACCCCGAGAACATACAGGACTTGGTCATCAGCCAGTTGTGTGGAAGGACTGCAGTGACAGATGACCCGTTTGCGATCATCAGCCGCACATATTGGGCTGCAACAAACAGGGCTAAGGGAATTACTCAGGAATCAATGGTATCCCTTGACGATTCGGCTGTCAGTGATATTATCTCCCTTCGGACCACTAAGTCTACGGTCAAGCGCGCTGACGAGATATCAGACTCAAGAGTGAAGTTTGTGTCTGTCACGCCCTTCAAGATTGAGGGTCTGATTCATAGTGGCACAAGAGAGCTATGGCACTATGTGACCCTCAGGCCAGCCGAGGGAGTGTCCTGTTCCTGTGAGTCTTGGAAGTACCAAGGGATAAGGAACCACAGGCTCTGCAAGCATCTAGTCAAGTTCTGTTCATTCGCCCTCAAGAGTGATGAAACCAGACCTTATGCAGCATCCGTAATAGGGCAGGCTCTACGCGGTCTCAGGGTGCTTGATGACATGGAGCATGATGACCTGATTATCCGCGACGGAAAGGCCGTCAGATGCACCGACTTGGGGGCCAGTGTGGCAGTCCTAGGAGTACCTGTTCGAGACGCCAAGAAGGTGATGAAGGCAGTCGCAAGAGGGAGTGGCAGACTGAGAGACCTTCTAGTAGGTGTGACCGTGGCCAGAACAGACCTGCCCGAGGACTTGGTCAAACGGGTCATTGACTCAGTTCCGGCGGAGAGTATCGAGCAGGCCATACAATGCGAGAAGGACATGCCAGGCATAGTTGAGAACATTCTCGAGGAACTGCACTATGTGAACTCCATTCTTCTGAGGCTCATGGCAGAAGACGCACGGGACGGACTGTACAAGGAGATCTACCGACTGCAGGGTGATCTGACAGCTATGCTCACGGAGAGCAGCTAAGTTTTTTACTCCAAGACATTGGACCGGTGGTGTCCGGGAAGGTGGCTGTTCTACCTTCTCAGTGCGTGGTGGAACCTATGAAGCTCCTCGAAATGGAAGCAAAGGAAATTTTCCGTGCCTTCAACCTAACAACACCGCCGGGAAACGTGGCTAAGACTCCCGAAGAAGCGAAGACACGAGCGAGAGAGATTGGCAAGCCAGTCGCGGTCAAAGCACAAGTGTTGGCAGGAAAGAGAGGCAAAGCAGGAGGAATAAAGTTCGCCAACACTCCAGACGAGGCTGAGAACGCGGCTAGAGAGATACTGGCTATGAGGATCAATGACATGCCTGTTGAGGCAGTACTCGTGGAAGAGAAGTTGGACATCCAACAGGAAATCTACCTTGGAGTCACTGTGGACCGGAACGAACGCAAGTATGTGATCATCGGGAGCTCGGCTGGCGGGATGTCCATCGAAGAGCTCGCCGTTCAGAGCCCTGAGAAGATAATCAAGATGTATGTTGACCCGCTGTTAGGGTTTCAGACATACGAGGCACGTGAGATGGCCGTTGCCATGGGCTTCAAGGGCAAAACGATGAGCACCCTGACGAGTATGATTCTCAGTCTGTGGAATGTTGCAGACTCTTACGATGCTGAACTGACCGAGATTAACCCGCTCGTTCTCACAAAGGATGGACGACTGTTGGCTGCGGACGCACGACTCAACGTGGACGACAGCGCATTGTACCGTCACAAGAAGCTGACAGACGGACTGAGAAGGGAACCCATCGAGCAGAACGCAAGAGAGAAACTCGCGGCCGAACACGACATGGCCTATGTTGAACTCGATGGTGACATAGCATGTATATGCAATGGTGCAGGACTGACCATGGCCACCTTAGACGCAGTAGCCCTGCATGGAGGAAAGGCCAGCACGTTCCTAGATCTAGGAGGCGGAGCCGATGCTGAACGAGTCAAGAAGGGCATTGAGATTGCGCTAATGTATCCCAAGGTGAAGGCAGTCCTCGTTAATATCATGGGCGGCATAACAAGATGCGATGAAGTCGCCAAAGGCATAGTCGGTGCGCGCGAAGAAAAAGGACTGAGAGTTCCCACAGTGATAAGGATGGTAGGCACCAATGAGGAGCAGGGGCAGGAGATACTTAACAAGGCCGGCATTCCATTCTTGAAAACCATGGAGGAGGCTGCTGAGCGTGTGGTTCAGTTGGCGAAGGAGGCGACGTAGATGGTGGTCCTAGTAGATAAGAAGACGAGAGTGATAGTGCAGGGCATCACTGGTTCGCAGGGGACATTTCATACTGCTTCAATGCTGAAGTATGGGACGAAGATTGTAGCTGGTACGTCGCCTGGCAAGAGTGGCACTGATGTGAACGGCGTACCCGTGTACGACACGGTGAGAGAGGCAAAGCGAGAACATGATGCAACAGCGTCGATAATCTTCATTCCTGCTGCCTACGCAGCTGACGCTGCCCTTGAGGCCATATCAGAAGGCCTCAACCCAGTGGTAGTGATTACAGAGCACCTCCCTGTGAAGGATGAGATCAGGGTCATCCACGTAGCAGCCCAGAAGGGTATCACCATCATTGGCCCCAATACGCCAGGAATAATAACTCCAAGCGCGAAGCAGAAGGTCGGGATAATGCCCGGTCATGTGTTCTCTCCCGGCAATGTGGGGCTCATGTCACGCAGTGGAACACTGACCTATGAGATCGCCGCCGGAATGACACTAGCCGGGATTGGAATCTCGACAGCGATTGGGTTGGGTGGAGACCCATGTGTCGGGCTGACGCCCACGGAAGGTCTAAAGCTGTTCAAGAACGACAGGGCAACAAAGGCAGTTGTCCTAGTGGGGGAGATTGGCGGAAACGCAGAGGAACGTGCTGCTTCATACGTTTCAAAGGGGTTTGACCTGCCAGTGGTCGCTTTCATTGCAGGTAGGACAGCACCTCCCGGGAAGAGGATGGGTCATGCAGGAGCCATCATCAGTGGAAGTACGGGTACGGCAGAAGCGAAAATCAAAGCGTTGAAGGATGCAGGTGTCGCTGTTGCAGAGAGACCCAGTCAGGTCGCCGAGCTACTCAGAAAGGCCTTGAAGTAGTGCTGTGTTTGGAGCATAACTTTTAAAACACAACCACGCTCCGGAGCCTGAGCGGGCTCATGGGAAACCTTAGTCCGTCAAGCACTTAATGAGGACCTTGACATGCCCATATCTGACATCGAGAAGCGCAGACTGGCTCAGCACTATCTGCTGTACAAGTCTGTGTGCCGCTACTGCGGTGCAACCAACCCCCTCAAGGCCAAGAAGTGCAGGAAGTGCAAGTCCGACGATCTCAGGCCCAAGAGACGTGGAAAGAAGTAGTTTCCTCTGATGCAGTGCCATCACTAATCTAACCGGTTATCTAATGGTTCTTCGTCGCCCGGCCATCATTCTTAAATATGTAACAGGCCTCCCCGTCGGCCAAGGGCAGGTGATCTAGTCCGGTTATGATACCGCCTTCACACGGCGGAAGGCAGCTGCTCGCATATGGGTCTGCCCGCCTTTGTCGGGGGTTCGAGAACAGCGCAGGACCACCCTGTGCGTAGAAAATCCCCTCCTGCCCACCATTGACCCTGCTTGGTTGTTCGACCACGGCAGAAGATGAAGAACGTGGACACACGTAGCACATGGTATTGCGCTAATCTGACTACATTGGCCTGCACATTGACAACTCGAGTGGAGCGGAGTTACCGTCCCGTTTCTGAATCGCTCCAACAGCAACTGACAGCATTGACAGGTCTACCACAATGTACTAGGCCTCAGGTTTCTGTATGAGTCTAGCATCACATTCCGACATTCTTATAATGTGAATGCCATGGGAAACTCCGAAAGGGAGGAGCGAGCGGAGTCGCTCCTAGTCACGGCTCAGAAGAATGCAATCAGAGGCCTACAAATGCCGAAACAGATAACTGATGTGGCGAAGTTCCTTGAGATGACCGAGAGCGCGACCGAGTGTCGCGTGAAGAGGAGCAGTGATCAGGTCAAGCTGAAGCTCCGGACGGGGAGATACCTGTACACACTGATTGTTGAGCCACAGCAGGCCGAAACTATCCTCCAACAGGTGAAGTGCCAAGTTGTTGAGGCAAAGCCCAAGGCAGAAGAGTAGTGTCTACTAGAACTCAATTGATTCATTCAGCTCAGGGACATGTGCTTGTCTGCCAATGTCGCTAAGTTTCTTGGCCAGAGCGTCACATGAGTCTGATTCACCATGGACACAGTAGAACTGTGGGTCACCAGGAATCTTCTCGAGCACGTCCATCAGTCCTGCGGAGTCTGAATGACTGCTCAAGTGGTGAAATCTGACATCTGCTGCCACGTCGAATGTTCTGTTGCCTACTGTCATTTTCTTCTTTGCAAGCAATTCTGCGCCGGGAGTGCCGGGTATCTGGAAGCTCACCAAGACTATTGAGTTCTTGCTGTCATCATGCAGCATCTTGAAGTACATATGAGAGGGGCCACCTTTGAGCATCCCTGCGGGCGATATGATTACACCACCGTCCTTGACAGCCCGTAGGCGATCCTTGTCACTGACTATGCTCTGTGTCCTCTTGACTGCCCTCTCAAATGACTGGGGTGAAGCTATGTATCCAGGGTGCTTGACTACGACCTCATTCACCATTCTGGCCAATCCGTCGACATAAACTGCGTACTTCTGAGGCAGGTTACACTTCTCGAATATGCACATGATCTCTTGGCTACGTCCTACAGCGAACGCAGGTATGAGAACGGTTCCTCCGCGTTCCAAGGTTTCGAGGACCGACTGGATGAACTCGGCCTCAATCTCCTCTCTCTTTGCATTGAGTCGCTGAGAATATGTGCTCTCGGTCACGACAATGTCATGCTTTGGCAGGTTCTTCCTCGCCCCGGCGTTCAGCTGCGTTTCAATGGAGTTGAAGTCGCCTGTGAAGAGTATCCTCTTGCCATTTGCTCTGACTGAAACCATTGCGCTACCGGGAATGTGACCCGCATTGAATAGTGTGAGTTCGAACTGGCGGCCCAGAGGGATTGTTTCTTCGTATGATGTTGATTGACACCGACGATGAACAAGGGCTATGTCCCTGTGAGCAAAGGGAAGCCGGGCCTTGGCGATTTGGAACATGTCTTCAATCAGTAGAGTGCTCAGGTCACGCGTGGCCGGAGTGCAGAACAGTGAAACGTCGTCCCGTCCGAGAATCAGTGGTATTCCACCAGAGTGATCTAGATGCGCATGAGTGAGAGCGACCCCCTGAAGCCCAGCTGTTGGAATGCGTTGTGGAAACACAGGGTTGTCGAGGAACTTGACACCATGATCCACCAGAACGCTCTCACCGTGCTCCTCTAGACAGAAACCTGAACGCCCTATTTCCCTGCAAGAGCCGAGAAAGGTCAGTTTCGCCATGGCATAGAACTTCCACATCAGGGCCCGAGGTGTTGAAGAAAAGCCTTGCTAAAGGACAGCTTGATTATCGAAGGTGATTGGAAGGGCAGCTGTGGGGCCTTACCGGGCAACCATCTACCATGGTACTGGCAGATTGGGCATGCGTTGTTGCCGCACAGTCTTTGTTCTCTGTCAAGCCTCCAATATCCGTAGAATCAGACAAAGGAACAGCCCTGGTCTGTGGATGGGAGATTTCCTCGTGCAGGCTCCGATGACAATCGAAACCAATATTAGAAGCACTTGGCTTCGTGCCTATGCCTGAACGAGTGACAGCTGGTGGAGATGCTTCGGGTGGCAGAGGAGAAGGTAGATAGCAGGTCAGTTACCAAGGGCAAGCCCGAATCAACCATACTGGTTGGTGCGAAAAACGTCATGAGCTATGTCTTGGCCTGCGTTACCCTCTTCAACAAAGGAGCGTCAGAGGTTGTGATTAAAGCAAGGGGACGACTGATCAGCAGGGCTGTGGACGTCGCAGAGATAACGCGTCACAGGTTCATCCCCGATGTTCACGTCAAGAACATCACGATTGGGACTACCGCAGTCCAAACAGACAAGGGTAGCGACCTGAATGTGTCCACAATAGACATAACTCTCGCGCGATAATCGTGTATGCTTTGATATGCAATCTCGCCCGGAGCTTGGCCATCACTAGCGCTCTAGAGGCGAGGGATTGCATGGATGCGTCTGCCGGTTTGTGTATTCGACATCGAGTCTGACATGCTCTGTCCTAGTTGCCAAGAGAAGCTGGACAAGGGCGAGATAACACAGTTCGATGTGGACTTCTGCAAGTGGCTCTTAGAACGTCAGAAGCAGTTCCCAGCTATCGGGGACCTCAGCCTTTTGCGGGCACTGAATGTGGCAGACAGACTCGTTCTAATTGTCAAAAAGAAGGGGAGAAACCTTCTGCTCTCTGAGAAGGAGCTGATAGACGAGATGAGCAAGACGTTTGGAAGCGTCCTGATAATCGAGGGCCCAGTGAGTCTACGCAGCGTAGTCAAAGAACTGATACACCCTGCAATCGAACTTGGTATCAACAATCTCTTCCTGCCCGACAGGACCAGAGAGAACATAGTCGTGCTGCGATCAGAGGACAGGTCTAAGATTCCATACTCTCTTGAAGATCTCAGACAAATAGTGTCAGCAGCAGTGGGAGAATCGGTTTTGTTCCAGTATCAGGAGGAGCCCAAGAAGACAGAGAAGAAGCCATCTGATGTCTTCGAGGAGAGAATGAAGAGCTTCACGCAGAAGCAGCCGAAACGCTAGATCAAGTCTTTGGGATCACCCTTCATCAGCTCGCGGAGAAGGACAGTGGCATATGAGCCCTTTCTGAGGCTGAACTGCAGCCTGAGACCATCGCCTGTGCACTCTGTACAGAGATTCAGGGGCTCGATTGAAACAAGATGAAGGCCACCGGGCGAGTCCAGTGTTCTCGACTCCGGGTTTCTGAAGTCCACAGGAGCCACCCCTTCATCACTCAGTATGCTCCTGAGGGAGTCTGATTGCTTCGATGGTGGCAGCTTCGTAGAGTATCCGGGTACCGGCGCTGCAAGGCCATAGCGGCCTGAACGTACCATTGCCCGCCGTTCCTCAAGAGTCCTCTCAGTCGTATACAGCCATGAGTCTCTTCCTGAGTGAGTCTGGTCCAACTGGATTATGAAATCCCCAATGTCGGGCTGATCCACCGAGAAACCGGATTTCACGCGTTCACTGATTAGTCGATTGAACAAGTAGCTCTGATATGAGTGAACCAGGATCGTGAGGATGCGTGGCGGAATTCTGGTCATTGCTTTCTGATAGTCGCCCGGGTGTTTGACGAGATGCTGCATGACGCTTCGTTCGTATCTTGAGCCATTGGGAACCCGGTCAAGGATGCTCTCTGTGATCTCTATATCTGGACTCGACTCTCCACCTAGGTCAGCGAACTCGTGGTCCTCAAAGACACTTGCTGCTGCCAGTATCGATCGAACAGCGCCTTCATAGTCCCTCTTTATGAGCGCCTTGCCAACTAAGAGTGTGGACGGCTGGGTCACACCAAAACGCTGTATGCCGAAGTAGTTCAATATCGGGCGCCCCTTGAGCGACTCTGCCATCTCACGTCCTGTGCTGCAATCAACTGTCATATCCTTCAACAACACAGTGAAACGATTGCCCCACAGGTCACCCACTTGTACAGGACGCCGGACATACTGTGGATCTCTCAGCACGATTCTTGAGAGGCGAAGACCACCCAGAGCTACAGACGCCTGTTTTGGCACCGACATCGCTTGCACTGTCATGGCGCGCTTATCCTTCAGACCAGCGTAAGTGACGAGATATCTGGGAATCTTGAGAGCAGCGGCAATGATGCCTGCGGCATCAAGCGTGGATAGCCCCATCTTTTGGAGTGTGAACCTGACGTACTTGGAACGCTCGCCTGCTCCAGAGGCAGCCAAATGTGCTTCTGAGAGCGTTTCGTTGGACCAGTTTCCCAGCGATAGGACAGATCCTTCAGGTGTTATCTCTTCAACGATGAAATCCTCGAACCTTGCTCTGAGTCTTCCTCCAAGTCCGGGCGAATCAGTGCAATAGAACTCCATACCCACCTGCTGTTCAAGTGGATGTGCGGGCAGCATTCAGAGTCCCTCACAGCAGTTTCAGACTGCCAGTCACCTTATCAACTTCGACCGCTGGTCCGGGACCTATCCCCAACACTGTGACTGTGCCAGGGGGCAGCTCAGTCATCCCAGCATCACGAATCAGAGCATTTGGAAGCCTGTTGGCAACAGCCAATCGCCTTAGCTCAAGAAGCTCATTCTCAGATCCGACCTTGACAGCCACCTTCTTCTGCCCCTCGTCCAGCCATGCTTTCCATATCTCATGGCGAACCATCCTTGCGCGTTCCGCAGCACTCACAGCACCATGTGCCACCTGCACTGCAATCTTGCCCCTACTCATGTCAAGGTCGGTTCGCACCGCGATGACTTGCTTGTACTTGAATGATCTCTGATCTGTGCTGGCCGCCATCCAGTAGTCACAAGCCAGTCAGGTGAAACGACAGATAAAAAGGTGGCAGTTCACTCGTCTAGACGGATGAAGACTCTCGACCACGATGCAATTGTGATTGGCGCCGGGCCAGCAGGGCTGCTGACAGCATCGACAATCGCAGCTCATGGGCATGACGTGGTTGTGCTTGAAGAGCATCCAAAGGTAGGTGAGCCAGATCACTGTGCAGGGCTCCTCAGTCTATCGGGGCTCAGGCGTCTGGGGCTAAAACCTCCCCAGAATGTGATTCAAAACACTGTACATGCAGCGAGAATCTATGCTCCATCGGGCAGATCGCTCTTAGTTGAACGTGGTCGTCATGAGGCAGTCGTCGTCGACAGGCGCAAGTTTGATGCGTGGCTCGCCGAACGAGCAGCACAGGCACACGCATCTATCATCACAGGAGCCAAGGTGCGCGCACTGAAGACTCATGACGACACTGTTGTCGGTGTGGAAACTCTCGAAGATGGTGTAGCGATACAGCGGACAGCAATCGTGACAGTCAATGCTGAGGGAGCACAGGGCAGACTTTCAGCGTCAGTCGGGCTGCCAGCGATTCGTAAGAACAGCAAATATCCTGCATTCCAGTACGAGGTTCAGGGAGCCGATGTTGATGATGATATAGTCGAGATGTACTACGGCAGACAAACGGCACCTGGTTTCTTCGCTTGGATCATCCCGTTAGGCGACGGCCGAGTAAGAGTCGGTCTTGCATCTGACTACAAGTCGAAGCCCCGACTGGAGGCAGTCGTGCGTCATCATCCCATTATCAGTAGGAAGCTGGCGAGAGCATCCGTACTGCGAAGAATCGGGGGAACAGTCCTCGTCGGTCTGCCTGCGAAGAAGACGTTCATGCCCGGTCTTGTCGTTGTTGGAGACGCAGCCGGAATGGTAAAGGCAACGACCGGCGGAGGCGTAATATTCGGGGGTATCAGTGGCAAGATTGCAGGCAAGACAGTTTCGCTTGCCATTTCCGAGAGGGATGCTTCTGCAAGTTCTATGGGGCGCTACGAAACAAGCTGGCGCTCTCTTCTACTGGGACAACTGAGGACAATGTATCTCGCTCAACGGGCGATATCTTCTCTCTCGGACCGGGGACTAGATTCGCTTGTGAAGAATGCAGACGAACTGAGTCTTACTGACATCGTGAAGAGAGGAGGAGACATGGACATGCAGGGCGCAACTATTGCTGATCTCTTGGCCAACCCTCGTACAATGATTGCATTGCTAAGAGTTGCACGGTACATCAGTCCCCGGTTGTAGAAGAACATCTTTATGTGGTCAGCCCGGGCTGCTGTCAAAAAGGAGCTCCTCCAATTGGGAAATACGGACAAGAGAAACCTCTTGGACATCGCCGAACAGATGCTGAGTCAGTATCCTCTATGCGACCAGTGTCTTGGACGTCAGTTTGCATGGCTCAGCACTGACACGTCAAATCAAGAGAGAGGACGCTCCATGAAACTGCTTCTCTCAATGCAGGCCGACGAGCAAATCAAGTCGGGCGATAGAGCAGGAGGATTGAAGATTCTTACCGAACTTGCTGGTAATGGATCCTTTGGGCCGGCAGGGACGCTCATCAAGAAGAATGGAATAGACCCACCCTCGGCCAGAGAATGTCATCTGTGCTCATTAGAAGGAGGGAGTGTCTTTGGGAGAGCATCAGAAATCGCTGGGAGGGTCATAGAAACCACCAAGAACATTGAATTCAACACTTTCTTGATCGGTTGTATTCCAGTGCCGGCTCTTGCGGAACGCGAAGAAGAGCTCAGAGCGCGTTTCAGCCTTCTTCGGGGTGAACCCCTGAAGTCTGATTTCAACAGAGAACTCGGGAAACAGGTTCAGAGAGCACTGGAAAAGGAGGCCAACTTCGAGCGTTCCGACATCGTGATTGTGTACGATATGATTCGTGACACCCTAGACCTTCAAATCAACCCAATCTTCATCTATGGGAGATATCGAAAACTCGTAAGGGGAATCCCTCAGAGCAGATGGGACTGCACGGCTTGCGGAGGGAGAGGATGCGAATCGTGTGGAGGCACGGGCAGGAGATATCCCGACTCCATAGCCGAGTATGTAGGCATTCCTGTTCAGACATTATCCCAAGGAACGGGTTTCAAGTTCCACGGAGCCGGCCGAGAAGACATCGATGCACTCATGCTTGGTTCAGGCCGGCCATTTGTCGTAGAAATCTCTAGACCACGCGTGAGGACCTTGGATTTTCAGGAACTGACTCAAGCCATTAATGAGGGCGCTCAGGGAAGAGTTGAGGTGGCTGAGCTTCAAGCTTCACAGAGAGAACGCGCGCAGTTCCTCAAGCACGAGTCATCGAGGAATGTCAAGGAGTACTCAGCCATCATAAAGTCAGCAAGCCACCTAGAAGAGCAGGAATTGAGAAGAGCTGAGCGGGAGCTTTCAGGAATAGAGATTGAACAGAGGACCCCGACTCGAGTATCACACCGTAGGAAGGACTTGCTCAGAAGGAAACGCGTGTACGAAGTGAAACTGAGTCCTAGGGAAGATGGCCTTCTGGACGGAAACTTCATAGTGCAAGGAGGGACTTATGTGAAGGAACTGATATCGGGGGACGACGGTAGGACAAGACCGTCGCTGTCCGGAATCCTCAACGTCGAATGTGTCTGCCAAGAACTTGTGGTATTGTCCGTTCGTTCTGCCGAAACAGACCATAACGCTTAAGTGTTCGCCAAAGGGCGTTTGCTGGACCTCGGGTATGCCGTATCATAGACTTCTGGCAAGCTGAGGTACCATGATGAGTGAGATGATGCCCCATGGTCAAAAAGAGTCATGGTTTTCGTGCTCGGACACGCGCCCTCATGAGTAAGAAGGTCCGAACACGTGGTATCACGCCCCTCAGCAGCATTCTCATAGATTATGAAGTCGGTCAACACGTTGACATAGTCATTAACTCAAGCGTCCACAAGGGCATGCCTCATCGCAGGTACCAAGGCAGGACAGGTGTAGTCAGTGACAAGAGAGGTAGAGGAATCCTCGTTGATGTCACTCAAGGAAAAGCTGTGAGGACCATCATAGTCAGACCCGAGCATCTCCGACCAAGCAGAGGCTGAAAGAAGATGCCTAAGGAGATTGTGAGTGAGGAGGAGATCACTCTCCCGCAGGTCAAGAAGGTTCTCGCCAAGCGCGCAAAAGAGGGAGAACTGTCTTTTCAGCAGACAATCACACTCGAGCATGCATCAACCTTCTCGAAGATGGCACCGGCGGTCGCCGTCAAGGTGGTCGAGAAGCTCATGAAGACCTACAACATAAGCAGATCTCTCGCTGTTCAAGTGGTGAACATTGCTCCGACCAGCCCGGAGGAAATGCGAACGATTCTGGATGCACGCTCAACCAGCGTTACACAGGAACAGATTGCAGAGATCGTGGAATTCGTGACGAAGAGCAGGGCCGAGTGAGATAGAACTTCTGGTCCATGGTCAACTAGACCTGAGGCAGACATCGAGCGCCCGATTGATTTTTATCGCGACTTGCACATGCTCTCAGCGATGCGGCCCAAGTTCGCCAGGAGTGAGAAGAGATGGAAGAATCACAAGGCAGACTGTCAGAGACCCATGCATATGTCTTGGCAGTTGTCCTACCGAAGCTGCATCTCCGCTCTTCTCGTCCTCAGGGTGAAACGGTAGTACAGGCCATTGGAGAGTCACACTTCACACTACTGGAGCTTGCGCCATCTAGAGGCGCCAAGATCAGTTCCCAGGAACGAGTTTCTCTTGAGAGGAACTCAAAAGGGAAGATAGACCACGCCAAGCGCCGCATTGCCTATGAAGACCTTGTGCCTGAGAGCGCCACCGAGCTTCCGTTTGTGGTGGAGATCATTGTCACGAAGCATGAGCACAATTTCGTTCAGTTCTTCAATCAGGCTCCGCCAATGACTACGAGAATGCACTCCCTGCAGCTGCTACCAGGGATTGGACAGACCCTTATGTGGGCAATACTCGAGGAGAGAAAGAGAGAACCATTCAAGAGCTTCGAGGACATATCTGCGCGGACAAAGCTGCAGAATCCGAAGAAGATGGTCACTGCGAGGATCATCGCTGAGTTGAGCGATGACGTCAAGCGATGGCTCTTCGTCAGGCCACCTCCGCGAAACGATGATGAGAGGGCCAAGAAGTAGTAGGCGTAACTGTTGGTGACCCCATTGTCAGATGAGATAAGGTCGTCACTCAGAAAGTACGGCGTCACACCTAGGAAGAAACTTGGACAGAGCTTCCTCATCAACTCCTCAATAGCACGAGAGATTGTGAAGGCAGCAAGTCTCACGAAAAACGACGACGTGTTGGAGGTGGGAGGAGGCCTTGGTGTACTGACAAGATGGTTGGTGGAGTCTGCCCGTAAGGTGTTTGTTGTGGAGAAGGACCCGGGTCTTGCGAACGCTCTACGAAATCTGTTTACAGAGAAAGACAACCTAGAAGTGATAGAGGGGGACGCGCTTGAGATTGAACTGCCAAAAGCCAACAAGGTCGTCGCGAACCTACCCTATAGCATCGCCTCGCCCGTCACGTTTCGGCTCTTGGAGGGTGTCGACTTCCAGCAGGCAGTACTCATGTATCAGAAGGAGTTCGCCCAACGACTACTATCAAAGCCGGGGACTCCCGAATACTCCCGTCTGACAATCGAGATCAACTATCGCGCTAATGTAGAGATGATCATGCACGTCATGGCCCGAGAGTTCTATCCAATACCAAGGGTCGATTCAACTGTGGTGAGGGTGACACATCGGGAATCCGGACCTGTGGCACAAAACGAAGAGGTGTTTCACTGGATGGTCCGCGGAGTCTACTCGTACCCCAACAAACAGATACGAAAGGCGTTCGGAATCTGGTTCAGAAACCTATCCTGTGAGGAATCAGTCCTCGAAGCATTCGTTCAGAGATGTTCAGGAGAATTCATTGGCTCTGAACGCCTGCGAGACCTTGACCTGGATATGCTTGTGAGGCTCTCAGACCACGTACTGGGAATGATTGACGATGGCTTGGTGCCCGATGAGAGACGTGGACCAAAATGAGGAACCAGCCACTCGACATTGTTGTCAACCCTGGTGTTTATCCTCCCTCTGAGGACACATATCTCTTGCTTGATGCCATAGTCCTCCTTCCCAGTGACACTTTCCTTGAGGTCGGATGTGGTGCCGGACTGATCACTCTCACCGCGGCGATGATTGCCAAGCTCGTCATTGGGACGGACTCGTCCACCGAAGCAGTACGCAATGCCATGCAGAATGCAAGACGGAACGGACTAGAGCATGGGTGCAATATCATCCAGTCTGACCTTCTGTCTGCAGTAAACACGTCTGCCCGCTTCTCTGTCATTGTGTTCAACCCGCCCTACCTGCCAGATGATGGCTTGAGGACTGACATTGACCACGCCATCTTGGGAGGAGCAGATGGCACAGAACTGACTGTCAGGTTCGTCGAACAAGCAGCTAGGCATCTTACGAGAGCAGGGGTCCTATATGCCGTAGCGTCCTCTCTTGCCAACATTGAACAGGTCAAGTCCGTCATGAAGCGGTGCGGCTTGACTGTTAGAAGTGTCGCCCGGAAAGCGCTGTTCTTCGAGGAAATCCAAGTGCTGAAAGGCATGCTTGAGCCTCAACGGAAACCATTTTATGATGACTGAACTGAGAGGGCCAAACCTCAAACCTGGAGCCCTAGAGGGAGTCCGAAATGCCAGAAGAAACAGGCAAGGAAAAGCAAGCACCAATCCCTAGCGCGACCGATACAGGTGAAGCAGTGGCCAGCGATGGCAGCCTAGTCTACGTTGACTATGTTGCCAAGACCAAGGACGACGGAAAGATCTTCGACCTCACTATCGAGGAAGTAGCGAAGAAAGAAGGCCTGTTCAAGGAAAACGACCGCTATGAGCCCATGCTCGTTGCAGTGGGGTGGAAATGGTTACTCCCTGCTCTAGAGGAACAGCTCGTTGGGATGAAGGTCGGAGAGAGTAAGGCCGTCGAGATTCCCCCGGAGAAAGCAGCTGGCAGCAGAGACCCAAAGAAGGTCAAACTGGTGCCTAGAGCCAAGGTCGTGAAGCAGGGCGTGCGCCCGATGAAAGGCGAGAAGGTGAAGCTTGGTAATGAACAGGGCATCATCACTGCAGACCTAGGACGCCAAATGAGGGTTGACTTCAATCCTCCTCTCGCAGGAAGAACCCTCTTGTTCGATGTCACAGTGAAAGAGATCCTTCATGAACAGGCTGAGAAGATCTTGGCCATTGTCAAGAGGAGGATACCTGCTTTTCCAACTGACAAGTATACAGTGCAGGCTGACAAGGAGGTCATCACCATAGAGATGCCAAAGGAAACCCGTTATATCGAAGGGGTTCAATATGCTGAGATTGGCATAGCGGCGGATGTGCTAAGACTCAACAAGGATCTGAAGCAGGTGAAGTTCATCGTCACCTACGACCGTCCGAAAGAGAACACGACTGAGTAGGGGGCGGGTGATTGTTCCCGCCAAAAATGACAGATGTTTCTCATCCAAACCTTTTAATAGGATTGGAGGAAGGGCCGTTCGTCGCTAGTTCTACAAGGCCTAATCTCGCCTACAGGGAGTTATTCGACGATGGAACATCAGATGGAACCCCCGGCTGAGCTAAAGACGGGAACAACAACTCTCGGCCTAATCGCAAAGGACTGCGTTGTCTTGGCCAGCGACCAGAGAGCAACAATGGGCTATCTGATTGCCAACAAGGCTGCTCAGAAGATATACAAGATCACTAACCGTATAGGAGCAACCATTGCAGGCTCTGTGGCAGACGCACAGTCTATCATGGAGCTTCTCAGAGCTGAATCGAAGCTGTTTGAGATTCAGAGAGGCAGACCAATGCGAGTGAAGGCCTTGACGCGCCTTCTAAGCAATATAATGTTCCAATCGCGGGGAACCTACCTATTGCAGAGCCTTGTAGGAGGATTCGACGACGAGGGCCCCCAAGTCTTCTATACCGACTTCATTGGGTCCGTCTTGCCAGACAAGTTCACAGCGACCGGATCAGGGTCGCCCGTTGCACTCGGTGTCCTAGAGGCAGAGTATGAGGAGAACCTTCCCAAGAAGAAGGCTATCGAGCTCGCCATAAGGGCTATTGCGGCTGCGATCGAGAGAGATGCCGCCACGGGTAACTCAATCCTTGTGAGTGTTATTGACAAAGACGGGTATCAGGAAGTGCCCAAGGAAGAGATACTGAAGATCTGGAAGAAGCCATGATGGGCTTGGCCCTGCTGGTGGTCAGCGAAACACACTACACATGAGTCCTATCCTCCGAGGACATGGACGAACCGAGTGGCAGACCTGTGACGTGACAGACCCACAACTGAGATGTGACTCTAGATGAATTCTGAGAATGAAGAGGACAGGGAGATAACTGATGTCCGAGAGGCAATCATGAAGGCTTTACCTCGCTCAGCAGCCATCAGTTCTGTCGAGTATGAGGGACCGGAGATAGCCATCTACTCAAAGGCACCCAAGATTCTGCTCGATGACGGGGACAAGATCAAAGCGCTTGCACGTAAGATGAGAAAGCGCATCGTCGTCAGATCTGCACCCGAGATCAGGCTGCCACATGAAGAGGCTGAGAAGGCAGTGCGTGAGCTCGTGCCTGCAGAGGCTGAGATCACATCAATCGACTTCGACGACTCCCGCGGCGAAGTCGTGATCGAGGCACAGAAACCAGGCCTCGTCATTGGTAGGAGTGGGACCACACTCCGGGAAATCACACGGCAGACATTCTGGCGGCCAAATGTGATGCGAACACCCCCCATGGAGAGTAAGCTGATTAAGCAGATACGCTACATTATCCAGTCCGAGGCAGCAAATCGCAACAGGGTCTTCCGAGAGATTGGCAGAAGGATTCATCGCCCCATACTCATCGATAATGGGTGGATCAGACTGACAGCACTGGGTGGCTTCCGCGAGGTCGGAAGACAGTGTATGCTTCTACAGACATCCGAAACGAATGTCCTGCTTGAGTGCGGCGTCAACGTCGGTGCTCCCAGTAGAGCATTCCCACGCCTTGACATGCCCGAGCTAGACATAGACAAGCTGGATGCTGTCATAGTGACTCATGCCCACCTTGATCACTGCGGCATGGTTCCATTTCTCTTCAAGTACGGATACCGCGGTCCAGTCTACATGACTGCGCCAACATTAAACCTCTCGACCCTGCTCCAGTTGGACTACTTGGAGGTCGCTGAGCGAGAGGGAAAGCTCAGACCATACCGAGACAGAGATGTCAAGGAGGCAATCCTCCACACTATACCGCTGAACTACGGCGAGGTCACAGACATCGCACCTGATGTGCGGCTCACACTTCACAATGCCGGGCACATACTGGGTTCGGCGATTGTCCATCTTCACATAGGTGATGGGCAGTACAACTTGGCATACACGGGCGACTTCAAGTTTGGTAGGACCAGACTCCTTGAGCCTGCAACATTCACATTCCCAAGGCTTGAAACCCTCATCATAGAAAGCACCTACGGCCATCCCACGGACAAGATGCCTCCAAGACAGGAAGTTGAACGTAAGTTCGCCTCTGTGATAAGAAGGACTATCGAGAGGGGCGGCAAGGTACTCATACCGGTTCTAGCTGTGGGACGTGCACAAGAGATAATGCTCGTTCTGGAGGATCTCGTGTCAAAGAAGCGCATACCGAAGGTTCCCGTCTACATCGAAGGCATGATTGCCCAGGCGACGGCGATTCACACGACGCACCCAGAGGCACTCAGCAAGAAGATACGTGAGATGATATTTCATCAAGGAGTCAACCCGTTCCTGAATGAGATATTCACTCAGGTCGACAACCCGGACCAGCGTGAGCAGATAGTATCAGCAGAGCCCTGTATCATTATGGCAACATCCGGAATGCTCGCTGGTGGCCCCAGCGTGGACTACTTCAGACTGCTGGCTCCAGATACCAACAATGCTGTGGTCTTTGTTAGCTATCAAGGCGAGGGAACGTTAGGACGCAGAGTACAGAAGGGTTGGAAGGAAACTCAGATGCGCAACCGTGAGGGAAATGTGACGGTGGTTCCCATCAACCTTCAGGTTGAAACAGTTGAGGGGTTCTCTGGCCACTCAGACCGAAAGCAGATTCTCAACTTCGTCAAGCGCGTAAGTCCTGTGCCTGAGATGATACTCACGTGCCACGGCGAGGCGACCAAGTGTATGAACTTGGCCTCAACCATCCACAAGGCATTGAACATCGAAACTAAAGCAATGACTGTCACTGAAAGTGCCAAACTCAGGTAGTGCCCAAGAACACAGACAACGAAATGCCGACCGTTCTCAGTGAGTTTCGGTCGCTATTCGTCCTGCTACGACTTCTGTCAAAACCTGACGAAGGATGGAGTCACGATTACACAGTTCTCGTTGACAAGAGCAATGTCTGCGCCATAACCGCGAGTTTCACCGCGAATCCTCTCGATTATGCGCTTCAGTTCGAGGTGGTTCTGCTCCTTTCCATCGTTGAGCCTAGATATGTCCAACAGGACAATACAGCCGTCGCGGATTTCATTCGCGACGAAGGAAACATCCTCCAATGATTCTAGTCGCTTCGACCTGATGAAGACAGACTCCAGTTCAGAGAGCCTCCTGCAATCGTGGGAAACCTCCAGCTCCGAAGTTTCAGGTGTGGGTGAGAACAGACCGAGATACGCGCGAGCCTTCTCAGATGTCGCACCAGCAGGAGGACCGTCCTTACCGTCCTTGCGTCGAAAGATACGCACCCATTTCACCTCAGGTTCGTGGATAGCAATCAGGGCATTGAACAAAAGGCCGAGTATTATCTGCAGAATGAAAGCAATCTTTTTACGATGCCTCACAGAGTGAGAAATGATTGCGATGTCGGAACCGAGGGAGGACTCAGAGACGGCTGGGCTGAGAGAGAACCTGAAGACCCTCGGCAACCGTTACTCATTGGAGATACTTGAGGTTCTGTGTCCCAAGACAGGAGATGTGGTTCCCGCTCTAGGATGGGATGCCATAGTCGAAGGAATACTGACTCTGATGGGTGTTTCTAAGCCATTGCATGGTCCTGATGATGAGAGAACGAATGATTACGCGAAATACGAGAAACTACGAAGACGGTTCGCTTCTGGAGGTACTCTCTATGAGAGTATGAATAAGCTGATTCAGGCGGGATTCGTCCAGCCGGCAGGCGGCAAGGGAAAGAAACAGCGAAGGTTCACTGCGACCCATGAGGGGCGAATCGCACTTGAAGCAGTCAGGGGTATGAGAGGACCAGCCTCCACTGACACCGACGTGCAGCGAGCCGCAAAGCTGCTGCTGAAACACAAGAACTTCGTTCGTCTGCTTCCGGCACAGGAGAAGTTCCTCAGGGAAATCGATAAGATTGATGACAACCTCATAATCCAGATGCCGCCGGGGTCAGGGAAGACCTTCCTGGGAATCATCGGCATTCTGACTAGTGTTGAAAGAAAGGTGAAATGCCTTTACATCAGCCCATACATGTCCTTGAACCGCCAGATAATCGATGAATACGGAGTCCTGTTGCATGATCTGGGGCTTTCAGTTGTCAGACATGATGGGCAAGTCAGAGGAATAGACGAAGACCTTGAAAGAGCCGACTTGGTTGTATCAGTATACGAGTCTGCATTCTTGGCAATCCTGCAGAGGAAATCATGGATTCAGAACATCGGGTTAGTAATAGTGGATGAAGCCACCGAACTCGACTCCCAAGAGTTGGGAAGTGACAGGAGTGCTAGGCTAGACTGTCTTATTACACTCCTCAAGCGGCAGGCAAAGGTGATCACGCTCTCATCGCGGTTTGGTGGGACTCAGAACGTGACAAGGTGGTTGAAGGCGAGAGTCTTCAGACCCAGTGTCACCCTCATCCCGGACGAGTTCATCGTGACCAGAAACATTGACACAGTCGACATACGCAGTAGTGATGGCACTGCGGACTATCAGGCATCCGGCGATGACGTGATTGGCGCGGTGCTAGAACATATCGGCAGCAACCAGAACAAGGCACTACTCATAGTCACAGGTTCGAGATCTCGAACCGAGTCAGTGGCGGAGTACGTCGCAAGTAGACACTTGCAGTCTGTGAACAGCGCACTCGTGGACCAGATTGTCAGCCCAAGCGATGACATGCCTGCAGCCCGACGCCTACGAAAGACTCTGCAGTCCGGTGTTGCTTTCCATCACGCCGGACTGGACTCTGCCCTACTTGGAAGACTTGAGAAAGCTGTAAAGAGTGGTGATATCAAGACAGTTGTTTCGACTACAGGCATTACTGCAGGTATAAGCTTCCCGTTCGATTGCATCGTTATCCTGTACGACAACTCAATGGGCTATGTGAACAGCAGGTCAAGATACCTCCAGATAGCCGGAAGAATCGGTGAATACCACCTCGCAGATTACGGTGGCAGGGTCTATCTCGT
>CAZVZC010000009.1:0-2095 GCA_964631415.1 uncultured archaeon | reverse complement strand
TGTCGAGCATGAAAGACCAGTTCACTCTCCTGTTTGAATGGCTCGTGAGAGAAGAACTCATTGAGCAGACTGACGGACTATATGCATTGACGCCTGATGCAAGTGAGGCCTTTGAGGCAGGCTTAGACCCCATTGACTACGTTAGAACCCGAAAGGCTCTCGCCGAGCTGACTGATAGTCCCGATGTTCCCACACTTGTGGATCTGTTGTTGCGATTCAGTCTTGTTCAGTCAAGCAGGCCACGGACAGCAGTACCCTCGGATATTGAGATTCAGATGGCCGGAATGGAGAAACCACAGGGCTGGTCCCTGGAGCTAGCAGAGAAGCGAAGCCATGTGAAGAGACAGGCCCTCATGATGTGGCTAGAGGAGAAGAGCAGCACAGGTATTCTTGAAACATCAGACAAGCTCGGAGAGCAAGTGGTGGTCGGGACGAAACGGATTGCAGGAAGCAACTTGGACGAGGAGGACTTGGCAACACTCACGGAGTCGTGCAGTTCGATAGCCGAGAGTATCAGCAAGTTCATGGCAGCTACTGGAAGAGATGTGCTCGAAACACGCTTCGCTCTCCTGAGCAGGCAACTCAGACTTGGGGTGGAGGAGGACCTTGCGCGTTCTGATCTTATGGAACTGCAGGTCATCCAAAATGGGAACCAAACACCTATTGCGCTGTCCCGAGCTGAAGCCAGAACACTGTATGACAGAGGATACCGACGGATAGCAGAAGTGGTCTACACAGATACCGATGCAAACAAGCCAGGGCTCACAAGAAACAGGTTTGCCATGAACTCAGGACTTGAGCCCTCTCTGGCCAAGGATATCTACAAAGCCGCCATCATCTTTCTGAGAACACGGAAAAGAAACGGGAGATGACTAGTCGAGGGTCTTTCCGAATGTCCAGACCTCGTCGCCGACGTGGTGCTTTGATATTATGACTTTTCCACCAGACACAGCACGTAGTCCATCCGAACTCATTGTTGACACACCTACGGCCAATGGTTTCCCGTGCTTCTCATCAACCACGACGACTATCGAGCCCTCAGCAATGCCGTCTTGAACACTGACTATCCCTGGACGCATGATGTCTGCTCCGTTGGCCACGTACTTGACAGCTCCCATGTCAACGACAACCCGGGGGATCGTGATGATCCCGTCTAGGAGTGCACGCAGAGTTGGAAGCATCCTGCCCTCCGATTCGAAGAAGGCAATTGTACCGTTCAGCAATAGGACACGGGACCCGTCGTCAAGAATACCTTCTTCGAAATGGGTTTCTGGGCCAAGCCCCGTCACTGAAGAGCCAAGCGTCTTCTCGATCTGCTCAAGGGCGGCCCTTTGCTCCCTCTTCGACAATTGGTGCCGTTTCTTGAACCGTTCGAATTTTGGCATCGCAGGAGAGCCTGACTGGGGCCTTTTGAATCCTGTGTCATGAATGTCATTGGATGCGACGGTATCGTTCCTTCTTGAGCTTTCATCGTCATCTTTTTAAGTCCAGCTCAGGAACTGGCTCGAAAGTCGCGAGCCCACGGCGTGGCGACTTGTATTCTGTGTTGGTGAGTCCAGTGAACGCAGGCAGACCTACGGAGCTTCTACAGAGATCAATCGGCGCGCAGGTGCTGGTCGAACTGAAGGGGCGAAAGAAAATCAAGGGACGCCTGCGGGGCTTCGATCAGCATTTGAACCTCATACTTGAGGACGCAGATGAGATTGCTGTGGACCCAGAAACCAGCGCAGAAACCGTCGAGCAGATCCTCAACGTAATCGTGAGAGGTGACAATGTCGTTATTGTATCGCCTCCTCCCACAGGTCCGCAACCAGGCTCACAAAAGGAGTAGATGTCATGACAAAAGGCACCCCGTCAAAAGGCAAGGCCAACAATCCTCATCACATGAGATGCAGAAGATGCGGACGGAGGTCCTATCACATTAGACAACACAGGTGTGCCGCCTGTGGTTTTGGCGTTTCGAGCAGAATCCGGAGCTTCAACTGGGCCCACAAGAGTGTCAATGGCGTTCGAATCCGTGGGTAGTTCTTAATGGGCCGATAGATCAGTGGTAGATCGCTTCCTTGGCATGGAAGAGGTCAGGGGTTCGAAAACC
>CAZVZC010000008.1:0-56705 GCA_964631415.1 uncultured archaeon | reverse complement strand
AGTCAGTCCCCAGCCAAAGGCCGCTTGAGTCATAGGCCATCACCTTGACCTCCAATCGACTGTAACCCGACGGGTACGTCCATGTGGCATAGTACTTGTCACCTGTGTCTGGCGTGTAGTCCCTGCCCTTGTTGCTATAGCTGGTCCAAGAGCCGTACGTGGTCTTGTATCTCACATAGAAGTCCACGTAGTCCATTATGGTGTAGTGGTTCACATAGACCATGACCTTGGAACCGACCAGAGTGACAGACGAGATTAACAGGGTAGCAGGGACAGGGTCGTTGATGTCAAGAGCATCGTAGTCGTGTTCGACCTCGTACCCGTCAGTCAGGCCGTCCCCGTCGGTGTTGTCGTTTCTCGGGTCCGTGCCATACGTCACGACCTCGTCATAGTCAGTAAGTCCATCGTTGTCCGTGTCACTGTCATACGGGTCTGTCTGGTGACAGTACGTTTCGGCATCGTCGGTCAGTCCGTCGGAGTCCGAGTCTGGGCCTGCTGTGATCCAGTCTGCCAAGTATGAGTACGTCGTGCCAGTTGGGTCGTCGATGAGCACACTGTGTTCGACATCGAAGAATGCCTGTTCCGCGAAGGAGAGGTGCGCTCTTCCTCTGGCGACTATCGGGTCGCTGACGTCGAGATGGATGAACAGCATCAGCGTGCTCCAAAAAGCTTCATAGCCGCTCACCGTGCACCATTCGATTCCAGACGAGTAGTTGAGTGGGCCTGAGTTGAGAGCCGTGAGGAAGCAGCTCCCGGGCATCATCGACCAGAAAACAGGACTCGGCCAGAGCGTTCCACTGTAGAGCAATCCACCGATCAGAGAAAGAATCAAGGCCCAGTTGTTGAGAGGATTCGCGAGAAATGTTCCGTAGTTGGGCGTTCCGAGAGTAACGACCTTCCCGATGCTCACCCCGGCACTGTCGAGCTGGGCTCGATACAGCCTGAGCATCTCGCGAGCAATGAGTCCTCCCATGCTGTGCCCTATGATGTTCACTTGACTACCAGAGGGAAGGTTGCGCAGCTCGTCGTAGAGGTTGTAAGCGAAGCTCGAGATGGAGCATCCCCAATGCACCGTGTCCTTTTCGGGCTGCGTGGTTGCACTGTAGGCCTCGAAGTAGTCGAAGAACCTCACATCGCCGGCGTGGTAGTCGGTCTTGAAAAGCCCGCGCTGGTCGAAATCGTCGTACATACTATAGAACTGAGTGTTGAGTCCCCAGTAGCCGTGGATGAAGTACAGGTACCGCCCCAACGGATGAAGCATGCTCTCTTGAGCACACGCCACTCGGTCGAGAGGAAAGGCCACCTCCTTGTCTGGCATCGTGAGCTGTGTGAGGTACCAGCCGACCACTAGTGCACCGGCCTCCGCATCAACTCGACCTGCAAACCCGAACACCTCCGAAGACGGGTCGGACGGTGAGTGGCATGCGATGACTATAGTCTTCCGTGGCTGGCGTTCTGCGATGGCCCTGTACAGCTCAGACCATGGCCTGAGCGACTCTGAAACTGCAAGTCCATCTGGCTCGCCGTGACCAACAACCACCAAGACGTCCGCTCCTAGCGGAACTGATTCGAGCCTGGCCAACGTGGTTTCTTTGACGTCAAGCCCGGCTTGAGCAGTTTCCACGCGGAGTGTTCGCACTGCCAGGCTTGTATCCACATCGTCAACATCCGCATTCACAATCCATACCACGAAGCCGAGTGTGGAGCCATGGAAACCAATGCTCAGCAGCGGCAGGGTCAGGACCAAGAGTAATAGGATACAGTTCCAGCGTCTTGCCTCAATCAATCGATTTCTTCTCCACATACCTACACCACAGTACCTAGTCGTCTTAGCCTTCACTTAAGAACACGCTGTCACTAGTCGCTGGGATGGACTCGAGGGCTGTACAGGGGAACAGTGTCATCAATGACTGCGCATGACTGGCAGGATAACCACTTGAAGGAATCCTGAGTCTATGACTTGGCGGTTTCCTGCAGGCTGTGCTAGACAAGCAATGCAAATGAAGCAGCAGCAAGTTCAATCAGAGTGGATTATGCCAAGCTGTGAACACTTGATGTCATCTCCGATTCCAGGCCCAGTCCGGTGGTTCTCCGCCTGACTCTTTTTTTCCACAGAGTCGCCGGACTTAGTTCATGCCGGCCAAAAGGCATGACAATAATAAGTCCGGCTGTGATGGACATATTCATGGTACCACGAAACCCCGAGCTTCAGGGCATAGGAGGAATAGATGAGGCCGGTCGTGGTCCCATGATAGGTCCGCTTGTCGTATGTGGTGTGTCAGTGGCAGCAGACACACTTCCAGAGCTGGAGCGCATAGGTGTCAAGGACTCAAAGCTGCTTACTCCAAAACGTCGCACTGAGCTTGCTTTGCTGATTCGAGGTATAACCGCGCAGGTCGTCCTGCAGTCCATATCTGCTGCAGACATTGACAAGCAGAGGGCAGCGGGTATCACGCTCAATGAGATCGAGGCAGTGGCCTTCGCGTTCGTCTTGAGTTCTCTTCGCCCCGAACGTGTCTTTATCGATTCAGTGGACGTGAACCCTCAGAGGTTCGGAAGGCTGGTGGGAGAGAGGAGCGGGTTGCTCTCACTCGGCTGCAGCATAACTTCTGAGCACCATGCCGACTTCAACTATCCGATTGTGTCAGCCGCGTCGATAGTTGCAAAGGTGGAACGTGACAGGCAGATTGAACGAATGCGAGAGGCCTTTGGCGACATCGGCTCGGGATACCCGTCCGACCCCAAGACCGTTCAGTTTGTACGCAATCTAGTCGCAGAAGGCAAAGAACTGCCCGACATTGTGCGAAGAAGCTGGATGTCTGTCAAACGGATTCTTGTTGAGGGAACCACGAATAGTCAAGGTTCATTGGGCACAGTCTAGGCCCCTGACCTCTCCGCAATGATCTTCTTCAGTTCGCTGGGCTTCTCAATCTCATCCAGCTCCAGCTGTCTGATCACAGGAAGGTCAGAGACCTGCTCGTCGGCCTCTCCCTCTTCAACAATGATTACGACGTTGGACTCGGCCACCTTTGAAACACTCTTCAGGATCTCCATGCGTTTCTGTAGGGTCCAGCTCCTCAATGAGCCAACTCCTGACATGACAGGTGGTCCCTCCTCTTTCGCCGCCACGTGGAACGGTGCCCGGTCGGTCCACAGGACTTTCATCCCAAGCCTCTCGAAGAACTCATTCACTCGCTTCTCCAAGTCCGGAATGTCCTGTCGCACCTTTGGCTGTTCTATGTGCCTTTGTCTGACAGGCTCGCTCAGCACATCTATTGGGATGACAATGTCTGTTTCGAGGACCTTCTCCAGCCGCTGAGCAACATCGGAGCTAACATCCATCTCCTCCTTCTCATACGCGAGAACTGCTCTGGCAGACACCTCGACGCAGTGGGCCAGCTCCTCTTGGGTCATTTTAAGAGATTCACGGGCCTTTCTCAGTTTGGAGCCGTCAATGGCGACGAACCTTCCTCCCCTCTGGATCAACTCTCTTGGCTGTTCGCCCTCCGTGGCCATTGTCCGGAAGCTGGGTGGGGTCATTGCGTACACGCCGTACCTCTTGTAGACCGTTCCTTCGTCCAACACGCCTCTTCGGCTCTTTTCACCGACAACCAAGGCCGTGGCATTGAAGAAGTGAGCCACCTGCTGAAGTGTCACGGCGTCCTCCTTTGTCAATGCATCGACATTCGCGAGCACCTTGACGAGAATCAGTTGTCCTCCTCTTCGAGCCACCAAATCGAAGCAGCTCGGTCGCACATCACACTGTGACGAGAGTTCGAACCCAGCCTCCTCTAGGTTTGACATGACCTTTTGTAGGAGTTGGCTTCGAGCTTTCGTCATCTTCAATGCCCTGACTAGGTCTAGTGTCAAGCTTATTTCAGCATTGCTGAACAGGTACCGGCAATTGGCAAGGGAAGTCTGCTGGCACGGTCTTTAGTCGGCTTCCGGGGCCAATGTGAATCCCAGACATGTTGTTGAAGGCAACCTGCGCCTGAGAGTCTTTACATTACGTCGGTAAATCGTGTCAATGGGTTTCCAACAGTTGAGCTTGTCCCAACCTAGGTCAACCTGTCCTACGATGATTCTCTGAACTAGAAACAGCTCGACTCGGCCCCCGGCAACCGTGAATATTCCCGGCCCAAGATCCGTCCTCCTCAGGACTATGATTGGGAGTTTGACTTCACACTGCAGTTCGATGGGGACCTCCCTTGAGAGCATCTCGATTTCCTCAGTCCGAAATACAGAGACCTCTCCTCCCCGAGAAACGTAGTGTGGCGACTTAGTCCGAATCAGATCACATAGCGCGACTGTCTCTTTTGGCAGATGATCATTGGCAGCGTCAATCTCACGCTGAATCATCTTGTCAAACAGTCTGCTCACGGAACGTCCTCCCTAACACGACAGACCACGAATATGTGGTCCTTCTCATAGGGCTCAAGGTCTACTTTCTCCACGACTTCAAGTCCAAGCTCATCAAGTCTGGAGACTTCCCTGTTGTAGACCTTGCTGGTGTCCAAAGTGGAGTCTATGCTCCGCGCCTTTATCGCAATCATGCCCCACGCACCATACGAGCAGAAGGCCGCGACGTTGTCGTGCAGGATTCTTGCTTGGTCTGATTGTGCCACATCTTCGTACACCACATCGATAGGTCCAGTGACAATCGGACTGTATCGTAGCGGGTATCTGGCATCTTCGACAATCGTGATCACATTTCTCCTCGTTCCGGCGAGCTTGATCAGACCCCTGGCGGTTGTAGGTGAGAACTCAACAGCGTAGACCACTCCACTGCTCCCGACGACATCCGAAACGTGACTGACGGTTGTTCCAGATGCCGCTCCGAGATACAGGACTTTCGACCCCGGCTGGATTGGCATCTCAGTGAGACCATTCTCAATGGCTGCTGACAGCTTGGACCTTCTTGGAGACCAGAGTCTGAACTCCCCCTGCTCATTCCTGACAATCTTCTCACCGTAGACACTCTGGCCTTCAACAAGACTGCGTGTAGCAAGTGACGCCCTCTCCCCGTCTTTCACTCTGAAAACGCCAGGGAACTTGTGTGCTTCTACACTCATTGTCTACGTCCTTCCCATCTCTTCTGTGTTCTGCCTCGACTCCGTCTTGGTGGCGGTGCCCGCACCTGTCTGCCCCCGACCCTCTTCTGTGGTTCTTTCTTCGGGGCCTCTGGATTGTGCTTACGAATCTCCTCAAGCCTTCTCTCGAAAGCGCCTCTGATCTCAGCTCCGGCATCTCTTCGTGAATAGGCGTCAATCTTGGCTGCTATGGCGAGCTTTCCAGCCAGTGCTCTGGCAATCTTACCCCTCTGCCAGTAGGGGGCGGAGTATACCTCCGGGACCTGGTATATCACACCATGTTTTGGCGGGTCTGTTCCAGTCTTTAGACTACGAAAGAGTGCTTTCTCTGCACCGTAGACCTGAACAGTGCTCGAGGGTTTCTGGGCCAGATCATGGATGTTACCTGCTAGACTGATCAAGCGAGCACCGACCATTGGACCCACAAGCGAGGTTATGTTTGGAGCAACCCTCCGCATCAGAGACTCGATGTAGTTCTCAAGTTCTCTTCTGGTATCATAAAGCCCTTCAATGGTCCCAGCCAAACGATTGATGATTCCAAGGTCAGCCTCGTCAAAGTCAGCTCCAATGTCGTCTTCGACCCGATCAATCACTGACTGAATCAGGGCATCTGGGAGTCCTGCTGACCTGAGTCGGTCCTCGGTCACTTGTTGTCGGCTCTTACAGGCAATCACGGTTCTAACAAACTGCTGTTGATCCTCAATGAGTCCACTCAGCGAGCTATGGTGAAGTGAGTACCACTCTCTCAGCCGCATCGTGGCGATGTTTATTGACCGGTCAATCTCACCCACTGCATCTATCGCATGTTTCACCAAGAGGTCTTTTGCCTCAGTCGCTGTACTCACTGCAGACTTCGCTAGGCTCACAGCCACTTCGTGTTTGAACAGGACTGTGTCTCCTTCTGATGTGACAATCCCTGTTTCCAAGAGATGCCGGTCTAATGTTGTCCTGAACAGCTTTGCAGTGGTCGAGTTCTCTTCAACCCTCACAGGGGTCTTGGTAAGTGCAGAGAGCGCTCGTGCCATTGCCGAGCTCTCGACTACTATTGTATCCGTGGCTGATCTTTCAAGCCCTTCAATGATCCGTCTGAGGTTCTCTGTCGGTGTGCCCTTGTTCAAGGCGTTCGTCTCCAAGACGGAGGCTCCTACGTCAGGGTAGGTCAGTTGTTTTCCAATCAATCCACTGGCCTGATTAAGCAGGAAGATGCCAAAGACGGTTTGCACTAGATACACTGGCACAGCTCATCAACCAATGCTCTGACTGGCCAGTTGATGATAAGCTTGACTGTCCACCACCTGCCATAGCAAGTGCTTCTGCCACTGAGCTTATTACAGCGGCTTCGCCAGTCGGAAATGGTGGGATCTAGTTGAAGCTTGAAGGCTATTGGCTTGCATCAGGCATCCTTGGAGTCACTGGCTCTTCCATGCGCCGTGTTGTTGAGTCTGGCGCAGATGCAGTTGTCACTAAGTCAATCGGTTCTCAGCCAAGGAAGGGAAACCCCGGACCCGTTCTTGCAGTGTCACATGGGGGCTTGTTGAATGCCGTTGGCTTGACCAACCCGGGTATCGACCAGTTCGCTGACGAGGTCCGGTTGATGAAGCAGTTGGGCGTACCTATCGTACTAAGCGTCTTTGGAGGCACTCTGGAGGAGATTGTGCAGGTGGCGAAGAAAGGAGTGGCTATGGAGCCTGACGCAATTGAACTGAACCTGTCCTGTCCACACGCAGAAATCAGTCAGATAGCGCATGATCCGAAGCTGACCTATAACTTCGTCCGGGCAGCCAAGGATGTGGTCGGATGCCCTCTTCTCGCCAAGTTGACTCCGAATGCCTCTGACATAGTTTCGGTAGGTCAGGCTGCAGAACGTGCTGGTGCTGACGCCGTGGTCGCTGTCAATACAGTTCGAGCAATGAAGATTGACATCTACCAGAGGCGTCCAGTACTGAGCAACAAGGTCGGAGGCCTCTCGGGTCCACCTGTTTTCCCCATAGCCGTCCGCTGTGTCTACGATCTCTTCAATGCCTTGTCAATCCCGGTCATTGGCGTGGGCGGCGTGTCGACTTGGGAAGACGCTGTCGAGATGCACTTGGCGGGGGCGAGGGCAATTCAGATTGGGACTGCTGTGCTCGGCGGCACTGACGTGTTCAGACGAATCAAGGATGGTGTGAGGACGTACATTCGTGAGCAGGGCTTCAAGGACGTTTCAGATATCATTGGTTTGGCCGGGAGGAGTTGAAGTTGGATATAGAACGACTGGTTGGAAGCCCGGAGTCTGTACGCGTGAGTTCGGTGAAAGAGGAGAACAGACGGACACGCACCCTCTCCTTTCCTATCAAGAGAAGAAACGTGAAAGTGCAACCTGGACAGTTCTTCATGATTTGGGTCCCAGGCGTGGACGAGGTTCCGATGAGTGTGTCGTTCTGGGAATCACCCTATGCGGGAGTAACAGTCTTGCCAATAGGTGAGGCTACTCAAGCCCTCGTTTCAATGTCTAAGGGCCAATACATCGGAGTCCGAGGCCCATTTGGGAACCATTTCAAGGTTCAACCTGAGAGAGCGCTTGTGGTCGGGGGAGGGATCGGCATGGCCGCGCTCAGACTACTTGTCTACAGTCTGTTGGACGTGACCAAGCACGTGACACTGTTGATGGCTGCACGCACTGTTGACGACCTCATTTTTGTAGATGAGTTCACCAAGTTGGCCAGAAAGGGGCTCGTTCTCAAGTTGGCGACAGACGACGGTTCAGCAGGATTCAAGGGACTTGCTTCCGATGCTGTGGAAGACATCATCAGCAAGTCCGACTTCGACATCATGTACACCTGCGGCCCTGAGTTGATGATGGTAGAGCTCTACAAGATTGCTCATCGCAAGGGTATCCAGATTCAGGCGTCATTGGAGCGATTCATGAAGTGTGGGTGTGGCATCTGTGGTTCATGTGCGTTGGACACGACAGGCGATCTGGTTTGCTTGGATGGCCCGGTGTTCACTTGGAATCAACTGGCCAAGATAAGTGAGTTCGGTAATTACTGCAGGGACTCTACTGGCGCGAAGAAGCTAGTGCAACACACACAGGATGGAACCAAAGAAGTCAAACTAAGAGGGCACTGAGGAGCTAGAGACCGTCCTATGCTCTGACGCCGACGGTACGTCCGCGGATGAATCGCTTGACGTAGTTTGTCTTGTTGCGGATGCGTGGGATTGGAGTGTGACGCTCTCGAGATGCGACCTTTGGAGTGGCCTCTCGGACCTTTCCCGCCTTTGTTAGTGAGCCGTGTGAACCGGGCAATCGAACCTACCTCAATCAGCAATCGTCACAAGCCCGCTCCATCTTCATAAAAAGGTATCCAATCGGCACGATTCCCCAATCGAACGACAGCGACATCTGAGCGCATCGCTGAGTATTAATCTGGACACAACGTGCTACCTAAGGGATGTCGCCGCAGGACACAGACTATCGTCTCCGAAGGGAGATAATCGAGACTCTACTCGGCTCGGACGTAGTACTCAACAGGCAAGCCATCAATAGGATCAAGACCCAGGTCTGCGCCAAGTACAGACATCCTGTCGTTCCCGCTAATGCTGACGTGCTTGAGGCTGCGCGTCCAAGTGAACTCGACAGGCTAGTCCGTCTGCTCCAAACACGTCCTGTACGGACAGTTTCGGGTGTGGCCGTCGTTGCCGTAATGACCAGTCCACGATCTTGTCCGCATGGGCGCTGTGCGTACTGCCCCGGTGGACCTGAAGCAGGAGTGCCTCAGAGTTACACTGGATACGAGCCCGCCACAATGAGAGGTCTCCAGAATGACTTCGACCCCAATAGACAGGTCAGTAGCCGACTTGGGCAGTTAAGGGCTACTGGCCATGCTGTGAGCAAGACTGAACTCATAGTCATGGGTGGTGACTGGTGTTCAAAGGATCAGGCATACAGAGAGTGGTTTGTGAAGGGCTGCATTGACACCATGAACGGGCAGACAAGCGGAAGCCTAGACGAAGCCAAAGCGCTCAACGAGGTTGCAGGGGTCAGAAACGTAGGCATGACCTTTGAAACTCGTCCAGATATGATCACCCCGGAGAACATCGATGACATGCTCCGGATGGGTGCGACACGAGTGGAGATTGGTGTACAGACTCTCTCTGACAAGGTCTTAGAGCGGGTTTCACGTGGGCACGATGTTGCGGCGACTGCTCGTGCGACCAAGCTTCTTCGGGACAGCGGACTGAAGGTGTGCTACCATATGATGCCCGGTCTGCCGGGCAACACACCCTCTGATGATCTGAAGGACTTTGAAACGCTCTTCTCGGATCCCCGCTTTCGTCCTGACATGCTGAAGATATATCCCACATTGGTCATCAAGAACACGAAACTGTATGACTGGTGGATGAAGGGGGAATACACTCCATACTCCGTCGAGCTGGTCGTGGATATGCTGGCACAGGCCATAAGCAGGATGCCTGAGTACGTTCGAATCCAGCGAATGCAGAGGGATATTCCACTGCACCAGATAGAGGCCGGCCTCAACAGGGGCAACCTGAGAGAGCTCGTGCAGGAGAAGATGAGAGCAGGGGGGCTTAGAGACCCCACGATACGATACAGGGAGATAGGCCACTATCAGCTGAGGACACACGAGAAGGTTGAGATCGATGCCTCACGGCTCGTAAGACGCGACTACAAGGCATCAGACGGGACTGAAACATTCCTGTCCTTTGAGGTGCCTGACCTCGATCTCATCGGTGGTTTCCTGCGGCTGAGAAGGCCAAGCCCGGAGGCACACCGTCCTGAGATTGGAGAGGGCTCATCTGTCATAATCAGAGAACTCAGGGTCTATGGCCCCGTTGTAGATGTAGGTCGGAGAGAACAGGGGGCTTGGCAGCACTTAGGTCTGGGTGAGAAGCTCATGACGGCAGCAGAGGAGATTGGTCGCACAGACTATCATGCAGACCGAATGCTTGTGAATAGCGGTCTCGGAGTCAAGCAATACTATCGGTCTCTTGGGTTCAGAGATGCTGGACCATACATGGTCAAGGCTCTCTGATACTTCCCGGTACCGTATGAGAGTGCACTCAGAGAAACACAAACATACTCGAAGCCCCTCATGAGGGATATTGTGGCGCCGAGGAGGAGATGTGTTCAGCCCTGACGCGTTGTCAGGACCTTTGAACTCCTGAGTGCTACGCACACTGGTTTTCAGGACCAGCGCCTTAATCCTGGCTTGGCTACCTCGGCTCTACATGGTCGTCCTCAGAGGACTCCCGGAGTCAGCGGTTGGAAACTCCTTTTAAGCTTCTTGGAGTGCCTGAGGCAAAGGTGCGAACAACCGGTTGAAGGAAGGCTTCAGGTTCCATGGTCACACGTCTGACGTGACAATTGAATGCTGGGGCCGCACACTGAAGCAAGCGTTCGAAGTAGCGGCTCTGGCAACCTTTGAGGTGATGGTCAACACCTCCAAGGTCCGCCCGGTCGAACCAATCACAATCCAAGTCGAGGGCGTTGACCTCGAAGAACTCTTGTTGGCATGGATTGGCCGGCTCATTGCTCTCGTGGATATCAACAGGCAGTTCTACAGCAAGTTTGAAGTCGAGGACATCTCGGAGGGACCTGAAGGTTTCAGGCTCAGAGGAAGAGCATTGGGCGAAACCATAGACTTGGAGCGTCACGAAACGAGAACTGGAGTGAAGGCAATGACCTATGCCGACATGAGAATCGAGCAGTCTGCCGCCAAGACAACCGTCTGGTTCACTCTTGACATCTGATCATTGGAGGTTCTCTGGCTTGGGGCTCGTTGTAGCAATTCCTGACACATCACTTGCAGACTGTTCAGACCTTCGTGACAAGACCATGAAGGTCGGAGTCTTAGCACGTGCGTTTGCAGTATTTCGTGTTGACACGGTCGTCGTATACGACAGTGGTCTGCTCCGTCGTGACCGGAAAACGGACGCAGACATACTTGTCACATTGCTCCGGTATATGGACACACCACAGTACCTGCGCAGACGTGTCTTCCCGCAGAGTGCCTCACTTAGATATGCTGGTCTCCTGCCTCCGCTGCGGACCCGAAGCCATCCTCTGAACTCAGACACATCCGGTCTTGCAAAGGGTGAGTTGAGATGGGGTGTCCAAGATCGCACGGGGAAGGTCGACATCGGGACTGAAACGCCTGTGGACTGCCGCAGCCCTGTGAGCGCCACAGTACCAACCCTCTTTCGCATTACAGACATTCGTCCTGAGGTCCGGCTCGAGGTAGTGTCACGGAAGGATGCAGAGCTTTACTGGGGTTTTGAAACCAAGTTTGTCGGAAGCCTGCTGCACTACCTAGAGGCTTCAGCTGGTTCCACTCGAATTGCTCTGTCCCGGACGGCCCCACCTTTCCAGAGTCAAGAGGGTGCAATCAAGTCCGCAGTGGCAGGCACAAAGTCTGTCGTGGCCATGTTTGGTGGCCCCTATCATGGCCTCCAAGAGATTTTCAGCAGCAACTTGGGGTCACTCAGAACCTGCACTGAATTCTGGGTGAACACAATCCCTGACCAAGGTACTGAAACTGTGCGTCTGGAAGAAGCGGTGCTCGCGAGTCTCGCTCTTCTGAACAACTCGATTGGGTCGCTCATTCAAAAACCGGGCTACCACACATGAGATGTGCCCCGCTCATCAGCCAGACCATGATGAAACTGGGGCGTCATACGGTAAGGTTAAAAAGTGAACCCCCGAACCGCCCCGCTGTAGTACGAATAGCCCAGTCTAGAGGCCGTTCGGCAAGGGACTATTGTGGTGTTGTTAGATGGCTCACAGAAAGAAGCATCAACCTAAGCGTGGCAGTCTTGCGTACTTGCCACGAGGTAGGGCCTCTAAGTTCGTCCCTAGGATCACGAACTGGCCTGAGTGGAAAGGCTCGGCTGCAAAACTACTTGGTTTTGCTGGCTACAAGGCCGGCATGACTCACGCAGTGGTCACGAACATCAATCCAAACAGCCCGATGAAGGGACAGGAGGTAGTCGTTCCGGTCACGGTCATTGACACCCCACCGGTGCGCCCGTTCTCGATACGAGGATATGCGGCCACCCCAACAGGTCTAAGACTTGTCACAGAGGTGCTCGCAGACAACCTCTCAGATGACCTCCGCAGAGATATGCCCCTGCCTAAGGAGTACGACCAAGCAGCAAAGATGAATGAACTCGAGTCAAAGCTCGATTCACTTGCCGAGATCAGGATGTTGATCCACACTCAGCCAAGGCTTGCAGGAGTGCCCAAGAAGAAACCCGATGTGATGGAGTATAAGATTGGCGCACCGAGCGTCAAGGACGCCTTCACCTACGCCAAGGGTGTCTTGGGAGCAGACCTGCGTATCGCTGACATTTTCGGCGAAGGACTTTTGGTCGACACAGTCGCTGTCTCAAAAGGACACGGTATCCAAGGCCCTGTACGCCGATGGGGTGTCAGGATAATGCAGGATAAGGCTAGGAAGACGAAGCGAGGAATTGGGACCCTTGGACCTTGGAACCCCAGCAGCATTCGATACACAGTGCCCCGTGCCGGACAGACAGGGTTTCATTCGCGTACAAGCTTCAATAACGCTGTCATCAAGGTGGGTGAGCGTGGCGAGGAGATTACGCCCTCCGGTGGGTTTGTGAACTACGGTGTTATCCGCGGCGACTACATCATGTTGCACGGTCACGTCCCGGGCACAGTCAAGAGGCCCGTCAGGCTGAGGTTCGCGATTCGACCTAAGAGGAGCTACACTGCAGCACCAATCCGACCGAGCTACATCAGCACCTCCTCAAAACAGTAGTGGGTAGATGATATCCTATGGCAAGTGTAAAGACATACTCTCTCAAGGGGAAGGCAGGTGCTGCCATTCAGCTGCCAGTGCATTTTGAAACCCCTTATCGCCCTGATGTGATAAAGAGGGCCGTACTGGCAGTGCAGTCGCGAAGGCGCCAACCGCATGGTACCGACGAGTTGGCTGGAAAGCGGACCACAGCTCAGAGCTGGCAGACTGGACGCGGTAAAGCACGTATACCACGAGTGAAGGGTAGCGGTAGCAAAGCCTCCAACCAAGGCGCGTTTGCTCCAGGCACTGTGGGTGGTCGCCAGGCACATCCGCCAGAATCTCGAAAGGTCATCATTGAGAAGATCAACATAAAGGAACGGAGGCTTGCGATCCGTTCAGCAATCGCGGCGACCGCAAGCAGTGATCTTGTGAGAGCGCGTGGTCATCACATAGACTCGGTGCCCGCACTTCCTCTGGTCGTGAATGATGGCCTTGAGTCACTCAAGACAACAAAGGCAGTCCAGGAAGTTGCATCTGCTCTCGGTCTGCAGGACGATCTGAAACGTGCAAATGATGGTCGTGCTGTCAGGGCAGGCAAAGGAAAGATGCGCGGGCGGAAGATGAAGAACCCGAAGTCCTTCCTGATAGTTGTTGGTTCCGATCAGGGCATTTCGAAGGCCGCTCACAATCTCACGGGCGTCGACACGGTCGAGGTACAAGGTTTGAATGCAGAGCTCCTTGCCCCCGGGACTCATCCCGGTCGTCTTGTAGTGTGGACGCAAGGGGCCATCTCTCGACTGGAGAAAGAGAATCTGTTCATATGAGGTGTCGTACGATGGTAGATCCAAACGAAATCGTCATCCGACCAGTTGTGACAGAGGCCAGCCTTCAGGCAGTCGAGAGCCAGAACAAGCTGGTGTTCTATGTTGCTCGCTCGGCTAACAAGAACATGATAAGGTGGGCCATAGAAACTCTCTACGACGTTGTTGTTGACAAGGTGAACACTCAGATATTGCCTGACGGAAGAAAGAAGGCAACACTGCGTCTGGCGCCTGAATACAGTGCGGCCGATGTGGCGACGCAGCTGGGGATATTCTAAGGAGGTGTTCGTATGGGTAGACGAATACTAGCTCGAAGGAAAGGGCGCGGTGCACAGCAATTCACTTCACCTACACATAAGAAGTTGGCACCCGCAATGCATCCGAAATGGGCCCCTGGGAAGACATACATGGGTGTCATAGCCTCTCTCCGCCATGAACCCGGCAGAGGTGCTCCTCTGGCAGTAGTGAGGTTTCATGACGAACGACAACCCAATTACATCGTGGCTCCGGAAGGCGCCTATGTTGGTCAGGAGATCGAGTGTGGAGATGATGCAGTCCTCGCCAACGGCAACACTCTGATGCTTCAACACATCCCGGAAGGCATGCCGATTTACAACATTGAGGGAAGCCCAGGTGACGGCGGCAAGTTCGTTCGAGCATCAGGACTCTCCGCGACGGTGCTGTCTACTGACAAGACTCGCACCATAGTCAGATTGCCCAGTGGTCAGCAGAGACCCTTCAGTCCCCGATGCAGGGCTACGATAGGCATTGTCGCTGGAGGCGGACGTCCAGAGAGGCCGTTTCTCAAGGCTGGTGGAGTATTCCACAATATCAGTGGTAAGGCAATCAAGTGGCCAGTTGTACGTGGCGACACAATGAACGCCTGTTCTCACCCCCACGGTGGTGGTTCTCACCAGTCTCCAAGCAAGCCCACAACTGTAAGCAGGAACGCACCGCCTGGACGCAAGGTAGGCCACATTGCTGCACGACGGACTGGTCTAAAGCGCAAGAAGTAGATTCAGACTTGAGATTGAAGAGGTCCGCCTCTTCATCTCAGCCCTTCTTTTCTCCCGGAAATGCAGTTCACACACTGGTATTACACGAGTACATATCTTTCTGGCAGGTCCTCTCTTCGGAGGACTGCCCATGCGTCTCATTGCGGTGCACTTGCCTGAGAAGCTGGTCGATGACATACAGCGCCTAGTCGCCAATGGTCTCTACCCTAACCGTTCAGAAACCATCCGAATAGCCATCCGCGACCTGCTCAAGAAAGAACTCTGGACGCAAGGCAATACAAGAAAGGAAGACCTAGGAGTGGTATGAGAGGGATGAAATCCTTCGTTGATGATGCAAAGGAACACAGCCGCGGGGAGCGAGGCATGTCAGACGGTCGTGACATGGGTCAAGCCAGAATCGTAGTTGTTGGCTGCGGAGGTGCAGGCAATAACACAATCAAGCGGCTCATGACAATCGGAGTCCAAGGCGCGGAGTGTGTTGCCATCAATACAGACAGACAACACCTAGCAGTGACCACAGCTCATCGCAAGCTTCTGATAGGAGAAAGAATCACACGCGGGCTCGGCGCAGGCGGATACCCGCACGTGGGTCAAGCCGCAGCAGAAGAGTCCATACCTCAGCTCACTGAGCTCCTCAGAGATGCAGACTTGGTCTTCATTGCCGCGGGCATGGGCGGCGGTACTGGGACCGGCAGTGCACCAGTGATAGCAGAGATTGCAAAGAAGAACGATGCAATAGTCGTTGGCGTCGTCACAATGCCCTTTGAACTGGAGCGGACGCGAATGGACAAAGCCAAGGCCGGACTGGCCCGGCTTCAGGAGAACGCGGACACGGTTGTAGTGATTGACAATCAGAAGCTGATGGAGCTCGTGCCTGATCTGCCAATAGAGGAGGCGTTCGGAGTAGCAGACGAGGTCCTAGCTGGGATGGTAAAGGGTATCACAGAAACGATAACGATGCCTAGTCTGATCAATCTTGACTATGCAGACGTACGATCAATCATATGCAATGGCGGTGTCGCTCTTGTGGGTCTGGGCGAGGCGACTGGTCCGAACAGAGCCGAGGCCGCCATACAGAACGCACTGAACAGTCCGTTGCTGGAGGTCGACTGGAACGGTGCCACAGGTGCGCTGATACACATCACAGGCGGGCCTGATATGTCGTTGGCTGAGGCGAACAATGTCGGAGAGATGATATCGAAGAAGCTGAGCACTGACGCCAATGTCATCTGGGGTGCACGAGTAGATCCACGCCTGAGTGGACTACTACGCGTGATGCTGATACTCACCGGTGTGAAGAGTCCTCAGCTACTTCCCAGAGCCAAGGAAGATGGTCCCACCTCTTCAAACAGGAGGAAGCTGGCTGATTTGGGAGTGCTTGCATCACAGGCAGGCTCTATCGACCCAAGAAGAATCAAAGAGGAGTTCAAGACTATTGGCAAGATTCCGTCCTATCCGCGTCAAGGTTCTTGGGAAGACAGGCTGAAACCTATAGAAAGGCACCAGGCCGCCGCTCGACCCGACCGCGATTTTGCAGATAGGAAGAAGAACATTGAGGACTTGGGACTTAGGAAAATCCTGTGAGGCCTTGGCGTTGTTCTCCTTGTGACCATGGTACAGATGTCAAATCACGAGCGCTCAGTCCTAGTGACACCTAGACCTCACTAGATCATCAAGCGGCAGCCGACTTTGAACATGGTTCTACTCTGTCTTCTTCTCGATACCATGCTCTTCCATCCACTCTTTTGCCATTGCTGCGACTCGCTCATAGAGTGGACCAGAGCCATCTACTCCCTCGGGGGTGATGCGTATCTTGTTCATGACGACTATCACTTGTGTGTCAGCGAAATAGCGCACGCCGCCCGGCGGGAACGTTGCTTCCAGCTTCTTTGCAAGCCCTTCTAGGCTGATCTCCTTCTCAGAAACCGAGAAAGAAACAATGCTGCTACCGTATATGAAAATCCTAGGGATTCTCTGCTCTTCGCCAAGGACGACCACATCAGAGAGGACAATGCTCAGTGTGGTCTGGTCGATTCCCTTGAGAGTGCCGGTGTATGTCTTCCCTGTCGTAGTAGTGACGTTGACAGAAGCTCCAATCACCGAGGCCATCTCGCGGTTGAAAGCTCTCATTGCAGTGACATCTGACATCTTTGTTCACCCTTTACTTGGGTCACACGAGAATGAAGGCTCCCATTCTGTTGTCTTAAAAGTGATGCTCCTTGTACACGACTGGCGTTTCTGATGCAGCAGGCATCATAAGGGGCCTCTAGGGGCACAGGAATCATGGATTGTTTCCTAACAACAGGTTATTAGCCGAGCACACTTGGGAGCTTTCGACCAAGACGAGGTGCGCAAGTTGTCCACTTCTGCACGGCACTTCTCCCTTCAATACATCCGCGAGTCGGTTCTGCCCACACCGTTCTGTCCGGGGTGCGGGAACGGTATTATTATGAACATCTTCCTGAAAGCAGTGAAAGACCTTGGACATGATGACCTCAGCAAGTTTGCGTTTGTTTCCGGCATAGGGTGCGCATCGTGGGCCATTTCACCTCACTTTCTTGCAGACACACTACACACAACACACGGTCGTGCTCTCGCCTTTGCCACTGGTCTGAAGGTCGCACGCCCCGAGTTGAAAATAGTCGTCGTAAGTGGTGACGGTGATCTGGCCGCCATAGGCGGCAACCACCTCATTCATGCGGCACGCCGCAACATCGACATGACGGTCATATGCAGTAACAACTATGTGTACGGCATGACGGGGGGCCAAGTTGGTCCGACGACATTCAGTGGCGACAGGACGACCACATCCCCGTATGGGAATCCTGAGCGACCCTTTGACCTCGCACGACTAGTCGCAGCAGCAGGTGCCAACTATGTTGCCCGATGGACCACCGCGCATCCGATTCAAGCCTCGCGCGCTATAAGAAAGGCCCTACAGCGGAAAGGCTTCACATTCGTCGAGATACTCAGCCAATGCCCGACTGCATACGGCCGCCGAGTCAAGATGCCAAACCCGGTTGACATGATTGAGTGGTTCAAGAAGCTCCCCATTCGGAAACCGGACTCGCCTGTCGAGTACAAGGTCCCCACAAAAGAGGGACAGGATCTTGGTGATTTTGTTGACCGGGAGGAGCCAGAATTCATCGACTCACTGAAACAGATGGCGGCTGGCGCAGGAGGGGAAACACGATGAGGGTCGAGATTCGCATTGCTGGCACTGGTGGAATGGGCGTGGTGCTCGCTGGTGTAATAGTCGGCCATGCTGCTGTTGTACACGGTGGTCTTGATGCAGTACAGACACAGAGCTACGGGTCTGAGGCTCGGGGCACTGATGCCAAGAGTGAGGTCATCGTGAGCGACCAGCCGATACACTATCCAAAGGTGCAGAAAGCAGACTACAGCGTTCTCATGTCTCAGAAGGCTTTTGACGCGTATGCGAGCGGTGCCAAGGCGCACAGTACAATCATCATCGACTCTGACTTGGTGGATTGTGGCACGACTCGGACAGACTACGACATCATTGGGGTCCCGGCAATGAGGATTGCTGACGACCTTGGTCAGAGAATGGTGTCCAACATGGTCATGCTTGGAGCTCTAATCAAGAAGGCGAAAGTCTTTCCCTTGGAGATCCTAGAGAAAGCCGTGGCCGAGATGGTGCCTGCGAAGTCCCTTGATGTCAATCTGCAAGCAGTCCGTGCTGGTGCGGCTCAAGTTTGACCCCCATGTACGAGTGGGAGAATCACTACACTGTTCCCGTTCTTGAGCTTGGTATCAAGACCACCAGTCAGCTCGACGTCCACCCCGTCGCACAACATCAGCGTATTTTGGCAGATCTGCTCAGGACTTGCCCATGTCGCTCCGATGTTACTCTCTCTAACGATGAGAGTTTCCAAGAGGGCGCGAAGACTGGTTTCCCTGTCAACCTCCATCTCAATCTCAGCCTTGCCCACTCTGGTTGTTATGGGCCCTCTGAACCGGACTGTGATTCTCATGACGTTCGCTGTCAAGGAGTCGCTCACAGTGATAAACCAATCCAAGCAGTCGCATCCAGCCTGCAGACTTACACTTGTCCCTTTGGACGGCTGGCTTTGTCGTCACATGCCGAGTGACTGTTTCAATGCATCTGGATTTAGCCTGCCTGCGCTGAACGTCCTCCCGTTCGTGACATCATTGATGGTGATTTCAGCGGGGCTGAACAGGTTTGGGTCGACCTTGTAAAAGTCGAACCCCACAGACTTGAACAGGTCATAGAAGGGCCGACCATACTGAGGGGAGGCTGATGACGGGCTTCTTTCAGTGAGGGCGCCCAAATCATCAGACTCTTCACAGCTCACGAAGAAGTGTGTCCGACCGCCATACAGGATGCAGTCATTGGTGACTCCCATTGCCCTCCTGTCATCCTTTGCTACAGGTGCGATTGGTGCAGTCCCATACCCGGTTCTGACCTTCCCGGGATCGAATCCTAGCATATGCAGCTTATGCATGCCGGCCTCCACAACCCGAGCAGATATCTGTACAGAACCGGCTGCGCTAGCAGTCGGCGACATCAGACAGTAGAGGTTCGACGGGGAAATATGACACGAGTCCGCTATGAACTGGGTGACTGTTTCTGGCGGAGGGTTTCTAGTTTCGAGGCAAATCACCCCAAAGTCGCAGTCATCTCTGTAGTCCAACTCGGAGTAGAGCTTGGTTTCGACCACTGCTAGAGCCCGTGCCGGACCTGAACCCATGGCGAAGTAGCCTTCGGCTTTTATGGGCCAACCCGCATACTGTGATCCCAATGTGGCAATCTTGGGCTGCTCCGTCCCAACAATGACTGCGGGCAGAGTCAGGTCTCCGATGTGTACACTAGTCAGTCTGACTGCTCCTAATCCCCCCATGCAGGCCTCTCCGACCAGTCGACCCGCTTCGGCTCCACCGGGCACTGTTATCCCGGCATCGACGAGAATAGCTCCATTGTGCTGCTCTGTCACTGCACAATTCAGTTCATCCTTCCTATCCATGATTTCAAGGACAATCTCCAAGGCCTGTTTGTTCACGCTCACTTTCACTTGGGTGCCTCCTCAGAGCAAGAGCTTGTGGATATCCTTCACAGGTCCACACCACCATCATATTGGGTCAAATGGAACGACATGCGGCTTCATGAGTCTGCGTATAGAGGTTTATCATCCATCATTGTTGTCGAAAGATTTATCTCTCGCAGCAGGGCCGAGAGCGCGGAACGGCGATTTTGACGGACCCTAGGCCTTTCCAACAAAAGCCCCAGTAGCTCAGCTGGTTAGATCGCCTCCTTGGTATGACGGCCTGACACTTAGTCTGGCCTCGCAAGCAGGAGGAAGTCGCGAGTTCGAATCTCGCCTGGGGCTCCATCCTTTCTCGTCCAGTTTCATCTCTGATGAATGAGGATACGACGCTTCGTGAAGGCTATACGGACTGCACAATCTCCAGTCTAGTCTTCTGACAGTCTGTCTTCGTTCTCCGTTTCCTTCTTCTTGCTCGTCAGGCGCCGGGACATGAGCCGCCTAGCCTCTTCCGGTCCCACAATCTCGCTGAGCTTCTCCAATGCATCAGGTTCTTCCGCCTTGTCCAACCACTTCTCGATTTCTCTCTGGAGCGATGGCGATAGATCTTTCGCCAGTTTCTTGGTCCGGCCCTTGCGGTCCAGTCCGAAATCGTCAGGCCCGAGAAGACTCATTTTCAATCAATGTAACATACTCGTCGGGAGGTTATGGCTTTTCCTTCACCTTGCCTTTGAGTGGTTTCTTGGGGGGAGCTGAGCTCCGCCATATCCAGATCATACCAAGCCGTTGGAACAAAATCAGAATCACTTCACAACTGACAAAAGGGACTGGTCATGTGCCGGTACGCGGAGTAGTCAGAGGTGACAGAGAGCATAGGCAAGGTCCTTCAGGTGAAGCGTCGCGCCAACATCTTCGAATTCCATTGCACCGGTGGCAAGTCAAGGATAACGATACTGGGTCCCAGAGTCATCCGTGTCCAAGTAACACGGGATAAAGAGTACCGCCGCTACGAATCGTTCGCCACGGTCGGCTACTCCGAGCCAGTCACGGTCAAAGAAGAAGACTGCAAAGACTGTAAGGCCATCTCCGGGAAGCACTTCAGACTGGAAGTGATGCTCGATCAGTTTGCCCTGCGGCTGTTGGACGCATCTCAAAGTGTCATTCAAGAGGACTTACCATCGGGTGGTGTTGTCTGGAGCGAGCATGGGTTCGAATGCAGAAAACGCATGCTGGGGAGTGAACATTTCTACGGCACAGGTGAGAAGGCTCACGGTCTAGACAAGAGGGGCCTACACTACGAAATGTGGAATACTGACAACGGTGATCACGACTCAAAGACAGACCCGCTCTATCAGAGCATTCCCTTCTTCATAGTCTTGCGTGATGGTGTTGCTCACGGCGTCTTCTTGGACAACACATATCGGACTGAGCTCGATTTCGGTCTAAAGGATCCGAGCTACTACTCTTTCGCCGCACCAGACGGTTCTCTTGACTACTACATGTTTCTGGGGCCAAAGATCAGTGACGTCGTTGAAGCATATACCTCATTGACGGGGAAACCCTGTTTCGTGCCTCGCTGGGCGCTTGGGCATCAACAGTCACGTTTCATGGAATACAAGAGTGAAGAGGACGTCCTCAGCATAGCCCGGAACCTGCGCAGTCGCAGGATTCCTTGTGACACCATGGTGCTCGACATCTGCTACATGAACGAGTACCGAGTGTTCACTTGGGACCGCAGAGTGTTTTCCGACCCAAAGGCATTCACAGACAGCTTGGCCCGAATGGGGTTCAAAGTGATGACCATAATCGATCCGGGCGTGAAACTTGACGAGGGGTACTTCATGTACGACGAGGGCGTACGAGCAGGCTATTTCCTGAAGAAAGAGAGCGGGTCTCTGTATGTGGGCCTAGTATGGCCTGGCGAAACGGTCTTCCCCGATTTTTCACGACCCGAGGTAAGAGCGTGGTTTGGGTCGAAGTACAAGATGCTTGCGGATTCTGGCACAAGCAACAGCAGTTGGATCGATATGAATGAGCCAAGCAACTGCATCTACGATGGGCTGAAAGCGGAGTACTCGATGGTCGATGTGGTGGACAGCCAAGGAAACCCGTGGGAGGCAAGACTGCGAAATGCCTATGCACTCGGCATGGCTCAAGCTGTCTTCGAGGGCCTGAAGGGTGCATTCCCTAGCAAGAGGCCCTTCATTCTGACACGATCAGGTTTCGCTGGATACCAGCGCTATGCAGCAATGTGGACTGGTGATAACCACTCCACATGGGAGATGTTATGGTTCTCCATTCCAATGCTTCTCAATCTTGGTCTGTCGGGAGTGCCGTTCTGCGGTGCTGACATCGGTGGTTTTGGAGGTGACACGACACCTGAGCTGCTTGCACGCTGGTACCAGCTGGGAGCATTCTATCCATTCTCTAGGAACCACTCCGACATGAGGACCATAAGGCAGGAGCCTTGGCTCTTCGGTGAGGAAGTGGAGAGCGTGGCGCGTGACTCCATGTCTCTCAGATATCGCCTCATGCGATACTTCTACTCTCTTGCTAAGACTGCTAGCACAAGCGGCACTCCAATCATGCGTCCCTTGGTCTTGGATTTTCAAGATGATCCTGTCACATATGCCCTTGACACACAGTTCATGATTGGGCCTTTCGTGATGGTGGCTCCGGTCCTCGAGGAGGGTGCGAATTCACGCGAGGTATACTTCCCGCGAGGGAGATGGTATGACTTGTGGACAGGCACGAGTATTGAGGGACCACAGAGTCTTCGGGTAGACGCACCGTTCACCAGAATACCTGTCTACCTCCGTGAAGGTTCCATCATTCCAACCGGGCGTATTGTCCAGAACACAGATGAAGATCAAGGGGACTTGGTCCTCTGGATCTACCCGGGTGGTACAAGCACCACTGTGGTCTTCGAGGATGATGGTATTTCGGACAATGAGCAGAGTTGCGAAACCACCGTCGCCCAAGATTCAACGGACGATAGAGTGGTAGTGACAATCGACAAGAGAAAGGGTCGCTGGAAGCCGGCTGAACGATCACTCGTCCTTGAAATCAGAGGGTTGACAAGACCCAAGTCGGTCGAAGCTGACGGAAAGCGAGTGTTGCGGGAGAAGACGGTTGCTGGACTCGAGAAGCGCTCTCCTTCATCATTCTATGACCCGGCTCACAAGACGCTTCACATGAAATTCAAAGATGACGGAAACTCCCATGGAATTACTCTGCTCCTGTGACAGTTTCCATTCTCTCACATAGTGGGCAAGAGCAGTCGGCATGAATGAGAACTGTCTTGGCATTTATCATCTCCCTGCGACACAGATTCCCGGGTCACAGAGCCCGTTAGTCTTATATCTGCTGCAATCTGTGAACCCGATGAATGGGTCGGTTGTCTAGCTTGGCTATGATTCTTGGTTTGGGACGAACCGAGGTGTCCTTGGCTCGCTGAGCTCCAAGAGGTCGCCGGTTCAAATCCGGCCCGGCCCACCAGTTCGTCACATCGTGCAGTACTACTCGGGTTTTTCCTCTGTGTAGTTCGGCAATAGTCGAAATACTTATCTCTGAATCGTCGCATTTCTTATTTCGGAATGACGGCTCAGGTGTCAATCCGGGAGCAGCTTGCGCGCCGGATGGCGGGCGAGATTGCTCTGTCAGAGCACCCCGGACAGGCAATGCGCATCTGGCGAGAGCGTTTCAGATTGCCACAGATTGTCTTGGCCGAGTTCCTAGGTATCAGTCCCAGTGTGATCAGCGACTACGAGTCAGGTCGCCGGAAGTCTCCGGGCACGTCCACAATAAGACGCCTCGTCATGGCATTGCTCACACTTGATGAGCACAATGGTGGGCAGGTGATTGCCGCCTTTGCCAGACTAATGGATGTCAGCCTTGTTGACCTGAACATCGTGTTGGCAATGAGTGACTTCTCCTCTCCTATGACTTGTGGAGAGTTCTGCAAGCGGCTGAAATGCGAAATCCTCTCAGGAAAGAGCCTACTGAACAAACAGATCTATGGCTACACGCTCGTGGATGTGGAGCGGGCTGTCAGGGAGCTGAGCAGTGATGCTTTCCTGAAGCTGTTCGGAGCCACGACCGAACGCTGTCTTATATTCACGAAGGTATCTACTGGACGTGCACCGATGATTGCCATAAAGTCGCAAGAGTTCAAGCCCGTCTTGGTTGTCTTCCACGGTGTCACCGAGGTTGATCGTCTGGCCATAGAGCTCTCAGAGCAGATGAAGATCCCTCTAGGTGTGAGCAAGATCAGTTCTGTTGATACACTGATCAAGGAACTTCAGACTGTGAAGCCCGACTAGCCGAGGATGAGTTTCAGTATTGCCATTCTCGTCACCACACCGCTGTGCACCTGTTCGAAGTACTTGGCCTGGGGTGTCGAGTCGACTTCCGTGTCTATCTCGTCAACTCTGGGCAGAGGATGGAGGATGATTGCATCATCACGCATCAAGGCCACTTCCCTTAGACCAAGTCGAAACTTGCCCTTTAGGGCATCATACTCTCTGGTGTCTGGGAACCTCTCCTTCTGGATACGGGTCATGTAGACGACATCCACGTCCTTCAGACCCTCTTCCAAGGTGTCGACTTCTGTGACCCGAAGGCCTGCCTCCTTCATCTCTTCTATTACTGCGGGCTTCATCCTCAGCGGAGGCGGAGCCACAAGCTTGACGGTGACATCGTAGTGTGAAAGTGCCATGCCGAGTGAATGGACTGTACGACCGTACTTGAGATCACCGCAGAGAGAGATCGAAATCCCGTCTATCTTTCCCTTGAGCTTCTTTATCGAGTATAAGTCAAGCAGTGCTTGGGTAGGATGTTCTTCCGATCCACTGCCTGCATTTATGACTGGTATGTTTGAGAACTCTGCAGCCACTCTCGCTGACCCGTCAAGATTGTGACGAATGACTATGACATCAGCATAGCACTCGACTGTACGAATGGTGTCTGCAAGGGTTTCTCCCTTTCCTCCTGCACTTGAAACGGCCACATCCGCGAAGCCGAGGACACTTCCACCGAGTCTGATCATTGCACTCTCGAATGAGAGTCGTGTTCTGGTAGAGGGTTCGAAGAACAGGCAGGCCATTATTTTCCCCTCCAAGTCCTTGCTCTTCTTTATCGCGACCTGCTCCATCCTCGCTGAGTACTCGAGTATGAGATCGATGTCTTGCCGTGTGAGGTCCAGTATACTAATCAGGTTGTGAAGTCGCCCCATGATATGTCACCCTCTGGCATCTCAGAAAGGGCATATGCGTGTCACTCTTTAAGGTTTCCAGCCAGTATCCAATCGAACTGGTCAAGAACGCTTGCCGGCGCTGCGGCCGTAGTTGCGGACTACTTCCACACGTCTGACGTTCAGGCCTGCTTCTCTTGCGAGCTGTGCTGCCAGCTCATCCTCATACTCCTCAATGTAGACAATCTCGACGATTCCTGCATTGATCAGCATCTTCGTGCATATGCTGCAGGGTCGAGTTGTGCAGTACAAGATTCCATCCCTGACACTCACACCGTGATATGCTGCCTGGACGATTGCGTTCATCTCTGCATGCAGACCCCGGCAGAGTTCGTGACGTTCTCCGGGTTTCACGGCCATCTTTTCTCTGATACATCCAACCTCATCACAGTGCGGCAGTCCCTTAGGTGCACCATTGTACCCCGTAGAGAGAATCTGCGACTCTTTTACAATCACTGCGCCCACTTGGTTCCTCAGACATGTGCTTCTTGATGATACAAGATCGGCGATTTCAGCGAAGTATACGTCCTTGCTCTTTCGTGGCAAGAGTCCTTTCTCCTTTGTCGTCAGCCGTGTCGTTGCCGGCTCAATGACTTATCAATCTCATTGTTGAATTCAACTTTCAGTGTATTTGCGGTCCCATAGAATGATAAAGGTAAAAAGAACACCCTCTTCTAGTCGGAAGACCTCCCGCTAGTGGACGATGCTAGGGACACGCCATGAAGAAAAGCAAAGACATGGTCATAGTCTGGCCCGCGTATCTCGATGCAAATCTGACAAGGGCTCAGGGACGCAGAATTCCAGCTAACCTAGCAGCGCCTGATGTCACAGTCGAGATGCTGGAGGCGGCTGCAGACGCTGCGGGTTTTGAATCGGAGGCCGCACCCGATAAGCGCTATCCCCGCAACTGGTCCGGAAACAGTGGCCACATTCTTCTGACCAACCACGAAGGACACAAGAAGAAACGACTGCTTCTGATGCTGGCTAAAGGCGTCCGGAGGGTTGCGGCTCAACGTGAGTCTGAACGACAGGCAGCCGAGATCAAGAAGACAAAGAAGAAGCGACGCAAACAGGCTGTGTAATCGGGGGTTGTGACTGCAATTTGAGGCGACTTGGCAAGGTTCTTCACATATCGCGGCGCGGACATGTCATACTCAGAACCGACAAGACTCCTCCTGTCGGTGCAGAGGTTGTTGACAAGAATGTTGATGTCGTGGGAACTGTTGCAGATGTCTTTGGACCAGTGAAGCTTCCCTATGTTTCAGTGCGCGTCAAGGAGGGTGTTGATACTACGAAACTGATAGGCCAGCCATTATACCTCTACAAGACATGATGTACACATTGGTACATAGACGCTCCAGACAGTACATGGACTGTCGTTCTGAAACTTGTGCATTCCGAACACTTAATTTGGGACCGTGTATGTAGTTTTCTGTTGTCATGTGTCCAGCCTAAGGGTTATTCCAATGAACAGCGTAGCTGACCTCGTACTCAAGGCCCTGCGAAACGCAGGCCGTGAAGGTCTGTTCGCTGAAGAACTAGCGCAAAGGTTAGACATCGACCATCAAGTGATTACGTCGACCATCGAAAGCATGTTGGCAGAGGGAATAGTGATGCAAGAGCAGGACGTCGAGAACCCGAGATACATCGTGAAGGCCCAGTTGGACGAAGAGGCTGGCCATCTTTCGGACTTGAATGGGTGTCCTTGTTTTCATTGTCTTAGGATAGACCGGTGCGGTGTGAGACAGCCAGACTCACCTGTGCTGTGCAGAAGTATCGAAGAGTGGGTTGTTAGTTCCGAGTCAGACTAATTGGTTTTGTTTCGAACTGGCTTCTTGATTGGGTGCTCTGCCAAGAGATAGATCTCCGCACTCGTCTTTCTCGACGCCTCAGGCTTGACGAGCCTGACTGAGTGAAACATGGTCCGAACCGATTGTACGAACTCCTGAAACCCCTTCCCCTGAAACACCTTGACAAACACCTTCCCTCCTCCGCCGAGCAACCTTAGTGCAATCTCGATGGTGGCTTCGGCCAAGAAGAGTTGTCGAGCCACATCAAGTTCCCAGGTGCCGCTGACGTTCGGAGAACAATCCGAGAGAACAAGATCCACAGACCCCCCTGTGATTCTCTCAATACTCTCAATAGTTTCAGGTACTGTGATGTCCCCTTGGATGAAGGCAACTCCTTCTATGGGCAGCATTGCGTTGAGATCTACTGCCACTATCTCAAGGGTTGCATTGAGCTCATGTAAGACCTGTGTCCAGCCCCCGGGGCAGCAACAGAGTTCCAGCACCTTCTTGACCTTATTGAGCAGTTTGTGCTCCGATATGACCTGCTTGAGCTTGTAGGCAGACCTGCTGCGGTATCCCTCCCTCTTGGCCGCCTTGTAGTAGTGCTCATTCTTACGATCTCCTCTTGGTCTACCCATAGATATCACTTCGAACTTGTCAGATCCCTCGCCATCGCCGTGATCTCTCGGACAGGAGCAGTTGTACGAATGGCTGTTGGCCTGAAGTGCGTTCTACTCGCCTTGTAGCCCGCTTCTCTGAGCTTGGCCATGAGACCTGCCATGGGGGGCGACTCCAGACCATGCAGGTCACATAGCGCGTGTATGTCCACATATATGTGGTCGGTCAGGTCGGTTTCTTCTCTCATGGTGCCAAGCAGCTTGGGCACGCGTGTATGGTAACTGTCAGGTTTCTTGGATAGCAGCCCATAGGCAGTTTCAAGGAGCGATTCGTCGTATATCTCACCGGTCCAGAGCGGACCCGCCACAGATACTCTGCCGTTGCAGTCGTTTCTCTCATGCTCAATCTGTAATCGGGCCAGAGTCGAACCCAGCGGCACAGTTTCCGTTCGCATACACCCTTGACAATAGACCACAAAGCCCATCTTTTCGGCTTGATTGTTGGAGTCTGTACAGCTAGTCCTGACATCAAGCCAGACGCGAATATAGTGGTCCGTGCTAAGGGCGGCCAGCGGGTAGACTGCGCAGTCGTTCATCGCTGCTATGTTGTATGCACGTCCGATGAGAAGGCGGACTGCAAGTTCATGTGAAAACGGAGCTCTGATGGATAGCCCCCCGTACTTTCTGAGAGCGACGCGGGGTTGTGCGCCGCACAACACTGGCATATCAGTTGCAGTGAGACCGAGCATTGCCCCCCTCGGGTTCAGCGATTGAACTGCAGCAGTCAGGAAGGGAGCCGGAGATCCAAACGGATCGATGTCGACGAAGTCAAACCTCTTCTCGCGCGATTCCGTGAGTAGCAAGACCTTGGCGTCGCCTCTCTTGATAGTGGTCCTATGTTCGAACCCGTACCTCTCTATGTTTTTTCTCACGACATCCAGAGCCAGAGGGTTTGTGTCCGATACTGTGGCATGGAAGTCCCCAGGGCACTCGTTGAGGTATCGCAGGGTCCTGACCCCACATCCAGCAAGGGGCTCACATATCGCCTGTATGGGACTTCTCTCAAGATACGCCGAAAGGAAAAGTACGGACAGATCCCTGTTTACACGCATGCGTGGATTGTAGAAGACCGGCAGGTCTGATGTCAGCTGGTGGCTGCCAGCGGCATAGTGCTCTATATCCGCGCTAAGGAAAGTCGTAGTTCCCTCTGTGTACTCTTTCGTGGCAATCATGGAGGCGGGCCAAAAGACTCTCTGGCGCGTTAATAAGCCGATGGGCGAGTGCGTGTGTCGAAATCACTTTGGCTTTCTCTAGTTGCCCTGGTGCAGGCTTGTTAGCCGCAAGGGCGGCAATCCAGAACAGATATCAGAATGAATAACGCCAGAAACACCTAGCACTACAGGAGCAGATGGCTCATGAGATTCGGCATCGTGCCACTTGAGTTCAAGCCCATTATCGAGCAGATAGTCGTGAACGGTGTAGCGGATTTCTCAAGGTTCAGTATCTCTAGCTTGATTCGTTCGGCTCTCCAGATTGAGCATATTGGCTTGATTGAGGTGACGATGGACATCGAACATGTAATCCCGGGATCACTCACTCAACAGTCCATAGAGAAGATGGTCAAGCTCAAGGACGAACTGAAGCATGCTTACACAGTGCACCTTCCAATCTGGTCGCTTGAGCTCTCGACATTCAATGAACATGTTAGGAAGGGCAGTGTTGAGAGCACTGTGGAATCTATTGAGCTGGCCAAACCACTCCAGCCAGAGGTCTATGTCTTCCACGCAACAGGCGCTTTGGCTGCCGAGTTCTCAAGATTGAAGCTTCCGAAGAGCATGGTCCTGCTGATATCTGGCTACATGGCCTCATGTGCCGCCAAGAGCATAGAAGAGATCCTTGCTAGGACAGAGATTGATCCACGCAAGGTCGCGATTGAAAACGTAGAGTTCCCGTTTGAGGTCACACGGGACCTGGTAGACCAGTACAACACCAGCATCTGCTTTGACACAGGTCATCTATTGACACGGTACTCTGGCGACGAATCGGTGTTGGAGTTCTACAAACGGCATCGTGATAGGATTGTCGAGATTCATCTGCACGATGGTAGCTACGAAAAGCTCGGCGAAAGCGTAGTTCATAGAGACCATATGGCCCTTGGCCGTGGAGCTATGCCGGTCAGGGAGTTCCTGAAGGAGCTTGTAAAGGACAGGTTCAATGGTCCTGTAGTGTTCGAGTTGACAGCAGCTGAGGCAAAGGAATCACTGGCGAAGATACGAGCGGTTGTTCCAGAGGCTTTGAAGTGATAGAAGGGCCTTGCTGTCATAATGTTTAAATCACGTTCACAGTCTAGCGCCTCTGGAGCGCGTAGGCTCAAAGTAACTGGGCGCGTAGCATAGGCGCTGTATGGCAAGCCGCCTGCAGCTAGTCTGGTCAATGCGACGCTCTGATAAGGCGTAGATCGCGCGTTCAAATCGCGTCGCGCCCACCAACTCCTTCTCATGATAGGCCAGTATCTGATTGGTGACAGAGCTCACAGTTTCAGAGTGAATATGTACTCATCATTCTGAAGGCTCAGCTTGCTCTCAACGACCTTGCCGGTCTTGTGAATGAATGCTATCATCTTCCTGTTTGATGGATGCACATATGCGATGAACGCATCAACACCCTTGCTCTTGGCAATGCGCATGAGCTGGCTCAACAAGAACGAACCTATCCCTCTGTTCTGGTACTCATCCTGCACAAGGAGTGCAAACTCTGCCTGATTGGTGCTCCTGTTCAACAGATACCTTCCTGCTCCGATGATTTTCTCGTTTTCGCTTTCATCATCTGTCCTGACGACTGCAACCAGAGATATGTCGCGGTCTTGGTCGACAGCATAGAAGTCCTGAAGGGTCTGACGACGCAGGCTCTTCAGTGGGGTCAGAAAGCGGAAGTATATGCTCTCCTCGCTGAGATCGTAGAACAGGTCCTTTATTCTATCAGCATCATCCGGGCGTATCAACCGGAATCTGATTGTGATGGGGCCGTCTGGACCCTTGAATGACTCCTGCACTTCAAACTCTGAGGCGAAGTACGTTCCACGCACTAGGAACGGTACTTGGTCCTCAAAGACATAGTGCATCTTCTTGGCCGCTTCAAGAAGCTGGTTTCTGAAATCAGGATGTGCGACGGCTATAAGCGAGAGCACGCGTTCACGTATAGTCTTACCATGGAGCACAGCAAGACCATACTCGGTGATGACTATGTCCACATCGCCTCTAGTAGTGACAACGCCTGCCCCCTCACTGAGCCGGGGTACAATCCGCGAAACCTGGCCGTCCATGGCAGTGGACTGCATGCAGATTACTGCTTTCCCGTCCACTGATTTTGTCGCTCCTCTGATGAAGTCGACTTGTCCCCCGATACCACTGTAGAATCTGTGACCGATGGAGTCGGCACACACTTGGCCGGTGAGATCTATTTCAAGGGCAGAGTTGATAGCGACCATCCTTCGATTCTGACCAATTACATAGGGGTCGTTGACATATTCACTCGGGTGAAACTCGAAAAACGGGTTGTTGTCGATGTAGTCATACAGCTTCTTTGAACCCATTGCAAAGCTGGCAATCACTTTGCCTCTGTGCAGGGTCTTCTTCTTGCAGGTGACCACACCATTATCAATCAGAGGCAGAAGGCTATCACTGAACATCTCAGTATGTACACCCAAGTCTTTGACACCAGTTTCGAGCAGGTTGCTGCATACAGCCTGGGGCAATGCACCAATACCAAGTTCAAGCGTAGACTCATTCTCAATCAGTCTGGCCACATAAGAGCCAATGAGGTCGATGTTCTTGTCGACCTCTGCAGACTCGAACTCGCGAAGTGGTTCATCGAAAGGGACCAGATAGTCAATGTCCCTCACATTGATGAAGGAGTCTCCGTGCGTGATTGGCATGTTCTCATTGACTTGGGCAATGACAAGGTCTGCACAATCGGCAGCAGACTTGGTTATGTCGACAGAGATGCCGAGAGAGCAGTAGCCGTGGTCATCTGGCGGGCTCACCTGCACGAGTGCCACATCTAGAGGCATCCTCTTTGACTTGAACAGTTGAGGTATGTCTGAGAGCATTATGGGTGTGTAGTCTGCACGTCCGTCAGAAACGGCATCTCTCATGTTGTCGTAGATGAAGAATGAATTGTGCCTGAACTGTGCCTGAAACTGTGGGTCGGCGGACGGTGTGTCTCCTAGGGTCAGCAGATGCACAATCTCATTATCAGCCATCCTGCTTGCACTGTTTGCCAGTTCCTGTACAAGATGGTAGGGGACGCCACAGCCTGTCCCTAGGAAGATTCGGGTTCCTCTCTTGATCTTCCTGATGGCGTCAGGTGCACTCAACACCTGTTTCTTGTACCTCTCTGTCCATTTTGCAGCTACCATAGGCTCACCGTCAGGCCTTCTCGGATATCCAGTTCAGACGACATATAGAGCTTTCCAAGTGGAACGAGTCAAAGCCACCTAACTGGGCGCCGCACGATTGGCGCAAGCCTTTTAGTTGGTGTAGGTGCCGCCCACGATACTCGACACACAGTTGGTGAGTGCTTCATGTCAGAAACAAAGGTGGGCAATCGCTACGTCGTTGTACTTGGCGGTCTGCTGATTCAAGTCTGCCTCGGCAGCATTTATGCTTGGTCGTTCTTCCAGACTGCACTCGGAGCAGCATCCGGTGTGTATCACTGGCCAACACTACTGACACAGTTGCCTTTCGCAGCAGGTCTTGCGTCATTTGCTTTCTTCATGGTTTTCGCTGGCAGATGGCAAGACCGAGTTGGTCCTCGAAAAGTGGCCACCTTCGGCGGTGTTCTTCTGGGTGCTGGCTACATACTCGCGTGGCTGGTTGACATAGTGGCTGCCGGCGATGTCACCGTGGGCGCCTTGTACTTGATTCTTACCTACGGAATCATTGGTGGGGCGGGCATTGGCTTTGGGTACGTCTGCCCGATAGCATCCCTTGTGAAGTGGTTCCCTGACAAGAAAGGCACAATCACAGGTATCGCTGTAGCTGGATTCGGTGCTGGCGCCTTGGTCATTGGTTACGCAGAACAGACTCTCCTTGGACTATTCCAAGCACCTGCCACTGCCTCAATCGGGGGGCCTTTCCTCATATTGGGCGTTGTCTATCTCATCGGTGTCACAGTCGGTGCTCAGGTTCTGAAGAATCCTCCTCCCGGGTGGACATGCCCCGGCTATACCCCCCCTACGACTACTGCTGATGGCAAGGGTCTGAGCATCATGCCCGGACAAATGATTCGCACTGGCGGTTTCTGGCTTCTATGGACAATGTTCGTCCTTGCTGCTACGGCAGGTTTGATGACAATTGGGAATGTAAAGACTGCGGCCATAGTGATTGATCCTGCCGCAGCGGAATGGGCCGTGCTGATTGTCGGTGTCATGTCGTTGTGCAATGCTGGTGGACGAATCGTTTGGGGCGCAGTTTCTGACCGTATGGGCCGCGAGAACACAATGCTATGTATGTTCAGCCTTCTTGCTGCTGCAATGTTCATCTTCTCCTACATGTCGACTATCAGCATCAGCTGGATCGCGGTGATGGCGGTCGCCTCTTTGGTTGGTTTTTGCTTTGGGGGCAACTTTTCACTGTTCCCGTCTGCAACTGCTGATCTCTACGGTTCCAAGAACGTCGGCAAGAACTATGGTGTGGTCTTCACATCCTATGGCATTGCCGGCATTCTGGGCGGCTTGGTCGCTGGGCTCTTTGTGGGCTGGACGGGAAGCTACATGGTGGCTTTCCTGATAACCGGTATTCTTGCTGTTATAGCTGCTCTCCTTACCTTTGCATTGAAGCGAGTCCTAAAGAAGAGGAAGTAGTGTTTCGAGTCAGAGGTCAGAGGGCATCACATGCCTGATGGCCTCTCTTTCTTCTCTTCTATGTCGGTGTAGCCCCTCCCGTCAGTAAGCGTCGTAACCTCGGTCAAGAGAGGTTTTTGGACAAGCCTTATATCCGTATATTATTGGTCGGCGCCCAAACTATCAGACCCACCGGGTGACGACCTTGTCCATTGAGAAGAAAATTACAGTCACGAGCCACGAGCACAGGAAGTTCTCGCCTCCGAAGAGCTTCGTAGACAAGGCATACATCAAGTCTGCCGAGGAACGAAAGAAGCTCTGGGAAGAGTCGATGAAGAATCCTGACAAGTTTTGGCTCGACATTGCAAAGAAGTACTGTTACTGGAAGAAAGTCCCGACCAAGGGGTTCGACTGGAAGGATCCGAAAGGCGCCCGCTTCACTTGGTTCGAGGACGGCATTACTAACATGGCCTACAACTGTCTGGACAAAAACATAGAGGCCGGCAAAGGGAAGCAGACCGCCCTCATCTGGCAGGGTGAGCCCGAAACGGACTCAGCAATCTTCACCTATGAGCAGCTGCGTGATCAGGTGAACAAGCTCGCGAATGTCCTGAAGTCACTTGGAGTCAAGAAGGGCGACAGGGTGTCCATTTACCTGCCCATGATTCCCGAGCTGGCAATCTCAATGGTTGCATGCACACGAATCGGTGCTGTTCACAGTATAGTGTTTGGCGGCTTCAGCTCTGATGCTCTCAGAGAGAGGATTGACGACTGCAAGTCAAAAGTGCTCATAACCGCCGATGGCAGCTACAGGAGCGGAAAGGTGTTCCCTCTCAAGGACAATGCAGACATCTCTCTCAAAGACACGCCTACAGTAGAGAAGGTCCTTGTTGTTAAGAGGACTGGAGTCGAAATCAAGTGGACCAAGGGGCGCGACGAGTGGTACCACGAGCTGATGGCAAAGGCATCCCCCAAGTGCGAAACTGAGTGGGTGAACGCGGAGGACCCTCTGTACGTCCTGTACACCTCTGGTTCCACCGGCAAGCCAAAGGGTGTTCTCCACACAACAGGCGGCTACATGGTCTACTGTGCCAAGTCGTTCTTGGATATCTTCGACTGGCATCCGGGTGACATCTACTGGTGCACTGCTGACATCGGCTGGGTCACTGGTCACAGCTACATCGTCTATGGCCCACTCTGTGCAGGTGCGACCACTCTGATGTTCGAGGGGATTCCAACTTACCCGGACAATGACCGGTTCTGGCAAATATGCGAGAAGTACAAGGTCAACGAGTTCTACACTGCGCCTACGGCTCTACGTGCCCTCATGAAGTTTGGTGAGGAACCGATCAAGAAGCACGACCTCTCGAGCATCAGACTGCTCGGAACAGTGGGAGAGCCAATCAACCCTGAGGCGTGGATGTGGTACTACACCAACATTGGCAGAGAGAAATGCCCGATAGTTGACACCTGGTGGCAAACAGAAACAGGCGGGATATGCATTACTCCATTGCCTGCTGCCACTCCGACGATTCCGGGTTCTGCCACTCTGCCATACTTCGGGATCGATCCGTTGATCGTGTCGGAAGAAGGCAAGCCAGTCGGAGCCAACGAGGGTGGGTACCTCTGTATCAAGAAGCCTTGGCCCGCTCTTATGAGGACCGTATATGGGAACCACGAGCGCTTCATATCGACCTACTGGGCCCAATACAAGGATCAGAAGACTGGGCTGCCAGTGTACTTCACTGGTGACGGGGCTAGGTTCAATGAGGACGGTTACTACTTCATCATGGGTCGAGTTGACGACGTCTTGAAAGTCAGCGGTCACAGACTGGGGACTGCTGAGATAGAGTCAGCATTCGTCAGCCATCCTGCAGTCGCAGAGTCTGCTGTCGTCGGCTTCCCACACGATGTCAAGGGCGAGGCAATCTATGCCTTTGTGACACTGAAGACAGGTATCCAGAAGAGTGACAAGCTGAAGGAAGAACTCCGACAGCATATCCGCAAAGAGATTGGCCCCATTGCCACTCCTGACAAGATCCAGTTTGCAGACAGCTTGCCGAAGACTCGTTCCGGAAAGATCATGAGGCGCATTCTGAAGAAGATCGCTTCAGGCGAAATCAAGGACATCGGTGATACGACGACTCTTGCAGACCCGTCCGTTGTGGATACCCTTGTCAAGGAACGTGTACAATAGACTCAATACTGGAGAGGGCCTAGCAAGGCTCTCTTCTCACTTCTTTTGTCTGCCAATCGAATCCGTCACATGTAGTGACAAGACATGCTATCCCATGGAAATAGGCGCTTGGATATGCAGCGGTCAGTGACAAGTTTTATCAGTTCTTTTTTCTAGCTGAAGAATGCCGGTGAGTCGTGGCGAGGACTAGTGCATGAAGACAAAGATGATGGTTGAACCAGAAGGAAAGGCAAGAGAGGAAGTCAAGCTCGAGTCCTCTATTCCTCTTGACTCCCAGCTCTTCGACAAGTGGAAAGAGTCTTGGATTTCTGGCAAGGATTTCAAAAAGTGGCGCAAGGCGAAATGGCCCACTGATTTGATTGGCGAATACAGACAAGGCAAGATACTGAGAGGGTCATACACGACCGCTGCGGGTGAGAAACCGCTTAAGGGAGATGCGTTCGCTTTTCGCTCCTTCATTCCAGATGGTGCCGGAGGGAAGAAGAAGCTGCCAATGGTCCTGTATGCGCAGGTCAAGAAGTACCTGACTATCGATGTCTTCTCAGCCCTTAAGCTTGAGAAAGAACAGGAGCAGCGGCTAGCTGCCGAGATCACGACAGACAGTTGGGCGCCGGTTTCTGTCTGGCACCCGAAGGCGCTTGATGTCACGGACCGAGTGTCAATGGGTGCAGTCTTGGAGTACTTAATCAGGTTCAGCAAGACGTTGTTCATGGGAGAGACAGACCCGTCTTGGTGGCCTACCTTCACCGAAACAGAGATCTTCAAGGAGTGAACAGTTACGCCTGTCAAGAGCGCCTTGCTATGTGCCAGTCTGATTGGTGTCGTTACTTGTCACACCAATCGACCATCTGATTGAGCAGATGAAACAGGAATCACAGGAAACTGATGTGAGGGCACGCCCAAGCTGAACAACGTTCGAGATTCATTGCGGGGACCCAATGTGCAGCAGCAGTCTGAACTGACACAGAATCTCACTCTCTCTCTCTCTGAGCTGTGCCCAAATTGACTCCACATCTTCTGTTCTGCGCGACCATGCAAGCTTTGTAAACACTCCCAGCGTCACTACGAGGAACAAGAAGGTGATTGCAAGAAGCACTGGGCTCTTGAAGGTGATATCAGGGCCCTGCACGCTGGGGTCTGGACCAACTTTGATGCATTCATTGAGGAAGTTAATCAGAGTGTGGGCAATGATTGGCCCTGTGAGTGTCGCTCTTGAGCTGAACTTCTCGTAGTACGTACCAAAGAACAGCCCCACCACTCCCGCGAACAAGAGCATGGCCGCAGCTTCGGACGGCGAGAACTCTCCATATAGCCCTTTCACGATTGGCCAAGCGACGTGCCAGAGGCCGAACACAATCGCTGACAGGAGTATCGCTCTATTGGGAGTGAGAATCGACCTTAGGCCATTCTGAATAAGACCGCGAAATAGAGACTCCTCTAGAAGCGCGTTTGTGAAGAAGAACAGGAATTGGTACCAGAGAATGTCAATGAAGAGGATGTTTAGGTTCAGAGGATACGATGCATCAAAGAATGTCCCGTAAATCACCGTGGGGATGACATCAAGCAGGAGATACATCGAGCAGCCGACCAAGAGCCCAAGTACTAGCTGCAGTCTGAACTGTCGTCTGTTCAGCCCAAGGACTGTACCAATCTCTCCAGGTCGGTACTTCCAGAAGAGCGCTGCCATGATGAGGAACGGGAAGATCTTGGACGGCAATATGTTCACCCAAGTTTCTCCCAATCTCAGTACAAAGATGTCGACTACCCGCCACGCGATGGCTATGGCTAACATGAGCCCTGCTAGTCGCAGTAGTCCAGCCCGTGACCAGAAATGCTTCGAGCTCTTTACAGTGACAACACTGCTCACAACAGTTTCGACCGCACTCATCACAGTCTTCCTCCATTCGTTTCCTAGGTCTAGACCACTGGAGGCTCAACTGATTCGGGCGACATGGCAAGAGGAATGTGCCTTCGTCTGAACCATGGATTGGTCAGTCCAAGGGTCGAGAAGACAGTCCCGAGTGTGATGAGCACGTTGTTGAGAATCACTTGGCTCGCCACCAACTGGCTCACGAAGCCCAGCACGAATGAGAGGACCATCAGGTCGCTCCTGACCTCTTTCAGCCTGTTCGTCTTCCAAGTGATCATGAAGGTGACAATCATTGTTACACTAAGTACTAGGACGACCGGGATACATAGCAGCATGATCACCGCTTCTGAGGGTCCGAACAATGCAACAAGAATCCAGTAGACCGCGAGTACCCCAGCTATTTTGGGATGATACCTGCGTGCTCTGGGTAGCCAGATGTGCAAAGCAACAACCAGTAATGGGAAGGCTGTTCCCATGATCACGAGTGTTCGTAGACGAAAGAGGTTCAACGACATCTCGACCACACCAATGAGTGGCAGTGTCCGAATCAGGGTGTTGAATGCCTGAGCCATGAACGTGATACCGAACATCAGGGGCAAATCTGTATAGAGATGGTTCTTCTGTCTGAACCAGAGTGCGAGTAGGTACAGGGAGAGCACTGCTGAGAACGCAGCCGTTGCCAGGTTAGCGATGACTGCCGTGTCAAAGATGAGCTGCATAGATTCCGTCCTCTATCTAGGTCCGAGCTGCAATAGCGTGTCATGGCATGCAATAAAAGGGGCAACAAATCCGAGCGCCAATAGAGGCACGAGGAAATCACGTTGGACTGAAAGGTTAACGCCTAGCCCTACGTGATTCTGCTCAAAAACAGTCTTTTGTCGAACTGGTTGTCGTTCTTCTCGTGACCCTTAAATAACATAATCGACGCGACTTCCTCTTCACGGACGAACTGACTGGGTGATTCACATTGTGTGATTGGTGTATGAAGCACGGAGCAGGCGGCAAGTGGTACATGAACGCCAGGAACTACTCCTATGAGCTCGCTGACGAGTACAACATGCAGGCGTACCTCGAAGAACAGTGGAAGAACATGGAAACCCTGTTCATTCGCAAGATCATGGGGTTCAGTTCCATTGGTCTCGGGTACAAGATGCAGATGCCGCTTATGGGACGTTTTCTTCGATGGGCTGCCGAGCGGCAGATACACAGTGAGAAACCTGGACGGAACCCCGTAAGAGCCGATGGTCACTTTGGACAGGTAATCCCCCTCGAGGACGCTCAGCATATTATCGGCAACTTAGCGGCTGAGCCTATCATAAAGAACTACTGTGTGTGCAGGTGGATGCAGAGAGGGGTGAAGGACGCCGTGTGTATCAACTTCGGCTGTCTGAGTCAGATAATACCGAAGCTCACAAGATACATCCCGGTCGATCAGAAGTGGCAGCTGGACAGGGAGGAGGCCATTGCAGCCCTGGAGGAGCAGAATAAGAGAGGATACGTGGCGTCTGTCTGGTTCCAGCCAGTGCCCTATATCAATGCAATCTGTTCATGCGAGAGCCCGGAGTGTGGGGGCTTGCGCCTCAGGAACGACTTCGGCCTCAGGGTCGTCTACAAAGGCGAATACGTCGTCACGCTTGACCGCGACAAGTGCCAAGGCTGCAAGAACTGTGTTAAGATGTGTCAGTTCGGAGCTCTCCGATATCTTCCATCAATCAAGAAGGTAATAGTCAACCACGACAAATGCTTTGGATGTGGTGTATGCAGACACGCATGCAACTATGATGCTCTCACTCTCGTGCCCCGGGAGTCAGTGCCCGGACAGGCTGGCAAGTTCTAGGGGTGGTGAACTGGATGGACAAGACAAAGATCAAGATTGACTACAAGAAGTGTGGTCCTAATGCAAAGATGGACCCCAGAGAGTGCAGGAAGTGCATGAATGTCTGTGACCCGGCAGTGTTTCTGATGCACCCAACGCTTGAGGAGCATAAAGACCCCTACAACCCGGAGCGATGGTTAGTGACGCCTGTTTGGCCCTGTATGTGCACTGGATGCATGAGATGCGCAGAGGTGTGCCCTGAACAGGCAATCACAGTCAAAGCCGAGCGGTCTCTGTATCAAATGCGCCAGCCCTAGGCATTGCCATGGAGCTAGGTACCGACGAATCAATCAAATGGCGAGTGTTCAGTCGCATGGCTGTGCATCTGACCGCGAACCTACGCTTGCCTTGTTCAGGGTTGAAGAGTAGTTATCGGCCGTGCTTGAACCACAACAAGGCGAGGGCCATCAATACACCACTCTATGTCCTGAGGGCAGCCTAGAATCTGCTCAATCTCCAAGCCCTTGCGCGCAATCCTGAGTATCTCCCGATTGCCCAGTGCGAAAGCTTCCTGCTTGCTCTGTGGGGTTGCCTCGAGCAGTACGCGTTCTCTTCCGCCAGTTCTACTAGGCACAGCTGTGACAGCCTTTGAACCAAGTGTTCGCTGTATCACTCCCATAGGATTCTTACTGAGCACATAGGTGTCAGGTACTATCTTTCCTGAAACCAAGGGCTCTCCTAGCCCCCAAGTGGATTCCACAATCATCTGGCTGGGGTCACTCGTCACTGTATTGGCCGTAAACATGACACCAGAAACCTCTGCCGTAATCATCTCCTGTACAATGACACCCATTGCTACTCTATTGATTCTGATACCCCTGCTGTGAAGATACAGGACAGAGCGTGAGGAAATGGCTGACTGCCATGTCTTCTTCACAGCGTCGATGATGTTCTCAACTCCATTCACGCATAGGAAGCTCTCCGCCTGTCCTGCGAACGAAACCTGCCTTCCATCTTCTATGTTGGCTGAGGATCGGACTGCATACCTCGTGTCGTGGCTGCCTCCTCTCTCGTCGAGCTGCAAGAAGGCAGCAGTGATCTCCTCTCTAATCCTCTTGGCCATCTTGCACTGTCCCCCAAGCCGCTCAAGCTCTGTCGCGGCATCCAAAATCTCCTCGATGTCGGTCGAGGCCTCTAGACGTTGCAGCACCTCTCGCGATCGAGGCACTTTTTCCAAGAACTCTGTAAAGCAGTCACAGGAGATCGTGAACCCGTTCGGGACGTCGATACCAGCATGATGGAGCCGCCCAAGGTTCACTGCCTTGCCACCGAGCTTCTCATACTCATCTTGACCTATGTGTTCCAAGAACGTGACCGAATGAAACCGGCGGGGAGGCGGAGAATCAGCCAGACCGTGATCTGGATGTGCTGTTTCCAAGTCTGACTTCCCTCCTGAGGAACCCCTCTCTCTTCGGCGCACCACAGCACATATCACTCCGATAGCAGGAGCACGCCACCGGCCCCTTCATCTGGTTGGATAGTCACTCTTTTGCGGTCAAGGCTCTCAGTTGTTTCCAGTTTGGTGCCCATCAACGCAGGAATCTGAAGCTCTCGGGTGACAATGGCTAAGTGAGAGCCGAGAGCCCCTGATGTGCAGACGACTCCTGCCAGTTTCGGGAGCACTGGCGCCAACGTCGTTGTGCCTGCGTCCTCAACGAGGACAATCTTGCCGTCTGGTCCCTCCTTCCATAGCTTAATCACGTCCTGAATCGATGTCACGACGCGCAGTTCTCCTTCCGCACTGAGTCTCAGGGTGATGAGCCCTCTTCCGACTCTTCTCAACTCAGCAGGCCACCAGACGCTTTCTCGGCGCTAGGCCGGGTCAGGTCTTAAAAGACTCGTGCATCTTAGCTTACCGTGTATCGCTAGGATGCCAAATCACCGATGGTTTATCGAAAGATGCCGATACAGATGTGTCACGCGTCTGAAACACTTAATATCTGCCACAGGGCCGGAGCCACTCCAATCCGTTTTCAAGACTGTCGCGTGGAGCTGTGTTTTTGTTGCAGATTCGGGACGCAAACAAACAGATAAATCACCTCTCCTCGGTCTTCACAAACATCCTGATGGAGAGGGGGCTTCTAGAGTCTAAGCTCTTCCCCGTGAATGCTTACATATGCGTTGGCTTCTATCAGACGTACGCCTGTCTGTATGATGTCATGAAGCAGGTCTGGCAGAAGACAACACCGGAGGAGCTGGCAAAGAAGAGTAAGACTCTGCTCTCAGAGGTTCAAGCTCTTTCCACAACCTACCTTTGGCTCTATTACTCTCTAGCTAGGATGGGTGCCATCTTCAACAAGTATGGGGGCGACGTATCCAAGGAGCCCAAAGAGAAACGCACACAATGGCTCTTCATGCTTGATAATTGGTACAGGCTTGCGACCAACTACTTCAACACAGGGAAGCCAACGGTAGCGGCGTCAGGTGGCACGAACTTGGCCTTTGACAAGAAGACCATCAGTTGGCTGGTGGATCACCTCCAGCCCGTCACCGAGGAAAAGGCCGCAAAGGCCAGACGCGCAATAGCGTCTGTTGACCTATACGCGTTCATGGAAGAATGTGAGGCGCGCGCGAAGATAATCGACCATGGACCCTATCCACTGGACGGCGGCGAGATTCTAGTCGTTTCAGAATACACGAACCTGTACGATGGGACCGGTGATCTCTGGCTTCCTTGGTCCAAGACCGATGCCAAGCTTCCATCTTCCACTTTGGGTGTCGCCATGACACTCAGGGGCGCAAGCGTGACTTTCAACGATGTGGGCACAATGACCGTGGAGCCTGGTGACTACTCCAAGCTCGTGACTAAGATGGGCGTCTACAGGAAACGCACCGGCAAGGTGGTCCCGATTGGTCTTGACGAGCTATCTGCATATGCGGAAGCGGCAGATGCTGCTCAAGCAGAGCTCTACATGAAGTTCGCAGAATGGGATCGGAAGAAGCTTCTCATTGCCGGAGCCACCGCATACTGGCGTGGATTCGCAAGGTTCACGAATCAGGTGGGCATAACCAAGAAGATAGACTGGGGCCTCTCACCCTCTGTGATAGACGAGTATCTCCCGAGGTTTATGGAGGTCGACGCAGACCCGGCATTCTTCAGGATGTTTCGTGAGCCGGAGGAGCAGGAAAAGGACCCAACGCTCTACCTACTCCCAGAGTAGTGCAGCCAAACGTACGGAAGTGATGTCACATGAGTAGACCTGGCGAAACTGATGAATCTGCCCATTCGCCGTCTGAGCGTCCAGACTGGCGCGAGAGCTACTACTTCAACTTTGTCGACTCGGAGTCGAAGGTGTCCGGTTTCTCAACCATCGGCCTTCTACCTAACGCCGCCAAGCGAGAGTTCGTCTTTGTTCTCTTCCACGATGACAAACGTGAAGTCTATTATGTCGAGCCTTCTGGCGCAGTCCCCAAGGGCCTCGCCGAGTCTCTCTCTGATGGCCACCTGAGCTTCGAGCTCATCAAACCTCTTCGTGAGTGGAGGATCAGTTTTGCTGGAGCCGGCCTCACTGCGGACCTGAAGTGGAAGGCCCGCTACCCGGCATACAACTTCGGCACGGGAAGTGGTACGTCTTGGGCGGGTCACTTCGAGCAGTCTGGTCGTGTCACTGGCAAGGTCGAGCTTGGAGAGGGCGGTCTGATCAAGCTGAAAGGCCTTGGCGAGCGCGACAAGAGCTGGGGTGCACGTGATTGGCACATCGAGGGCTGGTTTGCGCTTCATGCACAGTTCGAAACATTCTCGATAGGGCTCAGACGTGACATGGTGAAAAGTCAGGCGCATGCATCAGGTGGCATATCTTCAGACAAGGGGCACATCCCAATCTCGGAGGTTGAGCTTGAAACTGAGTTTGCGAGTGGAGAAGCACGTATCCCCATCCAAGCCATTACACACGTTCACGGAGCAGATGGCTCATGCTACACCTTGCGCTCAGCAATGATATCACCTACTGCTTTTGTCAGATTCTCTCGTCCGTTTCCGGGCGGTACGACTGAGCTCTACGAAGAGATGGCAGTCCACGAGTGCCAGGGGTTGGGTCAGAGGGGAACCGGGCTCTTAGAGTGGCTGTTCACACATCCAGAAGTGCAAGGGCCAGCTGCGGATCAGAAGACCCGGCCGGCCGCTTGAAGATTTCCTAGTCTGACTACTTTCCTACACTGTCCCTAAGCTGGAATGGGAAGAGCTGCCGCTAGAACCCACGCGAATAGCATGGCGTTGATTGCAGCACCAAGGTAGTAACGGTCTGTGAGGTGGTGGCCCCACACCGTGACGACAGCGCTGACTGCGAAATACGGGGTGAAGGCATAGAAGAACAGGAGAGAGAAACCTGCGTACCCGCTGATGATTGGCATGCCCGTGATCAGGCCGATGCCGTACTCAAGTGCCACGATGGCAAAGTACGGGATGCACTTGATGAACATAGCTCTGAGAGTCCAGTTCAACTGTGTACGACCCCAAGTCTGCTTCGCCCCAGTCCTTAACACTCCCATCAACCAGAACCCATCAATCAGGAAGTAGACGAAGAACACTACAAAATACAGCGGTGCTACTAGAGCACGAGCTGGCATGAGGTCGTTAAACCCGGGGAGAAAACACCGGATGTCGAGTGCGAAACCTAGGTCAACCAAGAGGGTCCATGCATAGAGCCAGACGGTCACAGACAGGGCCAACAGAAGAGTCTTCACGAGCTTTCGGAATGGTACTTCAGAACCGTCGTCTATGCTGATGAGGGATTTGAGGCTGACGCCAGATCGAGGGAACCGCCAAAGAACTAGAGCGGCAATCAGTGCACTTCCCAGAATCCACATGCTCACCGCAAGACCGTAGCTCTGCAGCGGGTGAATCAATCCCTCCGCTAACGCGCCAACTGCTAAGAGAGGGAAGAACGTCCCCAGACCAATCGCACCGTAAACAAGTCCCCGAATGACATACGACTTGCTACTTGCCGGGTTCTCGACAGTTGGCGTATGTTTCAGACTAGTGAAGACGGGGAGCTCGATGATGATTGCCAGCAACGGAAAGACCGACAGAAGTGCGCCAAGGAGGCTTAGGAATCCCCCTGCCAGCCAATATGGATAGATAAGGTCTGTCTTCTGAAGCCAATGTGTGTCCTCTGCTCCTCCCTTCAGACTGTCCTTCATCCACTCCACACTCTCACTCACAATCTGTGGGTTCACTGTTTCGAACAGATGGTTTGTACGGGCAATGAAGAGTTCGCGAGCAGTCCCGTTTCTGAAGTCACCATAGATGGTTCCTGCTTCGATGTCTGCGTGACCGAATGACTTCTGCAGACTAGTCCGGTTTGTGGAGTAACGCACGAGTGAATCAAACTCGCCTACTGCAACAAGCATGTTTCTAGGATACGTTGTGTTAGCAGTAGTAGATACAGGGCTGCCTACTATGACCAGCGCACTCACAGTGACTGGTGAGTTCTGAATGGCAGTCCAAGCAATTCCTCCTCCCATGCTATGACCGATGATACCGATGGAGGACGCATTGACATAGTCGAGTGTGGTCAGAAACTCTAGTGCAGCAGTCCCTGCACCCGTGCCCGGATCTGAGTTGCCATGCCCGTTCGCATCGATTGTCAGTACGACAAATCCTCGTCGGGCCAACTCGATACCAAAGGCCATCAGCCATTCTTTGCTCTGGATCACACCATGAATGACAACCACGGCTGGAAGCGGATTCGAATTCGTGGCGTAGGTAGGCCTCTGGAGGGTACTGTGTATGTTGGAGCCATCAGCTGCCCGGAAGTCGACCTCAGTCACAGCGACAGTGCCAAGCCCTCCTTGGATCACAGATGCTGTGGCGGTGCCGGTTAGGATCAGAACCACACTGAGTATCAGTATGACATACCTTGGGCGGAATCTTGACATGGACTGCTTCTCCTAAGTGAACCCTGACTATTGTCAATCCCCCATTTATCTAGTACGAATCTGAGGGATAGAAATCCATATCACGCTCACAGATATCTTGTACCCCGATGCCAGATTGGGAACAGATATTCGGTGAAAGGGGCAAGTTCTTCACAGAACCCCATAAGGACATGGCTAGGATTGCCGATCTGTTCTGTGACAAAGGCGTTCGCAGAGTCTTGGACTTGGGTTGTGGGACCGGACGACATCTCGTATTCTTATCGAAGCGCGGATTCGAGGTGTACGGCTTCGATGCATCACCTCGGGCGTTGTCTATAGCTCATCAATGGTTGCACGAGGAAGGTCTTGAAGCAGACCTAAGACTGCACAGGATGGAGAATCGTTTCCCGTATGCCGATACATTCTTCGATGCTATCATTTCCACACAAGTGATTCACCACAATCTGATGAAGGACACCCTGAAGACGGTCCGAGAGATTGACAGAGTTCTAAAGCCCGAAGGTCTGCTTTTCATAACTGTATCGACAATGACCGAGTATCGCTCTAGAGAGGACTGGGCGCTGGAGCTGATTGAGAAGGATACATACCTTCCTCATGCAGGCCCTGAAAGTGGCCTGCTACACCACTACTTCACTGAGGAAGAGATACGTACGGTCTTCAGTTCGTTCGACGTCCTAGAGATGTACATAGATGACACAAGGCATAGATGCTTCTTAGGGGTCAAGAGAAACCGCCATGGTGGCTAATCTGCCGACGAATTCCCAAACCAAACACATTGTAGGCCATTGGATCATTTCAGTCCAAAGAAGGGAAAAACCAGTTTCTTTACTGAGGAGATGGTTTCATCCACTGCCCTTTGCACATTCGGACGGTGTTCGGGGTCTGTGCGTACAGGTGAGTCAGTCCACCCTTGGCGTTCCACTTCATGATTATACCTCCGGCATAGCTTGATCCACTCGGTCGGAAGGGCAGGCGGGAGTGGAACACCTGCTAAATCCGCCAGTACTAGGGTCCAGATCTTCGCTGTTGCCACCGGGTCATACCCGCCACCTCCGACGACCACTAGCCTGCTGCCGCCTGCATGGACGAGCTGCTGTACTGCCATTGACAGCCGCTGGTATGTTTCGAGTGTGAGCATTAGGTCTGTGAGGGGGTCCTTCATATGCGCATCTCCGCCGACCTCCCAGAAGACGAAGTCGGGCTTATAGGCCTCCCAAATCGGTACAATCACCTCTTCGAAGGCCTTCCAGAACTGCACATCATCGGTCAGAGGGGGCAGGGGTATGTTCACTGAGTAGCCCCTTCCTTCACCCTCACCAATCTCCTGCACTGATCCCGTCCCCGGGAAGAAGCCCATGCTATACTCATGTGTTGATATTTTCAATACATTTCGGTCTGAGTAGAAGGCTTGTTGCGTACCGTCACTATGATGGGCATCAGTATCCAAGTACAGGACCTTCTTGCTAGGATACGTCTGCCTATACTTCTTCAGAGCGATCACGCAATCATTGTAGTAGCAGAAACCCGCAGCGATGCTTGCCATCGCGTGATGGAACCCACCAAAGAACGACATTGCATTACGGAACTTGCCGCTAGCCACGCTCATCACTGCATCAACCGTTGCACCGACGGGGTAGCTTGCGTACTTGTCAACATCCGGGAAAACCGGACAGTCATCGGTGTCAAGTCCGAAACGCGATGAGAAAGCGTAGCCCATGTTTCCAAACAACTCTAATGTTTCAACGTAAGACGAGTCGTGATATAGTCTAAGCTCATCTCCTGTTGCCAATCTCATGGGCTGCAGTGAGATGGACTCTCTCTCCACCAAACCACACATGACTGGAAGGGCCCATGCAATCTCGAGCCTTGCTCTATTCCAAAAGGGGTTCGGTTCAGCTCTCATTCTATCAAGCTGATCAACTCCTCGCAGTTCGAGGAGCGCCTTGGGATTATACAATGCAGTCAGATCGGACAACTGGCATCCTCCAGGTTCGCGGGGGGCGGGTCTTCGGGAACTCCGGCTTCTCTTATCTTTGGTGGACGTGGCCACCAATCTGCTCCCGACGGCTGCCAGCCTTTGGGATGCCAGCGTCAATCGAGTCTTTTTGCGCTAGTCACAAGTAGGCTGCTACGATTCGAAAGCCTCATTATCGATGGGACTGCTTCAATGCTATAGATGTCACGATTTGAGTTGATTAGGCAGACTCTCTTGGGGAATGTCGGCGACAGTGTGCCAATCACCATATGGAAGAATCACCAGGAGAGAAACCGCACTCCAGAAGGGCTAGCCGAGTCTGAGATAGCATTGCACAGGCAGTTCGACCACGATCTCATGAAGATCAGCTTTCATGACTGCTATCCTGTTGTGGACTGGGGTTGCGTACCTGTGTATGATGGTGCAGTCACAGGTTCGACCAAGTGTGAGAGCTACGCCGTGCGTTCTTCCGCTGACTGGGAAGTGCTAGAGCCCTTAGACGTCAATGCGGGTGAGTTTGGCAAGCAGATTCGCGCCGTGCAGCTCATACACAGGTATGCCCAAGCACAGGTACCGACAATGGCCCCTGTCTTGGATTCTTCGGCTGTCGCGGACAGGCTCTGTGAAGAGAAGTTCGCGGAGTACATTGTGGAGAGCCCAGACATCATGAAGAGCGCCCTAGAGATGGTCACAGGAGTCATGATTGACTTCGGAAGAGCCGCTCTCGATGCTGGCGCCGATGGCCTGTTTATCGTGTCGGAGCGCTCGACTGACTCGGAAATCACGGAAGATCAATACAAAGAGTTCGTTCTTCCGTATAACTTGAAGCTGATAGCGCGGCTCCAGCGCCGGGCCAAGTTCATCATAATGCATCTCCACGCAAGAGCGGGAGCTGAAACTGTCCCCCTCGAGAGAGTTGCTCGCACACCCGGATTGGACGGACTGAGCTGGGAGGACCAGCGTGTTGGCCCTACACTCAGAGAGGGAAAGACAATGTCAAGAAGGGCAGTCCTTGGGGGAATTGACCATGATGGCCCGTTGAAGACAGGCTCACGTGATGAAGCGAAAGAGCAGGTCTTAACGGCTGTACACGAGGCTGGGCTCGAACGCCTGATTGTGGCTCCTGGCTGCAACATCCCAATGGACACCCCGGAGGACAACATTCATGCAGTAGTAGATGCCATCAGGTCAATAGTCCCATGGACAAAGGAATGGGAGGAATAGTCGTGAGGAACAACGAGGTCGCACAAGCACTGAGTGAGTTCGCAGTCTTGTTGGAGATACAAGGTAAGCCGGAATCTAAGCAGAAGGCTAGGGCATACGATCGGGCGGCCCGGTCCGTAGCATCGCTTGGAGAAGACATCGAGGCCATAAGTTCTCGAGGCGAGTTGATGCAGATTCCCGGTGTTGGCAAGTCGTTGGCCGAGAAGATTGATTCTCTCCTCAAGACGGGCTCAATACCTGCGCTTGAAGACCTAAGAAGAGAGATACCTGTCAAAGTCAAGGAACTCGATGCGATACCTGGTGTCGGCCCCATGACGATGAAGCTGCTCTATGAGAACCTCGGTATAACAGACCTTGAGTCTCTGGAGAAGGCGGTCAAGGAGGAGCGGCTAACGGAACTGAAAGGCATAGGAAAGAAGACTGTGGACCAGATAGTCGAGGGTATCCAACTTGTTCGTGCGGGTCTTGGTCGGACACTTCTGGCTGATGCTTTTCCTATCGCGGAGAGCATTGAGAAGTCACTGAAAGAGGTCGAAGGGGTACGACAAGTCGTCATAGCTGGCTCATTTCGACGAAGGAAGGAAACCATCGGCGACATTGATGTGCTAGTGGACGCCGATGATGGTACTATGGTGATGGAAGCATTCGTACATCTCGCGGATGTGGCAGATGTCATTGCTCATGGACCGACCAAATCCTCGGTCAGACTAAAGAGCGGTCTTCAGGTCGACGTGCGGGTGCTTCCGACTGACAGCTTCGGGGCTGGTCTTCAGTACTTCACCGGTAGCATTGATCACAATGTACACGTGAGAACAATCGCCCAGAAGATGGGCCTCAGACTCAGTGAATACGGCCTATTCAGAGGTGAGGACCGGGTGGCGGGGAAGGACGAAGAGGGGCTCTACAAGGTGCTCGGCTTAGACCTCATACCTCCGGAACTCCGGGAGGACAAGGGCGAGATCGAGGCCGCGCAGCGTCACGAGCTCCCGCAGCTTGTTTCCTTACGAAACATAAAGGGCGACCTTCACAGCCACACTGACAAATCCGACGGCGCAAACACGATTGAAGAGATGATTGACGCCGCTTCCAAGAGAGGCTATGATTACTTCTGTGTGTCAGATCACACCAAGAGTCTGACGATAGCAGGCGGCATGGATGAGAAGCAGATGCTGAAGGCCTTCGAAGAGATCGACCGTATCAACTCATCAGGCAGATGGAAGATGAAGGTGCTGAAGGGCGCGGAGGTGGACATACTGGCCAATGGAGATCTCGACATCAGCGACCAAGTGTTGGAGCAAATGGATGTGGTCACAGTATCTGTCCACTCTAGGATGAAGGACACAAAAGAGGTGATCACCAATCGAGTCTGCACAGCCCTTCAGAACAGGCATGCACACATCTTAGGTCACCCAACAAGCCGGCTGCTGCTCAAGAGGTCTGAGTATGAGATTGACCTGGAACGAGTGTTTGAGGTGGCGCGTGCAAACAAGGTCATCATGGAGCTGAACAGCCATCCCCAACGGCTCGATCTCAATGACGGAAACCTGAGAGCTGCAAAGAGGTTTGGTCTTAAGATTGCCATAAATACGGACGCCCATCGGGTGAGCGAACTCTCCAATATGCCATTTGGGGTGTTCCAAGCACGGCGAGGATGGATAGAGCCCAAAGACGTGGTCAACACATACCCGTTGAAAGCGTTGCTCAAGGAAATCAGGAAGTAGGCTCTCCCGACAGCATCGAAACGGAGGGGAGGTGCTCGGGTGGCTTCCTAGGCCAAATCGGGGAAGAAGACAGTCACATCATGTGACTCTGTGCAGTGACCCCTGAAAGTGGCTTCGCTATATATACTCAGTCTGAGCAGCATAACTCGTGAACTAAAATGGCGCACGAAGTAAACACTCGAAACACATCTGTTGGGAAGAAGAACATCATGGCAAAGGCTCAGAGCACTGATGCAATCGCCTACGCCTACGCTACTGTTGTGAGGTGAACTCAATGGCTCAGATGAAGACTTACGTCCATACCGCAGGGGCACCAGTCCGCAGAGTCCCAATCTCCACCGAGGCAATCGCTTTCGCATACTTCGCTAGGTTCGCAAGGTGAAACTGAATGAACGTTGATTCTGCCAAGCGATCTAGAGTTCGTCCTACCAGCCTGCATGTGCGGAGTTCCAATCCAACCAAGGCTCATGTGTTGACTGTGACTGAGGTTTTCGCGTGGGAGGCAACGTAACACCTCCCCTCTTCTTATGTTGAATATGCACAATTCCGATTTCCGTACTATTTCTTCTGACTTCGTGACCTTCCGTGCATCCGTGTGATTCTGAGGTAATGCACGCCGAGGGCTGGCCACTGCGCGGAATCTGCGCATAGAGAATGGTGCCGAGGGAGGGATTCGAACCCACGGACTCCTACGAGAGTGGATTTCTCAGCGGAGTCAGGCGCCGATCTTGAGTCCACCGCCTTTGACCTGACTTGGCAACCTCGGCACTTCGGTCTGCATCTCCTGCTGGTTCGTTTATAGCCGTTTTCCCTTTTTCCTAGCTCATCATAGAGAAATCAGCTTTCGGTGTAGTTTATGAGTAAGTAATCACATACCGCAGCCATTTGACTGAATGACTGGAGCTAGTCATATGCCGTACATGAAGACTCAAGACTTCTCGATGTTCTACGAAACTATCGGGAGGGGTCCGCCCGTGCTCTTGATACATGGTCTGGGATCGGACCATCGGGGGTGGGAATATCAACAGGATGACATGAAGCAGCATTTCCGTCTGGTACTGCCTGACCTGCGTGGACACGGTCAATCAGAGGGTGGCTTCACAGACTTCATCCCAGCACACCAGTTTGCAGAGGACCTAGACCATCTCCTCACACACCTCCACGTTGACAGGGTACGTGTAGTCGGACATTCATTGGGCGGCATTGTGGCACAGCAGTTTGCACTAGACTTCCCTCATCGCGTTGAGAAGCTCGTTCTGGTTGACACCACGGCCAAAGTCACAGAAGAAATCGCCGATGTTGTGTTAGGCTGGCGTGAGGCACAGCTCGAAGGAGGAAACGAGGCATACTTCTGGGCGACTGTACGAAGCGGCTTCACTACTCAATGGGTCAAGAACAACCCCGACATTGTTAACCATTTGAAAGAGCGAGCTGCCGATATCAAGATAGAAGGAGTTGTTGCTGCAGGTCTTGGTCTTGCAGTGACAGACCTAGTGGATCGTCTTCAGGAGATATCAGCTCCGACTCTCGTAATCCATGGGGACCGTGACGGCATAATCAATATCGAGATGGGAAGGCTCATCAACAAGGGCATAAAAGGTTCAAGTCTTCACGTTCTCAAGGGATGTGGTCATTCACCCACCGTGGAGAGGCGTGACGAGTTTAATCGTCTTCTCATATCATATCTCAAGGGCTGATTCCTAAGCGGGTCCTTTGAAAACTTTCCGCGGCCTAAGAAGTCACCTTGCGCATTTCCTCTAGGAACGGCCTGATCTGGTGGTAGAAGTCAGCGATGACCTTACTCCTTGCATCTTCTGTTTCCAAGATGAAGAGTCGTATCTGCTGACCGACCCTTATCTCCTTGACAAAACCTATGTCGACAAGGGGCTGCATCACTCTATGGATTGTCGAATGCGCGAGTCCAGTTTCCTTGGCAATCCTGCTCAGGTTGAAGAACTCCTTTGGCCTGTCAAGGAAATGCTGGACAACTCTTGTCTGAGCTCGTGAGGCAAAGATCTTCTCAAGTAGCTTCTGCAACTCGCAAGGCCTCCTTAGGACTCTTCCTTTTGACCGTGCACGATTGTGGTCCCGATCTTCTTTCCCTTGAAGAGACGAAGAAGATTCTCTGGGTCCCTGCCGTCAAAGACCACAGTTTCGATTCTAGACCGTTCCACAATCCTTACTGCGACCGGGTCAAATAGCTTGTACTCCCCTGCACGCGCGCCAGTTGCCGCAAGAATGGTCTTGAACTGGTTGATGTCCACCGTGTCCAGCTTCTTGGCGCCAGGCTTGTCAGGGTCTTTGTCATAGACTCCATCGACATCAGTGGCATTCAGAAGCTTGGCGCCTCGTAATACTTCCGCCGCAAGGGCAGCCACTGCGTTCGTCGACTGCCCGGGCGTCAGTCCCCCCATCAGGACAACCCTTCCGGAACACATGGCTGTCTCAAGTTCATCTAAGCCTTCCACAACTCTTGGATACGCCGCGTCCCCAAGAGCCACGCAGAGCAGTTCAGCGTTGTGACGAGCGAGTTTAATCCCGAACCAGTCGCACTGCGTTTCAGTTGCGCCAAGATCTCGGGCAGCACCTATGAACGTTCGTGCTGGTCTTCCTCCTCCCACAACTATCACCAGCTGGTGTCCCTCCTTAAGCAGAGCCCTTACTGACACGGCATACTTCGCAATCCTATCGGTGAGCACCTTGCCAGTGTCATCAAAGAGAAGCGAGCCTCCAATCTTGAGAACCGCGCGCATATTCTGCTCTCCACTGCGCTGTCCAAACAAACAGACATCCTGCGGGCTCCTAAAGAAGCTTTCTTGAATGGAAAGAGCTGGTCGATATTTCGCTAGGCCGCCTCAGCGCCCATGACTGACATGCGTGGGTTTTCTCTCCTCTCAACTCCATACTGCGACGAGCAGGACTGACCAGACATGTCTATGTTGTTGCAGGCCTAATCACTGTACTTGGCTGGGACAGAGAGCAAGATACGCGTTGCAGAGGCCATGGACAAGCGCCATTGCCCACAATCCTTTTAGCAGGAGGGCATTGTTCGGCTCGAGAATGGGCCATGTCCGGCCGTTTCGTTATCAAGGAGTCCGACTGTCTTGTCGAAGTTTGTGCCGAGGATCACGTCCAATCGATGGACCCCCAATGATGAGGCCGCTCTGCTAGAAACTTGGCTCAGGGACAACGTGTATACCTTTGATTCAAAGAACAGGAAGAAAATCTACTCCGTAGACACTCCTCCACCTTATCTTTCCGGCCACGTGCACATCGGCCAGCTGTTGCACTACACGCAGATTGACATAATCGCAAGATACAGGCGCATGCAGGGTCTTGAGGTGAACTTCCCCTTGGGCATCGACCGCAACGGTCTCCCGGTCGAGCTTCGCGTCGAGAGAGAGTTCGGGATGAACATGCACACAACACCGCGTGCGGAGTTCGTTCAGAAATGCAGGGAACAGCTCAATCTGTACGAGGACGAGGTGGTTGAGAGCTTCAAGAGAATGGGCATTGGCTTCAACACATATGAGGACCAAGGCAGCTACAGGACTGACAGCCCTGAGTACAGGGCCTTGACCCAAGCGACCTTTATTGACCTCTGGAACCAAGGTCTGGTCTACAGCGACTACAGACCAAACAACTGGTGCTTTGAGTGTGGCACGACAATCGCAGACGCTGAAGTGGAATATGATGAGCGGCCAGCGACTCTGAACTATCTCTGCTTTCAAGTGGAGGGAATGGACCCCCTCAAGATTGCCACAACACGTCCGGAGCTCTTGTGCGCCTGTGGTGCAGTCTTTGTACATCCGGGAGATGAACGCTATCATGGCTACGGCGGCAAGAAGGCCAGAGTGCCCATCTTCAACTTGGAGGTGCCGATCATTGAAAGCGCGACAGCCCAGATCGAGTTTGGCACAGGTGCGCTAATGGTGTGCAGCTACGGCGACATGGCTGATGTGATGGCCTTCCGTGATTACGCATTGAAGACGATTGCTGCAGTTTCCCCCGATGGCAAGATGACTTCGGCCGCAGGGAAGTATGCCGGTTTCACCACTGAGGATGCAAGAAGGCAGATTATCGAAGACCTGAAGGCGGAAGGGATCTTGTACAGGCAAGAGGCAATCACCCAGAGGGTGCCTATCTGCTGGCGGAGCAAGACCCCAATAGAGTTCATCGCCATGGACGAGTACTATCTGCGCCAAGCCGAGTTCACAGACGCCATGATGAAGATAGCTAGGGAAACCAAGTTCTACCCTGAATCTCACAGACAAATACTGATTGACTGGATCAACAGGGTCACTGTGGACTGGCCAGTAAGCAGGCGAAGGTATTATGGAACAGAGATGCCAATCTGGTACTGTAATGCCTGTGGACAGCCAGTTGTGCCTGAGTCCGGGGAACTCAAGTACTACCAGCCTTGGCGGGAGGACCCCCCATTCAGCAAGTGCCCAAAGTGCGGCGGCCAGAAGGGATTCAAAGGAGAGGACAGGACATTCGATACATGGATGGACTCATCAATCTCGTGCCTCCAAATAACCGGATACATGCGAGATCAGATGCTGTTCAAGAAGGCGTTTGGCAACGTCATCAGGCCGCAGGGTAAAGACATTGTTCGCACATGGCTGTTCTACTCGCTCCTCAGGACCTACCAACTACTGAAGAAGCCCGCCTTCAACGAAATCTGGGTATCTGGGCACGTGGTGGACGAGAAGGGTGAGAAGATGAGCAAGTCGAAGGGCAACTCTCCGCCGCCAAGGCCTTTCATCAACAAGTACGGCGCAGACGCCATGAGGCTTTTCGGTGTGCTGGAGGCCGGACTGGGCAGTGACGTACGCTTCTCGGAGGACCGGCTTTCGGGTGTATCCAAGTTCATGACGAAACTGTGGAACATAGGCCGCTTTGTGTCCATGTTCCCTATCCCAAGTGCGATTCCGTTTGAAGACCTTAACCCCGTAGATCAGTGGGTACTTGCAGAGGCCAACAAGATGGTCGAGGGAATAGCGCCAGATTGTGAGGCGCTCGACTTCCACAAGCCTGCTACCGACGTGAAGACGTTCGCATGGAGCTTCCTTGCTGACCATGTGCTGGAGATGTTGAAGGGCCGCTGCTTCAACAGCGAGAATCAGTTCACGCCAGAGGAGCAACGCTCGGCATGGTTTGCCCTACACGAGGCATTGAAGATAGTGTTGAAGGCTCTGGCTCCCGTCATTCCGTTCATCACTGACAGAATCTACAGAGACCTGTACAACCACGAAGGTATTCATCGCGAGGGGTTCCCGGTGCCAAACAACGAGTGGCAGTCTCCACTGACGAAATACACGAGTCTTCTGCTCCAGACCAATGCAGGTTTTTGGAAGTTCAAGCGTGACAACAACCTGTCACTCAGGCAAGGCATACCTGAGGCCTGTATATCCGGGAAGCTGAAGCCATGGGCGAGGGACCTTCAGGCGATGCATGGGATCGAGAAGTTGAGGTTCACGAAGCCAAAGGGCAGTGGGTTTGTTGAAGTGAGCCTTCCAGAGTCTAGTGAGGTCATCTATGTGAGGCCTCCTCAGCCCACAACATCTGGCTCCTGAGCGGCGCTGGTATCGTATCTGTTCAACCTACGACGACAGTGTTCTCATGCTCAGTGGAGCATTTCATACTGTTAGAAACCAAGCAGTACTTGCCTGCCAGTTCCAGTGCCTTCTCCGCCTTTGGTTTCGTTTCCTTAGAGTCTACGACCACCTTAGTCTTCAACAGGAGCTTCGTGAACTCGAAACCTCTCTCAAGCTTCTGGAGTGTGCCTATCCCCTGACAGGCAAAGGACTTGAAGTCGAAGCGCAGCTTCTTCGAGAAGGTGACGAAAGTGGTCATGAAGCAAGATGTGGCCGCTGCGACGAAGAGGTCTTCTGGTGATATTATGCCCTCTGGCCCCTCGAACTCTGGCGGCGCCGACACTTTCATTGTGGGCTTTCCATCAATGAGAAGGTCGCCAACACGATCATGCGTCCAGTCTACTTGTACGCGGTATTCATGCGACTCTTGGCTCAGGGTGCTCACCTGAGAGTACAGTGGAAACTCTACGAAAAAGCGTTTGGGTCTGGTTTCTTTCTTGCTATCCGACGACTATCTCACTCTCGTACTCTTTAGGGCATTTCATGCTGTTTGCAACATAGCAGTACTTCGCACCGAGTTCCAATGCCCTAGTCATCTTGCTTCTCAGGTCCTCTGACTCTATGACGACCTTGGTCTTCAAGTGCAGATGGGTGATTTCGTAGCTCTGCCCCACTTTCTCCAGCAATCCCTTTGCTTCCACCTCGAAGGACTCGAATCTGATATGCATTTTCTCTGTGAAGACAATGAAGGAGTTCATGAAACAGACAGAAGCTGAAGCCACGAACAGGTCTTCCGGGGAATGAAACTCTTTGGTCCCGCCGAACTCCGGAGGGCTTCCAGTCCTTATTGTTGGCTTGTCACTGACCAACACATCACCCGATTTGCCACCAGTCCAGACTACTTTCACCAAGTACTCGCGGGAGTCATCGCTCAATGATATCATCCGAGTGACCATGATGATTTCCCGTTTGAATAAGGTTTGGTCGTGGTCATCTAATGTCAACATTCACGGCTTTCTTGCTCTTGCTGGATTCACACGAGAATGAGAGAATCGCACGACACGCATGGTGGACCAGGCGAGAATCGAACTCGCGACCTTCTGAATGCGAATCAGACATTCTACCACTGAACTACTGGCCCGCTTGTTCAA
>CAZVZC010000007.1:0-60232 GCA_964631415.1 uncultured archaeon | reverse complement strand
GTCGTTCAGGACCGAACTGTATGGGCGTCTTGACACCAGACACGTCCATCATTAATTTCGCCAGAGAAAGGATGTCTATGCGTTCATTTGTGGCAATGTTGTAGAAGTCACACCAGCACTCCTTCCTGAGGAAAGATAACAGGTTTGATCTTGCAACATCCGAAACATAGGTGAAAGATCTCTGCTGCTTGCCAGATCCGTCCACTATCAAGGGTTGGCCTGAGAGCAAACGAGTGGCAAATACGGGAATCACTCCACCTCCAGTTTCCTCTTGGGCTGACTGTCGAGGCCCATAGACGTTGTAGTATCTCAGTGCAACATACTGTGTCGAGTAGAGCTTGTTCCAGACCCTTAGGTATTCCTCCGCAGCCATTTTGGAAACTCCATATGGCGACGAGGGAGCACGAGGGTGAGACTCGGTCTGAGGGGACTTGATGGGTTCGCCGTATACGGAGCCCGTAGATGAGTGGACAAAAAGGCTCGTTCTGTCAACCTTCCGGATTGCCTCAAGCAGATTCAACAATCCTATGATGGTCACAGACGCGTCCTCTCCTGGATCTCTGATTGACATCACGAGATTCTTGGCTGCCAAGTGGAACACTACCTCAGGTTCGTGTTCTTTGACTGCACGGTCGACAAGCTCGCTGTCTGTCACACTCCCAACGCGAAGCGCAACGCGATCTTTGACAGCGCTGAGATTCTCCAGACTTCCCCGGCTCATGTCATCTATCACTAGGACTTTTGCACCGAAACCGACAAGGTGCTCTACGAGATGAGATCCAATGAATCCGGCTCCTCCTGTGACAAGTACTCTCATTCCTCCGTACTGGCCAAAGTCCTCATCCCTGATTACGTGTGGTTTCACTCGAACACCTTCGAATGTGTAGACTGCAAACCGAGCCCGGTCATGCCGATAATAAGCATATTGTAATGAAAGCAGGACACGACTAATTCTGACTGGTGGGGATATCTGAGCCTGCAGCTGTTCTGTGCTACTCCGACTCCATCTAACAATCCTCTCTCACTCGTACATATCTGCCGAGGGACATAGGTTTCTGACTGCACACGTACTACACGTGGGCTTCTTGGCCCTGCATGTGCGTCTTCCATGAGCGCCGACCAAGCGCGCGTACTCGTGCCACTGCTCACGGGGTATGAGCAGCATTAGCTCCTGCTCTATCTTCTCTGGTGTTTTCTGTCTGCTGAAGGTCAATCGCTGAGTCACTCGACCGATATGGGTGTCAACAACAACGCCGTCGTTGATTGCAAATGCCACCGACAGGATGACATTGGCTGTCTTTCTCGAAATGCCGGGAAGAGAGGTCAATTCCTTCATGGTCTTTGGGACCTGTCCTCCGAACCGCTCTACAAGACCTCTTGATGTGTTCTTGACAAAGACTGATTTCCTGTTGTAGGTGCCACACGGACGGATGATTTCTGCTATCTTCTTGATGGGTGCTTTCATCATGGTTTCGGGATTTGGATATCTCGCAAAGAGATCACGTGTGACCTGGTTGACACATCTGTCAGTGGTGTGTGCAGAGAGGATAGTTGCGATCATCATCTCAAACGGGTTTGTGGAATCTAGGTACGTAGGTGGAGCATCGGGATAAGCCTTCTCAAGTAGTTGGATTACCTCCAGCATCCTTTCCTGTTCATCTATCATCCCATCAATCTCTCCTATCTGTGAGGTTCTCGGTCCCGATAAGTGCGACGGCTGAGTCAAGTCACTCTTCGAAAGAGTGTGGGGAGGCGCTGTTCTGTCCTTAGCGAGCGGCCGGGCTTTCCTCTGTGTTGGCTGCAACTAAGCCAATCCTCGTGATCATGCCGAGTATTATGAGATTCAGCACCAAGACTATCGCAAACAACTGCGATGGCTGAGCGTAGGTAAACACCAGACCTCCCAAGAATGGTCCGATGGATGCGAACAGGTATACGACGAACCAAAAGACTGCGAGGATTTTTGCAGTGTCCTGAATGGGGAGTCTCTTCTGTATCAACGTGATAAGAACAAGTCCCCACAGTGCGTCATTCACATTCTTCATGACGATTGCGAGGAAAGGCGTCGAGAAGACCACTGCAAGTCCTGTCACGGCCGTTTCGGCCATTTCGATGATGGGTGCTGGCATCCAGTAAGGAAAGACAGGAGCAAGCATGAGCAGCGCCGCGCAAACGGGCATGACAGAATACACTCCCAACGCTGCTCTTCTCACCCCTCTTCGATCCGACACACGACCAACCTTGACCAGAAGAGGGACCGATACGATAAGGGGTACCAGCACAATGACGGTGATGCCTGATATCGAAATGCCCAGATACTCTTTGGCATAGAGCAAAGCGCCAAACTGGAAGATGGCATCACTGAGGGCGTCGACTATCACAACGAGCAACACGCCAGGCATAACTGAGAGAAGCAGTCTGGCGGCGTGCCGGTTCTCCCGTAAGAAGTCCTGCCAGAGGGAAACATCCGACGGCCTCTGTCTTTTCTTGCTGGAACTGAGATAGCGTTGTCTGACGAGAGTGCACAAGAGCAGTGACACGCCCGCCACGAGATACATCAGTCTCAGTCCGTCTCCGAACCCCACGACTGGTACAAGGGCTCCGAATACGACCAAGACAACAATCCCCAACGATCTCCCCGCTGTAAAGAGTGAGAGGGCCAGCCCACTGTCATCCTTCGGAATGTTCTCCATTATGTATGCCGAGGATCCCCCCTTTGCGACATCCATCGTTGCTAGGATTGTCAGACCAATTAGTATCAGCGTGAAGTCTGTGAAGAGTCCGATTATGATGTGATAGACAGCCGCCATCATCATGGCGATGACGGACAGCTTTTTACGATCAAACGAGTCGCCGACGTATCCGCCAACCAGTCGGGATACTGCAGCCAATGCGCCCACAAATGTTGACGCGGCTCCTATCGTAAGGAATTGCCAACCTATCGCAAGTAGATACAAGTTGAAGAATGACCAGATGCTTGTGAACGCACTGAACACCCAAGCTGTTAACAAGTAGACTCGATAGTTGTGCCATGAAAACACTAACTTGAGTGAGTTTCTCATGCCCACGCGGGAACGCACACCCTTGTCTGGGGCTTGAGCGTCTAGCCTTTCCTCGTCCGAGTCGATTGGGCGTGTACCAGACACCTTCGTCACCAGGTTATCATCCTGACTCGGTGTCGGTTCTTGGGCATGTTCTTCCACGTCGCCTGCCTTCTTATTCCCGCTAGTGAAAACACTCTCCGAAAGCCGTCACGGCCGCAATCATTTTTGGACCTATTCGATGCGACCGGCGTGGGTCCGCAGAGCGACGTCAAGTATGTTGCCGAGCTATAAAGCCTCCTCCTGCCCTGAGCGTGATGAGGCGTCCAGGAGAGATCAGTCTCTCCGTGAGCTTCCTCGCACACTCTTCTTCAGGTCTTCTCACGAGTCGAACACAAGCACCCTGACTTTGCCATCATCTGTTGACGTAGCTGTCAGTCTATAGGTGCATATGTCAGCTGTGAGGACTAGGCACTCGGGTGGGCTACGAGACTCCATTAGATTCTTGACTGCTAGTTCCAAGTTCAATGCGGTAAGCCTTACTATTTCTGGGTCGTTGAAGACATCAACTTCACGACCTTCTTCGGGCGTCGCAAGGTATTGTGCAGACATAATGTCCATTTTCTCTATTCCTATCATTCAGAATATCCTCCATTAGTTGCGGTTTGTTCGCAAGTGTTTGTCTTACCACGGGGTTGGATCTGGACCTGTTGGATCTGGGACCGACATCTTTTGTTCTCCTCCATTGATTCGCTTGCCAACTCATCGAACTCCTTTCTCCACATCATGCAGTTGGCGATGCTCTGTGTTTTGTCATCTATTCTCAATCGTTTCATCCTCTCTGCTGCGGTTCACCCGCAGGCGTTTCTTTCACCACGGGGTTGGATCTGGACCTGTTGGATCTGGAACCGACATGTCTTGCTCTCCTCCTTTCTCTGACAGTAGATGATTCCTGACCCTATGTCCACTGCAACGCAGCGCCGCGCGTCTGCGAAGCCACCACTGCCCACTCTGTCCCGTTTGTCAGGAGTCCTGACCCAGAGGTCTTGACTCTCTAGAACGGAGTCGGGTCTTCACACGGTGGCTGCACGACGGTCGGCATGCCGCGCACTATTCCGACTGACAACAATCTGAGAGCGATTCGGTTGGTCGTCATACTCTCGTAGATCGTTCTCATCCGGTCTGTGCTGATCCTTGTCACCTCCTTCGCTGCGTGTACTGGAACATGGGTTGTACTGAACCGCATATCTTGCCGGGCTACCTGACGCCGGGCTCTTGCACATCATCGTGCCTACCGCCAAGCGTCAAGAGCTGGTTCGAACGCGGTCCTGATGGTTTCTTACACTGAAACCTTGTATAATAGAAGCACCTGCCACATTAAAAAAAGAGTAGGGTCAATTCAGTCCTTAGAACGGCCTAGGAAGCCATAGGACAGGGTACTTGGCACTGAAACCCGCTGGTGGTTCCAAGAGGCACCAATTAGAAAGACTTTTGGGGGTTTCCGGGCTAAACATTCGGACAGTCTGACTACTCATGGGAGCGGAGCAACTGTTGAATCTTGAGCCTGCAGATTTGAAGATTCTGAGGAAACTTGCGATTGACCCCAGTATGCGCCAAGTGGACATAGCAACGGGCTTGGGTGTGACAAGATCTTCAGTGAATCAGGTATGGAGGAAACTTACCAAGAGCCATGGCTTCAGAGTCAGGTCCATCATTGATTATGGGCAAGTCGACATGACCTTGCTGTTCGGTTGGGCACAGATTCCCAGCACATCAAAAGCGTTAGCGAGTTTCAGGGGCTGGCTCGAATCCAGTGCCTTCTTGTCGGATACCACGTATTCCCTGTTGTCCTCCACAACATACGCCACAGTCTATTTCGAGGCTGTGCTTCCAAGAGGCGAGCGCACGATATGGTTCACCAACCAGCTGGAGAGGCTTTGTAGTACGCTCCATGGCATGACTATAGTCCATGGCACTGCCGCCGAAGTGTCTCACCATCTCAACCTTGGATTGTTCGATGGTTCACGCTGGGATTTCGACGAAGGGTTCCGATTCCAAGCCAGCACGGGCGTCGCGCGAGGTTATGCAGACGTGCTTCCAGTCACGAACACGCTGAAGCAGAGCGAGTCCGGTTCGGGTTCCATTGTGGACACGGCTCTTCTCTCTGTCGTGCAACTGGACTATCATGCTTCAGCTAGACAGGCGGCCGCAAGTCTTCGTAGACTCGGATTGGGACGGCTCTCTGAGAGGACCTTGAGGCGACATCTGGAACGAATACGGAATGAATGGGCAAAGCCATACATCGAGCTTGACAACATTGGTCTTGCACAGAGGGTGCTAGTGTGTGTTGAGAACAATCCCAATGAACAAAACCTATCGAGGGTGCTACATGTTCAGGCTGGTGCTCTACCCATGGCAAGAGTGGTGTCTGGGCCCAGACTATCATTACTTGATCTGAAACTGCCAATCTCAAGCAACTGGGTCGCCCTTTCCTCATCTCTGGAACGCATGATTGGACATAGTGCTCAGGCAATCATATTCATAGCACAGGAATCGATGACCAGAAAAGCATTAGAGAACCTTCTATCTAGTCAGACCAAGAAACTGGGTTCCTAGCATGTAGGAACAGGTTGGCGAGAGCGAACAGTCTTCGAGTTCGACAGCCAAAGAGGTGCTTCGAGAATTGGCTTTAGATCAGGGTGCGTTCCAACAGATATCAACACCCTATGATGATCTCTTCCCATCAGTCGAAGATGCATCCTCCCGCTTCTACCTTGAAGCTATCCGTCTGTACCTTGCCTTGTGCGCTGGAACAGTCACTCTTGAGGATGCCATGCGATTTGTCGAACGTTTGAAGGAGAATCCAGAGTTTGCGAAGTCCCCCTGTGATCCAACATTGGTCCCTGTGAATGAGCACTTCGAAACGAAGATTGTTGAAAACTTGAAAACTCTGAAGAAATACAACCTACACACGCCGGACTCAATCAAGTCAGCATACAGCTTCGCCTTTCTTGTTGAGGAGGCTCCCATGAGTGAAAAGGACTTCATGGTGCTCTCGCACCTTGTCAAGTCCCCCTTAGCTCCCGTAAACAAGATTGCTGAGTCTCTTGGCATTGCCCCGAAGACAGTCGTGAAGTCCATAGCACGATTGAAGAAAGACCATACAGTACGATTCAGCTGTCTCTCTGACAACTCTGCTTTTGGAGTCCAGTCAGTCATACTGTTCTTCAGACTCGCAGAGAACACGGAATGGGGCGAGGTTGAAACACAGTTCGCAGAGTTTCCATTCACCAAAGCCCTCCTGAAGACCGAGATGAGTGACACAGGCTACGCCTCATTCATGTTTCCAGGAAAGGATAATGAGATATCCGTCCTCGAGTCTAGCACGAAGAAGCTCACAGGCAGCATTTTCGACTATACCAGTATGCATGTCCAAGAGGGTGCCAGTGCTGATATCAACCTCTCACTGTTTGAGGGAGGGGACTGGGTTCTTCCTGAGATTCTCAGTCGCCCTGATGACTTGGAGTCGACTGAGAGCGCCTATGTAGGGTTACACATCCTGCCTTGTCGAGGGAGGACGCGTGGTTTTCAGCGAAAGGACTTTGCAGTCGCCTCCGAGTTGAGATCTAACATTCGTGCTGCTCCGGCTGCTATCAGTCAGAGTCTTCGCATAAAGGGCTGGGACATTGACCCCAAGCAAGTGGCATACTCTACTCGAAAGATGATTGAGCATGGCATTCTGGAACCTGATGTCGTCTTTGGAGGTCTGGGTCTCTCGACCAACTTCTGCTTCGAGATAGTGTGCAGCCCATTGTGGAAACGACGGCTGGTTTCACTAATGCCACATATGCCTGCTGCGATGTCCTATCTCTCCCCTCGAGGAGTCGTGGTCTGGATCCAAGTTCCTAGCCAGCATCAGGTGGAGTACTATCAGTTCTTCAGGTCTCTTGAGCGAAGGCGAGGCGTAGAAAGTGTGCTGCCTATTATGACTCTCGCCCAAAAGGGCTCTCGGGCGATGCTAGACCTAGTACGACACTGGAATCTTGAGGGTGACTTCTGGTACGTGGAACCAGACGAACTGAATCTTGCTGACTATCTTCAGTAGACCGTCCGGTCCTCTCGATTTGTCCTTACAATTGAACCTAGATGTCATGGTGTCCCGGCCGCTGAGGACACATCTGGACACTAGTGCTTGCTGTTCGTGCGTATCTCTTGCAGAATCTCACTCATGGCTCCTCTCCAGTCCCCTGAGAAGGGCGGACCGACTACGACCTCGGTCGCCCCCATTCCTGCAAACGCTTCAAACTGCTCAATCATGCGTTCTCTGCTGCCTGTGACTGAGAACGAGTCTATGATGTCCGGTGTAACGTAAAGCGCACCTGCAGACGGTCCGCCTTTTTCCACTGCAGACCGAATGGTTTCCACTCGGCCAACGTCAACACTTGTCATGCGAATCACTTGGTCTGGCATGTCAGCCACGACAAGTGCCACAACTCTCTTCGCAAGCATCTCATCTCCGCCTTTGAATGTTGGAATAGTCGGTTGCCAAACCACTTTCTCGATTGAGTCCTTGTTTCTGCCCGTTGCCTGTGCCTCATCATCTACCAGTCGAATGGCCTTGTGGATGTATTCGGAGGGTCCTGAGAGGATGACACCATCCGCCATTTGTGCAGCCATTTTCAGCATCTGGGGGCCGCGAACTCCCAAGAAGACAGGGACGGAAACTGGCTGCTTGAAACCAAGACTATAATCTCGCAGCCTGAACAACTCACACTCTGCACTCACTGTTTCTCCGGCCCAGAGCCGTTTTAGTACTCTCACGGCCTCTCCGAGGACCGTGACAGGTTTGTTCAGCTTGATTCCGAGTGTCAGCAAGTCTTGGGTTCCTCCGATTCCTGTACCAAAGACAAAGCCTTGGCCTGCGAGCTCTCTCAGACTCCTTACAGCTCTCGCAAGCGTAGCGATGTCATGAACAGTTATCGGCACAATCCCCGTGCCCACTCTCACTCCCCTTGCACGTTGCAATACAGCTGTCGTCAGGACGAACACATCATGCCCTCTCCCTATGTCCTCACCCACCCAGATACCATCGAGGCCTAGCTGCTTCGCGCTGGATGCGATCCACTCCGAGGCTGTCAGACTCATGTTGGTAGTTATGCCCGCACTGACTCTGTACATGTTTCAGTCACCTATGGGCGGAAATGGCCTTTGACTGAATCCTCAATCACTTGATAATGAACTCTGCCATCAGGCTCTCGCTATCTGATGTTTAGCGTGGGCAAGTCATTAGTTCAAGCGACTAGGCACAGCTAGGTATTTGTGGGCGTGAAGCGCATGCTTTGCCGATAGAATTGGCGCGCATCGCATGGGGCATTACAGGTTCTGGCGACAAGATTGAGGACGTCTTGGATGCGATGGTCCGACTCAAGACTGATCTCGGAGCTAGAATCGATGTCTTTGTTTCAAAGGCAGGCAGACAAGTCCTCCACTGGTATCGCCTCTGGGACAGACTAAACACGGTATTTGATAAGGTGAAGTCAGAGGTGGATGCCAACGTGCCATTCATTGCTGGTTCTCTTCAGGTGGGGAAGTATGATGTCTTCGTTGTGGCTCCTCTCACTGCCAACTCTGCTGCCAAAATCGCCCACGGAATCGAGGACACACTGATCACGAACGCTGTCGCTCAAGCCCTGAAAGGGACTACTCCCGTACTGCTATATCCAGTCGACCAAAAACCGGGTGAGGTTGAAACCGTGACACCGGGGGGCATGCGTATTAAGATCAGGACACGAGCCGTCGACATTGAGAATGTGGAGCGTCTTCGCCGCATGGAAGGTGTGACAGTCCTAGACTCGGTAGCAGACATGGAATATCGAATCAACGAGATGTTCAGGGCTGCGTGATAGGAACGATGGAGTACGCCAAACGGTTGGATTCAGATCGGATGGCAAAGACACGGAATGCTGTTGTCCGCTGGTACAAGAAAGAGGGCCGAAACTTCCCTTGGCGAGAAACGTCAGATCCATTCTTCGTCCTGATTGCTGAGATGCTCCTGAGGCGAACCACTGCCTCTGCAGTTCTCAGAGTCTACGATTCTTTTCTGAGTCGTTTTGGCACGCCGCAGAAGCTGGCGGCTGCTACTGAGAGGGTGATTGCCGGCAGCCTCGTTTCTTTGGGTCTTCAGTCAATCAGAGCCCGCCAGATGCATGAAACCGCAATCTTGATTCTGAGCGAGTATGATGGACGAGTGCCCGATAACAATGAGCGTCTTGAAGGTCTCCCGGGCGTCGGCAAGTACGCCGCGTCAGCCGTTCTCAACTTTGCGTTTAGCCATTCAGTTCCAATGGTAGATGGCAACGTTACTCATCTTCTGAATAGAGTCTTCTCAGGCGACCTTGAGGGCCCTGCGGACCCCCGCGCATGGGAACTAGCACGTGTGCTGGGGGGTAGGCGCCAGCCGAAACATCTCTACTGGGGTATTATTGACCTGGTGGCAACCATCTGTCTGAGAAGAACGCCGAGGTGCAATCGGTGCCCTCTTGACAAGCTTTGCGACTACTCGAAGTATCGCGCTCTGCAGGAATCCTAGTTGGTGACGAGTATCATCAACGCAAGGGCCTTCACACGAAGGTTCCATCATGGGCCGTGCAATTGATATGGTACCGTTAGTTTCATCTTGAGCGCCTCCACTCCTAGGAGGCCCAACAACAGTTAGCAGTCTGATAGGCTCCATGAGTGTGAGGTCCGGATGAAGCGAAGAGTACAACCCCATCTGCGGGTCGGCGAGGGCGACGTGGAGAAGGTCGTAATCATCACGGGCAATCCTGATCGAGTACCTTTGATCGCCAATGGGATGAGGGATCCGCAGGAAGTGTCACGGTATCGGGGTCTGTTGACCTACCGGGCGTACACACCGGGTGGTGTCCCTGTTACGATATCTGGAACTGGAATGGGAACGCCGTCCACTCACATATGCATAGAGGAGCTGGCAAAGCTCGGTGCGGAGCGCATCATCAGGGTCGGTACGTGTGGGGGAATTGAACTGTCTGTAAAGACTGGCGATGTGGTAGTTCCCACAGGCTGCATCAGAGATGAACGCACAAGTCTAAACTATGCACCAATGGAATACCCGGCTGTGCCATCTCCGACGCTGCAGAGAGCGCTGGTAGAAAGCATCTCCGCGCTTCTGCCGCCCGACCGGGTTCACGCTGGAGTGTGCTGGACAAGTGATGTCTACTACTCCGCTCCAGAGAACAATCAGCTCGCTCTGTGGACCCGGTGTCGAGTGAAGTGTATCGAGATGGAAAGTTCATTGCTGTTTGTATTCGCCCAGACCCGTGGTCTTCATGCTGCATCAATCCTTGCTGTGGACGGCAATCTCCATACGGACCCCAAAGAGGAGCAGAAGGACGACCGAGAGAAGACAGGGGAACAGAACCCACTGTTGGTGGAGGCTATTGAGAAGGAAGTCGAGGCGACGGCCTTGGCCATCGATCGTCTCGTCGCCTGAAGGGCAGTCGGGGTTCGTGACAGTTTCTGACGGCTCGACTGTTGTCCGGCAGTCACGATAGTGAGGTACGAGGGTGTCTGTGACATGGTCTCGAAGTCAGTTGTGAAGGAGAAGTCCTACGTCATCATGAAGGCTGACGCCAAGGAGGCCCTCGAGCTGGTGACAGAACGATCGCTGAAGAAACAGGCCCCGGAGCACGTCAAGGTCCACCGTCTAGAGAAAGACCAAATCCAGGCCTTCGTCAGCCTATACAACAGGTGTTTCATAGCGTCGCCTGACCCTTTTTGTCCTCTGACCATTGATGAGGCCATGAAACTCGACACAGAGGGCATCTTTGTCGCTGAACTCTGGGGCATGCCATCAGGGTTCATAGCATGTTTTGTGGAGAACAGGGGCGACCGCCCGTACGGCGAGATCACAGGCATTGGCGTGCTCCCGCACCGCCGCAGGAAGGGGGTTGCCACGTCGCTGATTCGTGCAGCGGCTGACTACTTCATTGGTGCAGGGGTCGACGAGATTTACTGCGAAGTATACGAAGACAATACCCCCTCTAAGATGCTAATCAGTACCTACGGGTTCAGAGAGGTGGGCCGGAGATCCTTTCCGGTTGAAACGCCGGAGGGGACAAGTACTGAAACCCAATTGCCAGGTGGAAAGATCATGAGACGGCTGGGTCTCAGACCGAGGCCGGGGTGTGAGTCTTGCAGGGACATATAAAATGTCGTGGGAGGTGAGTCCGCGTCCGAGAGTTCGTCGACCGAGGGGTTGAATTCCAGGTTTCGGCAGCGCATATCACTGCAGGAACTCTCCAAGGTCAACAATCCCCGCTCAATCCATGGAATCTACCCCTATCGGGGCAAGATGTCAGGTATCGATGCAGCTCAGGTAATATCACAGCTCCCACGGAACTGGACACTCCTTGACCCGTTCTGTGGAACCGGGACTATACTCTACGAGGCACAGGTCCATGGGATGTCGGCTATCGGCGTAGACAACAACCCGCTGGCATGCACTATCGCCCAAGGCAAGACTGAGCCGCTCGATGTGAAGAAGATGCTCGATCATCTAGTCTTGGCGATAAGCGATGCTCGGTTTCTTGAGAAATCCCCAAGGATGTCATCATCTGTCGCAGAGTACTTTCATCCCATGACCAGACATCAAATAATGAGGATGGTTGCAGTTACGGACGGCTTCTCCGCCTTCGAGCGTGCGATACTCTATGGGTCAATCTGTGTGACGGCACGGGCATGCAATGGTTGGACGTGGACCTCGACATCGATAGGCAGAGTCAGTCCCAGGCTTCGTCCAATAGACTTCTACGACGTGATGATACGAAAGGCCCGGAAGCATGCGCTCTTTGTGAAAGGGACTCCTTCTGTCAGAATCCTCTGTCATGACACACGGCACGTCCATGAAGTCCTCCCGGAGCAATCTGTCAATGTTGTGTATACGAGTCCGCCTTACTTCGACGCACTCGACTACACAGGCTACTACAGTCGTCTGGTCCTCGACATCCTCAAGGTGGACCGCGCCGAGATACGGAAGGGTCTCATCCAGAGCTTCTCAACATACAGGTCTGACATGACACAAGCGCTCCGGTCTATTCAGAGAGTCGTGCGGGAAGACGGGCTTGTGATACTTGTGGTTGGAGATCGCATGGTCCACCGGAGATTGATAAGGGGCGCTGAGTTCTTTGCAGAGATCGCTCCTTGGGGCAAACCATACGTCATTGAAAGGTCGTACACAGAAACACCGAGTGGCCTATGGGATAGAATCAACATGACCGACAGGAAGGAAGAGGTGCTTGTCTGGGACCTGCGTGAAGGTGGGCTCAGTAGATGAAGACGCACCACCGAGTGATCTTTGGCGACAGCCGGCATATGGACACTATCCGCGACGGTTCTGTCCATCTTGTTGTGACATCGCCCCCTTACTGGCATTTGAAAGACTACGGCGAAGGCGTTGAAATTGGCTACGGGCCGACCACCTTCGAGGAATACATGGGCTCGGTCTGTGCTGTGTTCGACGAGTGCGTACGGAAGCTGATGCCAGACGGAAAGCTGATTATAAACGTCATGCCGATACTCTTGCCCGGAGACACTTCCGCGTTCAACCGTCGGGTGACCAAGACAGTGCTGAACGAGCTTGAGGGCTATATGGACTCACTTGGCAACATGTATCTCATGTCGCTTCACATATGGGACAAACGAAAAGCGGCGCGATTCAGTTCATGGGGCTCGTATCCCTATCCTCCAAACTTGCTCTCTAGCTATCCATATGAGTGGATAATCGTCTTCTCGAAGTCAGGCAGAAGAGACCCTGTGGACCCATCATTGAAGGAGGCCTCCAGGATAACCCACACAGAGTTCACCGATTGGGTGCAGAACTCAATCTGGGACTTTCAGCCGGCCTCTGCTTCAAGAGAGGGTCATCCTGCCCCTTTTCCTGAGGAACTACCAAAGAGGTGCATCAAGCTCTACTCCTTTGTAGGTGATACAGTCCTCGACCCGTTCGCGGGCACTGGAACAACGCTCAGTGCGGCACGAAGACTCGGTCGCAGTTCTATCGGATACGAAGTGAACGCGGACTACGAGGACTTGATACGTGCGAAGCTCGGTGTGAGCGAGGACTGGGGCGACCAAGCGACCTTCGAGTTCATCAGCGAGGTCGCTAGGTCTAAATAGAGGCTTGCAAGGCCAAGCTACTAGAGGAGCCGCTGACCAATCAACTCGGTCTGACAAGATACTGGCATGGGAGTGCTGACTGATGGGGTCATGTGATGTCATAGTCGTAGGCGCAGGACCCGCTGGTTCAGTTGTAGCACACGACTGTGCAAGAGCAGGACTCAGGACACTCCTGCTGGAGAAGGCCAGATTCCCACGAGAGAAGCCCTGTGGCGGAGCAGTGATGTATAGAGGGCTTCGCATTCTTGGAAACAGACTGTCTGGGCGACTTGTAGAGCAGAAGATTCACGGAATGAGATTTGTTCTTCCGAGCGGTAGGAGAGCCGAGTTCGTTTCAGACAAGCTGATCGGGATAACTACAGACCGATCCACCTTTGACGAGTACCTTGCCCGTAGGGCTGCGGATGCAGGAGCAGAGCTGTTAGAAGAGGCAAGAGTCACACGAGCACAAGTGAACGATGGGTCCGCTCAAGTGAGGCTGAGCGATGGCCGCGAGTTCAGTTCTCGGATTATCGTCGGTGCTGACGGTGCGAGTTCGATTGTCGCCAAGACGCTGGGCCTCAGACCTGAGCACAAAGACCTGACAAGGGTGGGTCTTGGTATGGAGGCCGACTTTCATGTGGGTGAAGAGGGGGTGTTGAAGGCAACTCGGGGCAACCCATCAGTACTTGAGATAGTCCCATCTCAGGGACGAGCAAGCTATGGATGGGTTTTCCCTAAGAGAGCACATCTAGGGATTGGCATAGCTGGTCCTGCAGCGCATATGTCTCATCTCCGACCCACGTTCGACAGCTTCGTCAGGGCGACCGAGCAGCGACTCGAAGTGCCGCTGTCAATTGTGAAGAGGCGGTCTTGCTTCCTAGGGGCTGACGGCATTGTCAACAGGAATGTGACAGACCGAGCTATTCTGGTTGGCGACGCCGCAGGTTTTGTGGATCCAGTGATGGGCGAGGGAATAGCGTATGCCATGAAGTCGGGAGTCCTCGCGACACAAGTCATAGTACAGGCAACCGATCAAGAGAGATATGACATGTCGTTCCTGTCGATGTATGACCATCTCTGCATCAAGGAGTTCAGAGCCAGTTTCGGAATGGCTGAATGGGCCGGCATGAGAGGCGCCTCACTCGCCGAGTTTCTCTTGCCCCGCGCCAGTGGTTACAAGCTAGCCTCGGATATCATGGTGATGCTTGCCAGAGGCGAGATAGGCTACTCTGGCATTCCTGTTGCCATCTTCAGAAAGATGCCAGGAGGACTCCCTGCATTCTTTCGTCGGTATGTTCAAACGCGGCTGTCATCCTCCAAGTAGATGTTCTGAGAGGACTGATTGCCCTTATGATGTCGCATGCCATGTGTTGGATCATGCTTCTGTTCTTGATATCCCCTGTTTCACCGCGTATCACTGTTAGTGACTACTCGCCTGTCTTTGATGGGGACCAAGCCATGGTATATCTGACTGCGCAATGCGACTTCGGTCCTCGTCCTCCAGGATCTGCAAACCTGAGCCTTTGCAGAGAGTACATAGTCCAGAACGTGGAGTCGTATGGATGGAATGTGACTCTGCAGAACTTCACGTATCTTGGTGTTGAGTGTGTGAACATAATCGTACGATGGGGTTCTGCGGACAACGCGTCGATACTGCTCGGCGCGCACTATGACACACGTCCTAGGGCAGATCAAGACCCGGATTCTGCCAACAGGTCACGTCCGATACTCGGAGCCAATGATGGCGCCAGTGGCGCGGCTGTACTCGTTGAACTCTCGCACTCAGTCCCAGAAACCGCTAGGGGTAACGTCGAGATGGTGTTCTTTGACGCAGAAGACTCGGGAAACATCAACGGCTGGGAGTGGATAGTGGGGTCCAGTCACTATGCGGAGCAGCTCAGCACGGAGAGAAGGGAGTCGATTAGGGCGATGATTCTGCTAGACATGGTGGGAGGCACTGGACTGCAGTTGCCTCGTGAAACCACTTCCACAAGGTCTCTGCAGGACTCTGTGTGGTCAATAGCAGAGCAGATGGGGTTTGGAAGCACGTTTCTGGACGTGACAGGAAGAGGAGTAATCGATGACCACACACCGTTCCTCAACTTGGGAATCCCTTCCTTGGACATAATCGAACACAACCCATTTCCTTGGACTTGGCACACCCTTCAAGACACACCTGACAAGTGCAATGTCACGAGCCTTGAAAGAGTCGGCCGTGTGGTAGAATCCTTCGTCGTATATTATGGAGGGGGTGACACTAGCTTCCCCCTTGACAACCCCGTCGGTCTGTATGTGGCAATTACACTCGGTCTGTCTGTCCTAGCCGTCGCTATGCTCCTTCTGGCAAGGCGCAGGTTGTCACGTTAGAGTTTTTATCCTAATGCTCCGACGAACGCCTGTGCATTGTTAATCGGTGAGTCTCTTTGGAGAAGCGCACTCTCTTCAGATCTTCTGGTACTCCGTTCTCTCCACTGACTACCGTATCGGTCAATCCGGATGGTCGCAGACTTGCATGTGGTTCACTCGATGGAAGTATCGTTCTCATCGACAGCAAGACTGGCAGACTCAAGCGGACTCTCAAGGGTCATGAAGGCATGGTGTCGGCAGTCACCTTTCTCGGAAGCGGAAGACTCCTGCTATCAGGTGGCTGGGACAAGACTACTAGGATATGGGACTGCACAGAAGGAAAGTGCAGATACTCACTTAGACATAGTGACCAAGTAAAGGCTCTGGCAACTTGGGAGAAGTCTCAGAAGGGGTCTGCGGGATCTCGGGACGGAGAAGTGAAGGTCTTCTCTACCAAGACGCTCAAGACTCTGAGGAACATCCGTGCACATGGAGCTGACTTGTCCGGCCTTGTTTTTGTTGGAGATGGCTCGCAGCTTATCACCATTTCATGGGACGGTGAATGCAAGCTATGGGACCTTGCCAGCGGCGCGATGTTGAGAAGGCTTGCCAAGTCCCCGGAACGTTTCAGATCAATGGCGGCGATGCCTGACGGGTCGCGTGTCTTCTTAGGCATGCATGGGGGCAGCATCTTGTCACTCAGCCTTGAGCACCCGCGTGAGAAGAGCAAAATGATCGGTCACTCTGACGCGGTGACCTCTCTCTCGGTTGGACCAACAGGGGAGCACCTGCTTTCTGGGAGTTCAGACCGCACTCTGCGGCTCTGGTCGATTGCAGACGGTACAGAGAGCGCCAACCTGAGAGTAGACAGCAGTGTCACATCTGTGGCATGGGCTGCTAGTGGCGGCGTTTTCTACTCCACTGACTTCTCCGGGGCGCTCATTGCTTGGAATCCCCCTAAGTAGACTACTGTCCATTCCGTAGCTACACAAGTCGTACGTCCACCTCGACGTACCCCTCCTTTCGCCAAGTCATCCGAATCCGCTTGTATTGCTGCCCGCCTCCAGCGATTGAATGCAGGAGTGTGCTCTCTTGGCTCCTGCTCCTCTTATCAAAGGGAATCGGTATCTCTTCCCCCATTGTCCCTAGGATTGTGCAACCACTCTCTCCAAGTGCTGCTATGGGAGGTGACAGAATCATCCTGCCCGACTTGAAATGGGGCGCCTTGTTCCTGAGGCTCCGAACAGTCCTAGCGAGCTTCCGGTGTCGAGTGATCTCTCCGAGGGCCCCACGAAGCACGTCATCGAAATATCGTCGCACGTACCACTCGGCGAAGGTGCTGTTGGTCTGTCCCTGTGCTCTGATGCCTTGGCCAATGTACTTCCCGGCGAGGTCTTGCTTGAACCTCGATGCGAATTTCCTGCGTGCGTCTTCCGGCACCACTTCCCCTGTGGCATCGGGTTCAAAGGTCGTAAGACGAAACAGCTTCGTTTCGAAGTCCCCCCTCAGAGCCTCCAATGCCCTCGTATTGGGGGCGATCTGCCTGTCGATTATCGTCTTGATGATGTGGTTAACCGCAGACGCGTATGTCTGTAGCTCTGAAAGCAGTTTGGACTGCTTCTCCCTGGTCAGAGGTACGCTCAGAAGACGGACGACACCTGCCGGCTGTTCGGGCATGGTCTATCACTCGCAGCTTGACACTAATCAATATGACTCGTTGCCCGATTCATAGTCTATGCGCCATGAACTGAGCCTCTCCTATACTGCGCTTAACTCCCTTTGACTGGAAATCGAACGACCCATACTTCAGGAATACCTGCTCATAGTACTCCTTCTCACGCTCTCTCAGTTCCTTCACAACATCACTCCGCTTCGTTTCTGCCATGCCGTCTATTGCGAGAAGGGCTAGTCCGAGCGTGGCCATTGATCGCCGCATCTCAAGTACAGCCAGTTCATAGTCCGCGGAGAACGTGAGGCCCGTGGCACCGTAGTACTCTCTCTGTGCTTGTAGGAGAAGCTTGGTGGCCATGCCGCCTGCTCCTGCCTTTGCACGACGCTGCTCAGCTGTTTCTAGCCAGTGTTTCACATCACTCAGAGTATCGCGTAGTTCCTCTTCTTCGAGACCCTTTAGCTTGAATGCCCGGAGAAACAGCCCGTATGCCAGAGGGTCCAGCATTCTGACCTCCCTGAGTATCTCAGACGGCCTGATGATGCAGAAGAGGTTGTTCTTCAATAGGATGACACCTGCAAGATCAAACAGAGCATCGCGGAGCTCGTAGACAGTACTGATAGTCTCATCCTCCCGTTCTGAAAGACGAGCAGCGCTCTCAAGTGATTCTATGGCCCGAGCCTTTAGACCTGTGACTACGTCATCAGGACATATGTATTTCATGGCCCTGTCTTGCCACTTCTTCAGAGTGCCTTGCGGGTCATGGACGGTCTTTGCGCTCCTGAGTCTGCATACCACCTCTGCAACTCTAAGCGGCTCCTTGGTTCTCTTCTCAAGGACATCTTCAACATCCTTTGGTGTTAGAAACGTCATGTCGATTCGGACCGCCTTGTGTTCTGCTAGGGCTTCCATCGGAGCTCTGTCCTCGTCCCAAATCACGCATACATCGAGGTCCGAGTTGGCGGTCACACTTCCTCTTGTGTAGGAGCCGTAGACATAGATCCCCTTTACATGGCCCTTCTTCTTCCACTCCTCGACGGTTTCAAGAAGAACAGCATCGAATCGCTTCTGGATGTCCAACATACTGAGCCGCTCCTGGGCGGAACACTGACTGACGACTGGTCTATGAGATACGATGCGACTAACAATAAAACTATCTGTGCGGCTTGGCGTACGAAACAGAGCAATTGCAGTCAATTCCTCACTAATGACGGAGGCCCGCAGAATGACCCGCGTTGACGGCAGAGCAAACGATGAACTCAGACCTGTAGAGATTGTGCGTGGATTTCTGAAGAACCCCGAGGGCTCTGTTCTCATAAGAACTGGCGATACGCAAGTCATATGTTCAGCGACAGTCGAGGAGGATGTCCCACCATGGCTGAATGGCACAGGGCGCGGCTGGGTGACGGCTGAATATGGTATGCTGCCAAGGGCGACTGCTGAGAGGACAGACCGGTATAAGGTCACCGGGCGCGAACAAGAGATTCAGCGGTTGATAGGGAGGTCACTACGGGCGGCTGTGAACCTGAACCGCCTAGGGGAACGATCTATCAAGATTGACTGTGATGTGATTCAAGCAGATGGAGGCACGAGGACTGCATCAGTCACAGGGGGCTTTGTGGCTCTGTGTGATGCTCTTAGCTTCATGGTTGACATGGGCATGATTCGTGAGATGCCGCTACTTGGCTCTGTGGCTGCAGTGAGCGTGGGTGTATTGAATGATGAGGTCCTTCTCGACCTGTCCTATCCAGAGGACTCACGAGCTGCTGTCGACATGAATGTGGTCATGCGCGATGACAGCTACGTCGAGGTACAGGGCACTGGTGAGAATGCGGTCTTTGACCGGAAGACCCTTGACCTCATGCTTAGCCTTGCTGAAAAGGGAATCAAGAATCTGATGACGAAGCAGAGCGAGTCGCTTTCTGACCAGACCCATAAGTGACTGCCCCATCAATCTTGCATCTGACAGCGGCAGCCGATAGGGCACTCATTTCGACATGGTAACCATCATCTGAACCTGTTTCGGGCACGAAACAGTCGCGTCGTGTCACAAGCTTTATCTGGAAACTGCATACTGTTACTCTGCTTCTCAAGGGTTGAGTAGAGAAGGTGTTGTTGGACGGCTATGGAAGGTCGTTCGAACCATTCTGGTGAACCTCGACACTGAGGAAGCTTTAAATCCAAAGCTACAGAGGCTGCGGAGGCACGCACCCTAGATGCGGTGCGCGCAGGTCCACAAGACCTCAACTGAGGCCACCTGTGTTCGCCACTCAGGGGCTCATCGAGACCAGACGACTGGTCCACCCTCCGGGGCGGCTACCCGGAAGACAGGTGGAGCGGTCTGCACATAATGGCGTCATTCTCGATGGGGGACCGTCACACACACACGCCTCGGGGTCGTACCCCAACCACATTAGTGGAAGAGGATGTGGTGTGGAGACTGCAGAGGGTGGAAGAGTATTCTCCTTTGATCGCATGAATGACTTCATGTGATGTAGCAGTTTGCTACACAACAGGTTATACTGTGCCGGTGATATAAGTAGGTCCGCAATTCGCTGTACGGTTACTGGTGGATGACTTGGTTGGCTAGCCGATGAAGGACGTGGCAAGCAGCGATATTCCGTGGGTAGGGGCATGAACCCTTTGATCCGCGGGTCTCCGAATGGGACTTCCTCACGTGGGTTAATACCCCACGTGGATCCGGGGCCAAATCCGGATTGGTAACGCTCGGAATTGAAGCATCTTAGTACGGGCAGGAAAAGAAAACAACAGTGATTCCCCTATTAACAGCGAGCGAACGGGGAACAGGCCAAACCGAATCTCTGCGTGACGAATGCAGGGAGATGTGGTGTGTGGGCCAAGGACAATTGCCGACGCGCCTAAGCCGAAGTCGTCTGGGACGACGTGGCGTAGAGGGTGACACCCCCGTAGGTGTAAAGCGCAGGCATGTCTTTGGATCCAGATTAGCGCGGGTTGGACTTCTCGCGCGAAGGTCGCAGACGCAATCTGCGAAGCCTAAACACTAAGCCAAACCGATAGATAACTACGTAGCGCGAGCGAAAGTCGAAAAGCGCCGCGGGAGCGGGGTGAAAAGCACCTGAAACCAGTAATCTACAAAAAGGATGCCGGATGTAAGAGTAGAAGCTCGGGGAACGAAACGAGAGCAATCTCGCAGTAGGACCTGAGCAGATCGATCCGGCCTCATCCGTCTAGAATCACGGGTCAGGGAGTTCATGGGCGTGGCGAGGATAAGGCGTCAAGCTGTAAACGAAGGGAAGCCAACAGGCCCGCAGCCGGCTTGCCGGTAAGGGGCGGCGTGTGAAAGCGCGCGAAGTCACTCTCATGATACGAGAAGCCAGTCGATCTAGGCTCGGCCAGGGTGAAGCCAGGCGAAAGCCTGGTGGAGGCCCGAAAGGGTTCTGACGTGCAACTCGTTCCGTTGAGCTGAGCGTAGGAGTAAAAGGCCTATCTAGACTGGAGATCGCTCGTTCTCTGCAAATTAGCTCGCAGGCTAGCCTTGCTGGAGATATCATGTGGTGTAGAGCACTCTCGGATTGGCTCGGGGGGCGTCAAGTCCCTCACCATCCTGGAAACTCCGAAGCTGCATGAATCGTAGAAAGCAGGAGACGGGTGCCCGGGGTAAGCTCGGCAGGCCGAGACGGGGAGAACCGAGAGCGCGGTTAAGGTCCCTAAGTACCAGATAAGTGCGGTGAAGAAGGGAGTCGAGAGCCTCAGACAGTCTGAGGGTGAGCTCAGAAGCAGCTACCCCCGAACGAAAGCGTAACAGCTCACAGACCGAGGCTCTCGGCCTTGAAAATGGACGGGGCTAAATCTGGTCACCGAGACCGAGCAGCACGCGGGTAAAACCGCGTGATCTGGTAGCGGAGCGACCCGGTTGGGAAGAAGCGGGGGTGTGAATTCCTGTGGACCGATCGGGTTCGAGGATCCTGACGATAGTAACAGCGAAGCATGGTGAGAATCCATGCCACCGGAAGGGAAAGGGCTCTTCGGCGATGCGTCGTCAGCCGAAGATTAGTCGGTCCTAAGTGACGCCGTAACACGAACGTCATGAAAGGGAATCAGGTTAATAGTCCTGAACCTCGGAGATACAATACGCGGCAACGCAAAGCCGGACTTGTGACCTATCTGGACAGGCCAAGCACGGCACTCGCTGTGTCTAACATTATAAGCGTGCCAAGTACCGTAATGGTGAGAGGCAGGTGAAAGGTGCAATGGCGGGTGGTCGGACATCCGTTTGGCCCGTTTCTGGTGGCCCTGAAAAACGAGTCCGGAAGGACTCTCCGAGTCCGTACCAAGAACCGACACAGGTTCCCTGGCAGAGAAAGCCAAGGTGTATCGGAGTTAACTCTCCTTAGGGAAATCGGCCAATTAGCGGCATAACTTCGGGATGTGCCGTGCCTGGGTCAGTGAATAGCTCTCCTAGGCCTTAGTAACTAGGGGGTGCCAACTGTATAATAAAAACATAGCTCACTGCGAGCGCGTAAGCGTTAGTACAGTGGGTCAATCCTGGTCTGTGCCTGTCTGTTAAAGCTCAGAAATGGGTCGAAGCACAGGTTAACGCCGGGACTAACTATGAGTCTCTTAAGGTAGCCAAATGCCTTGTCGGTTAAATGCCGACGTGCATGAAGGGATCAACGAGCTCCCCGCTGTCCCAAGGAGGGATCCGGTGAAGTCACAGCGTATCGAATAGAATACGTGGCACTGTGGGGATAAGAAGTCCCTGCGGAGGTTTACTACGCAGTCTGTTATTGCCGTTTCTGGTTCGGCGCAGAGAATAGTCAGGAGCGTTGAACCGGGCTCTTCGGGGCCTGGGAATGCGAAGCTGTAATACTGACCGTCTGGCTGGAGGCGGCTAACCCAGAGCAAGAGTCTCTGGGGACACTGGCAGATAGGCAGTTAGGCTGGGGCGGCACACGGCTGACAAGAGATCAGCCGTGACCAATGCTGAGCTCAGAGGCGACGGAAACGTCTCGTTGAGATCAAGGGCATAAGCTCGGCTGATAGGATCCCGCAACACGACGGATCCTAGGCGGAAACGCTGGCCTAGCGAACGTTCATCGGCCAATTGTGAGCGGTGGACATGACAGAAAACTTACCCCAGGGGTAACAGAGTCGTCGCGCGCAAGAGTTCATATCGACCGCGCGGCTTGCTTCCTCGACGTCGGCTCTTGGTATCCTCCCGTTGCATAAGGCGGGAAGGGTGCGGGTGCTCACCGATTAAAACCGAACGTGAGCTGGGTTTAGACCGTTGCGAGACAGGTTGGTTTTTATCTCACAGTGCTGTTGGGTGTCTGACGGCAGGCGCTATACGGTACGAGAGGAACTATAGGGCGTGACCTACGGTATATCGATTGTCCGAGAGGGCATTGTCGAGTAGCTGAGTCATAATGGATAAACGCTGAATGCATCTAAGCGTGAAGCCAGACCGGAAACGAGACACCCACTTTGCAGACGATCGCACCGAGCGACGACGGGGCTGGTGACAGCAACGTCGAGTCTGTGAACGAGGACTCTTGTACAACACAAGGTGAATAGGGCGGGGGTGTAAGCACGAAGCCTTCGGGCGACGTGTTCAGCTCACCGCTACTAATGTCCGAGGCGTGCGGAACGAAAGTGTCACTCGCACAGTACCTAGAGTTGTCAAGGAGAATAAGTGCTTCCACCCTCTGAAGTTTTGTTTTTTCTTCTGTCTGCATGGGATATTGCATTCTGTAGGCCCAGTGCAGGACATCCGAAGGATTATCTTGGTCTATGTTCCATTCAACATGTGATAGTCCGGGGGCCAATGCTGGGTGTGATGTGGCATGGAACGGGGGAGGCTTGTGTCGATTCTCATCGCGTTGTCAGCCTTCTTGTTTCCGCTGTCCTACACTCGCTGGGGTACAATGGCCTTGGAGTTCTTTGGCAGGTGGCTTGTCTTTCCTTGGTGGATCTATGACCTGTGGAGCCATCAACTCTGGCTCTTGACACCGCTCGGGGGTAGCATTCACGAAACTGTTTTCAGTTTTCTGTGGACCTTGCCAGTCATCTATACGTCCACCGCGATAGCATTGGTGGCAAACAACGAGTTCTTCCGACAGAGGGAACAGGAATCGAATCTCGGGTTTTTCGTTGGCTTGATTGTATTAATCATTCAGGTTGTCTGGCCAACACTGCTATTTCGTGTATTTGTAGACTGGGATGTCTGGATTGTCACTTTCATTCCTTTGCCGGTTTCGCCTATAGTTGCATTGTCTGGGTTGGCATGGATTCATCTGGGACGCGGCCCAGTAGACTCTTCATGTCAAGACCCTGCGTGTCAGAAGTCTGACTCGCACAGTACCCGGGATTGTGAAGGAGTAGGATGCTTCCACCTCTGAGGTTTCGGTTTTTCTCCAGTTCTTGTTTGGAGCAGTCACCTTGGTATCTGTCAGTGTTGGGTCGTTTCATCAGGTTTATGCTCTACCAAGCTAGTTTCAAGGCCTCGGAACTAAGTGTGCCGAGCTCATGTTTGTTGATCTTTCTTGATCGAGTCTACTCCACCAGAAGCAAGGCAAAGGAGCTCGAACACCCTGTAGGCTTCGGTCATGTTGGCCCCCGTATACTCGACGGTGCGACCGTCGGTTCTCTTTACCATGGGAAGTAGCTCAGCAGCATCGGCGAAGTACGTCGACTGAAAAACCACCCTCATCCTGACTGGACGGTCTGCAACGAGAGGCTTTGCTCTGTGCTCCTTCAGATTCGTCATTGCGCTCTTCACACCTGCCCTGAGCTCCCTCTCTATTCTACCTAGCCCGAAGCTTCCCGCGGAACTTCGACTGAGGGACCGTTTGAGCGCAACAGTTTCAGTCCAAGGGGCGTACTTCTTCACGTCGTCCTCAAGAAGCTGGTAGTCCCCGGCGACGAGTATCACTGGTACTTTCAGGTCTCCTAGATAGTAGCCATTGAGGAGGAACTCACTAGCCTCGACACGATTGACCTCTACTCGGTGAACAGAGAGACTGTTGTACGTGTGATCGAACACAGACTTGGCAGTGCCTGCCTTTGAATGGTATCCGAGGAAGAGCCCTGCATCACATCCCTCTGCTCCAGCCACCATTGAGGAGGGTCTGGGGTAGCCCCTGATGAGTTCCACATACTCAGGCAGCTCGTCCACTAACAGATTGACCATTGGGCCATGGCTGTCAGCAACAACTATCTCATCGGCTCCGTTGTTATGTAGCTCGTCAATGGCGATGAGAGAGATCTTTGTAGCAATCTTTCTGGCCTCATCATACAGAGTGCCCTTCAGAGTCAAGTGTCCAGGTATGACAACATAAGGCATGCCCTCAAGGTCAACTGAAATGAATAATCTCATAGGAAAGCCTCGGCATCTCTCCGATTAGTGCATAGCTGACGAAAAAGTCTTGCGGACCGGAGGGAGTGATGCAAGTCGAACCACGGTCGAATCATTTATGGGCTGGGATAATGGTGCGAATCGAGGAGGCTCAAGTGCATTGAGTCTAAGTGGACCCCTCCGCCAGCGTAAGAGTTACCTCAAGTTGGTTCTACGTCCTAAGGGCATCACATTGGAGGATGTACGCAACAAGTACGTTTCAGAGGTCACATCCTTCTACGAGTTCGTCTGGGACACCCCGACGGGCGACCCTCTCATCGAGGCTCTCAGAACAACACTTCAGATGCACATGCCCGACCTATCCTTCTTTGTAGCGATGAGCTCCCTCAGAACTCAGGCGGTTACGTCGCAGAGGGGCCCAAAGACAGCAAGTCACAGATATCGTCACATTGCTGAGGTAGAAGTCACTAAGGCTGTATGAGCCCTGGCGACAGGATAGAGCGTGAAGTGACGTGTCTGGCTCGTTTGGCAGTTTCACAAGGGTTATTTCTATGACAGTGCGCCAGACCATCGCGAGGTCGAGAAAATGCCTGAAAGACTCAAAGTCGGGACTGCGACTGCCAAGAGAGGCGAACTGCAGAAAGGTATCATAAAAGGAATAGAACTCAACACCACTACTAGCATTGACATCCCGGTTCTCGTGATGAATGGAATGAAGGACGGCCCCACACTTCTCATAGTTTCCACACAACACGGGATTGAGATTCAGGGCACAGAGGTAGTCCTCAAGATCCTGAGGGAGCGGGTCGATCCGAAGAAGCTGAGGGGTGCCATAATCGGAATCCCGGTTGAGAACCCTCTCGCGTACATGCATCACCAATACCTTTCTTGGATTGACAATCTGGATCTCGGCGGCGGAGGAAGTGGAAGTCTGCTCACTGCGGACAAACCCCAAGGTGGGGCGACAGAAAGACTTGCCTACGCATTGTGGCAGGAGGCATGGAGTCAGGCTGACATTGTCATCAACATCCACTGCAATACGCGCCCCGATTCTCTATTCTTCCAAGAAATCAACATCGGCAACCCGAAGACGAGAGAAAAGCTGGAGAGAATGGCAAAGGCCTTTGGAGTGACCACTCTGGTTGTCAACGAACCAGCGAAAGACGATACGCCTTCCACGTTGGGAAACATGGCGGCGAAGAAGGGTGTTCCTGACATACTCATCGAACTGATTGATGGCCGCTGGATATCCGAACCTTCTACTACCGTGGGTGTGAGGGGCGTTCTCAATATCATGAAGACCTTTGACATGATTGACGGTCAGATTGAACCACAGCAGGGAATTCAGATCGTACAAGGGCCCTGTAAGGAATGGGGCATTGTTCGAGCCAATAGAGGAGGCCTGATTAGGTTCCTGAAGAAGCCCGGTGTGTTCATGAAGAAGGACGAGGTCTTTGCAGAAATCTATGATCTGTATGGTGATGTGCTCGAGAGAGTGAAGATGCCGGTAGATGGATACACTTGGGCATACCCATGCGGCGACATCTTAGGCACCAACTCGAGTCTGCAAGCTGTTCAGACTGGGGCATATGTCGCCTACGTGTTCACAGCGGAAAGCAAGTAGACTATCAGGCTTCTGTTGAGAACAAACGACACTGATGTACCTAGTTACTCGCTACTCCGGGCGCGCTCCTGTGTGCTCAGAGCTGTCGTGAGTATTCAGTGACTCTCAACTGCATGAGGCGGAATAGTGCAGTGCGAGAACAAGGGTGAAGCTAACGCTTAATATGACACGCGTGAATGCTCTTCGTCAGGGCGGAGAGCGAGGATGTCTGCAGATTCATCATTATGGCCCAAGCAAGTGCAGGTATTTCCCAAGTTTCTGTTCCCGCTAGTAGTAGTTCTCCTAGTCGTTCCTCATACGCTAATGATTCAGCAGTCATACTTCACTGACAATTCATATGTCAGGTTCGACCTGATTGCATTGTCATGGGTCCTGATTCGTGCCTACGGAAGCACGATTGCAGGACCGTTTGACACAATCGGTCTCTCCTTTCCAGATACTCTAACACTTCTCTGGAGCGCACTTGCTCTTCCAGCGACTGTTTTCATCTTTCTCGCAGTACGACGGCTTTCCCGTAGAGTTTCCGCTAAGAAACTCGGGTGGGCTGTAGTGGCCTGCCTCGTCCTTTGGATCTTCTTCCTAGGCGGCTTCACAGGGATGGCTGACGGGTGGTGGACGCAGACTATGGTTCCCTTCCCACTGCAGCAGATCAGTGCGGCTGCGGTTGCATGGTACCATCCATCCGACGAACACGAGCGTCGGGAAACCTAGACACTCCCGAAACCCAAAAGCCACGAATAATACGCGGTGCGCGAGGTTTCGTTTTCAGCCATTTCAGAGTGCCACGGTTTGTCGTGCCCGCGGCGAACCCAAGATAAGCACATCTATCTGGCCTTAATCCCCAGCAGTGCAAGTTGAGATGAAGGCAATGAGCAAGGCCATTCGGAGCATGTTCGACGAGGTATCACCGACCTATGAGCTCGTCAACCATACTCTCACGTTCGGCTTGGACACGATATGGCGAAGATTGGCCGCTGCATTCGCTGCAAGGAAAGGGGGAGCAGCTTGGGTTGACATGTGCAGTGGGACCGGTGAGATGGCTTTGAGTCTTCGTCATTTTGCCGCCGCAGACACAAGGGTGATTGGAGTAGACTTCAGTACGCCTATGCTCAGGAAGGCCGCAAGGAAACCGGGAGCAGGCGGGGTGCTCTTCATGCTTGCTGATGCGAAAACGCTCCCCCTTCGCAGCGGCTCACTTGATGCTCTAACAGTCGCTTTTGCAATTCGGAACATCCACATGTCGAAACGCGCCTTGGTTGGGACTCTCGAAGAGTTCCACAGAGTCCTGAAACCTGATGGGCTCTTTGTGAGCTTAGAAACGAGCCAACCCTCATCCAAGTTGATCCGATGGCTGTTTGGCTCCTATGTCAAGTGGTTCGTCAAAACGATAGGCCATACAATCTCCAGATCGAGTTCAGCTTATACTTACCTATCGTCGACCGTGCTTCGCTTCTATGGTACAGAGCGTTTTGCAGAGATTATTCGAGAGACCGGATTCAGTCGTATCAGGTTCTATCCCATAATGTCCGGAATCGTCGCCATTCATGAGGCCAGGAAGTAATCGCCATGATGTGCCCATCAGTCACACCCGGCGAACAGAAGACGCTTCTATCTGATTCTGCGGTTTCATTTTTGTTTGGTCGACCGAAGCACATCATTGATCATGAACTGGCGCTCTGTTCGCCACGAGTGGGTGTTTTCGTCAAGTGTCTCGGGCCACACGTAGTACAAGTAGGAGTATGTGTAGTCTAGGAGACAAACAGTCATCTGTTTCAGAGAAGAGAACAGGTTGGTCAGCACCGGTGACAGATGGCTGGGTTGGAGCCTAATGCACCAAAAGAGCTGGTTCCCGGACACCCTCATCGTAGACTCAAAAGGAATCGGATTCCTCACCATCTTCGTTCTTAACCTTTGAAGAAACGCACTTCCACCTGTGCCCAGAATCAGGACATTAGTGTAGATGTCGAAGGCAGATGGATCGAAGGTCACACGGAAGCCATCTATACACTCGTTCCGTATCATGCGATAACGTCTGCTGAATGTCTGAGGCGTGAAGGATGTCCCATTCTTCCTGAGCGTTTCTATGAGGTCACTGTTCTTTCTTCGAGCCCCCTTCATGAGCTCTTGCAGGATGTAGAGGTCGTTCCTGGTGAGCCAAGATAATGATTTGCCGGGCCATTCTTCTCTCTCTACTGGTTCGTCCACAATCGTTTCTGCTGTGAACCAAGCATCCCAATCGAATTCCCAAGTGAGCGTCTTCGGATCCCAACCGTCAATCCTGAGGGATGTGTAGACTGTGGGTTCGTTCTCTTCGGGAAGGAACCTGTAGCCAGTCACTACTCCCTCGTCAGAAATCTGCTTGACCATCTCTTCTATGAGGGGACGCGTACCGATAGGTGCCCGAAACTGCAGAAGCTCTCCATTGATAGCCCCGTAACAGCGACCACGATAGGCAGTGTACGGATGTCTTGTCGCTATGTCTTCCAGTCTGAGAATTCCTTCAAGGTCGTTGGTTTCCAAGAGTACGTCAACAGACTCGTAACCAAGGTTATGATGATTCAGAAGCGGTTTGACAACGAAGTAGGCCTTCTCCTCGGCCTTTCCTATACGCACAATGGCTGAGCGCTGACCTTGGAGCTCCCTAAGCCGCTTCGCAGCTGTCGGCTTGGAAACCCCTGCTCGATTAGCCAGCTCATCAATCGTGGCAAAGGGGTTCTCCTGTATGGCAATGAGAAGTGATAGACTTTGACTGGGTAGGGCGTTCAGTTCCATCCCCTCGCCGTATCGGTTTGTTTGGTATAGGTGTTTTGAACGGTATCAGTATTTCACTTCGATGGATAGTATTTCGGCTAATGGGGGTCCTGGATCTCCACCTGTTGGCGGGTCAAACGCAACAGATGAGTAGGCACAGTAGGTGGCCGAGTCCCCTATCAAGAAGCAGAATGTACTGAAGGTGTACCAACCAGACTCCGTGACCACATTCAACCACCCTATGACCAGAGCCAATTGAACGTAGGCACCCTTGAGAGCAATCCCCACAACGAAAGCCCTTCCGGATGGAAGGATCAGGAAGCAGTAGATCTCTGTCTTCTTGAAAACGGCCTCATCTGACAATACCTTGATTCGAAACGCAGTCACGACATCGTCTTGACTGCCATCCCCGTCAAGGTCACAGTATTCAGCGTTCTTGATGGCGACCTGCACGCAGTCCGTTTCTTCCCCTTTCTCGTGGCCTCCGCCAGCGCGTGCTTGACTTGGCACCATGGCAAGAAGACACGCGGCCACGAGTACGAGCACAAACATCCTTCTCAGAGATATCATAGCAACCTTCGCCGATAGAAAAAAGAATCCATTTAAGGCTTCTTTGGCTTTCTTATCACGACGGTGAGGCAAGCAGTTTCAGAGGATTCAAATGTGATGGGAGTAAAGTGAAGGCTTATATAAGGATACGTTACGACTGTATCACATTCGTTTGGGCTTGAGGACACATTGGGTGATGAGATATTGCGGCTGAACGACAACGCCCCTTTGAAAAGGCATTCAGCATCATCCTCTGACGAACAGAGAACAGCTGTGCCCCGAACATCCACCACGGGTCAAGCTCCCGAAGAAGTCGGTCCCTGCAAGCTGCCAGTCATACAAGGGGAAAAACCACTGGCCCGCCTGTCCCCCGACTCTTCGCTTCGCGGTCTGGGGTATGAGAGCGGCCTGTCTGCATCCTCTCCGTCCTCTACGTCATCTGTTCTGTCGAAGGGCTATGAATGTCGTCCGAGCATTGCTACTCCAGCGATCGTTCGCAGGAACAATGCACTTGGCGGCCAAATGCGGGTTGAATCAATCGATCTATTCAAAGGCTACCTCGGAGGTCGTCGTAACATCTCATTAGCGGTCCGAGTAGTAACTCAAGGAGCGGGGCCCGTGACTCGCGCAAAGGTGAGCTTGATTGTCATTAGTCCTGATGGTGGGCTATCCAGGCTCTCAGAGTCCACGGACGACAATGGTATTGCGTCCTTCAGAGTCAGTGATGCATATCCTGGCGAATGGGGCGTCGTGGTCACTGAGGTCATTCACCCCTCCTACACATTCAGCAGACCTGCTAGTGTGGATGTGAGCAGAGCGATCTTCTTGTGATAGGCTTTCGAACAGCGTTTCCTCCATTTACCATACAGGACACATGTCATGCTGTAGCCAGCTGAAGCCAGAGCGCACTACGGCCAGATAACACTCCTGCGGCTTTCATGGTGAATGCGCCATTCTTCAGCTACAAAAGCCACGCCCTCAAGCGTTCGTGACAGGTCTAGCCTGTCCAATTCGTCGACCGAATACCAGCGCAATTGACTGCTGGTCCACTCTTCATTCCCTGACACCAGTGCCCCGGGGATCGGTGTTTCTTGTGCGACCATTTCAACCAACATGATGGCACCTAGCTTGCCATGCAGTTCTCCCACGATAGCTAACAGATGCTTCTCCGGTCCTACGTCAACTAGAGCCTCTTCGTTAAGCTCTCTCATGCAGGCCTTCTCCACTGAACCCTCGGCATCCCCTGATTCAAGCATTCCGCCCGGCACTGAGAGAAAAAGGGGACAGTGTATTGAAACGCGCGCCCGTTCTCCAATCAAGATGCTCTGGCGATCAGGCGTAAGAATGATCATTTGGCAACCAAGGCAGCCGTAGCCTACCAGACCCAACCCAAGACTGTCCAAAGTCACGACTCTCGAGAACCTGACTGTGTTCAGGTCAAGATGTACTCCGGTTGACGAGGCTTGCAGCCTCTCCAAGACCAACAGCAACCCATCGTAGACACTAGGATGCTGCCGGACGGTTTTCTTCCAGACCCGGTTTCTCTTCGCTTCTAGTTCGGGCTTGAGCACAACCTCTCTGCCGGTGTGACGTTTCCAAGACACGTGCTCAAGTGGGATGTGTCCTCTCCAGTGAATCGTGAGCTGAGGTTGTACGTTGACCATGCGATCGCCGGGCCAATGTTGCTTCTGAGAGTCGTCTGCCGTCCATGGGGACGTGTGGCTCCCTTGGGGTCATGCCCTAGATGAAGTTAGAGTTTCTCATGGGCTCGCATTCACGGACCTCTCGTGCCCTTGCCCTTGAGGTCTCTCAGAAGATCTCGAATCTCTCGCAGAGTCAGCAGCATCTCATCATCAAGGGTGTCTTCCATCCTTGGGACGGGTTCCTCATGAGGAAGAACCACCTCAGTCCCGAGCGTGTAGGGCTCTCGGAACTTCCTCAGCTCTCTCAGAATGAAGTCCCTGACCTCCTCGTAGAACACTATTCCCTCGAGCTTCTGTTCGGGCCCTTGCTGCCTGGGTCCAGAGAAGCCCGCCGTTTCAATCTCGACCGTACCTATGCCAAAGAGTCTGTCGAATACTCCAGCCCTGCTTGAGATGTTCGTGATGGTCCTGAAGGGAACATGCTTCCTCGTCACATTCACTATGCCTTGTTTCACGTATACCTCAGGCATCGTTTCGCCTGACTCTGAGATGACCGAGTACTCTATTGAGTTGATGTAAATCGGTGTCAGCACGAGTGCAGGAATCAGCCATATCAGGTTGAAGATCCACGTACCGACGTTCATGAGTACCGACCACTGACTGACCCACAGCCCATAATTAGTCACTTCGGGGTCTTCACCTGTCGACACCAAGTATACTACCCCTAGGACCATCAGAATGAAGGACGCCCAGAGTGCGACCGCAACCGAAACCTCAAACATCCAGCATTTGTTTCTGAACTTCTTTGAAGGTCGAAAGATCTTCCCACTGAACATTTTCTCAGCAGGTGGCCTAATCACCTTCGTTTCCTCTTCGTGTGTCATTTCTATCTACCCCCCCTCCTGTCGAGTTTCTCGTCCATTCTCTGGAGAATGTCCCTCATCTCGCGGAGAGTAATCAGTATCTCATCAGTGGTGGCGTTTTCAGGTAGGGCTACAGACCTCTCTCGAGTGTACCCGGTCTTCGTTGGTTGCACGACCTCTGTGCCCGTGACATATGGCGCGCCAAGCTTTCTGAGTTCCCTTAGTATGTAGTCTCTCAGCTCTTCATAGAAGACCACGCCCTCAATCTTCTCTTCAGGTTCTGAAGCTCCTGCTGCCCCCACTGAGGCGCCTGCGGTTTCAATCTCGATATTGCCTATCCGAAAGAGCCTATCGAATGGTCCTGCCGTGCTTGCGATGTTTGTGATAGTTCTCAGGGGCACATGTTTCTTCGTGATGCTTATGATGCCTTTCTTGACATATATCTCAGGGAGACTCTCGCCCGACTGTCCCAACACCGAGTACTCAATTGAGTTCACGTAGACCTGAACTAATGCCGCGGTTGGAATGGACCAACAGGCATTGATGACCCAAATCCACCAGTTCATCTGGACCCGCTGCTGCTCAAGCAGGTTCCACAGATCCGGCATACCAACAGATTGGAAAAGATATGCAATTCCATAGAACATGAGAATCGTGATCGCCCATATTGTCACTGCAGTGAAAGCTACAGCAAACCAGTACTTGTTCCTTAGCCGCCTCGATGGCCTGAATACTTTGCCGCTCGTCACCACTTCGAAAGGCGGCCTAATCACCGTCACACCTGTTTCGCTGCTCATTCCTGCTCACCTGACTCAGTCTTTCTCCTGTAACGCGGTACTTCCTTTGCTGCTAGTTTGTTGAAAATGGCGACAGACTGCAATGTCATGGGTAATGCCTCCTCGTCAGGCCTGAGCGTTATGTCGTATTCCTGCATGATGGCGTCTAGAGTCTCTCTGCACTCGGGCTCCTTCGGACACTCAGGACATAGCTTTCCAGCGTAAGAGTCATGTCTATACCATACTATTATTCCGAACTTCTCGGTAAAGACAATGTAGACCTGTGCATTCGCCTGATAGTCGAAGCCGATCAGGAGGCCCTTGTAGTCAAGGAGGCTCTCGATATCCAAACGATGGCTGTTCGCATGGTCCTTGAGGGTCTTTGCGATTTTCTCTCTGGCTCGGTTTAACACCCTAGACACATAGGCCGGACTCCACTTCTCCTCTCCACTATCCTCGGCTATCTCGCTAGTGCTTTTCCCCTTCTGAAACTTGCGCCAGACGATTTCCTCATGAGCCGAGAGTAGTCCCACTCTGTTATCCTCGCAGTCCTCGTTCATCTACAGAGAGATGGTAATTCTTGACCACGCAGATGTAAAGATTTATATATAAACTTCGCGGTGTGTGATACCAAGATTCGGTAAACATTTACCCGGTGATCTACAATATGAAAAACAACGGAATCTGCATTCGAACTGAAAAACTGAACAAGACCTTCGGCACAGTCCAAGCAGTGAGGGATCTGGACCTTGAGGTGTCGTCAGGAAGCCGCTTCGGCTTTCTAGGTCCTAACGGTGCAGGGAAGACAACGACTGTCCGCATGCTGTCCGGACTGATGAAACCGACAAGTGGTTCTGCAACCGTAATTGGCTTTGACATCGAGAGGCAGAGGGATGACATCAAGTCCGTGACAGGCCTGCTCCCCGAGAGCCCGGGCCTATACTCCAAACTCTCTGCAGTTGAGTTCTTAGAATTCATAGGGGCTCTGAAGGGCATGACTGGCGCAGTCTTGGACCGACGAATCGAGAAGCTCCTCTCGATGCTCGGGCTTGAAGGCAGACGGGATGACCTGCTTGAGTCCTACTCATCAGGAATGAAGCAGAAAGTACTGATCGCATCAACACTGCTGCACGAGCCAAAGCTTGTCTTCCTTGACGAGCCGACTTCCCGTCTGGACCCGAGCGCTGCTGTTCTAGTCAAGGACATCATCCTGGTACTGGCAGAGGAAACAAACACGACCTTCTTCATCTGCACACACCAGACCTCATTTGCAGAGGAGGTGTGTGACATGGTTGGAATACTCAATCAAGGCCAGCTTGTGACCACAGGTCCTCCTCACGCAATTGTGGAGTCATCAGGAGCACACGACCTTGAGGATGCATACCTGAAGATCGTAGGCGGCAAAGTTGATCGTGAGTCACTTCTCTCTTGGAGGTGAAACTGTGGTCCACACATGGTACCACATTGCGAAGGCCGAGTACTTCGTACTGACAAGCGGAATGAGGAAACACAGGACTCCGCTGGCGGCAACTCTGTTCCTGCTTGCGACCTTGTGGGCAGTAGAGGTTGCACCGGCTGTCATTGGTGCTGCCCTTGGTGCCCTCATCCCAATGTCGCAACTTCGGTTTCTACTGTTGATGATATTCCCAGGAGTGATGCGTGCTGCCATGATGCTCCTGTGGACCATGCTCCTACTCTTCCCGCTATCATCAGCCCTGCAAGAGATTAAGATTGGTCAGTGGGAGCTATTCCTCTCACACAAGGTAAAGACGAGAGACATAATGACAGGGACTTTCCTAGGCAAGATGCCACTGTATGGACTATTGGTTCTCATATTGGCTCCACTACTGATTTCACCCTTCATGATGGCATTCGAGGTGACTCTTGCTGGTCAAGTATTAGTCTATGCAGTGATAGCACTCCTGACAATCACGACTATCTGGTTGTCAAACTTCATCACGTCTCTCGTCCAAGCCCGGCTTGGTGACTCCTCACGGGGGAACGACATTGCTAAGGCTCTCTCCCTCATAATCGCCATGGTTGTCATCATACCGATGTACGGGATGATGTTCTTCATGCAGACTCTATCTCAGATTCTTGGCATGAATCTGTTCCTGTTGATGCCTTTTACTTGGACGGCAGACTTGATCAGTTGGCTCACGATCATCTTCAATGGCATTGGGCTGACTGAGTTGCAGATAGCGGCTCTCACGGGTGTGCTTCAGCTCAACATGCTGACGAACGCCTTGTTGATGGGTGCCTTTGGGGTTCTGATTCTCATTGTTGGACTGACATTGGCGGATCGTGTGTTCACTATAAACGTTGGAGCTCGTACCGAGAAGGTCACAACAGTGGGACGTGAGAACCTGTTGCTACGTGGCATTCGTGCCATGATCAGTGGACCTTCGGGAACTCTCATCGTTGTGAGTCTCAAAGACTTCGGGAGGAAAGCTCAGAACCTGTCCAAGGTATTCTACGGATCAGTGCTGGCTCTGGTAATGCCGTTACTGATGCGACAGGTGATGGAAGTGGAGGGCTCAACTCTCGAATTCTTCGGAATCCTGGCCGAGTTTGGCATGATGATCGCGATTCTTGGTGTCATTCCCTTCGCCGGGACCGGCTTCTTAGAGAGCAAGGACCAGCTATGGATGATTCAGAGTGCGGCAAAGGGCGCGTCGCATTTCATGATGGCGCGACTGGCGTCAGCTCTGCTGATTGCACTGCCTACAGTCATTGTTCCTCTGACTGCGGTTGTATACATCTTCGGACTGACTGTAACGGAGTCGATTCAGCTACTCATCTTTGCATGGGCAATTGTATCCGGAGCGGTGATGGTGAGCATTGGTGTCACAGCACGAAACCCGAACTATGAAGATACCAAATCATCTGCTCACCAGGCAGTCATGATGGTCACAACGATGTTGGTGATGCTCAGTATCATGGCACCTTTGTTCCTAGACATAATCTGCTCAGTGGCAGGCATTGACCTGTTCCAGTACGTCGGGCTAGAAGCACTCATGATGGTCGGCAGTCCTACAATCGTGTTCTTCGTCGGTCTTCTGATGATGCGTCTTGGGATTAGAAGTCTGTCGAAGCCTCAAACGTGAAGGATGGCGAATTCGCCACCAAACGTCTAAGAGCGGCCAGAGATACTCTACTGGTTGGGATATGCCAACGTCACTGCCGGGCGCGCACGACTAGGTCCCTGGCCGTCAGTTTCTCGAAGGGGGACTCTTGGTAGTCGGAGAAGAAGTCTACAGAACGGAATCTGGCCGCGAGGACCGCACTCTTGATTGCCTCAGGATTGAGGTTCAGGACTCTCTGCGTAGAGGTTGCCGCTGACCACTGAGTCCCGATCTTTGTGAAGGCAGAAATCACAAGCGAGGACGCCGTCCCGTCGGCCGAGTGTTCGAAGAATCTTGTGAAGACGGTTTCTTCTCCATTGGGCATTGTTCCTGCCTTAGTCGGGAAGAATCTGAAACCCGACTTACGAATCTCCTCGAAGTTGAGCACTTGAAAAACGAAGCTTCCTGCTGGAGCAAGCTTGAGGTAGACCGACGCGATTACTTGTCGAACATCCTCAAAGGTTGGTAGTAATGCAAGTGAGTTGCCCAAGCAGATGACCAAGTCGAGCTTGTGTTTCACCGCCTTCTCAACATCCCGCATGTCTGCCACCAGAAACTCTGCATTGACCCCTTCCTTCTCTGCGAGAGATCGAGCTGCACTGATCATGCTTATACTGCTGTCAAGGCCTATCACGTCTGCTCCCTTTTGTGCCAGAGCTACCGCGTGTCTTCCACTACCACACGCCATGTCTAGTACCCGGGGGCGTTTTGACACTGGCAGGCATTTCAGCAGGAATGGCATTTCCTTGTTCAGACGGGCTGCCCAGTCGACTGAGCTGTCGTATGCGATGGAAACCTCGTCGAATGAGCTCATGTTTTGTCGCTATCTCCACTATCTCCCTTCAGGTGAATCTCTTCAGGCGCGAAGAGAACCCTTCCTTCCATTCCGCCCGCGATGGTAATAGCTTGACCACTGATGTGTCCTGATAGAATGTCAGAAGACAGGAATAGGATGGCGTTGGCGATGTCCGCAGGCACTGCTGTCTTTCGCATTGGAATCGTCTGAAGTATCCTCTTGACTTTCTTGCTGTCCTTCAGGGTATCCTCAGACATGGGTGTCAACGTCCATCCCGGATTGATAAGATTCACTCGCCCCTTCGGCGCGAGATGCACTATCTCGTTCTTTAGACTCATCAGCAGCCCATACATTGCAGCCTTGGAAGTTGAGTAGTCACAGAACCATGCTTCTCCGAAAAGTCCCGCAGTCGAACCTACAAGAATCAGGGATGCACACTCACTCCTGAAGCGCTCAAGGTTCTGGAAGAAGTACTTGGCAGATAGAAAGGTACCTGTGAGATTGACGGCAAGAGTGTTTTCCCATTGCTTGAGGTCCATCTGATGAATGGGCGCCTTTTCCGGGTTTGCTATGCCTGCGTTCGCGACGAGAACGTCGACCCTGCCGAAGGCCGTATTGGCTTGTTCAAAGAGTGACTTGACCTCGGCCTCATTGCGGATGTCAGCTCCAACCATTATCGCTTGTCGGGGCCAGTCATGTATGACGCGCTTCAGCTCCGTGGTTGAGCGATGATATACAGCGGTCACCCGTGAGCCTTCGCTCAGAAACAGTTTGGCGAGTTCAATGCCAATTCCTCCGCTTGCTCCTGTAATTAGCACATGCTTGTTCTTCAAACCCGTTTCCATTGCGTTCTGCCACCACCAGTTGGCATGTTTCCATGAATTCTGAACCGCCTTTGAAGCATTCGCAGGATCTATCTCGGTTTCAGTTAGGGGCGCGGCCTGATGCTACGTCCAAGATCTGCAATCGCGGCTTGACATGACCATGAACCAGCTGAAGTTACGGTCGCCGGTCCTAGCGTCCCTTCCACAGAATCGTATGGTAGCGATCTACCAAGACCTCTGGCCAGTTCCCAATTGACCTTAGCATCAGGTCCGCTGTCAGTGAAACGTCGGAATCGATCTGCAAGTCCTGAAGCTGAGGGCAGTGAAAGAGAGGAGAAACATCGACCCGCTTGAGCAGGTTGTTCTTGAGCACAATCTCCTGTAGATCGCGACACTCGCTCACGGGGGTCAAGTCGATTTGTTCGAGAAGATTGTGGTTGAGTTTCAACCCCTTCAGGCGAGTGCATTTGGCCAGTGGCGTGAGGTCTATCTCTGACAGACGGTTATACCGCAGGTTTAGGTACTCTAGGTCTGAGCACCATATCAGAGGAAGCAAATCAATCGAAGCGGCATCGCGCAGGTCCAAGCTGACCTTGGTTTCATCGGTCTTGAAGACTTCACATTCCTCGATGCCGACAGTATTCGTATACCTGATGAAGACCTCTGTCATACAGGAACCCTCTGCCCAAGACTTTCGTTCTGACGAGCAGTCTGCTGGCTCATGAAGAGCAGCCTACTTCTCCAAGAACCAGCACTTAAGGACTCCCCATTGGTTCTATGCTCTAAGGGGAAAAATGATATCATCTACATCCACGTACCTGAGAGCCAGATAATCCGAGAAAAGGGGAAGGACCGTATGAGAAATAGAATGAGCAGTCCAGTCAATGACGTTGACCCCGTTCGTCCGTCCACATTCTCGATAGTCGCTAGAGACTCAGATAACGGTGACCTAGGTGTCATAGTCCAGTCCAAGTTCCCAGCAGTTGGGGCCATTGTGCCTTGGGCAGCTGCTGGGGTTGGTGCAATTGCCAGTCAGGCCTGGGCCAACTCGTCATATGGTCACAGAGGTCTTGCTTTGATGAAGAAGGGCCTAACAGCGGCACAGACACTCAAGGGTCTTCTCAAGTTCGACAAAATGGCAGAGCATCGCCAAGTCGGCATTGTAGACTCCATGAGCCATGCTGCTGCACACACGGGCAGTAAGTGTATGGAGTGGGCGGGGCAGGTGGTTGGCAAGGGCTACAGCTGTCAGGGAAACATCCTGGCAGGTGAATCTGTTGTCACAAGCATGGCTGAAACCTTCAAACAGACCGAGGGTGATCTCATAGACAGACTGTTTGCAGGTCTGAAGGCCGGACAAGCTGAGGGTGGCGACAGGCGAGGAATGCAGTCTGCTGCCATACTAGTTGTCAGAAACAAAGGTGGATATGGCGGAGGAAATGACAGGTATGTCGATGTTCGAGTCGATGACCATCCACGTCCCATCGAGGAGCTGGAACGCATCTTCAAGGTGTACGAACTATGCTTACTCAGCAGAGAACCCCCGAGCAGACTCGTCCGACTTGAGGGTGATGTGGCTCAGAAGGTCCAGCAAGCTCTGATCACTCTGGGCTACTTGACTGCCGTCGAGAAGGCGGGGTTCCCGCCCGAGGCCGCAGACGCTCTCCAGAAGTATATCAATGTCAGTAACTTTGAGAACAAGCTGCGCAGTGATGGAACAATCTGGCGAAGCGTTTTGGACTATCTCCTAAGTGAGGCAGGTCTGAGCTGAGCGACTCTACTCTGCATCTGGGCATCGAAACCTACGAGTATAGCCGGGTTTCGCCTCTGATGAGCTCCAGTCCCCTCTGAAGAACATACAGTCTCTTGTACTGACCTGCCTGTTTGGCCTCGGCCATCTCATCGACGAGAGTCCTCTCCACGTACTGGCTCATCTCTTTTGTCAGAGAGTCCTGTATTAGCTGGATTCTTTCGGGACCCTTGTGGCTCTCCAGTAGTTCGACAAACAGGGCGTTCTTGATTTTCTCAATGACCAGAAGAGGATCCATGTCCTCGTGGCTAATCAGCCATCTCAGTCTGCGCTGCAGACGCATCTCATCAAGTGGCCTTGGCCTATTCCTTCTTGCCCCGAGCTCCTGATCTGCGACAACAACGACCACTGTATCTACATCGAAGTTAGTGAGATTAGGGCAGAAGAATAGAGGTGAGGCATCGATGCTGCGCAGCGGATTCACAATCAGTGACAGTCTGCGAAGCTCCTTGCATGTCAGGAGTGGCCATAGATCAATCTCTTCCAACAAGTTGTGAGACAGGTCAAGAGTCTGGAGGCTGCCCAAGCGTCCTACTGGTGAGAGGTCCACTGAAACGATTCGCTTGGACGACAGATCGATGACCCTGGTGTCAGGACTGAAACTTGAGCTAGTATCAGCGCCATCTCTCGTTACATATCTGATGACGGAATCAGCCACGGATGAGCCTCCCGGAGTTACGTCATGGCTGCTGATGATGGCACTCGAACTAGACTCTAACCCCTTAATAACTAGTATCAATGGCGGTCTGCAAGCCTTCAAAGGGTCCTGCAATAGGACGAAACCACTTATCTGAACGAGTGGCGCTCTTCTCGCCAAGGGTCCGCCTCATTGTGATATCCTCTGACCTCCCAGTACCCAGGTTCGTCTGACTCGACGAACTTCAGCCCGACCAACCACTTGACGGACTTGTAGGCATAGATGGAGCTTATGACGCTACGAAGCGGGCCTCCGTGCTTTGGCTCCAGTTCCTTACCTCCCCACCTGTAGGCAAGGATTGTATCATCTCTCAGAAAGGTTTCGATTGGCGTGTTGCTGGTGTACCCTGAGTCAGCAATCATGACGACATGTTTCGCAGTGGGTCTGATCTTGGCCTCCTCACATATGGTTCGCCCCAAGATGCCTTCCCACTCATTGTCCAATCTGCTCCAACCAGTCACACAATGGAAGTCGGCGACAAGCTTGAATGAAGGCATAGCCAAGAACTGGTCCCAAGTCAACTCCAGAGGGCGATCGACTTCTCCTGTGACCCGGAAGCGCCACTTCTCGCGATCAAACTTCATTGGCCGTTCAACGTTCAGAACCGGGAAACCATCAGTCTTGTGCTGTCCAGGTGGGATTCTCTCTCTCTTCATCACAACCACTTGCTGCTGATGTCCGACAGATTTCAACCTGTTGAAGGGCTCCTCGTTAGGCAAAGCGGCATCGCATGGGCTAAAAGGTGGAATTCCGAAGTCGATGTTGTGCCTATCGACCCGGACTTTCGAAGGAAATGGATAATTGTCGACAGCCATAGTGGGCACTCAGTCTGGGAACTGAAGCGTAGCGACAAAGGCACAATCCATGGGACAAGAGTCGGTGTTCACATCAAGTCATGTGTGGGATGCATGAAGTGCTTGACTGCGTGCCCTACGAGTGTCTTTGTGGAGTGGGAAAATGAGTTCAACCGTCAAGCGGTGGACCCGGCGCATGAGTCCGACTGCATAGAGTGCCTGATATGCGAACTCGTTTGCCCCACGGATGCGATTCACGTCGAAAGGGAACATGGTTCCGAAGCCACTCTGGACTCATTGCTGCATGGCCGCTGATAGCAGATGATATCCTTGACATGAAACTGGGATTTGCCAGTATGATTGGACATTATGCATTTGGCCATGAGCTACGACACTGGGAAACCCTAGAGTCTTTATTGCACGGTGTACAGTCAGATTGCTGTGGCGGCAGTGTCATGTTCGAAGTACTGTTGACAGATAGTGAGAAGAGAATTCGCGATGAGGTGCGTGCCTTTGTCCGTGACAAGGTCGATAGGTCACTGATTCTAGGCATGGACTCTCGCGAGAAAGAGTATCCGTACGAGTTCGTGAAGGCCTTGGGGCAGGCGAACCTGATCGGGTTGCGTTTTCCCAAGAAGTATGGCGGTCGAGGTCTTGGTTGGGTTTCCGAGATGGCTGCGATAGAGGAGGTTGGTGTCCTTGGCATCGCCCTCGGATGCGCCTACTCGCTACCAAGCATAATAGGCGAGGGAGTTAACAAGTTTGGGACAGAGGAGCAAAAACGCGAGTACCTGCTTCCTACACTGCGTGGCGAGAAGATCTGTGGAGAAGGGTTGACCGAGCCGCGAGGCGGTTCTGACTTCTTCGGAACCAACACAACGGCTGTCAAACGAGGGGATCGATTCCTGATCAACGGGGAAAAGCGCTTCGTGGCAGGGGGTGTTGGTGCAGACTACTTCCTGATTTACGCGAAGACCGAATTCACCGGTCCCCCTCACAAGTCGTTGAGTGCTTTTTTGGTGAATCGCGATTCAGGAGTGAAGGTCGAAGAGGAGTATGAGCTCATGGGATGCCGCGGAATGGGTGCAGCAAGGATAGTGCTGAACAACATTGAGGTTTCTGAAACAGATCTCGTTGGGGGCCTGAGTGCTGGGAATGACGTGTTCAATGCAATGATGGTCCCTGAACGTCTGACCTCAGCAGCTGGCGCAATAGGAATGGGTCGAGCGGCGCTCGAGATCGCAGTGAGGTACTCCGACAAGAGGGAAGCGTTCGGCCAGAAGATAAGTCGCTTTGAAGGTGTGAGCTTCAAGGTGGCCGACTGTGCCACTCAGCTGGACGCAGCCAGGGGACTTGTGTACCATGCAGCCAAGAAGGCAGACACAGGTGCTTGGTGCCGCAAGGAAGTATCTCAGGCGAAGGTGTTTGCAACCGAGGCAGGCTTTCAAGCCATCCACGAGTCGATGCAGATGCTCGGCGGGATTGGCTACACAAACGTGTACCCTATCGAGAGACTGTTCCGTGACTCACGGTTAGGAATCACTTGGACGGGCAGCAATGAGGTTCAGCGCCTGATCATCCAGAACGAAGTGTACAAAGAGATTCTTTCGGAGGACCGAGGTCTCAAGCGCGACGTCGAGCTGGACACTCCGGGTGCACACAAGACAGCTGAGAAGGTCTTCAGCGAACCTGCTGACAAATACCTGAAACCGTCTTGATCTCAAGTGGTGCCCAAGAGCCACCATCAAGTTCATGCGGCCACAAGATTAAGTTCATAAGGCCGCTCTGGTTAAACATAGTTGACAAATGGTCGAACGCTGGATTGACTGTTTGTGGAGGGGCGTCCTAGAACGTTCCTGAGGTATTAGTTTGACCAACGTTGATGGCGTTTCCCTCGGTCATTTTTTTCATTTCTTTTACAACGAGTGAGTCGACAGTTCTTGCGGGGAGAATGCGAATCAACCTGTACTTCATTTTGTTCTTGGCAACGAGATACCGGACCTTCGGTCGCTTCACGACGAACGCGTGGTGAACGGCCTTGCCTACCTCGACCGGTGAAATGCCTTTCTTGTTGCCGCTGTCGATGGCATGTTTCCCGACCTTCCTTGCTAAGTCACTGAGCGGCGAGGTGAACGGCTTGGCTATCAATTCCTCGCCTTTATTCCAAATCGGGGTAGCAATCCGGGCCGGCTCGATGATGACGACGGTCACGCCGAGCAAAAGCATCTCGCGCCTGAGCGTGTCAGCATAGCCTTCCACCGCAAACTTCGATGAGCAATACGGCCCAAAAATCGGCGTGGCGAAGAATCCCGAGTCGCTGCTCATCATCACGACACGACCTTTGCTCGCAACGAGGAGGGGTAGACATGCCTTGGTAACGCGATGCACGCCAAACAGGTTCACGTCGAATTGTTCGATCAAGTCCTCGATAGGGACATCCATCAACGATCCTGCCCGCGCAATACCCGCGTTGTTGACAATACCATAGAGCCCCGTGCCCGCTGCGTTAATCTTGGCAATCACTGCTTCAACATCCGCGTCACGCTGTACATCGAGTTTCACGGGCACGATTTGCTTGATATTGCCAAGTGCATCGATATCCTCCTTCTTCCGCGCGCCCGCATATACCCAAAAACCGTGTCCTGCCAAATACTCGGCCGTGGCTCGCCCGATGCCCGTGCTTGCCCCTGTGACGAGGATCCACCTATCTTGCTGGCTCATGATGGATAGGTCGATGTGCCATCAAATAACGCTTTTCTCGCGTGGATCCACTTGCGAGCGAATGTATGATGGATGAGATCGGCTCAAGGTGAGAGTTTCCTTCACCCTAGTTGGGATTCAGTTAGAACCGTACTCAACCACCACTTATATATAGTTAAGACTGCGGAGCAGTCCCAATACACTAGGTGACCAAGACATGGCAAAGCTTGTATGCAAGAAATGTGGCCAAGAGGTGGCCGTACCGACCCACTGCGGAAAGGAGATGCACTTGGAGGGTAACCAGCTTGTATGCTGGATGGGTCCTGAGTGCGGACATCAGCCGATTCCAAAGCATCATGGTGCCCCGATGCTCTACAAGGCTTGAGAGCCAACGTGTGAGATCATCTTGGCGCCAGACGTGACGGACTCAAACGCAAAGGGTTATCTCTTGGCGTGTCGGTGCGTCGGCAGGCGGTCCTGTGCTGTCCCAGGTGACATCTGAGCTTTTCTTGATAGCATATGGCGTTCCTGCCCTCTTTGTGGGACTCCTAGCTGGCTACAGTTTCGGGGGTCATAAGAGCCTCACACGGGTAGAGCGGATTGGGTTTGGCTTCGTCATCTGTGTTTTGGGCGGCTTGGTGATGACATTCCTTCTGACTCCATTTGCGCCTGTATCCATGCCCAATGTCTTCGTGCAAGTGCTCTCTTTCTCTGTTGGCTACGTGTTTGGGGCGTTGAATCACTGGGCTCCTACAGAGTCCTCTGCACGGAAGCGCCACGTCGTCTTCGAACCAGAAGATGATGAGGAGTTCGACAGAGAGATCGACAAGGCTCTCGGGTCCAGTCGTTGATGCCGATTGTTGTGAGAACATGAAGATGGCATTGGTCCTAGAGTAGACCACAGAAGCGTTAATAGAGACCTCGGAGGAAAGAACTACATTACATCTCACTTGGGGATATTGAAAATGAGAAAGACCCTGCCGCCTCTGATTTCACTTCTGCTGGTCACTTGCATGTTGTGGTCCGCATTGATAATGCCGTTGCAGGCTGCGCCGCCGCCGGGCTGGAGCGGCGACGACAACTTGGCATTCCTGCTCGAACTGAATGGGACATCTGCGTACTATTCCAATTCGAGCCATCCGATACCTGTAGACTTGTCGACCAATCTGACCATAGAGCTCACCGTCAATGCCAGTGCCGCCCTGACACTTTGGAGTGGCCTTTTTGTGATGAAGTACTTGGGGATACCGATAGTCGACCAGCCCTTCGACATTGGGGGTCCCTTGTCTGTAGGGTCTCCACAGGTGCTGATCAACACGTCATTTCTGCTCTTGGGTGAGTATGGTGGGCTCAATCTGATCACTGGAACAGTCGAAGGTCTGTTCTCTTTTACCTATGAACTTGATTCGGCCCCGGGAACGAATGTCACAGTGAGTGAGGACTTCGTGCTTCAGCTTGGACCCGTTGGTCCGGCAGCACTCCTGTCGGTTGCCGGTCTCATAACTCTAGGGTTCACAATCACATCTGTCTTTGGTCTGCTGCTTTCACTCGACCAGTTCCAGCAGGGAATAATGGCAGCAAGGAAGATGAGAGGTGCTAAGAAGGCTTCTGATGTTGGCATATTTCCACGCGCTGTCGTCCTCAGAAGGCATCCAAAGAAGGACGGAGAGAAAATCAGCAAGGAGGAACTTGTGAGGAGAGTGAGTGAGGCCGCCCGCGCAGGATGGGACGGGAAGCGGTGTCCGAAGTGTGGCAAGAAGTGGACGAAAGAAACCACAAGCTGCCCGAAGTGCAAGCTGGATCGTCAATCGGCAGTGACCTACTTCTCCCAAGACATCGCGGAGTACGCTCCTAAAGCCCTAATTGTTGTGAAGCCAAAGTCAAAGGTGCCTGTTGGGATATTCTCAAGACGACTCAGACTGAAGCCCGACAAGGGTGGGGCACTAGCCGCAGCGTTGACTGACATGGGTGTCTTCCAGACGCGAAGTGTCAAGATTCCCCTGATGAAAGTGGCACTCGTCGGTATGACCCTGTCCGGCACATACTTGAGCTGGATGCAGATCCTCGGGGGAGCCATTCCTTCTTGGCTGGACGTGTTGCTGTTCACGTGCGCAGGATTGGTGATCTCTGTACTCGTGGCCTACTTCATGAAATGGCTTGCTCGTGTTCCAAAGCTCGGCTACGACTAGACTGGGGGGCCGTCTTGGCCCCTTCTCTCAGTCTAAAGGTGCTGCCACAGACCCACAACGTGACCACGTGTCGAGAACTACCCTGTTCTCCATCAGGGAACGATTGTCAGTGTGATCTGCAGGAAGGTCTGTTCGAGCCAGAGGATGGTCGACGCAGTCAACACTTCCAGTAATGATAGTACTGATCCAACCTTGAGGTATTCTCTCAGAGATATCTCAAGACCCTTCCTTCTCATGGTTCCCAGCCACATGAGTATGGCCAGTGACCCTAATGGAAAGAAGTGGGGTCCTAGGTTGTTGCCGATTATGTTGGCGAATATCAAGCTCGTGCTAGCCTGTGCACCCAAGCCTGCGGTAGATATTGCATGCTCGACGGACAGGAGTCCCAGCATCGTCATTGGCCAATTGTTCATGGCGCTCGCACCCACCGTGACAATGAGACTAGGGACCAGAACGGAGAGCACACCGGGCAGAGTCAACGAAGCAAGAAAGAGTGCGGCAAAGAAGTCGATTGCACCCGCATGCCTCAGCCCCTGGACCACGAGGAATATCGCAATCATGAAGAACAAGATGTCCCAATTGACCTTCCTCAACACCTGCAGTGGGCCATTCTCCACTCCTGTCGATGTATGATTGCCCTTGTATGTCAGGGCGTAGAGCGTAAGCAGAAACACCGCACCAGAGAGTATGACGAACGAAACTGGTATCCTATTGAGTGAGGTCAGAACATAGCCCACATCTATGGCAATCAGAGTGACAATGCTCGTCCTCAGGTGCATGGGCTTGGGGCTGGTCTTGATCAGGTCCTCCACTGTTTCAGCTGCATAGGTCCGAGGAATACGCTTCCTGAAAAACAGATAGACCACGAGCACACTCTGGACTACTGTGACTAGTCCAACAAGTCCCATGAACATCAGGTGCTGGATGAACGTGTATCCAAAGTAGTCGGCGCTCACAATGTTGACTGGGTTGCTAGTAATCAATGGCATGGCCGCAGTGTCCGCGATGAGACCGGCTCCGAACAGGTAGGCCAAGCTGCCCTCTCTGCTCGTCTTCAGCTCCTTGACCATCTCCATGACGATGGGTGTGAGGATGAGCACAGCACTGTCATTCGCGAACAGTATGCTGACCGAGGCCGTGAAAAATGACACCAAGAAGAACAGCCTGATGCCGTTTCCATGTGCGAGTCTTGCGACTCTGAGAGCAGCCCACCTGAAGAAGCCCATGGCATCTAGAGTGACCGACATCATCACTATTCCAAGAAAGGCTAGAGCCGCGTCCCATATGTTACCTAGCGCACTGAGAGCGTCAGCGATTGTGACAGTGCCGACCAGAAGGGAAAGCACTGCTCCTATTCCCGCCGCGACACCCAAGTTCATGCGTCTGGGCCGCCTGAGCATCAAGAAAAGAGTGGTAAGGAATATACCAATTGATGCAGCCGCGGCGTAGTCCATGCATACTCGTGCCGAGGGATACTATGTATAATACTATCTGTGCGGTTTCCTGACCGCTAGCGGACCAGTCATGGTATGACTTAACAGCCCCCGTGTCAAATCAGTCGTCAACTCGGTCTCTCGCCGCATTGGCTGTTTTGGCGTCATTGCCATCCCAGTCCGCATGCGTGTGAAGATTAGATTCAGAATGGGACTTGGTGTCAGATGCGCAAATCCTCAGTACAACACACGAGCGTATGGGAAAATGATGAGGTTCGCGTTGATGTTCCGTACAGTGCAGCCGGCGTGAGCACAACTGTCTTGCTGACGTCGAAGTTCACAGGCAAGATGATGCTGATGGACGTTGGTGATGGGGCTCTCCGGGATCTACTCTCATTTGGCAACACAGCATTTGTCAATGAAACCGATCCAATCGCTATCACACATGGTCACTTCGACCACATAGGTGGCCTCCACACAATACTTGGATTCATGAGGATGCTAAAACGCTCAAGTCCATTGAACATACTAGTTCCGGCCGGCTGCACAGAGGCGATAAGCCTAGTTGCAGCCTTCAAGCAGTCGTACGTTGGGAGTCACCCATTCAGAATCCAGATTCACGAGATTGAGGATGGTTCTGGCTTCGACACAGACTTCTTCAAGATTGATGCCATCGCGGTTGAGCATTACGGCTTGGAGAATACATCCGACGAGGAGGTTCTGATGCCTGCTCTTGGTTTCAGAGTGCGAGTGGGCAATACCGTCGTGGGATATACTGGCGATACTAGGATGTGTCCAGGCGCAGAGAGAGTGGTCAATGATGTTGACATCGCAGTGATTGAAGCCACGAGGAAGGACACCGACCCCATAGATCTCCCTGTGCACCTCTCAGAGTCGGAGGCCAAGCGTCTTGGAACGCTGGCCAAAGAATACGTTCTGGTACACAGGACACCGACAATTGCGGGGTCGTCGAGAAGAGGCAGCAGAGTCACTACGTCAAAGCAGGGGAAGTGAACTCCTGACTAAGATGTGTGTCCGAACTATCAGTCCTCGACGACGGCACGTATCCTCATCAGTCCTGCGCCGATGCTGTCCTGCTTTGTGATTCTGAAGTGCTTCAAGACACCCGTGTGCTCAACATGTGGCCCGCCGCAGACCTCCTTGCTGAAACCATCCACTGTGTAGACAGAAACCTCATCACCGTAGGTTTCCTTGAAGAATGCAAGGGCTCCCTGCTTAACGGCCTCGTCCAGTTTCATGAACTCGTGAGTCACCTTCAGATCCTTCTTGATGACCTCATTGACCAGATCCTCCACCTGTTTCAGTTCCTCTGGCGTAAGTTTCCTCGGGAAGGTGAAGTCGAAACGGAGACGTTCTTTCGTTATGTTGCTCCCGTTCTGACGCACTGAGTTTCCTAGGACCTTCCTGAGGGCTGCTTGAAGCAGATGGGTGGCCGTGTGGAGCTTTGTGATCTCTTCACTGTGATCCGCTAGGCCGCCTTTGAACTTACCTTCTGTTGCAGTCCTCGATATGTTTCTGTGCTGCTCGAACTCCTTTCTGAATTCGTCCATGTCAATCTTGATGCTCTTCTCAGCCGCGAGCTCCGCTGTCATTTCTAGAGGCAGACCGAAGCTTGTGAACAAGACAAAGGCATCCCTCCCTGTGATAGTACCATTCTCTTCAAGCATCTGTTCGAATTTCCTGAGGGCCTTCCCGAGAGTTCCCCTGAACTTGTCTTCTTCCGCCTGAAGGTTTTGCATCACGAAGTCGCGATTTCTTTGGACTTCTTCATACACGTCCTTGTAGAGACCAATCACCACATTGGCCAAATCGGTCAGGAACCCCTTGCTCATGCCCAGCTCGTCCGCGCAGCGTATCGACTTCCTCAGGAGTCGGCGAACGATGTAGCCGTGTTCCACATTGGACGGAGATATGCGTCTGTCGTCAGACATAATCATCACAGCAGATTTCACATGGTCCGCTATGATTCTGATCCTCTTCTGGTCTGCCTCGGTGAACTCCCTCTTTCCCGAGAGCTGCTTTATCCGGTCTATGATTGGTGTAAACGCCTCGGTTTCGTAGAAGCTCTGAGCTCCTCTCAGGATGGCAATCGTTCGTTCTAGACCCATGCCGGTGTCGACGTTTCTCTGCTTGAGCAGCTCATATCCTCCGTCCTCTCTCTTGTTGTACTGCATGAAGACATCATTCCATACCTCCATATAGTGCCCACAGGAGCAGCCCGGTCTGCATTCAGGACCGCACTTTGGAATCTTGCTGACCTCAATGAACATCTCTGTGCAAGGGCCACATGGCCCAGTTGTGCCTGCGGGTCCCCACCAATTATCTGCTTTCGGAAGATAGAACACCCTCTCCTTGGGTATTCCGAGGTCCATCCAGACACTCGCAGATTCATCGTCCCGGGACGCGTCAGAATCACCAGCAAACACGGTGACCGAGAGCGTGTTTGGATTGATTCCAAGCCACCTCTTGGAAGTGAGAAACTCATAGCTCCATGTGATGGCCTCTTTCTTCCAGTAGTCGCCAAGGCTCCAGTTGCCCAGCATCTCGAAGAATGTGAGGTGGCTACTGTCACCGACGCTCTCTATGTCGGTGGTTCGAATGCATTTCTGACAGCTTGTGAGACGCTTTCCTTGCGGATGTGGTTGTCCCAGCAAGTATGGGACCAACGGATGCATGCCTGCAGTCGTGAATAACACTGTCGGATCATGTTCTGGCATCAATGATGCAGAGCCAATGACTGCATGTTTCTTCTGCTTGAAGAACTCGATGTATTTCTGACGCAGCTGATCTGTTCGCATGACTGTCACCAGACCACCAAGGTGCCGATTTGTCGGCGTTCGACTTGTCACATTTTAATGCTTTTGCTGAGTCGCATTCTGCCAGCAGGCGGGGCCGCTGCACCACGGCGCAAGTATGGAATCAGTTCTCTTCTCTGGCCAAGGTATGTTAGACTAGTATGAGACCTGACGGCGACATCCTGTATCTTCTGAGCCTAGACGGCAGCCATGGAAACCTATCGACCCAATCTAGGAACCTGTCGTTGCTGACTATGTCTGCAGCCTCTTTCTCCGCAGTCTTTATGATTAGAAGGTCGTCATCAGTACCCTTTGGTGCCTGGAGGACCTGCCTCTTGGATATCATGTCTGCAAGAGTTTCCTCTTTATCGATTTGGTGAATCAAGGCCGCAGAAACAACAACAATGGGGACAAACCCCACACTGACTAGGCTACGACTGGCGGTCACAATGTTCTGCAGCCTTGGCTGTCCGTCAGTGGAGAGGTAGTATGCCACATTGCTCCCATCGATAATCACAACCTTTCTCACAGTCCTTCCCTTGGGCGCCCTCCTCTCCTGTCTGCACCGCATGACATGCTCGTCCAATATGTCCCGACGGAAGAGCTCGTCACAGTAGGGACATCGTGCCCGTTTTGACAATGACTCAGCCTCTCATATGCTGCGGCGGACATGGCGGTTCCCGATAAGAATCCGCTTGTGCTAACGCGGAGTGCAGCACAGTGTCCCACCCAGCAATATACGGAGTGTAGAACACCAGTTCCAGACGTGCTAACTAAAGATAATTAAAGAAATGATTACATATCATCTTAGGCGTCCAGTTTCCGTTGTGCTCGTCCTCCCGGCGGCATATGGCGGAGGCGGACGCCACCTTCCTTCTGTCCACCCCCAAAGACTCGCGGACTTGTTGTGCACGGATTCTCATGGATGATCGCCATAGGGGAGGTTTGCACATATGTCCCCCTCGACAAAGCCCGGTACATCTATTGTTTCACTGCTGATGTCAATCTGAGCAACTGCCGCGCGGACTAGATCTGCGATTCCGTCGTCCGATGGTCTACCGTAGCCGAGAGGAACAGTCAATGCAGTGATTGGCCCTATCTGCATCTTCTTCCTGACATGGCTGTGGCCAGAGATGGACAGTCTGACCCTACTGTCCTTCCGAAGGATCTTGCCTGTGCTTTCTGCTCCCATGAAGGCCGAGAAGAAGTCCCATGGCAGTCTGCCCTTGTAAAAGGATAGCTCTCTGAAAGGAATGTGATGTGACACATAGACCACGCGCTCAGTTTCACCGGGGAGGTTGGAGAGGTCATACTCAAGTCTTCGGTTGAACAGCTCAGTTGCCTCGCGGTCGCTAAAGTCCCATTCGATGCTGAAGGCATCAAACCAGACCTCCCCTCTGAACTCCTTCTGTTCATACGCGCTGTCGGGAATGTGCAGGTCATGGCTTCTTAGTGAGTAGTCATACCAACCGATACTACCAACAAATGCTAGGTCATCAATGATGTATGGATTGTCCGGCAGATGGATGAACCCATTCTCACGACAGGTTTCTCCCACCACATGGGAATACTTCTCGAGTGAACTGAAACCGTTGTCTTCCTCAAGCCACAGGTCGTGGTTGCCCGCTACGTAGAGATTCACGCACTTTGGGAGATTGAGCTTCGCCAGCGTTTGCGAGAGTATCTGCAACCTGTCACTGATGTCCCCTGCTATGATGAACACGTCCGGTGACAATTCCTCAACACGCGTCCGGATTCCATCCACAAGTGCCTTGTCGCTCCCGTCGCTACGGACATGTATGTCTGAGATAGCTGCTATCCTCACGGTCATCCCTTCAGTTTCAGCTACATCACTGAGTGTTTGGCAACCATTCAAGGGGCATCTTGGACCTGTTGGTGTGGCTGTGTTTCCCTATACAAGTTAGTAATAGGCGGACATACCGCAGCTTTGATATCCTATGCTCAGGGTGACGCCTGTCAGTCGTTCGATGGTGGAAACGATGACCAACGAGATCAGAGCATACAAGTCCAGAGATGCTGATTTGTCGAAGATGAAAGTGGTCACTGACCCCAAGGAGATAGCTGACACCTATCGGCTATACCTTGATGACGAGTCGCACTCATTTGATGGTCATGCCGATCAGATAGTCTTTCCAGCGAGTGAGGAAGAACTGGCAACGGTCGTCAGGAATGCATACAGGCAAGGTCAGCATATCACCATTCAGGGCGGACGGACAGGTCTCACCGGCGGAGCAGTCCCTCTGGGGGGCGTGGCCCTGAATCTGGAGAAGATGAACCAGCTGCTCTATCTCAGTCATTCACCCGAGAAGCAAACCTACTCGGTAGCAGCGCAGTCCGGGATGCTGCTTGAGGACTTGATCAAAGCAGTCACATCGAAGGCACTCGGGGTTCTGAAAGGAAAAGGGACCAAAGACCAGCAACAGGCTTTTGAGAAGTTCCTTGCCGATAGTCGGAGCTACTACTTCCCTGTCGACCCAACGGAAACAAGTGCATGGCTGGGTGGACTCGTTGCCTGCAACGCTTCAGGGGCGAGGACCTTTAGGTACGGGGCAGTCAGAGAATGGGTATGCAGAGTCAGGGTTGTGCTGGTCAATGGCGACGTCTTAGACATTGAACGCGGTCAGGTGTTCGCTCAGGACCGCAAGTTCAGAGTCGTCCTCAGCAATGGGTCAAAGGTCGAGTTCGTGGTGCCGAGCTATTCAATGCCGAAGACCAAGAATGCAGCTGGCCTGTATGCAAAGCCGGACATGGACCTTATTGACCTGTTCATTGGTTCTGAGGGAATACTCGGCGTAGTCACTGAGGTTGAACTCATCTTGGCGGAGATGCCCAAGAACATAATGACAGTCATGGCTTTCTTCCCCAGTGAAGATGACGCTGTTGGTTTTGTTTACGATGCCAGATCTGACGGCTCAAAGGCGAAAATGGACTTCCTAGAGTACTTCGGACCTACTGCCGTAAAGATGATTCGTGAGAAAGCTAGCTCAGCCGGAATCAAGGTTCCTGCATTGACAGACCGCACACAAGCAATCGTGTTTTTCGAGTTTCCATACCGTGATGAGGAGATGGAGGAGAAAGTACTGGCTCTCGAAGAGATGCTGAATAGTCACAACTCTTCTTCAGAGTCTAGCTGGGCAGGACTCGACCGCACAGAGTTGGAGAAGATGAAGGTGGTGCGCCACTTCGTGCCTGAAACCATCAACGCCATCATCGCGAAGCGCAAGCAGGAGTATCATGAAGTACACAAGATCGGAACGGACATGGCTGTCCCCGATCAAGCTCTCCGGGAATACCTCAAGTTCTATCATGACACACTTGAGCGACAGGGCATGGAGTATGTCGTCTTCGGCCACATTGGAAACAACCACCTACACGTGAACATGATACCACGCAACAATGAGGAGGTCGAACAGGGCATGGAAAACTACATGCTCTTCGCAAGGAAGGCAGTCGAGCTCGGCGGTACAGTCGCTGCCGAACATGGAATCGGGAAGCTCAAACGAGTCTTCCTCGAAATGATGTACGGCCCAAAGGGGATATCTGAGATGCAGGCAGTGAAGAAGGCACTCGATCCGAAGTGGTTGCTCAATCGTGGCGACATGGTCCCAGTACCACGTGAGTTCAGCTAGAGGAGGGCTTAGCAAACGAGTACACCTCATCCTCAATTTGCCTGATCTTGGCGCACAAGTCGGGTTCCTCTTGACACAATCGCTTCATATCCTTGATACCAGCGGCAGTCCAGTACTGTTTCAAGGCGTCTTCAGCGCTCTGACAGCAGTCATCATGACATTGCGCAAGACTGCTACGGATTTCGTCAACGATCTGGTCGATGGGCATCTTCTTGATTCTCACTCGTGTCCAGTAGTCACATTTCTTGCCTCGGCAGGGCCCTTTCACAATGACACACCAGACCATCAGATACCATCCCAGTGCGGTCACCAAGCAAGGGACATGCATCTTAAGCATTGTTGACCGGACCGAGTCGGTTTCAATCCCTTAAGCGAGGTTCATTCTGTTGTGCTGGACCAGCTCTCAATCTCCTTCGGCTGATAGTGTGGCGTTGTGAAGGTGGAATCGATCTCACTTGACGATGGGCCCGGAGCTATGCATCTTGAAGCTCGTATTCTCATCATGGCCAAGTGCCTATTGCCCACCCACGACACATGTGACTGTGTGGAGACAGTCACACATGGTTAAATCAAATCATCGAAGGTGTTTTGTCTAAAAAAAACAGGTGTTTGATGCAATTATGATAAGTGATGAACAACTGGCGGCGGAGCTGAACAGTCGCAAGCTCACGAAAAGCCAGTCAATCGTGCTGCATATCTTGCAAGAGAACGGTATGCGTGGAGCTACTCCAAAGCAGATTGTAGACGAGGTTTCTTTTGCCCCTCGAACCGTCAGATACGCCCTGAGAAAGCTGTTGAGACGAAAGCTGATCCGACGCATTCCGTGTTTGCAGGACATGCGCCAGTATCTATACTTCCCAGTGTAGATTCTTCGAATGAGAGAGGATAGCATCTCAGACCGCAAGGTCCCCTCTCAGGCCTTGCGAATCTCGATTCTGCCCATTATGCTATCTTTTCCAGCGAACAGCACCTTCCCGTGTGCCTTGACCAGCTCAGAATAGACATCTATCGGGTTGTCGATCCTCGCCAGCATATCAGCATTATAGGCACATATGCCAGTCATCGGGACGTCAAGGAAGGTATGCAGTGCCTGTTCGTACTGTATGAGTTCGGGAATCATCTGGTGCTGGATGAAGCAGCTCATCTCACCAGTGGCCCTCATGCCCCGGAATCCATCTGTCATGGCCTCTCTGTAGAGATTGTCCCATGAGGTCATGACTTCTGGCATGCTGAACTCGCCGTTTCTAATGTAGAAACCATCGTAGCTCAGGACATCAAGTGCACCAGACTTCTCGTACTCCCTTACTTCGACGCCGAATTGCTCCATTCCTCGCCTTATTTCATCCGGGGTTTCTTCTGAACATATGTACTTCGCGGCCTCGCCGTTCTCCAAGCCTGTCTTGATGTAGTTGAAGAGCGTGTTCCGCTTTGCGACTTGAGAGTCGTAGACAAGGATCACATGGTCTCTCGGCCTGAGTCGTTTCAGCACACGAGTGGTCTTCTCAGATGGCGAGAGTTTGAAGGTCTTCCAGTCCGTTGAAGTTCGGAAGTGGTCCTCGAAGTCTCTCTCTATGAGCCCAAGCAGACTGCCATCGCTGGTCCACAGACACTTGCCTTCTGCCGCCACGCCTTCTGCGGACGTGACAATCATGGCCTCCTTTCCATCGAACATAACATAACGACTGGGGAATCCGTCACCGTATTTCAGAGAGAAAGAGTGTCCCGGCACACACTTCTCCAGTGTCCTCGGAATCATCTGCTCATCATCAGGACAGTCTGTAAGGATGCGGACCTTGACATTCCTGCTCTTGAGTCGCCTGAAATCATCTGTATAGGCTGACAGGAGTCGAGCGACATTCTCGCTTGAGTCCACAATGTCAATTGAACTCTTTGCTCCTGCTATCATAGAGGCGGTCCTCTTTGTCATTGCATCCTTTTCAGATATCAGGACGAAGTTTGAGATTTCCTCATCCCTGTCTATTTCCTCATTTGTTCGCCTGAAGGTGCTCAGGACACTATCTTTCTTGGCAGTCAACTCCAGTATGTGCTTGTCCGACTCCTCCCTCTTGCGTGCGATTAGTTTCGAGAGAGCATCTTCAAGAGGCAGGGCCTTCACCTTGACAGGTCTGCCTAGCACTCTGTCGACCAGTCCTCCCTTCTCAAGCTTCGGCAGAGTCCTATAGACCTCCTCTCGACGAATCCCCGCGAGCTTTGAGATCCTGCCTGCAGAGGTCGTACCCAGCTTAACCACGGCCAGATAGACCTTGGCCTCATAGGGTGTTAACCCAAAATCAGAGAGCATCTTGGCGCTCTCTTCTAGCTCAGACAAGACAGAATCGACTCCTTACAGTGAAAATCAGCTAGGGGGTGTATTCCGGTGTATTTGAGAGTATTGGCGCGAGTTCTACAGAGGTCCTTCTATACGTTTCCAAGCAGGCATTTAGCACCAACACTTATCTCTCAGACTCAATCTACTCACAGTGAGCGGAAGGAAGTTGCCAAGGGAACCACGATACATCGCACTCTTCATACTGTCAGTTGTTCTTGCATCGGCAATCTACATGGGCTGGTCTGCTGAGAGAGTTCTCGGTGAAGTCACTGTGGGAAACTTCCAAATTGTCCGGGCGAATGGCAGAATCGTCGATTTCTCGATCTTCAAGCCCCGCACACCGACCTATAGCGGTCCCATGCCCGCAGTCCTGACCATCCATGGAATCTCTGCATCAAGAGATGCCATGCTGCCCTTCAACATTGAACTGGCAAGAAGGAACTTCACAGTCGTGTCTGTAGACTTGGCTGGCCATGGGGTGTCCTCTGAGAGGTTCAGCTTCTCCACGTTCTTAGAGGTCGCCAAAGATGCTTACGAGGCTGTTCGCTATGTCCAGCTGAGCGACCCCGGCACCAGCAATTTCACCTATGGTGTCCTTGGACACTCATTGGGTGCTGGCGTCGCACTCCTCATGCAGGCAATGCCTGTACAGCCCAATGCCACTGTGATCATTGGTGGAGGGATAGGTGAGAACTTCGGGGGACTGTCGTTGCCCCTGAACCAGACTCATCCTCAGAATCTCATGATTGCCTGCGGGCTGTATGACGAGCTGGTATCTCCGGCATCGGCTTTCGAATCGCTGAGGAATGCAACCGGGCTGTCCGAGGTCCATGAGAACACAACCTATGGCAGCTTTCTGAACGGGACCGCAAGGAAGCTTGTGCTGAGCAGCACCAATCACCTGTTTGAAATGTCTGATCCGGTGATAGTCACTCAGTCAGTTGACTGGATGGGACGTTCGCTTCAAGGAGTGCACCAGCTCGAACAACATACACTTTCACCATCTCGCCACATCTACCAGTACGCAGCCATTGCCGGTGTGATTCAGTCATCATCTGTTCTGTTGGCAGTCCTTCCTCTATTCCTCATTACGTACTCAATACTACCACAAAAGCTCAGGCCGAGACGGACGCAGAATGAAACATCAACACTCTCGACAAGAAGGGGCCTTGAGTTCAGCCTCCTGATTGGAGTCTTTGCTGGCGTCCTGTTTCTTTCAATCATGCTGATGGGTCTCATACTTGAGTTCGCCGGGTTCGTCCTCATTCCAGTTTCCTTTGGCACTACGCTGACACTCTACTCTGTGACCATGTGCTTTCTCGTGGGCTTTTCTCTGAGAAGGCTCCCCGGTGGAGAGCCAGAACACACCGACGTTGATGCTGGTCTTCATAGCAGTCGCAAGCTGACGCTCGACGACCTCTTTAGGTCGTTTGCTCTCTTGGTCCCGGTCATAGCTTGGTTGTTCCTCTGGTCCTGGTTGTCTTCATCAGTGGCTGGAATCAGGCTCGCCCCTACCCCTCAGGTGACTGGAGCTGCCAGTCTGGAAAGAGCGGCATGCACTGCAGTCTTGACTCTGACATTTCTCCCTCTCTTCTATGTAGATGCACTGTGGCTTGACAGAGTTGCCAAAGTGACCTTAGGTTGGTCTTCACTCTTGTTACTATCCAAGAAGTGCGTGGGCGTCATTGTTCATAGGTTGGCTGGCTTCGGTATCGTCGTGGGACTGCTGTACATTCCGTTTCTTGCTGGAGCCCAACTGGGATTCATAATGTTCGTGGCTCTGCTGATGCTTCCCTTCGCTGTCCTATTCGGCTTCAGTGCATTGGTCACACTCTGGGTTGCAGGACTGACCAAGAACCTGTTGACTGCTGCTCTGCTTAACGCACTTCTCTTGGCTGTGATTGTGGCAGGCACATTCCAGATCATCTGATTCTAATGAGTAGCAGACAGAAAATGGGCGCGTGTGTCCGCTTTCGCCGTCTGAGCATGATTCCTCACACGCGCCCGGAGTCAACAGTTGTGGACACTATGTGCCTTCGGCATAGGCTTTTGCGTAAGCTGCCTGCTCTCGAGTCAGTCTGTCGATTTTGATGCCCATGGTTTCCAGCTTGGCCAATGCTGTCTGCCTGTCGAGGTCCTTCGGGAACTCATAGACTGCAGGTTTTAGCTTCCTGCCATTGACCGAAAGCCAGAGCATTGCATTGAGCTGGGCCGCAAATGACAGATCCATCACCTCAGACGGATGCCCCTCTGCAGCGACAAGATTGACAAGCCTGCCCTCACCCAACAGGTAAAGGCGTCGGCCGTCCTTGAGCATGTACTCATCAAGTGCTGGGCGCACTCTCTTCTTTCCGTCGCTCAGAGCTGCCAGATCGTTTGTATTGACTTCAACATTATAGTGTCCAGCGTTGCCTAAGATGGCTCCGTCCTTCATCACCTTCATGTGCTCGCCAGTGATTATGTCCTTCATACCAGTGGCAGTGATGAACAGGTCGCCTTCCTTTGCCGCTTGCTTCATCGGCATGACTCGGTATCCATCCATCCGCGCCTGTAGTGCCCTAACTGGGTCTGCTTCCGTCACGATCACGTCCGCACCTAGTCCACGTGCCCTAGTGGTGAGACCGCGTCCACAGAACCCATAGCCTGAGATTACGACGGTCTTACCAGCAATCAGTATCGCAGAGGCCCGCAGCACCCCATCGAACGTACTCTGTCCTGTGCCATAGACATTGTCGAACATATGCTTCGTATCGGCGTCGTTGACAGCCATTATTGGATACTTGAGAGCTCCATCTTCAGCCATAGCCCTGACCCTGATCACTCCAGTGGTGGTTTCTTCGGAGCCGCCATACAGATCCGGTATCATCTCCTCATGTTTCCTATGGAGAGTGAAGATGAGGTCCGCACCGTCGTCGAGTGTGAGGTTCGGGTGGCGCTCCAGTGTCTTCTCGATACACCAGTAGTACTCCTCTGTACTCAAGCCATTCCAAGCGAAGACTGGTACGTCATTCGCAGCCAGAGCTGCCGCGACCTTGTCATTTGTTGAGAGCGGGTTGCAACCAGACCATGCGACCTCGGCACCTGCCGCCCTCAGAGTTTCAACCAACACACCAGTTTCCTTGGTCACATGCAGACAGCCTGAGATCCTCATTCCCTTCAGAGGTTTCTTCTCGGAGTGCTGTTTCCTCAAGTGCATGAGCACTGGCATGTGCTTCTCTGCGTAGTCAATGAGCATCCTGCCTTCTTCAGCGAGTTTGATGTCCCTGACCTTGTAGTCCACCATATGATTCACCGAACATGAGCAGGGGCATGACTTATATGAATGCTACATCCGCTTGTTGCATACATAGTATCATAGGGCGCCATGGATGTCGCATTCTATTACGGATAACGAGTCGTCTCTTCTGAGGTTGCTGCTGAAGAGCTCTCGTTCGACCACAGACTATCTGGGAAACCAGCTTGACAAGAGCCGCAACTGGGTCACCCGCACAATGAAACGCCTAGCACAGAACCATGTCGTAATGGCATACGTCACTGTGTTTGACCCTGCCCAAGTCTTCAGTGAGAAAAGCACTATTCTTCTAATCAAGACAAATCCACGGGAGCTCAGGCTGAGCAAGGCACTCTTGGAGTTGCCTGAACTCGAATCGCTGGATGGCATATCTGGAGAGCACTCTCTGCATGGGCTCCTTAGATTTAGGAGTCCAGCCGGATTCGATGCGTTTCTCAACAGAATCGATCGAATGCTGGCTGTTTCAGACTCCCGGACTTACAAATTGGTTCAAGTTCTGGCCACCTACAAGACTCGCGGTTTTGTCATCGACAAGCCGCAGTCGAAACAGCCACCCCTTACAACAAGCGAGCTGGATCTGATACGGGTCATCTATAGACAGTCGCCCTCGGATGAGTTTCCGATGCCCCTGTCACAGGAAGAGATGGGCCACAGGATGGACCCACAGTTGAGCCAGCCCGCCGTGTCGAGAATAATGAAACGTCTCCAGGAGAGAAGCACGATTGTGGGCTACACCGTCGATATCAGCTTCCGGCACGTGGGACTCCCTGTCAAGTTCTTCCTACAGATCAAGACACGTCCTGGCACAATAGCAGAAACCGCACGCTACGTGAGCCAAATGGACGAAGTCTGGGACCTGCACAGGACCAGTGAGGACTTCAGCCTGTTCGCGACAGTCCGCACCGAGAATGTCGACCACTACAACAGATTCCTGAAGAATCTGTACAGCAACGAGTCTGTTCTGGACACTCAGTCACAGATTTCACTTGAGGAATGGTTTGTT
>CAZVZC010000006.1:0-76318 GCA_964631415.1 uncultured archaeon | reverse complement strand
GCTCATCTCAAGTCCGCCCTATCCCTGCCTCACTCCGGGCACTTCCTCGAGAATGGGAATCGTTGTACAGAGCAATCTCAGTAGGTCCGTCGATGCTAGGGTGGTCATTGGTCTTCCTGAGGTGATGGGATCTGCATCTCAGACGTTTCCGTTCACGCTTTCTCCGGGGCAGAGAACCCAGGTTGACTTCGAACTCGCGACGGGCTCAAAGGATGCCAACAGCATAGTCCCCGTGCGTGTGTCGGTCTTCATAGATGAGAAGTCTGTAACGACACTCGTCAACGAGAAAGCATTGAACGTGGCTGTGATTGGAGAGTCAGGAGCGCTTGCTTACGAGGCCATTGATGGCAACTTCGTCATTGAAACCGAGGAATTCAGGGGTGTGTTGCTCAAGACACCTCCGATGCGTTTCGTTTCTCTTGAGAACAAGATCTCGCACGAGTACTTCAGAGGGGGCTATGACTTCTTGTTGCCCACTATCGGCTATCCGTTCCCATCTGGTGGCAACGAATGGTCTCGAAAGAAGTTCCAGGTAATGTTGAGAAATGAAGGCACCTACGCTGAGATTGAGCTAGTCGCAGACTCAACAGAGAGGCCCGGCCTGATTCTTAGCCACAGATACAGAGCGTACCCAAGCAGAGGATATCTAGAGATTGCGACTAGGCTGACCAACAGAGGTTCGAGCAAGCTGACGAATCTGGGAATTCAGACTGGCGGTTGGATGGAGCTCAGTTGTACAAATCTGCATATTCCCATCCGGGGCAGCATCTACAACCTCGACTCAGTCGAATGGACGGGGGATAGACAGCTGCCATTTGACCCGAAGTCCTTTCACGAGTCATGGGCCGCCTTGGACGGTGCTGATGGTAGGATGCTAGTCGGGTACATATGGGACAGCGAGCATCTTGCCGAGGTTTCCCCAATGAGAGGACGAAGGCCAGTTCGGGTCGAATACCGTTTCCCGGATTTGGACGTAGGTGATTCTATCGAGAAGGTTGTGCTTCGCGTAGTAATCAGCCAAGGCGATTGGAAGGAGGTGCGCTCACTCTGGGCAAGGCTCAATGGGAAACCCGAACCAGCCGTTGACCTCAATGGCCTGAGATCCGACCTCGAGATTGAGATCGCTCCCCAGTCCTTCAGTTCCACCATGAAGGCGGAGGCACCGATGCTTGTTGACCGATCAACACCAAATGACATGGAGATACGTGTGCGAGTCCTCCATGAGGATCCCGTGTCTGCTCAGCTCAGCATCACAATGCCTCAGGGTCTTCTGGCAAACGGAAAGAGGAAGCTCAGCTTCAGGATAGACAGACTGAGTATTGACTCTCCGTTTGTGGCGCCAGCAAGAGTCACTGTTGCGAAGGGTGACAAGTGGCTGAGAAGGCGTGGTGAAGTCCTGCTCACATTCGAGAACAGGGTTCGACGGGTTCCCCTATCAGCAATCATCTACGATTCACAGACTTCTACTACCACTAACGCGGCCACGATAGATGGTATGACCCTTCATGAGGCAAAATCGGGTCACCTCACAATCTCTGTTTCTCCTGAGTATCTGGCGAGTCTGGTGAGATTCGGACCAGATGGGGGACTTAGCTTGTTTCAAGACACCTTTCCACGTGCAGACCCCTTCATGTGGGCAGACCGGCAGTTCACAGGTGTGAACCCCATCATCCAAGCATGGGGTGTATGGGACTGGCAAACGGGTCTACAGCTTGAGAGATGGTCAGTATCCTTGAGGGAGGACGGTCCCTGGGTTGGCTATGAGATGAAGACCCGAATCGCGCATTGTTCCGGCCTGAGGGGTATGGACTTCACTTTGCGGCACATGATTTTGAAGGGCACACCCGTGATTAGCTCAGAGATTGAGGGGAACAATGAGAGCGGACAGTGGAAGCGACTCACACTCGGGCTTCAAGGAGTGCCAAGACTGAACGGTCGTCCGCAGAGCATCATCTACACAGTGGTTAATAACAGGAGTGTGATTTACGAGCCGACTGTGAACAGAGCTGAGATCATACCCACTCCCCAAGAGGGATGGGCGGCTTTCAAGGAACCAGACAGCGGCCTCGTGTTGGGCGTCATATCGGACTGTAAGACAGATGACATCATCGGCCTTGACAACATGAATGAGAATGCCCAATGGGTCAGACTCTCTGCTCTGCGCGACATTGAACCTCATGGCAGAGCTTCAGTGAAATCATATTTCGTCGTGACTGACAACGTGGATGACATCGTCTTAATCAGGAATCTGACTTCAGCAAGGTGAACTCAATGCAGCCGACCTCTAAACCTGGTGTAATGTTACGAAAAGGGTTCTCAATGCAACGCCTACCTCGCATGATGAGAATGACCGGCACACTGAACATTCGCACCAAGATGACGGACAATGGCATCAGTGTGAACTTCAAGGGCAACGACTATCCGATTACATATCCTGAAGAGGCATGGAGGGCTATGCCGACAGATACCAGACGGGCTTTCAAGGACAACCTCGCCATGGCTGCGACAATGCACTTGCCCTTGGTGTTTGAGTCTTCGGCTGCATCATATGACTCCGGCAGACCTCTGCTGGAACCGTATTTCATGCTGAACTTCCTCAAGGACATTCCCTCCTGTACCGAGGTCGATATGACTGACACCGGTGAGGTGATCCGGAAGTTCTTCAACATTGAATACAGATTTCAAGACCAGACAGTGGTCTATCCATCGCCGGAACCTGTGAAGTCGCCTTGGAGAGCACTGGTCGGACTGAGTTTTGGTAAGGACAGCCTGCTGACATTCGCTGTTGCCAGAGAAATAGGGCTTGATCCTGAGGCAGTCTATGCAGTGGAACAGAGTATGACCTACGAGGAGAAACACAAGACCCAACTCGCCATTGGATTCAAGAAGGAGTTTGGCAAGGAACTGCATATCTTGAAGCATGATACTGGGAGGCTACGGGACTACGCACACCTTGGCTTGCCCAAGTCGGAGATTGGGTGGGCGCTGCAGACAACTGAGTACGCTCTCGATCTGATACCTTTTGCCTACCAGTACAATGCGAAATACATGTTCTTCGGCAATGAGCAAAGTTGTGCGGCAATATACGTGGACCCGCCCGGCAAGTGGATAGTGAATCCCTGCTACGACCAGTCACATCTCTGGACCATACATATCGACCAGATAACGCAGGCTTTCTCTGGTCGAATAGTGCGGACCGGGAGTCTCATAGAGCCTCTAATGGATATGATGATTCAGCGTACTCTTGCACATCGCTACCCCGAGATGGCCAAGTACCAGATGAGCTGTTTCACAGAGAATGAACAGGGCAAAGACTACTGGTGGTGCCACAATTGTGCTGTCTGTGCGAAGATGTACCTGCTATGCGTTGCCTCTGGTATCAAGCCAGAAGCCATCGGCCTGAAGCAGAACATGTTACGTGCTGAGAGCAAGCCATTCTTCACCCTCTTCGGCGGTAGGTCCAACTTGCCATATGCGAACACGGACGTCAGCATTGATGAACAGCTGTTCGCTTTCTATGCAGCCGCCAAGAAGGGCGCACAAGGTGCTCTCATTGACGAGTTCAAAGAGAGCGAGTTCTACCAAGAAGCAAAGGACAGGGAAGATGAGCTGCTCAAGACCTTCTGTTCGCTATACAATCCAATCTCGTTACCGAAGGAGCTCAGGGACAAGGTGCTCTCAATCTACAAAGAGGAATTGTCGACATTCGAGCTCTAGACCAAGGATTCATCATTATGGGCTGCTAGAGTTATAAGTCCTCATCAGATTCGAGAGTTGGTGGAATCGTTGCGGATAGCACTGATCCTCAATACAAGACATGGTACCAGTGAGTTCGAGATCGAGTATGATCCTCCTCACACAATCGAACTGATCAAGCATGGGATAGAAGCCACAGGACACGAATATGTGTTCATTGAGGCCGATGAGAACGTAGCCGAGAGCCTCAAGCGCTCCAAGCCGGACTTGGTGTTCAACAGGGCCGAGGGTCTTCGAGGTGAAAGCCGTGAATCTCATGTGCCAGCCATTCTCGAGATGCTCGGCATTCCATATGTAGGCGCCGGGGTATTGTCAACAGCAGTCTGCCTGAACAAGGCATGGACTAAGAAGGTCCTCGCATATCACGATGTGAAGACCGGTGAGTTCCATGTTTGCAGCAGCGTCCAAGAGGCCAACAAGATTGTCTTCCAATATCCAGTCATTCTGAAACCCAACGAGGAAGGTTCTTCTATGGGCATCAATGAGGACAACGTCGTCCATGATGTCGCACATCTGCGGTCCAAACTGAAGAAGATGCTAGAGGAATACAAGGAACCAATACTGATTGAGCAGTTCATTCTGGGACGAGAATTCAGTGTTGGAGTGCTTGGAAGACCCGGAATTGAGTCCGAAGTGCTTCCCATTCTCGAGATCGACTTCTCGAAGTTACCTCCACAAGTCGGGAACGTCTTTGGGCAGAGAGCCAAGACCATCTACGATGGTCTAGACAACTACATCATTCCAGCCAAGATTCCCTCTGATCTGAAGAAGCATCTCGAGCGCACATCCACTGATATCTGCCGTTATCTGGATGCTCCAGATTTCGCAAGGATTGACTACCGCATGAACGACAAGGGCGAGGTATACTTCTTGGAGATTAATCCCCTGCCGGGAATGGACTTCGACATGGACCACAGAGACTTCTCGTTCTTCCCCTTTATGGCGATGAAGGCGGGATACTCCTATGACGAATTGATGCGACGTCTGCTGGAGTCTGCTTGTTATCGCCACGGACTAAAGCTATAGTCCGCAGCGTATGGAGGGAGAGTGCTGAGGTCACATCCTCCAAACTGCCGGCCGGACGTGTGTTGACATGAACGAGCGTGGTCAGGACTCTAGTGAAGTGGGAAAGATATGGCAGACACTAGAGACCGAGCTTACAAGGGTGATTGGACGGCCTGCGAAACTGGTCTTTCCGTCCACCATGGATGAACTCTACTACAAGTGGTTCAAAACGATTGAGGCGGCCGCATTCAGGGAGGAGCTGAGGTATTCCGCCGAGGAGATCCTAGAAAGAATCGAGAAACCTGACCTGTTGTTCTTCTTTGTCACTTCTGGTCAGGAAGCTCACGCTTTTATCTTGGGTTACAGGCTTGAAACTGAGTGGGAACGGACCTTCTATTTTGACACAATTGCTGTGCTGCAGCAGGGTAGAGGTATTGGTCGTCTCATCATGAATGCCGCCATGGAATGGGCACGTGTGAAAAAGTACAGGGCGATTGTCCTTGATACCGAGGAGAAGAATGAAAAAGGACTCCCTCTGAGAAGATTCTATGAGAAGCTAGGATTCATTCTCTTCGACAGCGACGAAACAGGTAACCTCACAATGAAACTCCGATTGAACAGCAAGAACACGGGATCTGGGTCGTCTGGCGCGGATGCTATGTGAAGTCTCGGCCTGTTAGTATCGCTACGAATGTACCCTTCACTGTGACTCTGGTGTCCGTGAGGTCGTGCAGGACCGCCAGTGTGCTTGCCGATGCAGGTAGCACATTGAGCCCTTCTTCTTCCCGCAGTAGTCGGGAGAACTCCTGCATTCTCGTGTCAGAGGCATAGTCTGCAAAGCCTTGTGAAGCATACAACGCATCTAGCGCTTCCTGGCCGTCGAATGAGTGCCAGTTCGTCAGCGGCTCGTTGAACTTGGTTTCCTTTATCTCTGAGCGATCCAGATCCAGCATGGTCCTGCTCTTCAGAAGGAAGGATTTCACAATGGGATTCCCACGCCTCGTGCTGGTTGCAACCATCCTCGGCACTTCGTCAATCTTCCGCGCTTCGAAGAGTTTCTTGAAGCCATGGTAGATGCCAGCCAAGGTTGTCCCGTTCCCCACGGGACATAAGACATAGTCCGGGGCCCTTCTCATATCCCTGTATATCTCATAGGCTATCTCTGCGTACGCTTCCAGAGATACCTCTCTCACTCCGTCTACACCCGGGTTGGCGTTGAAGTACCCCTTCTCTTTGCAGATCTCTGTCGACCGAAGAACAACATCCTCGTATTGGCCTTCTTCATAGTGTATCTGCGCGCCCGCATCAGTCGTCCTCTTCACTCTGTCCTCGGGAAGATGATAGCTAGAGGGTATGTAGATGTGCGCGGGTAACTCGCACAACCTTGCAGCCCAAGCCAGCGCAGCGCCGAAGTTGCCGCATGAAGCTGTGGCAATCGCAGTTGCTCCTTGTGACTTCGCCATTGATGCGAGAGCTAGAGCAATCCTGTCCTTCTGTGTGCCCGTTGGATTATTGCCTTCGAACTTGAGAAAAAGACGCTCGACACCTGAGTACCGAGCTAAGTTACGAGACTCGACAAAAGTCGTGGAGCCCACGAAGTCTCGCCATTTTATCTTGATGCCGTTTCTCTTTGGAGTTGCATCAGCTGCCCCATCAGGCTTATGCTTGCCTTCTTCACTCGACTCCTTTGCCATCTTCGTTCTTGCCCAGCTTTTACATTGTGGGTACTTATCTTGTGAACCCGCTTCTCGTGTATCTTGTTGGGTCAGTTGATGAGGAGTCATTGATTGTCAACGCTATATATCTTATTCTATGTCACTTCGTGTCTTCTAGTGTCTACAGAGTATGTCACGCATCAATGGATGCATGAACCTTGTCGTAGTCTTGAAGGACGAATTCGTTTCCAGTGAGTCGAATCAGGATCAGTGACAGCTAGTCTGCTGTCATCTCAGACGCTTCATCCTAGCGGAGCATTCAGCGGCCCTCGTGTTGTCACCTGCCTCTTTGAAGAGCGAGGCAGCAATCTGCCACGTCCTTCTTGCTTCGGGCCTCCTGTCCAGCTTCTCCAGTACGAGCCCTCTATAGTAGAGGTGAATCGGGTTGCCGGGTTCAGATGAGAAGGCCAAGTCGAAATCTGCCAGTGCCTCCTCCAGTTTCCCAAGAGAGTAGTAGACCAGTCCACGCTGATGGGCAGTGTCTGCACTGTCTGGAAAGAGAGCTAGTGCAGTATTGAAGTACTCAAGGGCAGCGGGCACTTCGTTCGAAAGCACAAGGACTTGACCGCACTTGCTCCAAGCCTCTGCATTCTCGGGATTAGCATTGATGGCTTTTTCATATGCGGCCACTGCCTCCTTGTATGACCTCAGCATCCTGTGGGTGTCTGCTTTCCTTATCCATATGTGAGGGTCATCGGACTTGATGCTCAGGGCTTGGTCATAGAACGATAGAGCCTTCTCGAAATCTCGACGTACAACGAGGATATCGCCAAGCAACATGAGTGCATACGGCTGCTCCGGGTCGATCCTGACCACGCGTTCAAGGGCCTCTGTAGCACTATCGTACCGGCCGTTTGAAACGTAGATCTTGCCAAGTTCAGTGAGTGCGGGCAAGAACATTGGGTCCACCTTCAGAGCTTTGTTGAACCATGTTGTTGCCCCGGTGAAGTCTCCTTTCTTGGCAAAGTATAGTCCTTTGCCCACCATCGCCTTCAGCAGTGTTGGATCGATTTCAAGCGCTCTCTCGAGGTTTGACAGGCAGCCCTCATAGTCATTCATCTCAAGCTGAGCCATCGCGAGCTTAGTCATGGCACGGGCATTGTCAGGGTCAATTGCGAGGGCACTACTAAAACAGCTGACCGCATCCTTTGCCTCACCCGCCAACAGGTACGCTGTTCCCATGTTCAGCCATGCATTAACTCGCTTGCTGTCCATCCCCAGTGTGACCTCATAGAGGACTATCGCTCTGGCGAAGTTTGCCTCCTTCAGATGGAGGTTTGCCAGTCCAAACAAGAGGCGGGGCAGTCTGTCATCGGCCTTTAGCGCCTCCAGTGTCTTCTGCAGTTCTTCTTCAAGGTCACTGATTACTCTACGGTCTCTGGACAGGAACGCAGGAGGACGCACCTCTTCGGGTTCCACTATGTCCTGAACTCCCACTGCGCTCAGCTTTGTTTCGATTGCAGCGACGATGTCTTCGTTCTGCATTGCTACCCCATGCCATTTTCCAGCCTCGGTCTGAGGCCTTATGAACCTTCGGACAAGTATACCGTTTCCTTTCTGTTCCTGTCTTCATGCTGTTATCTTCACTGGCTTGAGGTTGACGACCCGGTGTTCACCAGTGACCGCATCATACTCAATCATGCCTATGAGCTGGCCTGCAGCACCCGGCTCAAGCTCGAAGTCGATCTCAGTCACACCTATGAGACCCGCGTCAATGTTCCCAATGTTCTGACTCTTTATTGTGTCCGTGAGGTCGGGTATTGCCAGCACGATCTGTACGTTCTGCATCGGACTAGTCGACCCGTTTCGGACGACAACACCGAAGACTGCCTTGCCCTCGCGAATCTTGTATTCGACAGCGACCTCCATGCCGGGCTCAAGTCCTGGGCTCGTGGGCTCTGCCGCAGTCACAGGCTCTGCTGCTCGGTGCACGTGGCGATAACGTTTCGTGATAATCACTGCAAAGAGGAGTATGAGCCCGATGGCCCCAGCAGGGTAGATCCAGTGTACACGAGGGTCGAAGTCGATAGCGTCTGGAAGACCGTCAGAATCGGTATCGGACGATAGAGGGTTGGTCCCATACACGAATATCTCGTCGTAGTCAGAGAGTCCGTCACCATCCGTGTCCGGATTGAGAGGGTCAGTATGGTGAATCAGGAACTCCTGCCCGTCAGTGAGCCCGTCTGAATCAGTGTCATTGTTTCTGGGGTCGGTATGCGAGCTTGTGACCTCAATGTAGTCGATTAGCTGATCATGGTCCGTGTCGCTCTCCCGAGGATTCGTGAAGTAGACCTTGACCTCATCGTAGTCGTTCAGTTGATCCGAGTCAGTATCTGGATTTCTTGGATCTGTGCCGTCTACCACGACCTCCTCATAGTCTGTGAGCATGTCTGAGTCAGTATCGTTCGACAGGGGGTCTGTGCCAAATACGATAACTTCCTGATAGTCAATAAGCAGGTCCCCATCTGTGTCGTTGTTCAAGGGGTCCGTGTGGTACAGAATGGCCTCTTCTCCGTCAAGTAGAAGGTCTTTGTCCGAGTCTGGATCTAGGGGATCGGTGCCAAGTTCTACCTCTCGACCGTCAAGTAGATCATCATTGTCGCTGTCAGGGTCTATCGGGTTCGTACCGTAGACATGCAGCTCCTCCAGATTCCCTAGTCCATCGTTGTCGGAGTCCCATAGAGAATCTAGGACGCCAGTGTGTGTCATGTTCGTCAGCGGGTCAGTGTCGGTGAGAAACAGTTCTTCCCAGTCGCTCAAGAGGTCGCTGTCGGTGTCGTTCAGCAATGGATCAGTTCCATAATCGAGGACCTCGTCGCCGTCAGTCAGACTGTCGGAATCTGAATCCTTCATCAATGGATTCGTGCCGTATTCCTTTGCCTCTTCGTAGTCTGATAGTCTGTCACCGTCCGTATCTTCGACCAACGGATTCGTGAAATAGGTGTGGCACTCTTCTCCGTTCGTTAGCCCCTCGCCGTCTTCGTCGTCATTGAGGTCCGAAACCCCGTCACCATCGCTGTCTTTGTTTCTTGGGTCTGTCCTAGTAAGCCAGCACTCCTCATAGTTGGTCAGCAAGTCCCTGTCCTCGTCGTCAGCGCCATCTAAGATGGTGTCACTATCGCTGTCCGCATTACGCGGGTCTGTCTTTGTGAGGCGAATCTCCTGCCAGTTGGTGAGGGTGTCGTTGTCCATGTCCCAGTCTGCATCAGAAGTTCCGTCACCCTTGGTGCTATACACCAGTGGATCAGTGAGAGTGACGTTTGCCTCCTCAAAGTCGCTGAGCCTGTCGCTGTCAGTGTCATTGCTCAGGGGGTTAGTGCGTAGAAGTATCTCTCGAGAGTCGAGAAGCCCATCCGAGTCGGTATCCTCTCTCAGGGGGTCGGTATTGTATACGTAGAGCTCTTGTCCGTCTGTCAGTCCGTCGAAGTCGGAGTCCGGGTTCAGAGGATCGGTAGCGAACACCTTGAGCTCGTCATAGTCGTTGACAGTGTCATTGTCTGTGTCACTCTTGTTCGGGAGTGTGTGGTAGGTCAGGACCTCCTCCCCATCGGTCAAACCATCTCCATCAGAGTCAACCGCTTTAGGGTCGGTGGAATATCGAAACATCTCATCCCAGTCATCGAGTCCGTCTTCGTCAGAGTCCGCCTTTCGTGGATCAGTGTGACTCGTGAAGACTTCGTAGCCGTCGGCTAGGCGATCTCCGTCGGTGTCCAGCAGTGTGCAGTTCGTCTGGTACATGTATATCTCAAGGAAGTTGTTGAGCCCGTCGGCGTCCTCATCATCAAGGTCGTCGCGGATTCCGTTGCCGTTGCTATCTGGGTTTGTTGGGTCTGTATGGCTGTTGAGTATCTCGTCGTTGTCTGCCAGTCCGTCAGAGTCAGTGTCGGGGTTCATGGGGTCCGTGCTATACTTGTTGACCTCGTCACCGTCTGTCAGAGAGTCGAAATCAGTGTCGGGGTTCATGGGATCCGTTCCATTACTGATCTCATCCCCGTCCTTCAGACCGTCACTATCAGAGTCTGCCACAGTGGGGTCAGTGCGATACACCTTCCATTCCTGCCAATCGCTAAGTCCGTCAGAATCAGTGTCGTTTGAGTTCGGGTCTGTGCCAAGGTCGAGTTCCCTCTTGTCGCCTATCCCGTCCGAATCAGAGTCCGCCTTGTTGGGGTCAGTCCCGTATTGATTCACCTCATCTGCATCCGAGAGTCCGTCGACGTCGCTATCCCAGTTGTTAGGGTCTGTCAGTGATGTGTAGACCTCGTAGTAGTCTGTGAGCCCATCGAAGTCGCTGTCGTTTTCCCGTGGGTTCGTCTTACAGACCATGTACTCGAGATAGTCCGAGAGCCCATCATTGTCTGTGTCCTTGTCTGTTGGGCTGGAACCTGCAATATAGACCTCTATACCGTCCGGCAGGCCATCAACATCACTATCTGAACTGGTAGCATTCGAGTTGTATCCATATATTTCCAGGCCATTTGAAAGGCCGTCGCCATCGTTATCAAGATGGAAGTCGGATGTTCCATTCATGAACGTTGACCAACGGGTGGCGTTCGTAGACAGGTAGGATATCTCTATGTGATCGTCGATACCATCGCGGTCCGTGTCTTTTCTTCTGGGGTCTGTTCCATACACCCACTCATCGTAGTCGGTCAGATTGTCTCCGTCTGAGTCCAATTGAAGAGGGTCAGAAATGACCATCATAGTTTCCAATGTGCCGCTACTATTGTAGAACGACACGGTGAAACCATTTATCTCGAATCCATCGAACAGACCGTCATTGTCTGAGTCCATGTCTCCAGGTGAAGTCCTGTAGACATAGACCTCTTCTCCATTTGTCAGACCGTCTGAGTCTGAGTCCCAGTCGTAGTCTAGCACTCCCGAATGCGTCATGTTGCTCAAGGGGTCGGTCAGTGTGACGTTGACCTCAATGTAGTCGCTCAGCATGTCAAGGTCCGTGTCATTGCTCAGAGGACTGGTGCCAAAACTGTGGACCTCCTGCCCATCTAAGAGACCGTCGCTGTCCGAGTCCTCCCTCAATGGGTTGGTTCCATGAGTCCACTCATCTCCATCATTCAGACCGTCTCCATCGGTGTCAGCGTTCGCGGGGTCAGTTTCACCAGCGTCGACAACACCGTCAGCGTCAGGATCTTCTCCCGACTCACCCATGTCGCATCTGCCGTTGTGGTTCAGGTCCTCATATCCATCGTAGAGACCATCCTTGTCAGTATCTGCCTCAGTTGCATTCAGGCCGAGGCTGATCTCCAACCCGTCCCTCAGCATATCACCATCAGTGTCCCAGTTCGTCGCATTGGTGCCATAGGTTCGGATTTCCTGCAGATTGGTCAGGCCATCATTGTCCTGATCGTCATTGCCGTCAAGGACTCCATCATCATCCGAGTCGCTCTTCAAGGGGCTCGTGTACGCTTCATGGACCTCTTCATAGTCGGTCAGTCCATCGCTGTCCGTGTCAGCTGCCAAGGGGTCAGTCCCCGCAAGAAACTCGTGAATGTTGTCAAGTCTGTCATTGTCAGGGTCTTCCTGTGTGTCGAGAGTGCCGTCGTCATCCGTATCATTGTAGACTGGATCGGTGCGGCTCATCACCACTTCGAACCAATTGGACAGCCCGTCGCTGTCACTATCATAGTAGTCGTCACGAGCCTGTCCTGCTCCGTGAGTGTGGGCGTTCTTCGGGTCCGTATGCGTTATGTATAGTTCGACACCGTTTGATAGTCGGTCTCCGTCGAAGTCCTCGTCATAGTCATTTGTGGAGTCGTCATCGGTATCCTTGTCATTAGGGTCCGTGTCTAGGACCTTGACCTCGTCACCATCCTTCACGCCATCCCCGTCACTGTCCGGTCTTCTGGGATGTGTTGCTGCGACGAGTTCCTCGTAGTTGTCAAGTCCATCAAGATCCGAGTCCTCGAGATCATCAAGGGTTCCGTCCCCGTCAGTGTCTGCGAGCAACGGATTGGTCCGGGTCATATATATCTCAAAGCCGTTCGAAAGTCCATCACTATCGTAGTCCCATTCGTAGTCATTGACAGTGCTGTTGAACGTGTGCGCATTCGTGGCATTGAAGATAGGATAGCGATCCACCTCGTCCTTGTCCCATACTCCGTCAAGGTCGGTGTCGACAGAGGTCGCATTGGTGTGGTAGGTAATAATCTCCTGTCCGTCATCTAGCCCGTCTGCATCTGTATCTGTCAACGTAGCATTGGTATGCCAAGTCACCACCTCTGCATAGTCTGTGAGGCCATCGAGGTCAGTGTCGTTACTGTTGGGGTCTGTCTTCCATGTATTGACCTCGGCGCCATCAAGCAGTCCGTCAGCGTCGCTGTCGGGATTGGTTGCATTCGTCGAGTATACGCGTATCTCATCATAGTCGTTGAGACCATCGTCGTCAGTGTCAGGGTCAGAGGAATTAGTGCCATAGGTGACATACTCGGCGTAATCATCAAGCCCGTCTCCATCGGTGTCTGCCACCTTCGGATTGGAGTGGACCGTCATCACTTCGTCGTAGTCAGTCAGCTGGTCCGAATCAGTGTCCTCACTGAGAGGGTCCGTCTTCCAGAATTTGACCTCATCACCGTCCCGCAGACCATCCGAGTCACTGTCCGGGTTTAGTGGGTCAGTGCCGACCGAGATCTCTTTCCAGTTTGCGAGGTTGTCTGCGTCCTGATCATCATAGTAGTCGGAAACCCCATCATTGTCAGAATCGACATCGTTCGGGTCTGTGTAAGTCAATCTGACTTCCTGGATATTTGTGAGACCTTCTCCGTCATTATCATCTTGGGCATCGTTTATGCCGTTACCGTTCGTGTCGGCAACTTCTGGGTCAGTCAGCGTGACATTGTTCTCCTCGTAGTCTGTGAGCTGGTCTCCATCTGTGTCAGCTCGGTTGGGGTTGGTCCCCAGGTAGACCTCTTGCCAGTCCGTCAGCCTGTCAGCATCCGAGTCAACGCTGTTGGGATCTGTGCCATACGTGATGACCTCTGCAAAGTCTGAGAGCCCGTCAGAATCAGAGTCGGGCTTGAGCGGGTTTGTTCCGTACTGGAGGACCTCCTGTCCGTCGGTCAGGCGGTCACCGTCGGTGTCGGGATTGTCCCAGAGAGTGCCTACGATAAGGGTCTCTCTCGCATCGGCAAGACCATCCCTGTCATAATCAAGTCCGTAGACTGTCATGAGTCCCGTGTTTGTCCCTGCAGCATACTCTGCCTTGCCATTTCCGTCCAAGTCACCCACATCAAGAACACCGACGAGACCCCCGACCACAGTCTGATTGACCCGATATCCGGATGCATTGTAGAGAAACAGGGCTCCTCCGTCAGAGCCCGCCAGAACTTGATTTTCGGGCAGCCCCGCGACATCTAGGAGCTTGACCACAGAAACCTGCCCTCCCAACGTCCTGTTCCACATTAGTGATCCGGAGGAGCTGTAGACTCTGAGCTCGTTGCCCGAAGTTCCGACTGCAAATTCATCGTAGCCTCCAACAACTACTTGCCCTGTAGTCAGAGAGGATACGCTGCTGTTCACGGCCACCGAGAATGCGAGGGTACCGTTTCGCCAGTAGACTTGGATTGTTCCTGCGCCCGTTCCAACAATGGCCTCTAGGTCAGAGCTGCCGGTCAAGTCACCAGAGCCCATGACACCAATGGTGCTGGGGCTCAACTCCTCGAAGACTGCTGTCCCATTGCTCTCCAGTAATGTGACCCTCCTGCCATCAGAGGCAGACAGGATCTCTCCTAGTCCGTCTAGGTCGAAGTCGTCGGCCAGAATCCTGCGAACACGTCCATTGCTTGTGTAGTTCCACAGCTGAGTCGCGTTCAGAGCGTAAGCGTAGACCCTGTAGTCATCGCAACCCGCCGACAGTTCATCTATTGAGTCCCCGTTCAAGTCCACAGGCGCCACTGCTCTAACAGCATTCGAAAGTGTGACGTTCGTTGCGATACTCTGGTTGCCGCACACAACAAGCAGACCTTTCGCAGTGCCTATCAGCAGTTCCATCTTTGCGTCAGCGTCCGCCGCAGCCTGCTCCATAGCATAAGGTGAGGCACCGAGGTTCATTTGCCAGAGCTTCGTGCCATTCTCTGCAAACAAGAAGAGCGTTCCGTTTTGAGTGACAGCGGCTGCTTCATCCAGGCCATCTCCGTCTACATCTGCCAGCACAAGGTCGACTACCTGTGAACCGGTTGTGTTTGACCAGACCGAAGCCGTCATGAAGGGCGTGAGAACCGCAGGTGCCGATGGAGTATGGACCGGTCTTACATCAATCTGCAAGGCGAACTGGTCAGAAGCAGGTTGCTGCATGCTTATCAAAGCGAGTGCCAGTATTGTCACCAGGGCTACATACAGGGTCTTCATGATTGGGTCACACCTTCGGTCCTTTTCTTCCATGGTTTGACCTGGAAATAGTCGAAGAAGTCCGCCTCCACAAGGGAAATCTCTTCGAAGGGTATCTTCATTTCATTGAGGCTCTTTATGATGGCTAGCATCTGCTCGCGCGGCTCGTCCACAAAGAGCTTCACTGCATTGCGGCCAGCCTTGGCCCAGTATTTCACGCTCTTCAGTGCTACAATCCTGTCTAGGACTGCAGACGACATTCTGGGTAAGACCAGACGGATGCTCTCCCCTTTTCCTGGGAGCGTCGAGATCAGATCGGCCGGCGTGCCGAACTGGCTAACCTGTCCGTCCTCAAGCAGGCAGACGCGTGTACAGTAGTCCACCACTTCAAGGTCGTGGCTTATTATCACCATCGTCGTGCCGAGTTCGTAGTTCAGCATCTTCAGGTAGTTCAGCGTCTCATGCCGTAAATGAGCATCCAGACCTGTCGTTGGTTCGTCAAGAAGCAACACTGGAGGGTTGTGCACCATCCCTAGGCATATCGATACTCTCTTTCTCTCTCCTCCTGAGAGCTTCTCCACCTTCTTGGTCATCAGGTCTTCATCAAAGCCTAGGATTGTCAGTATGCTTCTTGCTCTCTCTTCAATCTCTTTTGGTCTCATGCCAAAACATCGGCCAAAGAACTGCGCATTTTGAATTGCAGAGAAGTCGTAGTAGAGGCTGAGGTGCTCCAGCTGGGGCACATAGCCAACAAGGAGGCTGATGAGTTTTCTCTTCTTGGTGACGTCGTAGCCGCCCACGAAGGCCTTGCCCCCTGTCGGTGATATCTGCCCGGTGAGTACTCTCAGCACGGTAGTCTTGCCGGCTCCTGACGCGCCCACAACACCCAAGAACTCTCTCTTGTCGGCGTAGAACGATACTCCCTTGAGTGCAAGGAGCTTCTTGAACGCCACCTTAAGGTCGACGATCTCGATTTCGTGCCGAGGGGTGGTGCTCATATCACGTGCCTCCAATGGTTTCACTCACCCTGTCGAACCTCTTTCTGGCCTCCTCCAGCCCCTTCATCAGACCCCTCAGAACCTCTATCTTCTGCACACGATCTAGGTCTTCTCTATGGATGAGATCCCCCATCTGGATGAACGCTGCAAGGAGGTTGTTGAGCGAGTTGTCTATCTCGCGGGCCAGCTCGGGACCCACCTCTGGAATGCGCATCTTCTTTCTCCGTCGGTATCTGTTCAGTGCCAGCATACTGATTGACAAGGCGAACACGCTCCCGGAAGTGATCAATGCGATCTGAGGCAATGTCAGCAAAGCCTCTGTTTCACTAGTGGGCGTTGTTGTTGTTTCTAGGTAAAGCTCGAAGCTGACACCTGCAAAGGTGCCTGCGTACTCTTCTGTCCTCATTACAATGAATACACCGTTTACTCTGCCTGACGAGTTGTAGTAACTGTATGGAAAGTTTGTTGAGTAGAGACCCCTTTCTACGAAGCCTGCAATCCAGTATACGAAGCTCCCATTTGGCAGTTCGAAGGCAATGAACACAGTCAGATCATTTGCAGGCTGCCCCGCGTAGTCTGTCACGTTCAGGTTGATGTAGACACTCCTGCCGACTGGGTATCTCGTCGTCTTCTCTGCCAGGCTGGTCACGCACGTGAGCGTGTTAGAGAGCAGGTACTCGTTGAGGTTGTGCAACAGAAGAGTGTTGTTGCACTTTGGCAGGTTCTTGTTCATGAAGAGACGTGAGGACCCAAAGAGCACGAGGTCCGGGGGCGACTTGTCGACAAGGACCACAGGTCTGCCAGTCAGCATGACTGCCGACAGTGACTGGTTGTTGACAATGAACGTGCCTCCTCCCAGCCAGACGGACTCCAAGCCTGCTCCAAGAGCCGAGTTGTGGACTATCTCGGTCGTGTTGTCTTCTGTGTGCTTGCCAGCCATTGCATACCCATAGGGCGAAAGCAGGCCATTCAACACAGTGAGGTTGGCGCGACCATCGTAGTCGCCCAGTACCACGAGTCGGCCTCCCTCTGCTGTGAACTCTCTCAGAATGTCAATCTCAGTTGTGTTGAACTCTTTGGACGGTCCGATGATGAATACGGTTGAGAACTGCGACAGGATCTCCTGACTCAACGATATACCTGGGGTTTCAATGAGGTCTAGGCCTCTGGAGGCCATCGACTTCTTCATCTCGGACAGACCAGAGAAAGTGGTCATCCTGAACTGCTCCAATATGTCTGTGATTGATGAGAGGCTGTCAAGACTCCCAAGGCTGATAGAAAGCCCTTCAGTTATTCCCGCTGAACCAGAGTCTGCCGTCTGGCTGCCGGTGCCAAGTCCACCTCCTATACTGAGTCCTCCCCCATGTGAAGTGTCAAGCAGCATCATGGCTCTGGGGTACCGGAGGTCACATTCAAGGGTCACATTGGTCGTCCAGCCAGACTCAGTGATGATCCGGTAATCGCATCTGTGATAACCATCCACAGTAATGGGTGGCGCTAGCAGGAACAGTGAGAAGTTGTAGTATCCAAACACTGAAGCACATGAAGGAAGGGTCACATTGCCCCAGTCGCTGGCATCGCCATGCTTCTCCACTGTGACGTTACCGAGAGGGACATTCGTTTGCAGAGAGAACGTATAGAGTCCGAAGTCTGCTGGGAATTGTATGTCGAATGGGGCGAATGGCAGCCATTTTGGAAACACCGATGTGGACTGGATTGGCTCAACAACGAATAGATCCCTTAAGAGGAAGTCGTCAAGAAGCGCTACGCCTGCTGTCGCCAGTTGTTGAGTCGGGTTCGCAAACAGGGCTATGGCAAACTCAACTCCCGCTGCGACAACCCACGCTGCAGAGTATATGCCGTCTGTTGTTGGGCTCCAGTCAGTGGTCAGTATTTCGGCGTGAAAGGGCGCAACCTCATCGAACGAATAGAACCTACTGAATATCATCGCTCCGCCTGGTTCTGCTTGTCCAATAATCATTGCACCGACAGCTTGAGAGGAATTGACTCCTACATTCATTATGACGGCTCTTGACTCGTATGCATGTTCAGCAATTGCTGTCCTCGGAATGTCTGCCTCGACAACCATGAGGTCGCTCTGGCTTGCGACTTGGGATGAGGGTCCGAGACTCCACATCGCTGTGATTGACTGGTCAAGCATTGTGCGGTTCTCCCCAAAACCCAAAGCTATTGTAACATTCTTCGGACTGTTGATGGGCAGCGTTCCAAAGTTCCATTTCATCGCGAGGCCTACGGTCCCGTCGAAGTTCGTGGAACCTGTCAGATTATCGTTCGAGACGTGGTCTGAAATCTGCGATGAGTTTCCCACCTCAAATGCGTCCAGAGGGCGGCTTGAGTTGATACCTACGTAGAAAGACTGGTAGCCTTCAGATATGCTGTACGCAAACAGCTGTCGATTCGTGAGCGAGTACTTGCCATGATCATCTCTCCCGTCAAGAAACAGGTCCAGTGAATACGAGAGAAACAAGCTCACGTTGGAAACCGGTTCTGAACCAAGGTTCAGGATGAACGGTGTGAGTCTGAAAGCGGTGATTGGAAGAGGAGATGAGCTTGTCAGGTTGTATGACTCCACCAGCAGGATGACATATAGTGAATCGTATGATAGAACCCCGACCCAGCGGTTATAGGAGTTCAACCCAGAGCTCATGGCCACTTGATGGAGTTCTCTCTTTACTTGGAATTCCATGAAGTCTGTCGGGCTTCTGTTTTCCCATCGGAGTGCCAGCATACCCATTAGAAGGTGAACGCTGCTTTCCTGATTCTGTCGCTGATCCAGAGCAACAATAGCTGTCCCATAACTGCTCATCAAGACAGTGGTTGAAGCATCTCTCCCTTGTGTAGAGAAGAGACCCAATGCAAGCAGCGGGGTGCCGGTAGTTCTGTTGTGTGGTTGAATGGGATCCTGCTTCTGTTCCAAGAAATGAAAAGCCGCTTCTAGGTTTAGAAGGCCCGCCCCTGCGTCATTTGCTCCTTCATCGAGCCGGGTCGCTGTGTCTCTGAGAACGTTCGCTAGAACAATGGGCGTAGCGCGGTCGAAGGCTTCCATGAGCAGCGCGACGCATCCAGCCGTGACTGCGGCCGCGGCGGCGGTCGAGTCTGCCTTCATATAATAGTCATCGACGTTCTCTCCAAACGAGCCACCGAGCAGTGAAGACAGTCCACCTAAGTCCCCAAGGCTGAATGACCCGAATCCAGCCAGCGAGAGTGCATTTCCTGCTCTTGCTCCGATGATTCCAGTGCCAGGGGCGACAATGTCTGGCTTTGCCAACATGTCAAGAGAGGGCCCCCTTCCCGAGAATGCGGCCACTTCGCCCTTGTTTATGTCATAAGCTCCAACCGCGAAGGCGGCAGCGCTTCCACCAGGCGACATTATTGTCAGGTAGTCTGGTCCGTCATCTCCCGCAGCGGCCACGACGAAGACTCCTCTCTCAGAGGCAGTCTTCACAGCGACAGATACAGCATCGCCGGGTGAACCGAATGTGTTGAACGGCATGAGTATGATGTCTGCTCCTCTGCTGCACGCCCACTCGATGCCAGAGACAATCCAGCTGGGCGCCGCGAGAAGTCCTCCCAAGGTCACCTTTGCAGAGAGCAATGTCGCTCCAGGTGCGATACCTGCGTAGAGCCCACCAGACCTGTTACCTGTACCGGCCGCAATCGAAGCAGCGTACGTGCCATGCCCGATGATGTCCACGGGGAGAGTGTCACCTTCAACAAACGAGGCATACGCTGTCACCTTGGAGTCGCTAGTAGTGTTGTCATCATCGAAGTCGTTCAGGTCTGCGTGAAGAAAGTCGATACCTGTATCCAGGACAGCAATAACAACCCCTGTGCCATTGTATCCTTTGTCCCAGAGGTCTCTGGCACCAACTGTGTCGATAGGCGACTGATAGTTCGTTGTCAGGACATCTGACGCATGCTGATCGAGAGGAGTACTCAGCTTCTTCAGCTGATTAGACCATATTCCTGTGACATAGCCGTTCTCTGCCAAGTCCATGATGGCCTTGCCGACCAGTTTCACTCGGACTATGCCCACTTCCTCGAAGGACTCAATGATCTCGGCAGACTTGTCTGCCATCTGTATAGCATAGCGGGCCTTGATCTCACCGGCTTCAGGGCGATAGCCAACAAGCAAGTCCAATCTCTCATCTGACGCGGTGTACTCTAACAGGGCTTCATCGATATGCGCCGCAGTCCCTGCTGACATGGCATCGAGGGGAATCATGGGCATGGAGGCCACTAGGGCGCCCACCACTACCGAAACAGTCACAAGGAGCGTCACCAGATGAGCGATGGCTCTTCTGCTGTTTCGCCTAGATGCCAGCATTAGATCACTTCTCGATAGTACCTGTGACAAGCTTTCTTGTTATGGCGATGTAATAGTCGACCATGTCAGCTAGAGCCTTCGTCTTCACTATCTTCACACCAATGCTCTTCTCCTTGAGTGCGGTCATGCACTTCTCTGCAATCGTTTCGAGTGGCTCTTCCGTGAAGACCTTCAGCAGTTCTCCCCTCTGCAGCACGAATGACACACCCTGCACTTCCTCTAGCATCTTTCTTGCTCGAGGATCCACTTCCTCGAGTACAACCCCAACAGCAAAGCCCCTCGAAGGCAGTGACTCCTTCAGCTTGGCAGGGCTGCCGAATGCCACGAGGCTCTTGCCACGGAGGAAGACCGCGACCTTGTCGCAGAACTCTGCCTCGGCTGGGTAGTGCGTGACGACTACAATAGATGTGCCGTACTCCTTGTTGACCATGTCCAAGAAGTGCCACAGTTCATTCCTGTTGTCAGGGTCCAGTCCGCTTGTAGGCTCATCCATCAGGAGTACTTTCGGTCTATGGACAAGTGCTATGGCGACTGATGCTCTGCGCTGCTGCCCGCCGCTGAGCTTTCCAGTGGGGCTGCCACCTTTCTCTATGATGCCGAAGTCCCTGAGCAGAGTCTTTCCTTCCTCTATGAGCTGCCACTCGGGAATATCATATTGCTTGCCAAAGGCGACAATGTTCTCGAGCGGAGTGAAGGTTTCGTACATGTAGCTCAGGTCCTGTGGGCAGTAACCAAAGAAATAGCGGACCTTCTGTGCGTTCCTTGAGTCTATACCAGCAATCCTCGCGACGCCCGTGCTAGGTATGTCTCCAATCAGAGCTTTGATACAGGTAGACTTTCCTGCACCAGATTCTCCGATGATAGCGAGCATCTCTCCCTCTCTAATCGCGAAAGTGACATTCTCAATCAGCTTTTTCCCGGCCTTCGTAGTGACAGTGAGATTCCGTGCCACAAGCACGTCCCTGTAGACCGGTGCTTCCTTCCAAGCGAACGGCCGGATGTAGACCTTCTCGGCGATGACAGTAAGAACAGGATTCGAGAAAGGCCCAATGAGAAGCTGAGGTTGGGCCACCAAGTAGATCTTTGGAGAGCCCACCGTGTCCTCAGGTTCCACTCGGACTTCAAGAAAGCCCTCAGGTAGTATGGGCGCTGCTCTAGTTGTGGAGCTCACTAGATTACCCTTGATGGTCATTGGCAGCTTGTCTGAAGCGCGATGACCCCAAATCGTGCAGAGTATTTCCTTGCTCTTCATCTTGGCGAGGTCCTTTGCCGCCTGTTGCAGTTCTCTGCCATCGTAGTAGAGGTCATCGAACATGTTTCTCTTCAGGTAGTTCTGGAGAGTGATCTGGCTAGCTGCAACATCCTCTTGTGCGGCACCTTCGCTGCCAACCGTAAGAACAGGATCGAGGTCGCCTGTCTTCTTTCTGCGCATGTCCTCTTCGACGAGTACTATAATCCTACGTGTTATGACACCTTTCTTGAACCTCAGAACTCGTGCCTTGAATCTGACTTCGGCCTTTGAAGAAGTGAGTACTCCTTGGACCTCGCAGTGGATCTCTCGGTCCTGTCTCCGGATACACCAGTCTATCGCGTCACCAATCCTAGCTCCAGAGAAGTACGCCTCCTCAACAAAGGAAGGCACCTCTCGGGGCAAAACAGGTTCAGAACCAGATGTCTCGACCAAGGCCGTTCTCACCTACCCCAGTGTTGGCTTCTTTGAAAAGATGAACGTAGCAATCAGGATAGCACCCACGGAGAATGCAAGCAACTTCAGTATTGGAATCAGGACATCAATCAGTGAAAGCCCTTTGAACGCGGTGTCAATCAACAGCTTGAGTCCTTGGTTCATTGGCATGTACTCATCCAGAACCCCGACATCGACGAAGAACCCTGCCAAGATGATTGTCCCGAACATGACGAACAGGAACATCTGGTTGGCTTGAAGCCTAGACGAGGCGACTGAGGAGATCAAAATGCCGGTTGTTGACCCAGTGAGAGATGTCAAGCTCATAATGATCAGTAGGACTCCAAAGCTCGTGTTGAGATTCAGACTGAAGACTACTACCCAAAGTGAAACCAGAAGAAGGGACTGAAAGAAGCCAATGATGACATACGCAGCTACCTTGGCGATAATGACTTCAAGCCTGTTTGTCGGTGTGAGAAGCATCCTGCGCAGAGGCACATCGCCCACTATGGACTGTGCAGCAGTCATCGCTATCCCAAGGTAGCTAGAAAACACCACAATGAACCCACCGAATGCAGTGGCAATGTAGCCTCCCTTTGGTGCGAACTCTATTATCATGGAGGGAAAGACCTCAGACCTAATCCAAAGCTTTGAGGCCCTGAACATTATGGCGGCCCCTTGGACCGTCCCCATCACTGTGCTCTGTTCAATCAGAGCAGTTGCATCCATATGGACTTCGACGTATGTGGGCTCATTTATCGTGAGGTTTGCCTCGAAGCCGTCTGGGATGACCACATATCCAGATATCTTCTTGTCATAGAGGTCCTGAAAGGCATCACTTGTGTTGTTGTAGATTATGAGTTCTTTAACGAGTTTCGTAAGAAAGGCTGTGAAATTCTCCGACAGATCCTCACCACTGTAGGTCCTCGTAGTGTCAAGGTCAATCAGCCCCAGAACAACGTCACTTCCGGTTTCTACACCCCCTTCATCGCTCCCTTGACCGTTTCCTCCACCCAACTGGACGCTCCCCAGATCACTCATGCCAACAACCCAATACAAGACACCAATCAGTGCGGCCGGGAGCATGAAGATCAAGAAAAGGGCCAACCTGTCCTTGACTATAAGGCGCAGTTCCTTAGCAATCATGTTGGCAATGCGGCGGCGAGGCCTGGTGAAAGCTTCAGCCATCCTTTCTCACTTACCATGAACTGTGGGTAGCAGTCGTCTATGTGCAGCCCTGCGGTGGGCGCGCTGCAGCCTCTCCGATTGGTCAACTATTAAGCGTTTAGTAGGGTCGTCGATTCAATAACGGTTCTCTGGCCGGAATATGTTCCTTACAGTGACCCCCGCTCAATACATAAATAGAATAGACATCCATAGGCAACGACAGAGGATAACATCGTAGGCCCATCGAATGAAGGACGCTCTTGGAGGCGCACACTCTTGGCAAATAACGACGGCTCAAAACTGGAACGCTTCAGGAGAGTCGCTGCAAATCACAGACTGCCGGCGTCCTCCTCGGATGGGTCTTCCCCGTGCGAAGAGATTGAAACGCTCAGGTCAGGCTTGAACGGGAGGGTGTACAGTCGGGCTGAACGATGGATGTTGCCACGCTGGGTACTGCAGGCCATCGGACCACGCCAAGGAAGTCCGTCTGATGATCGGCCTTTGGCGAATAACCATCACAGGAACTGGACGATTGTAGGTGGCGTGGGCGGCTTGGCCTGCGCGATTTCTGATTCGAGTGGTCTTCTCACTGCAAATGCCGACTGTGGGTCTGTCGAGTTCTGGCTGCAGGGACCTGATGGAATCGTTCACCCCGCGTTGGTCGCTGATACCGGTCCACGGCTTGTTCTTCTGTCCACTGAGGATCAGATCTACGAATGGAAGACACAGCTTGGACCAGTTGAGTTCTCCCGGCTTGTGTATCATGTCAAGCAAGACAGGAGCGAGGCTGTCTACAACGAGATCCAAATCCGTAACCTATCACTGGTCGGAGTGACGTTCACGTTTTACTGTGTCCTGAGACCGATGTCTGTGAGAGGGGTAGAGCCTATCGAGGCCATCGAGTATGATTCGCCACGTAGGGCTGTCTATGCAAATGGCCTGCTTGCAGTACTCTTGGATCACGACCCATACTCTATTCTCATGACCACTGCAGACAATCCAAACCTCATCAAGACAATGAGTGAACCCTCAAAGCGCTTCGACAAGGAGTTTTCCACATCTAGAGGTCTTGCCACATCTGTGCTCCGCTTTGATGTGCGCCTCAAGCCAGCGGGGACTGATACCTTCTTCTTTGTTTCTCCATTGAGTCGTGTTGCCAAGACCGACCAGTGCCCGAGATTTCACATGGGCACTCACGCTCGTGATGCAGCAGTTGAGTCTTGGTTCGAGTTCGCCGGAACGACACTAAGCGTGAGCTTCCCAGAGAGGGACTGGGACCCAATGCTTGCGCAGTCAAAAGCAATTCTGGCGATGGAGGCTCGCGCTGTTCTTCAGGTTGAGGGCGACGATTGCGCAGATCTATCATGGGCGGAGCGTGTTCGGGTCTTGTCCGCTCTTATTAGGTATGGGTCTTTCGATTTGGTGAAGGAAACGTCCTTGCGCCTTGCAGAGCAGATCATTCAGGGCCGTGCTGCAGAACTGTCTGACGTTGTCCCTGTCGCATGGAGTCTGTTGCAGGCTTCTCGGTACTCACGCGATGGCGCTTTCTTGACGCAGACCCGTCCCATGATTGACAAAGTCGTCGTAGACACTATGAAGAGTGCTGACAAATACCTTCAGCCGAGCGTTGTGGTTACGATGACCGCGGCAGTCCAGACTGCCGAGCCGCGGACTGAGCCCATTGAGACCCAGACTGTGTCCCAGTCGCCGCTCCCAAACACTGATGTGGTTGCCAGTGATGCAGCCCGGATGGAAAGCCCTGTGCCGGAGGTCCCTCGGCCTCAAGCTCCTCCACCAAGGCTCGCATCCTTTTCGGACTTCACAGGCGCTGCTTGGGCTCTTGCTTTCCTCCAATCTGCACTAGCAGCATATCACCTGCTCGGAGAAGACTCACGAGTGCAGGCAGTGACTGAAACTGCTCGCAAGTATGCAGCATTCATCAAGGATTGCTCTAGGGAACAGTTAGCAGAGTTCGATGCCCGGGCAAAGGAAGCACCCAGCGAACAGGTCATTCTGGATGCAGTTTCTCTTCTTGGCACAGTGGCACTTCTTCAGACATCTGAGATTGATCCCAGTTTTCTGGACCGTGTGGCCAGCACATTTGTCAGCAGGTATCTCACGAAGGGAGTGCTGAGACTTCCGGGACGACCTGAGGAGGTTTCTAGTCATCTTGCCCTCCGGGTGGCACACTATCAGGTGACACGTCGGAATCGCGCGGCTGTTGAAACTGCTATTCATGCGGCCCAAAAGCTACTTTCTGAGTACCATGGACTACCGGACTGGGCCGACCTGAAGACGGGTCTGGGCACTCGTGGAAGCGGCCTCAGCGTTGTCGCGGCCTCAGACTTGCTTCTCCTTCTTAGAGACATGATTGTGATTGAGGATGGCGAAGATCTCATTGTTGTGCCTGCGATTCCAGACGATTGGTACACTTCGGGCAACGAGCTCACCCTAGCCAATGCGCCCGTAGGGGGTGGCAGAGTCCGCGTGGAGCTTGGCACGTCGACCAACCAGCATCAGATTGAGGTTTGGACCGAAGCTCTGCCCCGGGAGCTTGAGGTGTACCTGCCAACCACTCGCGCACTGTCAATGGTAAAGGTGTATGGTGGTAGCATTGTCAACCGGTTTGGCAGCGCGGAACAGCCACACCTGCGAATCGTGCCGCTCTGGGAGAGTGTGGTTCTCACGTTCCACCGATGACCTCGAGATTGTAGTCGTTTTCAAGAGCCCACATTGCCGGAAGCGAGATGGCAACTGGCTTATATCGGAGTAGACCAAATCACTGCCCATGCCAACCGATCCAGAGCAACTAATACAGGAGGCAGTGCAGATGCACAGTGCCTCGAAGTTCGACAAAGGGCTCAAGAAGGCAGAGGAAGCAAGGAAACTCTTCCTGAAGAGAGGTCAGAACGACAGGGCGATTGAGGCTCTTCGTGTTATGGCTGACTGTGCCCTGAATGCCCGGGACTTCTCCAAGGCTGGCAAGCTCTACGAGGAGCTGAGAAGGGACGCTGTGGGAACCGCAAGTCCGTTGCATCAGTCTGCAGCCCAGTGGGGTTTTGGCCAAATGGCACTGCGAAAGATGGACTATCCATCGGCTGTAGGTGCATTCAAGGCGGGCCTAGACCTCGCAAAGAAGGCAGCTAGCAAGTGGTACACAGCGTGGAATGCTCTTGGCCTCGCGACTGCATACAGGGGTATGGGACAGATCGGAGATGCTCAGACTCTCCTGAAAGCCGCTGCATCCGATTTTCACGCCGTCGATCAGCCCAATTTCGCTTCTTGGGCTGAGAGAGCATTGGCCGACATAGGCGGCGATTCCACCAGCCCGCCCGGCAAGGACATGAGAATCTGGCTGTGTCCAATGTGCGCTGCCAAGCTACCACCAGCACAAGCGGAGCTAGTCAGGAAGGGCAAGCTCGCAACCTGCACATATTGTGGGACCTCAATCGGCTGAAGCGGCTCACCTGTTTGATTTCGGGATTGAGCTCCTGATCATGAGAGGATTCAGTGCCAGACGTCTTCGGCCCTCATGATTTCCTTCTCACATGCGTAGAACCGTTTCGGGTTTCTTCACCAGTCTGGCAAACATCTCCTCTTCGTGGAAGGGCGAATGTCTGTTCAGGCAAATCACGACACCGCATCTCGAACAGATGTACTTGATGATTTCTGACGAGTCCTGAGCGCTGCCGACTCGTGCTTCGAGGTCCTTGAAGGTAGTCTTGATGAGTATAGGCCTCTTGACAGCGGTCGGCCCGATGCCCGAGTCATACAATCTTCTCAGAATCTTCTGAGGCGGGCCCTCTTCCTGACTGAGCCGGGCGACTAGTGTCATGAGTGGTGCAAGAGCGCAGGCAGGCGTGAAGTGCTGTGGGACCCAACGTTTCTCGTAGCCATCTTCAACAATACCGACCTGCCATCTACTGAACATTCCAAGTCCCGGCTTGCGTCCATCCTCCGGAACCTCCTCGACCATCCTTCCCACCTTCCTTCCCTCCCCATGTCTGATAGAGATACCCTCTGGGATGTGTGACATGCGTCCGCAGAAGGTGTACCATGGGTCCTGCTGAGAGTGCTCCGTTACAAGGCTCAGAGCCAACCTAGCAGTCTGAATGGGTTGCTCCAGCTCATGTGCTGCAACCCATATGCTGTGATTCTCGCACCTTGGCTGACCACAGAGCCCGCAAGGATACACTGTCTGCTCTGGGTTCGTTCTGCCAAAAGCCTTACATTCGACACAGGTCTTCACGGCATGCCCGTCCATGTCCATCGCTCAAGGCGAGTACCAGTTGTCAAAGAAGAAGCCCCGATTATGTCTTTCTGGTCAGAGTGAGCGATATGTCAGGATTGATTCATGACTGGGGAAGGTTCGCACATGGATAATGATCTACAAACGTCCGACTTCCTTGTGATTGGCAGCGGCATCTCAGGTCTGCTTTTCTCACTAAAGGCTTCGAAGCGGGGCACCGTGAACTTGGTGACAAAACGTTCTCTCACGGACTCTGCCACTTATCTGGCTCAGGGTGGAATCGCCGCGGTGGTTTCAACCGGTGACTCCTTTGAGCGTCATATTGAAGACACGATCCGCGCTGGAGCTGGCATTTGTCATCGTGACGTTGTGGAAGCCTTTGTCAAGGCAGCCCCTGCCAGAATCTCCGAGATTGTCAAACTGGGTGTGCAGTTCAACAAAGAATCAGAAACGACAGAATATGAGTTGGCACTGGAAGGCGGTCACAGCAACCGTAGAGTTCTACACGTGAAGGATCACACTGGACAGGACATTGAAGTCACTCTGGCCAAAAGAGTACGCGAGGATTCCAGAGTCACTCTATTCGAGCAGCACATGGCTGTTAACCTAGTGGTCAGCAATAACCGCGCCATAGGAGCTTATGTGCTGGATGTCAAGTCTGGCCGTATTCGGAGGTTTGCAGCCAAAGCGACAGTCCTGGCGACTGGCGGAGCAGGAAAGGTGTTTCTGTATACAAGCAATCCCGACACGGCCACAGGGGACGGCGTGGCCATGGCGTATAGGGCAGGTGCCACGATAACGAACATGGAATTCATCCAGTTTCATCCAACGCTTCTCTACCATCCCAAGATTAGATCATTCCTCATCTCTGAGGCTCTCAGGGGCGAGGGCGCAGTCCTCTTGGGCCTTGATGGCAAGCGATTCATGCCAAGATATCACCCTGATGCCGAGCTGGCGCCACGCGACGTGGTTGCACGTGCTATAGACAATGAGCTCAAGCGTACAGGGGCCGAGTATGTACTCCTTGACATCTCCTTCAAAGATGCAGCGTTCATCAAGGACCGTTTTCCTGCAATCTATGAAACCTGCATGAAGGCAGGCATCGACATTACCAAGGAGCCAATACCGGTTGTCCCTGCGGCACACTATCTATGCGGCGGAGTGCGTGTCGACATGAGCGGTCGCTCAGATGTCGAGGGCCTCTTTGCAGTCGGAGAAACTGCTGGCACTGGCTTCCATGGCGCGAACAGGTTAGCCTCGAACTCGTTGCTCGAGGGTGCAGTCTTGGCCCACAATGCCTCAGTGGCGGCATCAGAGTTCATAGCTAAGCAGCGTCTTGACACAGACATTCCGCCCTGGGATCCGGGACAAGCCGCTGATCCTGATGAGTTAGTCGTGATCACGCACATGTGGGACGAGGTGAGGCGTGTCATGCAAAACTACGTTGGAATTGTTCGTTCCAACAAGAGGCTCACGCGTGCTAGGAATAGGATAGAATTCATCTCAAAGGAGATTGAACAGTTCTACTGGGACTTCAGAATCACTCCTGACCTCATTGAGCTTCGTAACATCGCGGCTGTGGCCGAGCTCATAATAAGATCCGCGAGGATGCGGCGAGAGAGTCGAGGGGCACACTTCAACAAGGACTATCCGAACCAGTCGAATGAGGCCGTAGATACAATCATCAAGAAGGGCTATGCGAGGATTCAGTAGTCGTTGTTGTGCTATCTAGCGGACGGGAGCCTATGAGAACCTACATTGTACTCAAGAGAATTCAGAAGCGGTTGCTCCCACCTGAGTTCCAGTCGCAGGACAATCGTCACCCTGACGCAATCGTTGAGTACTTCCTTGACAAGTATACAGAACCCGGAGATACGGTCTTGGATCTGTTCGCAGGACTGGGCACAACTATGTTGGTCGCAGAAGAGATGGGACGGGTCCCTTACGGCATCGAGCTCGACGGGAGTCGTTTCGAGTTCATCAGGTCACAGGTGCAACACAAGTCCAACGTGATCCAAGGTGATGCCCTCAGGCTAGACTCGTACGGACTGCCGAGGATCGACTTCGCCATGAGTTCACCGCCCTACATGAACCGGGATGATGGGATGAATCCTCTTACTTGTTCGAGGACTGATGGGGACTATGCCTCCTACCTCCGGGACCTAGGCAGAGTCTACACAAAGGTCAAGAAGGTCCTCAAGCCGCACGGGCGCGTAGTGATAGAGGCCTCGAACCTGAAACGCGGTGAGGTCACGCTTTTCGCATGGGATGTCGCACGGGAGATCTCTCGACTGTTCTACTTCGAGGGAGAGGTCGTGGTAGGTTGGGAAGGGCAGGACAATGGCTGCGGCACATACGGTTATGGCTATGACCACAGCTATTGTCTGGTCTTCAAGAACCTCCCATAACGATACGTGATGGTTGTCTGGAGGCTGTGCCAGCCCCCAATCACTCGCACTCCAACAGAATCGTTGCTATCCTCTTTGGGTGAACAGTGAACTCCAACGTGTGAGAATCCTTGGTCAGCACTGTCATTGCTTTGTCAGGAGTCTCATCTGCACGAGTTCCGATTGCTGTCTTGACTGGAAATCCCAAACGAACTCGGCATTTCTCAGGCTTGTCAGCGATGTTCCAAAGACGCAACACCAAGTGCTTCCGGTCTTGTGATTCCTTGAACGCTGACAGCTTGATTGTCTTCGGCTCGATAGTCACGAAGCCTTGTTCGTAGACACCGTGTGCGTTCTCTGTTGCTGGCACGAGCCTAGTGCTCATAGGGAGGAGGAAAGATTCTGACTCGCTGTGTGATGCGCCGCTCAGCCAGTCGCCTTTGTGAGGAGTGACTGCATAGGTGAATCGATGCTCCCCCACACACTGTCCTCCTAGCGTTTCCAAGACAGGTCCTGCAGCCTCTGGTCTTGTCTGCATCCCGACTGTTGACAGCCAGCCGACACATCTCAGAAGTGTAACGGCTATTGTCCCCTCCTGTTCCTCAAGAACCTCGAACTCCATCATCCCCGTCGTTGTAACTGTCAGCCCTCTCTTCTCTGATGACATAGTCACAAAGTTCCTCAACGGGTATGTGGGTGCGACAGGCTGATGCCAACCTACTGACGGTTTCGGCCTGATTGGTCTCTCGACCACATCGAATGTGCTGTCTGCCTGACAGTTCTTGGAACCAGTCCCGCTCGGGAAGAGCACACGGAGTCTGTGGTCTTTCGCCAGATTCCTGAAGTCTGTGACGATGCGGACCGTCGGACTGCCGATCTGTATAGTGACTTCAGTTGTGAAGTCACAAGCGACAGTTTCTTCGGATCGTGCTGTCGAGTCGGACGTGGCGGACACAGGCAGTATGAGTTGACCTTTGACACGTAGACTTCCCATGAGTGGGCCTTTCAGAATTGGTTGAACAACGAACTGAGATGGTCCCGACCTGACGCTCTTGTGAACATACGAAGGGCAGTAGTCATACTCGTCCCCGACATCTTCACTGTCCTCGAACTCGAGGAGCCCCCTATACTCCTCACCAGCACGCTTGTCAATGATGGTCATTGTCCCATTCTTGAGAATGCTCACACGCACCAAATCGTTCTCAATCATGTTCTCGCTGCAACGGACTGCCCCAACTGGTTTCGTACTGGTTTCCTTCTCTGATAGTAAGAGGTCATATCGCTTCGCTCCCAGCCCTTGGACATTCTCTGCCCATATTGCGATCCTTGTGAACTCCTCGTAGTCTGCGACCAGATGGGCCTTGTCATCCTTGCGCACCTCCGACCCAATCTCCTGAACAAGAACTGGCTTTCCGCGCTCATCCTTGAATGACAAGACGCCGCCCATGGTGTCTTCAGCGTCGAACTTGTGAGCCCAGACCTCAACCACCTCGTTTCTGGAGTTCACCCTTATCCTATAGACCGTGGACAAATGTCGTAGCATGTCCTTGACCTGAGGGAACAGTGTCATCATGCCCGTGAAGTTGAACTCGAACTCAGTGAGTGTTCCGGTTGTGGCCTTCACTTCTCTCGTGGCATCGGGGGTGGGATCGTATCCTTGGCTCCTAACGAATGATATGTGAAGTTCGTTCTTGGCGGCCTCCAATGCATCCTTCGGCTTGAGTGATGGATTGAATATCTGGACCTTTGCCAGCTTTGAAAAGCGGATGTCCGAAACAGCGGCTTCTAGAACAGCCACGCCGGATCTCATGTACGGCAGTGGGTTGAGAACCACTAGGCCTCGAGTTCCACTCTGGCACTTACCCGTGATGGTGTCAAAGGCCCTATCGAGTAGTGCCTCACCCACCTCTGTTGTCCATCTGAATCTCTGCATCATGTCCTCATGGACCGGGTCAATGCTGCAGCCACAGATGTCATCGTGCGGATGGTTTCTTAGCAGGTATTTCCAAGCTAGTCCAATCTCATCAAGCGGGTATCTCATGCCTAGGACTTGGGCTGCAGCACACCAAGGCTCGACCCACCTCTCAAGCAGCCTCTCAGTCCTATCATTCGCCTGCTTCAGATAGACCCTGGCCGAATAGACACCTGACAGGAGGTTCTGATGCTTGGAGCGCCTGAACTCTCCTCTGTACTTCTTGAGCTGCTGTCTGTGCTGGCGCATGCACTCGACGAACGCTGGCAACGTACTGAGAACTATCTTCTTGTCATGTTTCTTGTTGTAGGCCTGTATCACTCTCGGCAAGTGTGGTTGAGCTTCGAGATGGTCTGACCCATTCATCAACAGGCAAATGCCGATCCGTGACCAGGGCCGGAGCTTCTCCATGACCTGTTCTATAACTGTGACGGCATCATCCACCTCTTCGGGCAGGTTGGCAATGTTGCCATACGACTCGGGTAGCCAGTGTGCCAGTATTTCACTCCCGTCACTGGACTCCCAGATGAATTCAGAGCCAAGACCGTCCATCTCATTTCCCGTCCCTCGGGCGAATATGACCGAGTCATAGCCGAATTGCAGCAGTACCTGTGGAAGTTGACTTACGTGGCCGAATGGGTCTGGAATGTAGCCAACATCGATCACCCTCCCGAACTGTTGGGCTATCTCTCGACCTACCATGAGATTCCTGATGAGTGCCTCACCTGAAACCAGAAACACATCTGGGAGGACATACCACGGGCCTACACCAATCCTGCCATCGCGAACGAGATTCTCTAGTCTGCTACGTTCCTGCGGCTTCACTTCAAGGTAGTCCTCCAACACCACAGTCTGCCCGTCGAATGTGAAGTGCGTGAACTCGGGATCTTTCTCCAGTATCCGAAACAGGTTGTCAACCAGCCTCACAAGCTTCAGCCTGAACTGCTGGAAAGGCAGATACCAAGCCCTATCCCAGTGTGTTTCACTGATCACTATCGCTTCTGTTCCATCCGGCTTCAAAGGTGTGGCCCCTGTCATGTTGTTATCGCCCATCCGAGTTCGAAAGGTCGATATGAAACATGCCCTTCATGAAGCTATGGCACAGGCTCGACTGTTACCCCACCGGGCACCTTGCATGTCATTATCTTAGGTATCTGTCCTGTTTCCTTACCATACTCGGCAGTCATGTGCTTGATGAACTGAGAAACCTGCTTGTTCTCAACCAAGCTAAGTACTGCGCCACCCAGTCCGGCCCCCGTCATTCTGCTGCCTATGACCCCTTTCTGTCTTTTGGCAATGTCCACCAAGAGATCTAGGCGAGGATGGGACACACCATACAGGTCCCGAGAGCTATTGTGAGACTCATACATCATCTTGCCGAAGTCTCTGACCCTTCCCTCTTGAAGTGCTTTCATGCCAAGGAGGACGCGCTCGTTCTCAGTGACCACATGACGTACACGTTTCGCCAGCTTGTCCTCAAGCACACTGTCCGCAGATTTTAGGCGATCACTGGTCACGTCGCTCAGGCTTGATATCTGCCAACCTGCTTGTCTGAGTGTCTTGAGGGCAGCCTGACACTCAGCCATTCGCTGGTTCAGTGCATCACCAGCAGATCTGGAAATCATGGAGTCCGTTATGACAAGGCTCACATCGCCGCTGAGAGGAATATCCCGGGTTTCAAGCGTTGAGCAGAATATCGCCAGTAAGGAATCTGGTTTCCCTAGCTGTGATGTGAACTGGTCCATCACACCGCATGCCACACCACAGTATAGGCGCTCTGCTTCGAACGCGACCATGGCGCTGTCCTTGGGTTTCAGGTCGAGTTCACTGATTCGCGTCACAAGATTTGTGAGTGAAACTTCGAACGCGGCAGAGGAACTCAGCCCTGCACCGATAGGAACGTCGCCATGTACCACTGCGGCGATTCCCATGGGCTGATGCTTTCGTCTGAGAAGTGCCCAGTACACTCCTTTTGCGTAGTCATACCACCTGTGCATCCCTGTGGGGGTGAGACCCTCTGTAGAGAAGGAAGCCAACTCATTGTAGTCTGCCGAGGCTATAGTTGGGACCTCTGCAGGAATCCCAAGTGACCAGACAAACTTGTCAATAGTAGCGGCCAGGACGATTCCCCCGTTGTAGTCCGTATGGTTCCCCAAGACTTCGACCCTGCCAGGTGCGCGCGACAACAGGGGTGGTGTGGCAATGCGCCCGGCCATATCTCGAAGCCGGTCGAGCATACCCTCAGGGACATGCATCATGAGAGGGCACTCCTGAGCTCCCTTGCCTTCTCCTCAGGTGTGGAATCATTAGTATAGGTCCAAGCACCAGTTTCTATGCCCGCTAGATACTTGAGTCGGCTCCTGTCCCGCCACGGTGGATAGAGTTCCACATGGAAGTGCCAATACGGATGGTCGCCCACACCCGGTCGCGTGTGAAACACCATTACATAGTCGACTTCATCAAAGACCGCGGCGTATCTCTGGACCACATCCCTGATGACTTGTCCAAGTTCGAGGAGATGCACCTTCAGTTCGACAAGACTTGAAACATGAGTTTTCGGATAGATGTGAGTTTCATACGGCAGTCGGGCAGCATAGGGCACAAGCGAAATGAAGTTCTCTGTCTGCTTGATGACTCTATCTTCCGACTTGACCTCCTTCTCAATGGTCTGGCAGATGAGGCAAGAGCCTTCGGAATCCCAAAGCATCTTTGATTGTTCTGCCTCCTTGAGTATTCGGGGAGGTACGAAAGGCAGTGCGTAGACCTGGGCATGAGGATGGTCAAGGCTCACTCCGATTGCTTTGCCTCTGTTCTCGAACTCCATTACATACTTGATACCAGGTTGGCTGCTCAACTCGGAAAATACGCGAAGATACTCTGAGAAGACGAGTGCTAACTGCGTGTCATCCATCGTTTCGATCTGCTGCTTGTGGTCACGTGACAGAAGGATGATCTTGCAGAAGCCATAAGCTGGTGCCCCTACTACGACGCCCTCCTGAAGGCCCACCGGCCCTCCGTCGGGATTCAGCGCAGAGAACTTGTTGTCGAGCGTCAGGACCCTCCATGGACCCCTTGTTTCCGGCCGACCCGGGCAGAAGGGGCATTCCCGGTCCTTGTCCTGAAAGGGTCTTCCGGCTCGTCTGGGCGTGACTATCACCCATTCGCCCAACATAGAGTTCCATCGGAGTTGACTCATCGCGCAATCCTCGCGGCCGCTGATGAAGCGAGCAGGCTGATTAAGATGACGCAGGGCCGCATATGTCGGCGGGCTGCTAACAGCTGCCCAGAAGTTGGGCAATCTTGGACATCTGAAGAGTGACATGGTTGCGTTTGGCCTTACAGTTGCATGTTCACGCTGTCACATTCTGCTGTAAGACTTGGGGTTTCTGCGAAGACTATCAGGAGATGGGAATCTCCTGAGAGACTCCGCTGCCTCCACACACCGGGTTGGCACAGGAGGATTGCGCGCGCCCAAGTCCCTAGCACACAGATACGCAAAGAGACCTGAACGCCACTCAACAACGCTCACCTCACACCAACGTTGTTCGGCAAGACGCTTCTAGCATCGTCATCAGTGCCGATGCTCCTGCTATGCCCAAGCCCCCTCAAAGATATCGGCACCTCTAATCCTGTACCCACCGCTGGGTTCGACGGGTTCTTGCTCACTCACGAATCCATGAAGAAAGGCGTAGACTCTCGGGTATTCTGGGTGTTCAATGATAGCTGATTCGAGTCGCCTATAGCACGGAATGTCATCTGACAGGCTGAGTGCCGCAACCTTGTTGCTGAAGCTGCCGAGGAAACAGGAGCCGACGCCAGCTGGTGGCGCCCACGTGATCTATCCAGTGAGTCGTCCCGGTGAGCTGGACCTTTCGGACTTGACCTTCTTTGTCCAACTTACAATGAACGTTATAAAGGTGGCAGACACACCACTTTGTCTGGAGAACCGAAACTTGACAGCGCCCGAATTGATACGTGAGATAGAAGAAGTCGCTTCCAACGCATGGCCTGCCCGTGACATGGAACAGCTGGGAGGCTGGAAGCTCAGGGCGAATGACGGAATCACGAGAAGGGCCAATAGCGTACTTCCACTTGGCGACCCCGGGATTGAGCTCGAGGATGCCATAGACTATGCGGAGTTCTTCTATGAGCGTCGTGGGCTTCAGGCGAAGTTCCAGATCACGGAGGCGAGTCTACCTGAGGAGCTTGACGACAGACTTGCACGCCTTGGTTACGCGGTAGAACTGCGTGTCCATGCGCAGGTAGCCACCGCCAGGCGGCTGGTCGCTGTGGAGCGGCCATGGACGGTTCATCTAAGCCCTGTTCTCACAAAGGATTGGCTGGCAGCCTATGCCGCGGCTGGCGGGTATGAGGATATGGTGCTCCAAGCCCGCAAGGGCATACTTGAGCGGATTCAGCCGGACCACGTGTTTGCTTTGGCAGTGGTGGATGGACAGACCGCAGGAGTGGGCTTGGGCGTTGTGGAACAAGGCTGGCTTGGACTGTTTGGCGTGGAAACGTTGAGTCAGTACAGACGGCGTGGTGTTGCTACATCTCTGTGCCAGTCGTTGGTAAGTTGGGCGATGGAAAAGGGAGCGACTAGGGTGTATCTCCAAGTCGAGGAAAAGAACACACCTGCTCTCGCCCTCTATAAGAAGATGGGTTTGAGGACTCTCTATACGTATTGGTCTCGAGTCCGTGGACAGTAGAGTTGACACACCCATCTCAGGGTTCCCGACGCGAGTATGGCGCCGGCAGCGTGCCCTCTACTGTCTGCAGTCTACAGCAACTAGGTCTTGCTCATCCAAGACTCGTACTCTGACCTGATGCGTGATGCACCCTCAGAGTCGCCAAAGCTCGGCGGTTCGATCCTAAGTATGTTGCCATCCAGAATCGCTTCAACAACGACGATCCCGGGTGCTTCAATCTTGAAACCGATCTTGCCATTTCTCTCAAACCTCTCTGTGTAGACAAGGTCTGAGTTCTTGATGGTTGAGAGAAGCAGATACGCCAGCTTCTGCTCGACTGTCGTGTCGGCTTTCTCCGGCGCCGCAGGCTTCGTCTTGGGCGGCATTGGGGCGACACTGACCTTTGGTTCTCGGGATGGTGTGGGCGGTACTTGCCTTGGAGGGGGAGGTGGAGGTCTGGAGGATGCCGCAACGGTTGTTGCGGTCAGAGTCGGTGGGGCTTCTGGGGTACGAGCTTCCGTTCTTCTTGCCGCTAGGGGTGTGCCGCCTGTGACTCGGCTCTCATCAAATGCCAGTATCTCGTCCTCGAACTTCCACTTCGCCCTGAGCGCCTCTCTGAATGAGGATATGTTGGAAGCAACCTCCGGGTCGGTTTCACTCCTCTCGTTCATCTCGACGATTCGTGACAACGCCATGCCGATTGTGGTAGTGCCAGCTTTGTGGCCCGCTTTTTGCACGCTCTTTCCCATTCGGAGGGCGTGCATCCTCGTTGGCATGCTGACGTTCTTGCCAATCCACACCCAGCATGTGTCATGATACTCATCAAGCACAATGACAGCGTTTTCGCTTGTCACAAGACTGGAATCCAGCCTGACTGGCTTCAGTTCTCCAGATTCATCAAGCATCATAAGCGCGAAGGGCTTTCGTGATAGGGTCTTAGCGGGAATACCGATTGCCTCCTTTAGTTTGGTCCCGATGAACCTTATGCTGGTCCCGTCCCTTTTAACGAATTCTCGAACGGACTCAGTTTAGGCAATGCGCCAAGTACGCTCAGGAGGCTAGGCTTGAGGAAGCCATGTCCAATTCGGGGTCAACTACAAGTAGCGTTTCCGTGTCCAGCAGCCCGTCGACCTTCCTGATCCGACCTGTGACTATCTCGACAATAGTCTCCATATCTCTGCCGCGGACCTCTGCCACAATGTCATAAGGCCCAAACACCTTGTGAGCCTCTTCAACGGTGGACAGGCTCAGGAGTTTCCGCAGGACTTCGTCCTCCTTGCCTCCAGCAGTCTTGATCAGGACATAGGCTTTCATCGAAGCATCACCGCTAGCAGCCCTCTAATTCCAGCATACGCCAAATAACTCTTCCTCCGAATCTCTGAGCGATGCATGAGGTCGCAGTTGCCTGTTGGGCCTTCTACTACATACAAAGGAGATTCGTGGTGGATGTCGACGAAGAGCCCCAGCCGTCTTCGTGTCTATGTCGATGATATCGACTGGGGAGAGGAGTTGAATCGACTGGAGTCAGCTCTTCGACACCTTTTCCGAGTCAGGATTCCAGTCTAGTGTAAGCAGGTTGTCGGAAGCAGATGTCACTACTTCATAACAAGTCTAGGACACTTGTCACGCTTACCTACATACTCACAGGGCTTCTGCATACCCTTGTAGAACTTGAAACCGTCCACCTTGCACTTTTCGTCTCCGGCGCTATACTCGATACAGGTCATCAATCCATTCTCCGATTTCTGTGTTGGTCAAGTCCCATTGCGAACCGAACTAGCATGGTTCGGACTTAAGCAAGGTTTCCCTTTCGGCGCATATTAACATATTTTGTTGATTGCTGCTCACTTACAACCTAGCGAAATCATGCGCCTAATCTGTAAGATACTCATCGCCGCATGAAATGCAGCTGCCGAAGGGCAGCTGTCCTCCAATGCACAGAATGAGTCTACTCGACGCCGCATTTCTTCTTCAACAGTTCCCAGTCTGCAGTGATTTGCTGCTGGACCTGCTTTCTGAAGTCCTCCCACTGCGGGGTGAAGAGGTGCTTGAACTGACCCTGTAACTTCATGAACTCGTCCACCGGCTTCAGTTCCTTGAGGCTCTTGCTCGGAGCTGACATGACATACTGTTCGCCATTGATGATCTCATAGAGCGGGTGAATGCCAGTTTCGACTGCCAGTCTCGCCAACTCGATGGTCTTCGACGACTCGGATCGCCAGCCTCTGGGGCAAGGTGCGAATGCGTGGATGAATGCAGGGCCCTCCACTTCGAGCGCTTTGCGGAACTTCGTGATGAAGTCACGATAATGGAATGGATCGACAGTAGCTACGTAGGGTATCTTGTGTGCGGCCACAATCTCGGCAATTGGCTTCTTCCTCTGCCTCTTGCCTGGCTCAGCCTTGCCGGCCCAAGAGGTCGTTGTTTCCTGGCCTGGGAGCGTAGCCCCTGACCTCTGAATCCCTGTGTTCTGATAAGCACCATTGTCGTATACCATATAGACGAAGTCGTGTCCACGCTCAAGCGCTCCGCTAAGAGCACCAAAGCCTATGTCGAATGTACCACCGTCTCCTCCCAGTGCAATCACATCGACGTGTTCCTGTTTGTACCGACCTTTCTCCTGCATGGCGCTTATGCCTTCGACTATGCCTGACGCAACAGCTGCGACATTCTCGAATGCAACATGTATCCACGGGACCTTCCATGCAGTGTAGGGATAGATGGTAGTTGCGACCTCTAGGCAGCCTGTCGCATTGCACACAATCGTTGGGCCGCGCAGCGACATGCCCATCAACTTGATGACGGTAGGCGCACCACAACCTGCACACATTCGGTGGCCCGATCCCAACACCTCTGGAGCCTGCAGCAGATCCTTTAGTTTCATCGACATTTACTTTCGCACCCCCAGAGTTTCGTAGAGTGGAGCCTTCCCCTTCTCTAGGTACTGTTTTGTCTTGTTGTATCCCTCGACAATCGTCGTGGGCGGCACATCACGTCCTCCAAGCCCAACCACGAAGTCCGTCACCATGGGTTTCTTGGGCAGATCGTAGAGGACCGTCCTTACCTCAAGTGCGAGGGGATTGGTCGGTGCTCCAAAGGACAGGCATTTCTCAAAGACAGCCACAGCCTTGGCGCTGGAGAGTTCCTTCGCCAGCTCGGCAGCAGGAAATGGTCTGAACAGCTTCAGTCTGAGTACTCCAACCTTCTCGCCCTGTTCTCGAAGAGCATCAACGGCTGCCTTGGCTGTACCTGCTGGAGAACTGTGCGTGAGAATGATGACATCAGCGTCCTTCGTCTTGTAGGTTTCATACATACCATATGAGCGGCCAGTCACCTTCTGAAACTCAGCCTCAACATCCTTGTAGACCTTGAACACCTCTCTCATCGCCTTGTCCTCCTGCTCCTTGAACTCGAAGTAGTAGTCAGTCAAGCACAAGGGACCCATTGTGATTGGTTTGTCCGGGTTGAGCGGTTGTACTGGTACCCTCACACCAACGAAGTCACGGACAACGTCATCTGGCAGGAGTTCCACACGTTCCACATTGTGACTCAGGATGAAGCCGTCGATGCAGACCATGGCCGGAAGGAGCACGTTGTGATTCTCCGCTATCTTGAATGACATGATCGTCGTGTCGTATGCCTCTTGACAGCTCTGGCAGTACATCTGAATGAAGCCGCTGTCCCGTGCCCCATATGAGTCGCTCCAGTCATTATGGATGTTGATAGGAGCTGACAAGGCACGGTTCGCAACAGCCAAGACGATCGGCTGCCGCATTCCGCTCGCGCAGTACAGGACCTCCCACATGAGTGCCAGTCCAGCTGATGCCGTTGCTGTGGCCACCCTTGCCCCTGCTGCAGAGGCTCCAATACAGGCCGACATTGCGCTGTGCTCAGACTCCACAGGGATGACCTTCGTCTTGACTTGGCCTTCTGCGAAGAAACGCTGATAGTCCTCCACGATGATCGTTTGAGGAGTTATCGGGTAGGCCGACAACACGTCGATGTCACACTGCTTGAGAGCATATGCAATGGCAGCATCGCCAGTCAGCCCCTCGATTGACCCCTTGGGTTTCGTCACCTTTGCAGTAGCTGCCATCTCTCATTCAGCCTCCATAGTGATACACGATTTTGGGCACTCGTTGGCGCAAATCCCGCAGCCCTTGCAGTAGTCATAATCATAAGCATAGAGAAACTTGCCATCCTTCTCACTCAACTTGATTGCATTATCAGGACAGAAGATGCAGCACAAGCCACAGGTACCGTTCTTGACCCAGAGGCAGTCCTCCGGGTTGTGCTTGGGACGCTCAGCTCGCCACCCGCCCGTCTTGTACTCTCTCGCATTGCCTGGCTCTAGTATGTTACCAGCCATCGGGATCTCGCTGGATTTCTTGCTCATTCAATCCTCACCTCTGAGGCTGCTCGCTCCATTGCTTTCTTGTTCAGTTCTCCAACTTTGCCTGGATAGCGGCTCAACACCTCTGCAATCACGGTTTCCATTTTCACTGCACCCGTTGCCTTGACTGCCGCTGCGAGGGTGGGCATGTTGTAGAAAGGTCGTCCAAGTATCTGCATTGCTATCGTGCTTGCATCAACTGTCACGACCTTCCCGCCCTTCAGGCCATACTTGCTCCTGATCTGCCCAGGGGTCAGTGTGGTATTCAGAACGAGTGCGCCATCTTTCTTCAGTCCCTCACTTGGATTGACGACACTGAGAAGAGTCGGGTCAATGCAGACCACTATGTCTGGCTGGTAGACCTGAGAGTACAGCTGAATGGGTTTCTTACTGATTCTCAGGAAGGCTCGAACAGGCGCGCCGGTTCGCTCTGGGCCAAACTCAGGGAAGGCCTGGATGTAGTTGCCTTCAGAGAGAGCGGCCTTGCCCAGCATCTGATTGCTGGTGACCACACCTTGGCCGCCGCGTCCATGCCAAGTCACTTCGATGATGCCTTTCGAAAAGTCAAGGGCCATTGCAGTCATCACTACCTACTAGGAGGAATCTGGCCTCGGCTCGCTTTGTGATGCTTATGTATCTTCGTATTTGCCACCTGCGATTGAGCGCTCACAGACTGGCGGCATCTCCATGAAACTACTCCTAATGAGTACTGTGTTTCTCTTCAATGGCAAATGCAGTGCGCTTTGGTTGTTGCATAGCAGACGAGATCTATGGTCGTCCTATCGCATCGCCTTGACAACCAGAATGCCGGCGACCATGAGGACAACACTGACTGCTGATGCAATGCCTACTAGTTCCGTTCCTAGGCCGCCTAGAACATTGAAAGTCACGACGACCATGACTGTGTCGCTGGCCGTATTTCCTCCAATGTCGTACACGAGCAGGGAGCAGTTGTGAACCCCCACAGATATGTCATCGAGTTCGGCTCTTATTCCGTCCCCATCCCACGGGTTTCCATCCATCCATTGTCCGTCCCAGAAGAGCACATAGCTGTACGGGAACCTGTCGTAAGCTTGCCAAGTCAGGAACTTTCCTGTATCGCCCAGCCCCAGTCTAGCATCGTCAGGGTGGTCTACTTCAGGGGCAAGTGTGTCTAGGAGTACCGATGGGAAGTGGTCACGAGAAACAGCCGTACCTCTGATTGAATAGCTTCCCGTTCCTACATAATCGTTCCAGAAGTTACCATTGCTGACATTGTCGTCCCACAGGTTGAGTCGTCCATCGTCTAGTGCGTTCACGCACGGTGCGCCCTCGTACGGATTCCACCCCAGGCTGTTGAGGAAGACTCTGTTCCGATGGGACTCCAATAACACTCTGATTCCTGAATGCGCGTTTCGAAAGCATGTGTTGTTCACAACTAGGGAATCGTTTGTGCCCGTCAGTTCAATACCTTCTTGGTTCAGATAAACCGTGTTTCTGGACAGAGTGCAGTTGTCTGCCTCTGACATCAGGATACCAATCGTGCTTCCCCTGAGCATGCATTCCTCGACGGTGCAGTTGACCGAGGAGAGAATGTCAATTCCGTGAAATCCATCAAGAGAAACGCAGAGCTCGACTGCTCCGTTCGCGACCTGGTTCAGAGTGAGTGACGACCATCCCCCAGTCGTGCACCGCAGTATGCAGTTTCGAATCACGAAGCACACCGTCGTGTTAGACACCCAGATGCAGTAGTCTGGGCTTGTGATGTTCAAGCCCTCTATCACAAAAGGATCCTGCTTGCTCCCTGTGCCCGGCCATGATGAGAAACCGTCATTCCCTGAGATGTAGATCGGATCATGACTAATGTGAGGGTCTGTCTGGATGCTCGGCTGGGGTTCTTCGAGGGTATTCATCTCTAGTGACTCGCTCTGAGCTATAATGGTGGGACAGATTGGGGCCACGAGCAGTATTGCAAGCCAGAACAGGAAAACGTCTTTGTGACGGATCCTTCATCCCTCCGCCGCTGTAGTCTGTGTTGCATCATCTGCGTTTATGCTTATCTGAAAAAGTACGTCTGGACCAGTCGTCACAGCACATTGTCCGCCGGTATCGGCCGGCCTGTCTTGTCGACAATGTCTGCTTGTCCATCATTCAACTGCATGAACATCTTTCCATATTCCCTATTCCTGATATCCATGTATACAGCATCTTCGTGCCTGTCTATTCTGACAATCTTGAGCGTTCGTTCTATCGCCCGGGCGTAGTAGCCGTAGAAAGCTAGGAGGATTAACAAGGAAGCAGTCACTACCAAGCCCAAGAGGGGCTCAAGAAGGGGTCTGGGGTTGTATAGTGCGTTCATTATTCCAAGGGTGAAATAGAGACCGGGATAGAAAAGGACAAAGAAGGCCGCCCAAGCCATGAACCTCTTTGGACCTGACCTAAGACTTCGGCTGCCATGAACGCTGCAGGTTGGCACCCAGAATGTGGCCGCGCCCTGTGCGGCAGCGAGGGCCATCTCCACCTTGTCTTTGCCGTCACTCCAACTACTTGTGGAGCTATCAGCGGACTGGTCGAAGTGCGAGCTCTCCATGACGGTGATGGACACGAGGTCCTCAGGTTCGGCGAGACACACCGGGCACTTCTCGGGGAACTTCACCTTTGTAATCTTTGCCCTAACTAGTAGCGGCTGGGTCTTCTCCTTGCTCTTTGTAGGTGTCAGTGTCATTATCGGCACTACCTGAAGCCCCAACATCCGGATGAGCGTATCCGTTCACGCAGGGGGTACGATGACGATCTGAACGCTTGTGATTGTCTTGTTGTCTGAGTCCGTCGCGTCGAAGGTGTCGAACGTCATCTCGTACCTGAACCGCTGCTCCAACAACTTGAGCTCATGAGCAACACGGACAGCCAGCCCTATACCCTTGAAGCCATATCCCCTAATCGCAACGATTCGTTTGTCGCTTCTCACAAGATTGCGAATGGTAGTGGAGATCTTGGGCACGTTTATCTTCCCTGCTTTCGAAGAGATCTCCACAAGCACATATTCGCTGGTAGGAAAGACCGCCACATCATTCTCCATCGTGACAGAGATGACTGAGTCGCCAAGTCTGAGCTGTTTGGGCACCCTGTCCTGAAGCGACATGGTTGATATGGCAATGAGGCCTGTCTAATATCCCTGCTGTTCCGAGTCGCCTCTAAGTCATTCTTAATATGTGGCTTCGTCATTTCACAATCAGTGCCACTCAACACGGGCTACGAAGTCTTGATTGCATCTGGCAGGAACAAGGACATGGAAAGAAAGAAGATAGCTGCAGCAGCCGTGGTAGTCATCGTGGTTGCCTCTGGAGTAGCCGTTATGGTTTGGTTCGCCCCTGCACCGCCGGATGTCAGAATCGGATACTTGGCCCAAGATCTTCATCAACTGGCTCTGAGAATTGCGTATGTGAAGGGCTGGTTCACGGAAGCAGGTCTCACAGTTGAGTTGCTGCAGTACCAGAACGGGGCCTACGAGATGGATGGTTTCTTGGCAGGACAGATAGACATGGGCTATCTGGGTGTAGCTCCTGCCCTCACCAAGAGCATCAACCAGAACATATCCGTGAGTGTGCTGGCAACTGCGAATCTTGAAGGGTCATCAATAATGGTGCTCAAGGGAGAATATGACGCTGGCAGAATCGTCAACGTCACGGGCCTTGTCAACAAGACCGTCTTCCACCCCGGTCCATCGAGCGTTCAGAACTTCCTGCTTCGGCTCGCTCTCAACCAGTCTGGGCTTTCATATTCGGATATCACGCCCGTGGCGGCAGCACCACAGAACATGGCAATATCGCTCACCCCAGAAGCCCCTGCATTCATTGCGTGGGAACCGTTCCCTGCACTGGCTGAGTACGACAACCTTGCGGTTCCCATAGCACTATCCCACGACATATGGCCCGGCCATCCTTGCTGCGTGCTGGCGTCGTCGGATAGTTTCGTCAGCAGGCATCCCGATGTCGTGCAGAAGGTAGTCGACATCCACAAGAGAGCAGAAGAGTGGATTGTAGCAAACCCGGCTGAAGCGATTAGCATTGCTACTCAGTGGTTGGGAGTGAATTCCACACCCGTGGAGAACGCCTTCAACCGCATCGTGTACGACTACAACCTGAATCGTACAGCTGTTGAGGTGTTCCTGACGTTCCTTATCGCCCAGGAACAAGTCACGATGAATCCGAGTGAAATCGACCCGTATCTGGACGATTTCATCAATGCCACATTCATAGAGAACTCACCGTGATTGAAGGGCATATGAACGGCAGAAACAAAAGGCAGTCAGTAGAACATCCGCATGAATACGATGTCGGGCTCAACCGAAGAACATGTGGAGATGAAAGCCGTTTCTCAGGCTCGTCAGAGGAAAGCCAAGTGGCAAGGATCCAGTCCAGTCGATATACTTCTGAAGGCAGTAGTCCCTTTGGCGATTCTGCTCGTCATATGGCAACTCATAGCGTACTTCGCGCAAGGAATCGGCCTACCTGACATTGCGCGCTCCTTTGTGAAGCTCGTTGTCGAAGGCGATACCGACGGGACCACTCTCGGGCAGCACACAGCGATGAGCATGGTGCGTGTGACTCTCGGGTTCACAATCGCCTCGGCCACTGCGATTCCTCTCGGCGTAGCGATCGGCAGATACCGGCTAGCGAGCATGATCATGGGGCCCGTCGTTGAGGCCTTCCGTCCATTGCCCCCAATCGCCTGGATTCCCTTGTCAATCCTGCTTTTCCGGTCAAACATGATTGGAGCGCAGGTCTTCATCATTTGGCTGGGCGCATTCTTCCCAATACTCATCAACACGACAGCCGGTGTGAAGAGAACGAGTACTGTCCATCTCGATGTGGCAAGCACTTTCGGTACGTCTGAACTCCAGATTCTGTCGAAGATTGTCCTCCCGTCAGCCGCTCCTGAAACACTTGCAGGTCTTCGAATCGGCTTCGGGATCGGTTGGATGTGCTTGGTGGCCGCAGAGATGTTTGGTAGTGCAATAGGCTTGGGATACCTCGTCACCATCACGCAGCAGACGGGCAGGACAGGCGAAACGATATCAGCGATGCTTGTGATTGGTGCCATTGGGTTCCTGATCAGCTATGTGTTTCTACGAGCCGAGAGGAAGCTGCTCAGGTGGCGCAGAGAAGTGGCTGTCTAGCTATACCTGATTCTCATTGCCTTCTCCTGTTCCACTTTGAGGAGTTCAAGTATCTTCGCTCGGTACGAGGAGCACGCAGGTGATGTCCGGTCTCGGGGCCTTGGAAGGTCGATGACATACTCTGCTATTATTCGCGCAGGCGCATTGCTCAGCATGATTATCCTGTCTGACATGAAGACCGCTTCATCGACGTTATGCGACACGAAGATAACTGTGGACCCAGTTTCCTGCCATATCCTGAGGAACTCCTCCTGAAGGTAGTTCCTCGTCTGCGCATCAAGATTGGAGAAGCCCTCGTCCGAAACCAGGACGTCTGGAGATGTCACAAGACTGCGAGCCATCTCAGTTTTCCTTGCCTGTCCCCCGGATATCTCATGTGGCAGGTTGTCCTCTAGGCCCCTCATACCAACAAGTGCAATCATCCTGTCAGAGAGTTTTCTCCTCTCTTCGGTAGGCACGCCCTTCACCTCAAGACCAAACTCGATATTCTTCCTAACGGTTCTCCATGGGAACAGGCTTTCCTGCTGAAACATGAAACCGACGCGGTGGTGGCCAGGTCCTGCGGGATGTCCATCAATGATCACTTGGCCACTGTCTGCCTCAAGAAGCCCAGATATTATCTTCAATAGCGTGGTCTTGCCGCAACCTGACGGGCCAAGAATACTGAGGAACTCTCTCTCCTGAACATCAAAGGAGATGCCGTCTAGTACCCTAGTTTCCTCAAGGTTGTCGTTGACGTAGGACTTGACTAGGTTCTGGACTGAGAGTTTGGGCACCTTCGTCGCCGCGCAGGGCATCAGCATGTTCCGTTAAATAGTGTCTGATTGGGCTTGTTCCGCCCTAGTGGACTTAAAGCGCACAAAGTAGAAAAGGCCACCTCACCTCGAAGGTGCAATTGACGCAGTTTGCTTCTGAGCTCATCGAAAGTAGTCCAGACCTGCGGAGTGTAACTGACAGAGCACGGAAGGTAACACAAGTTGGATTCACCAAGAGTTCTCTTCGAGATAAAGGAAGACAAGAGCACCAGTGCAATCGCCGTAGGTGATGTTGTAGGTACGGGGAAGTCCGAGCTCTGTACAGGTGGGCGTGACGGAGTGCTGCGTGTCTATGATGCTAACAAGAGCGAGATTCAGTTTCTGGCTCAACTTGACGTCGAAGGAAGCATTCTATCTATTGAGATTGCTGACGCCAATAACGATGGACAGAACGAAATAGTGGTCGGCCGGAGCATAGGTCCCCGGGATGTAGCGGGGATTGCTGGTACCCTGCAGGTCTACAGGTTCTCATCCAGCGGGAGTCTCGAGCTATTGGCAGAACATCCTGTCGACCGATTCGTGACGACCGTCAGAGTCACTGATGTGACTGGTGACGACAAGAATGAGATCATGGTGGGTGGCAGCGACTCAACTCTCAGGGTATTTGAGATGGATACTTTGAACAACCTGTCAGAGTATGCGCGCTATCGGCTCGATGACATGCCCATAACGATAGGGACATGCGACGTCGATGGTGATGAGATAGATGAAATCGTCACGGGCAACAGAGACAAGACGGTCAGAGTCTTCAAAGTGAAGGATCATACAATCGAGCAGATGGAGGTACTCAACCTGCCGAGCCCTGTAGTTTCTGTCGCCTCTGGTGATCTGCTCGGAGATCGCAAGATGGAACTGGGCGTCGTGACCTACGACGGGTCAATACGAGTATATCGCAACGAAGAGAGCCATCTCGAGCTATTCACGATGCTGGACAAAGTCAAAGCTCTCTCTCTGAGGATTGAGGAGCTGAATGCCGACCATATGGATGAGGCCGTAGTCGCCACCTCCGACGCCAATGTTGTCTTCTACAATATCCAGGCAGCTGAACTGCAACAGATAGCAAAGGTAGACATTGGGACCAAGATACTCACTATCAGTGCCGGAGATGCGGGAGGCGACGGAAGGAAGGAGGTTCTCGTCGGTATATCCAATGGTCCACTCAAGGTCATCCAAGGATTGTATACGGTCATACCCAAGTTCGAAGTGAGTCCTCAGGCAAAAACTGGTACTGGGTTGGCAGGTCGCGTCACACTGACCAACGTGACAGACAAGCCTGTCAGTAGTGTTAGTGGGAAGGTCTACTGGTTTCCCAAGGCGGACATGGATGTAACTCCGCAACAGGTGCGCTTCGACCTCGGACCCTTTGAAACTAAGACTGTTGAGCTTCAGCTAATGCCAAAGGCCGAGGGCTCGGTAATCGTGAGACCGATAGTGCTCATGTGGACAGATTCCGACGGCCGGGTGCGGCAGGTAACCACTCCTGAAACCGCGGTAATGGTTGAGAAGGGATCCGTGACGGCAGCAGCATCAGCCGTAGCCCCTGTTGTGCTTACCCCACAAAAAGAGGCCGAAGTTCCTGAGGAGGAAACAGGCACACTCTTTGGAGAAACTGTCGGCACGGGCTTTGGCAGGGTTTCAACGGAAGAAACAATCACATCGCCCGATGAAGAACCGGAGATGACAGAAGGCACAGCGGCGTCATTGCGTGAGGCAGAGAAACTGCTCGACAGGCTCTTCAGCGAAACGACCGAAGTGACTAGCATAGACGTTGCTGCACTGGCCGAGCTCCCTGAGGAAGAGGAGCCTGCTGTGGAGGTCCCTGCACGAGCGGTTGTGTCAGTCGAGAGCGCCATTGTAGCCGAGATCCGTGCACGGAAACCCAAGGCCCCTAAGCCCGGTACACCCTCAGACTCATACAGCTACCTGTTCAAGACCATGGTGATAGGCGAGGGTGCAGTGGGAAAGACGGCTCTCGTCAACAGATTCACGACTGGTCAATTCGAGAAGGACTACAAGACCACGATAGGGTCACAGTTCGCAGTCAAGCTCACGCACATCTCGCCGCCAGAGTCACAATACGCTACAGGCATCAAGATACAAGCGTGGGATGTTGCCGGCCAAGCTCGTTTCAAAGCAGTACGCAAGATGTACTACAGTGGAGCCGCAGGAGTCATACTGGTGTTCGATGTCACCCGCCGGCGTTCCTTCAGCGAGCTAGTCAAGTGGCTAGAGGAGTCGGATGAGTCAATAGGTGGCCGCGTACCCATGGTATGCGTGGGCAACAAGATAGACTTGCCCGACAGGGCGGTCAGTAGTGAAGAGGCCAAGCAATGGGCCGAGTCACAGGGTTTTGTCTACATGGAAAGCAGTGCAAAGACAGGCGAGGGTGTGGCGGACATGTTCACGATTCTGGCCGAGCTCATGTGGAACGAGGCCAAGAAGACCGCTGACACCAAGAAACATGGTGTCTAATGTGCTCTGAGATCTCGGGCTCGCACTTTGGCGGAGGCTTTGAGCCCTGCATCGAATGCAGCTACATTGGGGTCCACAGGTTGCATGAGCCCGGTCAGCGTATCTCTAACACGGTTTGCCGTGAGAGTTGCTATGCCAGAGGCGAGTGCCGCTCCCAACATGAAGGAGTTCAGGACGCGTCTGTACCCGGTTTCACCGAGGACTGCAACAGGATCTACAGAGGAAACGCTTGCACAGATTGAGGACATGACATCCAATATGCCTGCCAACGACGGGTACTTCGTTGCTCCCGCTATGCACTGCATTGTTTGCACTTCGGCAGTACTCACAACTGCGACGGCGCGGTCTTCACAGTAGTCCACTGCCGCACGAAGGGATTCCATCGGTTCAAGACCAATCAACATATCGACTGTGCCACGAGGAATCAGGGGGCCTAGGTCTCGGTTTCCAAGGCGCACGTGTGTGACCACTGTTCCGCCCCTGCGCGAGGCTCCAAAGGTTTCGCCAATAGTGGGCCTGTATCCCTCCGAGATGGCGGCCTCAGCCAGGACCCTTCCGCATAGTAGGTTTCCTTGTCCTCCTACCCCTGCAATGAGCACATTGTATGGTCTATCCAAATGAATCACTCCCGATGAATGGCCTTATGGGGACACACTCCGATGCATGAGCCGCAACGCACACATACTTCATCAAGGATTGTGGCTCGTTTCTCTTTGGGGAGCCAGCCAATAGCAGTGCAGCCGAACTGGTTGAAGCATATCTCACACTTCTCACCACGACAGAGAGCCGGATCCACGCTCACTCTATGTAGATCATCGTGGAGGAAACCGCGCCGCTGTTGCTCCAGCCGACACACGCCCTTCAGGATGAGGACCTTGAGGCCATCTTTTGCGACAGCGGTATGAATGAGTTCGACGAGCGGGTCTATCTCGACAGAGTCCCTCGTCGTCATGTAATCCGGACCGATTGCTTGAACCAGGTCCGGAATGCTGATGCGCCGTTGGCCCTTGTCCTGTATAGCAGAACCGGGATGGGGCTGAAATCCGGTCATTGCAGTCGTTTCATTGTCAAGTATCAGGAAGGTGAGGTTCGCATTCTTGTGTCGTGCATTCACGAGAGCTGGCAAGCAGGCATGGAAGAATGTGGAGTCGCCTGCCACAGCCACGACGGCAGACTCGAAACCGAACCTGCCAAGTTGCCCGAGTCCACATGCGGTACCGATGCCGGAGCCCATGGCCTGCATCGTATTCATGGCCTCGTCATAGAAGACGCCCATCGAGTAGCAGCCAATGTCTCCAGCAACGACAAGCCGGCCGCCTCTTCTCTTCTTCTCCTGCCGCAATGCCCAGTACACGTTCCTGTGAGTACAGCCTGCGCAGAATGTCAGCGGCCTTGGGATGAGCAGCTTGGCCCCTCTGACGCGGGCATCTTGAGCTGGTTGTAGTTCCTTCTCGTGTGGAACCCCAAGAACTGCCGACAGAGCTTCCACAACACGATCCACACTCATCTCACCCCAAGCAGGGAGGGTTTTCGTGCGCTTTCCATAGAAACGGGGCCGACCGGGCATTGGGAGGTCCGCAGAGAGGGAGCGTATCTCATCCTCCAAGAACGGGTCTGTCTCCTCTACAAAGAGCACCTTCTCCACCCCCGCCATGGCATTCTGAATCAACCCAGTGGGGATTGGGCTTGTTGTGACAAGGCCTAGGCTTCCCGTGTTCTCGATGTTGACAAGTGCCAGTGCCTCCTCGGAGTACCTCTGGCAGATACCGGAGGATATCAAGAGGGTCTTGATGTCAGGGCCTACATTCAGCTTGTTCAAGCTGGACTGCTCGAACTCAGCCTCTATGAGCCGCATCTTGCTTAGCAGCTCCCTGTGCTTCATGGCCGGCTGCGGCACGTTGAAGAGGCCTCTGGGAAAAGAGGACAAAGCCACCGGCGTTGTTCGTGGCAACGACCCGACACTCACCAGACTGCTAGAGTGACTCAGCCTCGTTGTGCTTCGTACAATCACAGGCACTTCGTGCCTTCTAGAAAGGTCGAAGGCATAGAGAATCGTTTCCTTTGCCTCCTGACCGCTGGAGGGCTCCAGCATCGGTAGCATGGCCGCTTTCGCATAGAACCTTGAGTCCTGTTCGTTGCTTGAGCTGTGTCCTTCCGGGTCATCGCAAACCACGATGACCAACCCACCCGTCCCGCTGCCAGACAGGTTGAGATTCAGGAGGAAATCCGCTGCGACATTCAGACCGAGTGATTTCACGGGGCAGAGAGCGGGGATTCCCACCCAGCTGGCTGCAGAGGCTGCCTCAAGGGCCACCTTCTCATTGATGCTCCACTCAACATAGATTCCTCTAGCAGAAGCGCTTCGCATGAGGCTCTCCGTGATCTCAGTGGAGGGCGTTCCCGGATAAGAAGCACAAAATCCAACGCCAGCCTCTATCGCTCCTCTTGCCATCGCCTCATTGCCGCTCATGAGAGAGTATTGAGAGTTCGCCATATGGTCCAGCTCTTCTGTGAAGGGGCCTGAGTGCAGAGAAAACGTTTTCGAAAGGACTAGTGTTGGATACTAGGAAAAGCGTCAAAAGACCGAAGTCACGCCCAAGATGACGCGCAATGACCGAACCGACTGAGACACCAAGCACCAAAATCACCTCTCTATATTCGATTTCTCACGAGAAGGATGCGGACGGTTTCATCTCTGCGGCTATCGTGTGGCGATATGCGAAGTCCAAGGGCCTCAAACACAGCGTGATACTCACTGATTACGGTTCATTCGAAGCTGTCTTTCCAAAGGTAGGCGGCTTCAAGAACACCCTCATTGTAGTCACAGACCTTGGTCTTGATGGGAACTCCCTTGACACAGTTATCAGTTCGCTAAGGAGGGCCACAGCCCAGGGTTGCAGGGTAGTATGGCTTGATCATCATGAATGGCCTGATAGGGCAGTGAAATCCATACTATCACTTGCCAACAGCCCTGTGCTGCGGATCAACCACGAGTACTGCGGAGCTGAGATAGCATTCAAGGTGTTGTTGCCGCGGGACGAGGTGTGTGCAGAGATGGCCAAGATTGCGCACGACACTGATTTCAACATTAGAGAGATAGAGTCCGCAAGCGCACTCACTGACGCACTGTCCTTGACAAGATTCGCTGCACTCGACAAGGGAGATGACCTAACAGCGGCTCTGATGCCCCTCCTCAGGAGCCTAGCAGAAACAGGACTGTCTGGCATCTGGGATGAGAGTGGCAGGAAGTTCCGTGATGTCTTGCTCAATCAAAGGGTAGACAACTATCGGAAGGAGCGGCTCAAGAAGATGCGAAAAGCCTTGGCCGCCCATTGCGACTTGGAGATACACGGCCGTCTGGTCCGGATAGTAGAGATGCCAAATGGAGTGACAACGACTGACATAGGCACATTCGTCGCTGATACGAAGAATCTCAACCTTGCCGACCGACAACTACCCGTGGCCGACCTCTTTGTAACCTTGAGTCCCGGCGGGATGCTGGGATTCCGGCGTGGCCGGGAAAGCGTCTTGTGTAATGCCGCCGCGGCGCTTTTCAAAGGCGGCGGACACGCGTATGCGGCAGGCGGTGAATACGGGCCGTATCACGACTTCCAGGCTGTGTGCGATGACGTGTTCTCGACACTGACAGAGAGCAAGGACTGGGTCGTTGCATCAGGCTAGGTATCAGCTTGAGAATGGATCTAGCCGGTACTGCCCGCATTGGGATTACCAGACTTTGCAAACATGGCTGCCATAAGCTCTCTGGCGTCTATCGACTGGTTCCAAAGCGTGTCAAACCTCTGCATCGCATGCTCAACTATGACCGGTTGCTCGGCCTGGTCTAGTAGTACAGCCGCGTCGGGCCTGAATGCATTCGTCAGTAACATCACCAATTTGCTTCTGTTCAGGGCGACGATTCTGTATGTTGCCACATCTTCAGGATACAGTCTGATCTGTAGACGCCCACTCATGAGCAGACTCGCAAGCTGGCTGCCCTCGTCACGCATGAATGAAGCAACATCACCTAAACCATCAAGTGCGATATCTGAGAATATGAACACTACACGCACATTGAGGCCATCCATGGCAGCAGCAACTATCTCTTTGTCCACAGGACCACTGGGACCCTTCGCGCCAATCAGGTTGTCCAGTCTGTGAATGAGCTTCAGTTCGTCGCCTGCCTTCCACTGTTTCCTGTCCAGCAGTTCGGATCTGATGAGCCTTCTGACGTTCTCGACCCCTCTGGCAACATTCGTGTTCTGCTGCATTGGGCTGCCGTTTGCAGACTTGTACAGGAAGGCGGCCAAGTCCTCTGCACTAGTCCGAGTCAGTAGTCCGATCTCACTCTCTATCGAATCCAGTCTGCTCTTCCAAGCGCGCTCCAGACCGTTCGCGATTGTTTCGCTGCTCACGATGTAGGAGCAAGGTCGAGGCAGCTTGTCGACAGATATGAAACCGTCTGTTTCCAGCTTTCTGAGGCACTCATACACCCAGGCTCTCGTTGGAGGTCTGACCTTTGCCTTTTTGACTTGGTCATATACGGTAGTGAAGGTGACTCTCTGCGGGCCTCGTGAGGCTTTCAACAAGTACCGGAGAACCTCCATCTCGCTGGAGTCGAGGTGAATGTCAATCAAATCGAGTGCTGCCGCAGCTTTGCTCACGCTTTAGTCCTCCAATCGGATGTCCCGGTCGTGACATCTGTCGCTATGGCGAATTCCGCATCGAAGCTCGCAATGGCATCGTCTACTAGCTCCTGATTGATGAATCTCGGGATGAAGGTGGCTGCGATTGGCTCATCTGACACCCTGAGTACCACCCTGTCGCTGTTTCTTGCGACCATCTGGTATGTTTCCTCCGAACGCGTACGCCTCTTTAGTGAAACATCGAGGCTGTCTTGGATCAGCGACCTGTAGGTATCAACAACTAGGCGACCAATCCTGTCGTTTGTGTCGAAGTTACTACTCAGTAATACTCTGAAGATGGCCCCCTTATTGGCGAGTCTGCTTACAGCTTTCGTATGCTGCTCTGCGGTGACCAAGTCGATACCCCTCTGGCCCATCGAGAGTCTGAGGACATCCCTCTTTCTGACGGTCGAGTATACCTCACTATCAATCAGTCTGTTTATCTGTTCCAGCCCTTCAGCGAACCTGACCACGGTCCTTTGGCGGACTCCTGTGATCAATTCGATTGTATCACCGGCAAGACGCGAGAAGTCTGGAGCTTCAGACTCGTTGTCACTTGGGTCGCGGTTGACATATAGGTTCTGGATATCTGAGAGAAGCCTCATTCTCTCCCGTTCCAAGGAAACCAGAGCCCTCGTCCTAGCTTCACTAAGAGCGGCTGCCAAGGTTTCGACAGAGGCAGAATAGCGGTGGGGCCTAGAGAACCTGTCAACACTCAAATATCCATCCTTCTCCAAAGACGTTAGCCATCGATATATCTGGGGACGAACGACGCTCCTGTTGTCGGCTTCTACCCGTATCTGACTCTCTATGTCCTTGAATGGAACTGGAACCCCTTGCTCTTGCTGTTTCCGAAGGATGATCCTGAGGACCTGAAACTGTCTGTCGAGCATCTCCTGATCGTAGCCGATGAGCCTGAGTGCTTCCGGGGTTTTCCCAATCTTGAGATCTGACCCGGCACTTCCTTCTCTGCCAGGCTTTCGCCCAGGGTGTGGCTTCCGCGTTGACACTGAATCACGAACTATCATGAGCTACCTGACACCCCCTTAATGCCGGGTGTGTGCAATGCCCTAGCCTCTTTCCACGATTCATCGAAGCTCAGAACTGATGCGTCGATGATGTCGGGATTGAACTGTCTAGTTATCCAAGCCGCCGTCAGTGGCTTCTCTGACACGATTAGTGCCATGCAATCGTTGTTCAGTGTCACCTGATGATACGTCATGGGTCCGTCGTAGACCCTAACTGCCATTCTAGGGGATTCTGGGGAATCCAATGCATCTTCGCGATTGTCCTGCCGTCCATCAATCCGAAACAGGCTCTCGACAATCTTGGAGGATACAAGGCATCGGACGTTCGTGTCTCTCAGCACTGCGTGGGCAATCTCTGGAACCACCTCCCCATTCTGATTGATGAATGGAGATGACGACATGACAGCTACCCGGATGATGCTCCCTTCGCCTGCCATGTCCTTCATGTTGTATCCAACTGCTCTCCGGATGTCTTCTGCACCAATGACCAGTCGGGAGCCTATTCTCTGCTTGCTGCCCGTGAACTCTACCACCACGTCCTGTGCCAGAGTTGTGCAGTCCAAGCTCGCAGCCGCATCGGACTCCGAATCGATGAGGCGGATTTCCTGCTGTATCCTTCGCTTGGCAGATTCGGCAGTCCTATGTAGTCCCGTTTCCACAGCCGACGCGTCGGAGGAATAGCGGGTTCTCTGAGGGCCATGCCCTGTCGCCCTTACAAATCCAGCTTCAACAGCGGTCCTCAGTGTTTTCTGCACGAACGTCTTAGAGAGTTTCACCCCTGGTTCTTCTCTCCTCAACTCATCATGGATTTCGTCAATGCTGAGTGAGCCGCCTTGCTCCTTTTGTCTTCCCAGCACGGCTCTGACCAGTCCTAACGTGCGGGAGTCCTTGTCTGTTCTCAGAATCAATCCAAGAGCCTTCAGAGCGCGGGTCACCGACTCATCGACCATGATCACACCTTCTTGCCTTCCATTCTCTTCTGACTCCCAATCATCGTCGAAACGAGATACCCTGACTCACTCCCGGGGAACCTCTCAATCAGGCGCTGAGGGGAGTCGAAGAGAGAAACTGACTGTATCCATGTACGGTCGAATGACGCAATGGCACTCTTGACGAAGTCGGGGTTGAAGCTACGGCTCACCCAAGTAGCTGCCAGCGGGTCCTCAGAGAGCAAGATGACCATACTCTCGTCATTCAAGCTGGAGAAGTGGTACGTTTTCGCATTGGGGCCACAGACCCTCACATCAATCCTTGCCCCCTCCTTCCTCAATTTGGCTACTCTGGCAAAAGATTCTACCAGCTTGGTTTCCGGCAAACCGGTGGCAAGAAGATCGCCCTGTGTGAGGATGTCGGGAGTCACGCAAAACTGGAGCTCTGCCCCTCTCTCGACGGCGCTTGACAACTCGTCAAACGCTTCTACGACGGTACTCATGAACGGCCTAAGCCAGAGTCTGGCAACTCTTATGATGCTTCCAGCCCCTGCCCTGCCGTATATTTCACTGTTGGTTATTTCTCTGTATGCCTCAAGTCCCTTCAGAAGCCTCGATCGAGGTTGCTCCTTGGTGTTCCCAGTTCTGTGCGTGAGGCTCCTTGCCGTGTGGCTGAAGTCGACCGAAGACAGCATCGACAGTTCCTCTTGGAGAAACCTGCGTCGTGTTTCTAACCTCGTCAGAGTTTGGTGCTTGAGATCCTCCAGTCCTGTCACAATGGTGTTTGCGTCTGCGCTGTACTTCTTCCCGTGTGCTGTATCACTCTCGACCATTACCATCCGCATATTGACCAGAGCCTCCAAGACCTTTCTCACCCATGTTCGGGTGAGATGTGCACCAGGTTCCGCCTGCAAAAGGCCGTCATATATCTCAAGAGCAACCACAGGGCGCTGAAGTGAGGAATGTACATTCAGTATGGCCCGCAGAACGCTGAGGGCCGGTCTGTCGTGGGCAAAGCCCAGCATACCTAGTGACTTCTCGAGCCTTTCTCGTGAAGAAATAGATGGGAGTTCCGCCAATTCACTGCACACCAGCGTCTGAGCAAAGACAGTATGTGGACAGTAGCTTGGTGCTAGTTTACAAAGTTCGACTTTATATCGCTTCTCTCCTAATGACAGATGGTGGTCTGTTCGATTGGATGACCACTAAGACGGCTGACGGGGCATATACGAAGCGGGTAAGAGGGGGCGGACCAAAATCCGTTGCCTGGGGGTTCCATTTCTGAAGTCTTTTCTAGACTCCAGTGACAGCAACACTCTTCACATACCCGGCGCCAATCTTTACTACGAGCGGTAGAAAATCGGTCACAAGAGACATTATTGTGCCCGCCTTCAGGCGACCCTGAATCACCTCGTTCAGAGTGGTGGCATCAAGCTGACTGAGGACTATTTCTGCTGCCGCAACTGGATCATTCAGCATCGCATACTTTGAAACCGCATACATGCCATTCCCTGTGTTCGTGATGCTTCTTGCCAGTTTTGACTTTCTGTACTCGCTCTCATAGAGCATTGTACCCTTTCTGGAGAAGTCATTCTCTTCGACCATACGTTTCGCGTGTTTGGCGAGTAGCGTCCCGGCGTGAAGACAGGTTGTGACACCGCCGCCCACAATTGATGACACCTGACCAGCGGCGTTTCCACAGAGCGCGACACCCGCACCGGTGAATGAAGGAATAAGGCCAGTACATGGCACAACGCCGCCATTCACATTGACTATCTTAGCGTTCCTGGTTTCCTCGTGCTCCTTCATGTACTTCATCAGAACGTCTTTCATTGGAGGCAGTTTTTCCCAGCTCAATCTTGACGATGGCACCCTGCCTATCCCCAGGTTCGTTTCCGACTCACTACGGGGATATAGCCAAAGATAACCTAGGCCAACGTTTCTCCCTACATAGAAGTAGGCAGTGTGGGGGTCCTCTATCTTGCAGCCCTCCAATTTGAAGCGATACCCATAACTGAGCAGCCACCTGGGATGGACGAAGCCTGCGCTCGACGAGACCCTGCTGAATGACCCGTCGGCTCCAACAGTCAGACTTGCCCTAGCTTCCTGATTCCCATTGTATCTGATGCCAACAACCTGCTCCCCTTCCTTGATTACTGAGTCGACCTTCGCTCGGTAGTTGAACTCGGCTCCATTTGAAACTGCCCGGTCTCTCATCAGCTCCTGACACCTGTCCTCGTCGAGCAAATAGGAGTTCCCCAGCAGTGTACGGTCGACGGCGATGTGTGAACCTGTGTCAAGACTCTCGCCAACAATCGACGTGAATCGGTTCACAACACACTCTGACGTGTTTGGCACGTTCAACAAGCTCAGAGCCTTCTGCGTGACCAGTTCTCCCATCAGTGAGTCGGTCACGGTCTGATGCCTCTCCAGCAAGAGCACCTTCAACCCATGCTGTGACGCTCTCTGAGCTGTCATCAGTCCTGCAGGGCCAGCTCCGGCAATCACGAGATCATGTGTCATGATGTCAGTACCCCTGAGAGATGCTCGGCTCCGGACATGCGCGTATATGCTTTTCTAGAACAAGCCTTGGTTGAGTTGACTACGAGTATATGTTAAAAGGCCGCTTGGTGTCATAGCGCTTGACCAGCGCAGAAGAGCGAACCACGAATGAAGCTGAAATCCATCGCCTACTCAGTGTACTTGGTACTGTCGGTCCTTGTCAGCATGTCGGCAGCCTCTCTTCCAGCTATGCTCCTGATGTTCCTCCTATTCCACAACTTGGACCCTTTGCTGAACGCGGTTGGCTGGCCATTCGCACCATTCCGGCTCTTCTTCCAGAGCACGCTTGGTTCCTTCCTGCCAGAGTTTGTTTCTGTGAAGCTCTGGTTCATTGTCTTGTTTGTACCCAGCATAGCCATCTGCTATGGCATCTTCTTGGGACTCCTCGCCTTGATGTTCAAGGGATCACGGCACTTGTTGCCTCACTTTGATGACGGGTACTACACAGTTGAGTCCGAACAGTGGCTGACGTACGAGTACTACGAATCGTACTACGTCCTCTTTGCCCGTTTCACATCGTTCTTCTCTGTCTTTCTCGACACCAAACCAAGACACACGCTCTTTGGCGCTAAGATTGGCAAGAACACTATTGTCGGTAACGGACGCCTGTTCAATCCTGAGCGCACAGTGATCGGGAGCAACTGCTTCTTTGGATACAACGCCATAATGAGTGGTCATGTCTACGAGGGCGACAGATTGTATCTGAAGACCGTACGAATCGGCAACAATGTGACTGTCGGGGCCAACGCGGTAATCCTAGCTGGTGCTGATATCGGCGACAATGTGATCATTGGAGCAAACACGGTCGTACCCAAGGATAGAGCAATACCCCCGAACAGTATCTGGGTGAACGGGAAGGCAATTCCGAAGAAGCCAGAGGTCATCGTGGCTCTTCAGTCGCAGGGTGCAATCGATTCGCACGTTGTGCCTAATAGCTCTGAAACACACAACGCGGATAATCCCCACACCAAGCCTTCTGGCTCTCAGTGAGTCGCGGTCTGTCTATCTGCCCAGGTTCCGGTCATGATCCTGCTGGAACAAGCCAAGAGCCAAAAGGCTGTAAAGCAGTTCGGAGTGCTGACCGGTCAGTTGTAGAGAAAGCAATGGCGTGCTGGGCCCGAAGACATATCGTCAATAGGGACACAGGCCATGGTTTTCAAGGTCTCTCCCAGTATGGATTGATAAGACTGCGCACGGACGTGCCATTATCATGTCGGAGTCGAAGCCGAAGTACACACCCCGAGGCTACCAGAACTACATACTGGATAGAGTCTCGCAGCTAAGAGGGACTAATCTACTCCTAGAGCTGGACTGCGGCCTAGGAAAACGGTTCATCACTCACCAGCTGGTCACACAGAGATTTCCGAACTCGAAGATACTGATTGTCGTCCATTCATCATCCTCTCTCGCAGAGACCATTGACTACATGCGAAAGGAATACGGCGGCCTCGACAAGGATCTTGGCGAGCTGTCATCGAGGGTGCCGTCATCTCGAAGGGCACGGCAACTAGCTGAGAAACGTGTGATAGTAGCCACTCCTCAAGTCCTCGCCTCAATGGCCGCAACTCAGCCTAGTCTGTTTGACTCAGTTGAAATGCTATTGATAAACGAAGTCGACACGCTAGTGAAGAGAACGAGCAGTGCGTCCACTCTTGTCTATCCATGGTCCACGATTCTTGCAGTGTTCAAGGACAGGTGGCTGATTGGCATGAGCGGCACGCTACGTGATGACCACGCAGTGTTCAGCGCAGAACAGCTTGAGATCCGGAGGGAACTGGATACTCTCAAAGAGTACATCACGGGTGCTCGTGTGATCACAATGGAGGAGCTGTATGGCACTGATGTCGAGGAATACCTTGAACCGACTTTCTTGGCAATGAGTCCAGTCGTGGATGCGAGAATCAGATCTGTATCACTAGTGCTTGACGAGTTGATCCGTAGCGTCCGCGCAGAGATAATGAGAGATCTTGAGGAGACAGACAATCTCGACCTCATAGAAGGCGACTCGAGGAGAGTCCATCTTCTTCTGGAGAGGCTTCCTGTGTCGGACGACCTCAAGGGTCAGTATTCGTCACTACTCATGCTTCGCAAATATGTCTACGCCATGCCGCCCAAGCAGTTCCTCAGGATGTTCCACGGTGACTATCTCAAACACTACTTCAATCTAGGCCAGCTTGGTCGTGGTTTTCACACAGTGTCAGCCAAGGCCTTGCGTGTCCTTGAGATCGCAGTCAAACACAAGAAGACCGTAGTGCTGACGTCCTATATTGAGATGTTGAAGCAGATTCAGAGTGTGCTGGGGAAATCGGGTTTCAGTGTGCTGGCAATAACTGGCGCGACTACTGACAAGGCGGATGTTCTCAAACGGTTCAAAGAAGACGATGAACAGAGTGTACTTGTGATGTCGCCTGTCGGTGAAAGAGACCTGGACATCCCTCAAGCTGATGTGATGGTCGTGTGCGACACCATAAACACCACAAAGACGATGTATCAGAAGTTTAAGCGCACGAGAGGGGGGCTCGTCCTTCTACTTGCCTATGCTGGCACTTCCGAAGAGCGGAAGGTACGTAGACTGCTCCAAGGGGTACTGGACAAGTATCCTTGGTCCATTGCAGTACTTGACTCGCCCCCGCCTGCCTAGGTTGGAGTAGGACGGTCACTTGCTTGTGAACACAAACGCGGATCCGAGGAGATCGAACAGGGGCGCGTGGAACTGTGGCTCCACACTTGAATACACATACTTGACCATCTCTATGAACTCGGTAGTCCGTGAATCAGCGTCCTCTGATGTTCCTAGGATTCTCGTAGCTGACTTTGTCACGTTCTTGGAGATCGTCTTGGCTTTCTTGAAGTCTCCAAGTGTCTTTAGAGACTCCTGCTCTACTCTCTGTATCTGACTCTTGACCCTGATGTCTGCAATCTTGTCCGACCCCAATGACTTCACTAGGTCCATCAATACGTCGAGTATGGAGTTCTGGAGACCAGCGAGCAGAGCCTCAATCTCGTAAGCTGTGAACTTCACTCTCTCTTCATTCACACCGAGCTCCCATTTCAAGTCGCTGCTTCTCTGAACACTCAACCTCCGATTGCCAACTACAATGTGTTCCTCGTAGAACCGGCTTTCAAGACTGGTGACGACTGCAGTCTTCATTAGGGCTGCTTCAGGGAGTTTCATCTGGATCGCTTTTCCACCATTCTTGACGGTGATACAGATGCCCGCTTCGGGTGCGATCTTCTGAACATAGTCAGACGCCGGTGACACTTGAACAGGAGGCAGATGGTTCAGCAGTTCTGCCAGGTCTCTCACTTCTTTCTCGGTGCAGAAGTATGAATGACCATCACCCGAAATCGTGATTGTGCCATCATCTGCCCTCTCAAAGTCTATTCTGTTGCCGCCGCCTACACCAGTCGTCTTAACATATGTCTGCTTGTAGCTGCGAGCGGTCTGCGCGAGCTTCTCGAGGGCGGCTGCCGCCATATGTGCTTCGCCATAGCCCAGCGTGATTTCTGCTACACCTTCAGTGCCGCGGCCAAAGCCCAAGGCCCCGTCCTTGCGTATCTTGATGTACACACTAACACCCATCTTTGTGATGGACCCATGGTTCAAAACTGTTGTGGGTAGGGAATATCATCGTACTGCTGCAGTGCGAGCTCCACCGCAGACACTTATTAGGGGGCAGACTTTGCTGTTTCTAGGGTCTGAGCCCAGAGTCTCTTTCTGAGTTCCCCTGTCCTGCTTGGTTGCCCAAGAGGATGTACCATTGATGCAGTGGACCCAACACGTAAGAACCCAGCCCGTTGGCAGGCCTTCTTGGTGATGGTATCCCGAGAGTCTGTCAACAAGGTCGCCGCTGCGCAGCCCAAACGGACTGCTGAGAACTGTCCTGCCCTCTTCAGCGCAGCTGCAACTGTCTCCACGGTCCTCAATTCCCCACGTATGAGAGGGCTCATTGTGCTGGCGATCTTCGCAGGCCTGCCATGGAATAGAGTGTAAACTGATGAAACGGTCATTGCCCCGATTTCGTCACCAAGACGCTTCATCGCAAACAGGACTGTGTTTCCGAGGGGTCTGGGTCCGATGAGCCATCTTCCATAGTCTTGCCCAACAATCAAGAGTCCGTTTCGCCCAGACAGCCTCTGGTGTGTAGCGAGGAGTCTGACACCCGCATCCTCTTCAACTATCTTTTCGAGTTTCACTTTGCTGTCCCCACTTTTCTTCGCTCTCGTGCTGAGAATCACGTGAGCTGCCATTATCGGCAGCGACAAGGCCGGACCCGCAATACCAGCTCCCTCACGTCCGTGAAGCACGGAGAACATGACATCGCACGTCGTCACAGTTCTGAAGCCGGCCCGATGATAGATTTTGAATGCAGTTCCAGAGGTGGCTGCCGTAAGGTGGACGAGTCGACACCCTTTATCCTTGGCACGGTCGACGGCTCGCTGGACGAGCATGGATGCCAAGCCCCGCTTCCTATGGTCAGGGTGTGTCGAAACATCATCGATCATGGCGACTGGCATTGAGTCCCCGTTCACGGACATATCGCCATATGTCATGACCAGAGAAGCAACAAGCCTGCCAGAATCCTCAGCTAGAAACACTGAATCTGGATCGAATCGAGGACGATTCACATAGCGCCAAATCCAGCTCTCAGGAGAACGTGGAAACAGGACTCCGCTCTCGCTGAAGCAAAGGTTGTAGAGACGCGTTATGGCGTACTCATCGCCCTTCCTATACGAGCGAATGACGCGGTTGTCCTCCATGTTGTTCACCGATGCGCTGAAGCTCGTCGTAGGTCAGTGCTTAAGTACTAGGTCCCGCTCTTCACGGAGCAGGTTGAGCAGTTTGCATAGAACTATCGGTCATCTAGTCCTGTTTTTGCTCGTTGTTCTCCCGCTTTCCACCGGAGTCTTAGCAGGAAACAGACTTGCACAAGCGAATCCCAGTCAGAAAATGTACATGGAGTCATCATTTGCGTCGATTACTCGAGGACCAACTGTGCACATGGTGACGAACCAATCGGCTGTGCTGCTGTGGATGACGTGCTGTCTGACAAATGCAACGGTGGAATACGGGCTAAACGTCAGTCTTGCCGAGAAGGTGTCCAATAGCACACCTGATGTCACTCATCGCATCATGCTAAGTGGGCTCGAGGATGGGAAGATCTACTACTACAAGGTCACCTCTAGCGATGTTTCGAGCGACATCTACAATTTCAAGACTGCTCCAGCAGACGGTGAGCCGTTCAAGATGGTCGTCTTTGGAGACAACAGGCCTGACACTGACACCTACGTACAGCCGGCAGCGTACTCTCAAATCATCGATATGACGATTGCTGAGGCCCCACACATCGTGGTGATGACCGGCGACTATGTATACTCCGTAACCAATGACCTTGGCGCCAACGCATTAAGGTGGTCAGCTTTCCTCAACGTCACTGAACGCCTCGCGCACTACGTCCCGATCTACGCTGCTGTCGGCAACCACGACACCGGGCTAGCCGTTGGCTCTCCCATGATAAGCTACTTCCTTGATGCCTTTGAGCAGTTCGGAGAACCCTCAACTTACTTCTCCTTCAACTATGCCGGAGTCCATTTTGTCATTCTAGATTCGGAGGTTTCTGGTCCTCAGGGCAGAATCACTGGGTCACAGTCCAGTTGGCTGACGAGCAACCTCATGAGTTCAGGATCACGAATGAAGTTCGTGTTCGTTCATCGACCTCTCTACCCGCTGAGCCACATTGGGAGTTCGCTCGATGTAAACAAAACAGAACGTGATGGTCTGCAGCAGCTCTTCGAGTCTACTAATGTCACACTGTTAGTGGCAGGTCATGACCACCTGTACAATCGCATGACTGTCAATGGAGTCGTGCATCTCATTACAGGCGGCGCCGGCGCCCCACTGTACGGCACTCCTTGGGGTGGAGCCTTCAATCACTACTTGAGAGTGGGAGTGAGTGCGAGTTTCGTGAACATCACGGCGATCGGGCTGGACTCCGTGACCATGGATAACTACAAACTACCGTACGAAGGACCGATTGAGATCTTCCTGAGGACTGTCGCCAACAACACTGTCAAGCTCGCTGGCACGATGCCGGAGATCTACTTTAGTGAGGTCCCGGTTTCGAAGCTTTACTCTTGGGATGGGGCGGCAAACATGACGGCACTTGCAGGGTTGCCATCTCCACCGGGTCAGCATCGACTGGATGTCTACGCATACAGCTCTGAAGGGGTCTGGAGTCATGCTATGTTCGTGTTCACGACCTCTGGTTCAACCACAACGAGTACGACGACTACGACTACTACTACGACTACCCAGCTAGCTGATGGCACTCAGGTCTTGGTGATTGTTGGTTTGGCAGGGGTTGCAGCAGTCGTCCTAATCGTGATAGTTCTGCGGCGGCATAAAACAAGCTGAAGAGATGAATGGATCTCAGCTAGGCTGAGCCTTCAAAACAGGCGACTAGCTCAAATCGCCGAAGAACAGGGAATGGAGAAGGCGATAGGCCTTCTCTCAAAGCCCCAGTTCAAGCAAGTGCGTCCTTCACGTCAAAAGCGAGCGATCCAGCTTCTTTGGTCTTTATACCGATGTCGAGTGTGTGCTCGCCTTTGGGCAGAGGCTTCCCTTTCACCTGAATCGTAATCTCTACGCCCACCTTGATTGGGAAGGTCTTGCTCTCGGTGATCTCAGAGGCCTTGATCTTAGAGGCTTCGGCCATTATTGTCGTGGCATCCAGTGGACAGTCCACCTTGTCGACCTTGAGTGGTGTCATACCTATCGCGGTGCCAGGTGAGAGCGTGTTCTTGATTTTGAACTGGAAGCCATCTGGTAAGTTCTGGAGGCTACCCTTAATGTAGAGTTTCCTCAAGAGAAATGCGGGAATCTGCATATTCCATTCTTTCCTCCAAAGAGGTTTGATGTACTAGAGGGTGCACGGCACAGCATGATTTATACGTTCCGAAGTCCGGCATCGTGGTAAAAAGCAGCAGAGAAAACGTACCAATCTTGCCTGCACACTGCTTTTCTTCAACAACATCAATGTGCTTTGTCGAGTGGGGCGCTTTGAGTGACGGACCGTTCTCACAGCAACAGAGGCGGTCTGCTCTGACTTACGCCCCATCCAGAGAATCCGAAAGTTCGTCATCCAAGGAACCTAAAGCAGTGCCACCGAAGAAGTCTGGAAGCCAGTGAAGAGCCAGATGGTGTGAAACTCTCGGCCGTCTGCCTTAGCCCACGCGCTGACCTTGCCAAGTCTGACAAAGGTAATAAGGCGTGCCAGAGGATTTGTTGACAGACCCATCACAATCACGAGGATGTCACGAATGCAGTTTGGTCCGTTTGACTTCTTCTTTAGCATCTTTGGTGCCATCGGGATCATGTTCATCATTGTGCCGGTCTTGATGTTCATCATTGTCATCGTGGTGATAGTCAAAGTGTGTGCAGTGGGGTCTCAGGCAGTGAGAGGAGTCCTGATGGATGCCCCTGCGTTTGCGATTCCCGAAAGATACAGAGGAAGCGTCAGATCTGATGGGACTGAGATTAGGACCGTACGGTTGCCTGAGAGATGCCCTTCGTGTGGTGCAGCTATCGTTCAGGAGCACATCGACTGGGTCGGTCCTCTTGAGGCACGGTGCAATTACTGCGGTAGCACAGTCAGAGCTCAGTTTGAGCGCGTCTGATGGGTGTACGGCACTGAATGAACTTGACAACTAATGGAGGCCCTGAAATCGCATGGTTGCTGGACTTGAGCTGCTTGATGATGGCACGCATGTCCCCTTAGATGTGAAGAAGGAGAACCTCCAACCGAACCGAGTGTTCTGTATTGTTCACGAGCCCACAAAGAGTATTTACCTGTGGAAAGGCAGCAAGGCAGGTGTCAGGAAGCAGTTGGCAGGAGCGCTGGCTGCCACCGAGATTAGACTTGAGCAAGGCACCAAGTTCAGAGTCCGGGCCATCGATCAGGGGGAAGAGCCAGCTGTTTTCCTCAACTCTCTTTAGCAATGGCCCTATGCAATCGTCACTTTGCACAATGTGAAAGACAGTAGGAGAAGAAGGGTTGCCGGTGGAAGAGGGAGGTTTCCACCGGCTGAGCAGATGTCGGATTTGAGGCTTGACACGAGGATTCAGGTCGTGTCAAAGTTCAATCCGCTCTACAGGATTTAAGGTCAACTTGGGAACGCACAAGCAGTTGCCAGTCTGGCTGAGCCACTCTTACTGTTCGCGAACCAAGGCGAAGTCTGCAAGCTTCTCGAGTAGGCGCGCATATTCTCGCGGCTGCTGTGAGAGAGCGCGTTTGGCTTGCTCGACGTAATCCCGTGCGGTCTGTTGTACTAGCTCTGCGGCGTTTGTGACCCTCATTGCTCGCATTGCGGGTCCTGTCCTCCCCTCGGCCAATGATGTGAGGCAGGTCGCTCTCCCTTCTCGGGTCAGCATCTCCAATGCTTGAATCAGGACGTAGTTGCCGTGCTTTAGCTCGAGGCTTGATCTGGCTCTGCCCGTTCGAGTCCGTGTCCTACTATCAATGTCAAGGAGGTCGTCACGAAGCTGGAAGGCGAAACCCAATGCTCTGGCGTACTCGGTCATGGCGCGTTTCTGACTCTCACTAGCGCCACCAATGACTGCCCCCACCTTAGCAGACTCTTCAAGGAATGAGACGGTCTTCTTCTCGACAAGCTCAAGGTAATACTTCTTCTCGAAAGATTCGGGGCGGTCTGGACTCACAGACATGTCTGCCGCTTCGCCTTCACACATCCGGGCACCACTGCCCCCCATTATGGCTAGCAGCTCCGGGTTGCCCTGTTCTCCAAGGATGCGGACTGCTTGGGATATCAACAGGTCGCCTGCAATGATGGCCATTTTGACACCAAAGACCCGGTGTACCGTCGGAACTCCCCTTCTGGTCTTCTCATTGTCGATGATATCATCGTGTATCAGACTGGCTGTTTGCAGCAACTCTGCAGCCAGCGCTACGGGCAGTGCTTTCTCAGCGCTTCCTCCGGCCAATTCGCATGTGAGGACCGTGATCAGTGAGCGCAACCGCTTGCCGCCTGCCCTGATGAGGTGATGGGCTGCATCATAGAGTGCTTGGGGCCGCCCAACATCAGTATCGAGATATCGGTTTATGTACGTGTCAATTGCGACCATTGTTCTACGGATTTCGCGGTCTTCAAGGAGGTCTGCCACAGAATCCGATTCCTGGCCCGCTGCTTTGAGCGACTGCGCAAACACGCTGTTTTATCCCTCCGTCATATGAGGCTGCCAAGTCCTTAGCATTATTAGTCGTTGCGATAGGAACAAGAAGTGAGCAGGTCTTCAATTGCTCACCTGTAACCCTCGTTCATGTGGCTTCAGCCGAGCCAGTATGGAGTGTCTGTGGTACCGAAGCGGGGTCTAGGAGCCTCGGCTCACGAAAACGCGCTGACATATGTCATATCTCCAGGTTGGAACGCTTTGAGATGCTGCACAATGCATATCAAAGCGGTAGGTCGATAGGTGTCGCGCTTATCCGAAGATGTAGACCATGAACGACGAGTCTGCTCAGGTGCTGCTGACGTTAACGCAAATAACCAGAGTAGATTGGACGGATATTTGGGCCTAGCTCAGGCATCACTAGTCGGGTGCTGTACACATGAACGAGAAGAGTGCTGGCGAGGACATCGGCCCCGGGTACGAAGGAGTAGGAGAGTTCTATGACCTCTTTGTCAGCAATGACGACATACCTTTCTATCTCAACTACGCACGCAAACAAGGGTCTCCAGTTCTGGATGTTGCCGCCGGGGCAGGTCGAGTAACACTTCCGCTAGCCCGAGAGGGGTTTGAGGTGACTGCCCTTGAGATTTCACCATCCATGCTCAAAGAGTTACGAAAGAGGCTCAGCAGCGAGCCGCACGACATTGCGGCAAGGATTAGTCTGGTAGAGGGTGACATGAGGAGCTTTTCACTCGGTCAAACATACTCGCTCATAATCATACCTGACTCGTTTGGACATGCAATGACCAGCAGAGATCAGCTGTCCACCCTATCGTGCATCAGAAGACACCTGTCCGATCGGGGTCTTTTCATACTCGATCATCGCTCCGGTGCTCTGCTACCCGATCATTTGGAGTTTGAAGAGCCCCCCACCTCTCTGCCAGACGGCAGAGTCGTCACAAGAAGAGGGCAGATTCACACGGACTTTGTCAACCAGATAATGAGGGTGGATCTCAAGTACTCCGTACACAGACCCCATCGTACAGGGAGTGATTACGACCAAGTAATAGAGGTGGTTTCGGGGGCGGCGGTGATTTTTAACAGAGAGGCAGACTTGCTTGTGGGAATGTCTGGGTTTGTAGTTGAACAGGAATTCGGTTGGTTCGACAGCCGGCCTTATACTTCTGAGTGTGAGCGTCGAGTGCTGCTGCTGAGAGGTTGCTAGAGTCAGTCCTATTGCACGCTCTCGGGCGGGGGGAGTTGATCCACTTTTCTTGGTTCGGTCTTGAGAACGACGCGTTCCTCAGCCTCGAAGCTGTCTGTGTAGAAAACTTCTCCTTCGACAACAACCTCCCGTTCAAGGTAGACTGAACGGCCGTAGATGCTCTTCACTCTGGCTCTCTCTTCCACACGGATTTGGTCTCCGTAAAGCGACTCGACTCTTGCGCGTTCCCTGATGACAATGTCCTTGGACTCGACGAATCCCCGGACCTCGCCCCTCTTGCCGATTCTGAACGTTTCCTCAGCCCTGATGTAGTTGGCGTCGATTCTGCCGCCAACGTCAATTGCAATGGAGTCGATTCTACCGCCAGCAGTGAGAGTCCCGCCAACATCGATAGTGTTCGAACAATGCAAGTCCTGGTCAACTACGGCGGTCCCTCCTACGTCCAGCTTCTCCGTTAGGGTGAGAGAACCATGGACGTGCACGGCACCACCCACATCAATCACAGATCCTTGCGCAGAGCCCTCTATCTTGACGGCGCCGCCGACATCTATCTTCCCGAAAGTGAGGTCACCAGATGCTTTGAAAGCTCCTCCAACATCGACTGAGCCAACTTTGGACCTAGGTCCCACGGAAACCGCGCCGCCCACGTCAATCTCATCGACTTCGACAGCGCCCTCTGCCTTGAAGGAACCGCCGATATCCACCCGCGAAATCTTGCCAGAGTTGCACCTGCCGCTGCCTCCGGCGTCCATCTCTTTGGAATCAATCCTGCCACCGACAGAAACTGACCCGCCCGCATCTAGTCTCTCAACCTCAGCGTCTCCGTTGACTGCCACTGAGCCTCCGGCCGAGAGTCTCATAGCCTTCGCGTTTCTGGTCACTCGAATCGCGCCACCTGCCTTGCCAGAACCACAGACCAAGTCTCCTCCAATGCCGATGGTCCCGTCTGCTTGAATCTGCTTGGCACTGGCTGAGCCTCCGACTTCGATACTTCCCTTGTCAATTGTGACAGTAGTTTCAACAGACAAGTCACCTTGTATCTCAATGTCACAGTGCTCGGTGCGCAGGCTGTACGCTTTCAATGATCCTTCGACGACCGTATCCCCTCGGATTCGGATTGTCCCGGTGACAATAATCTGCTCACCCTGCTGGGGGGCTATCAACTTGCAGTCGCGAATCTCAACGTCACCTTGGACGGTACCAAGTTCAACTCTGTCTTTGTTCCTGAAAATCTGGGCTTCAGTCATCGTTCTTGGCCTCTTCTTCTTGTTCGAATCTGCCCATCATCATAATATAAAGCAGACACACCAGATGGAGTCACAAGATGTTACCTCCCGAATGCCGACTTCTGGGGATTGAATAGGCTTTGGGATTCTGTGTTTGTCCGCTCTGGAACGGTACTACACCCTCAAGGAACGTCAATCACGTCATTCGTCCACGATGCTTTGGAGTCTAGGCGTTCTGTTCCTCGACAGTCTTTCGCCATGGCGCTCGCTCTCCGACCAAGGCTCTCATTCTCCATCGTCTTGTCTTCTTACTTCCGACCAGAGAAGTCCTCAGAGCCCTCAGAGCTTGCAGAACGCGTTCATCATCAGCTGAGTTCAGTTCGTAGGAACCAAGCGCGCCAAGGCATTCAGCGATCGAGTCTAGCACATCGTGATACAGACCCCAGTCTTCAGAACACAGACGGGTAATGTAATCAGCATTAACGATTCCCGGCAGGTCTTGATTTCCAAAGGGCAAATCCTTCAGAATGGTAATGATGTCTCGGATGTCTTTCTCATTGAGTCTTGAGATCGACAGCTTGGAGAGAAGTAGGTCGCTTAGAGAAAGCGTTGAGTCCTCGATCTCCAATCTGTCCTTGAGCTTGATTCTATGTTCGAAGTCGAGATTGTCAAGAAAGACATCTATATGATCTTTGGACTTCGGTTTTTCGAACACCAGCCTTTTTCCCCCCGTCGCCATTGTCATGCTGGTGTTCTCCACATAGCCGAAACCCTCTATGACGGAGGCAATCTTTGCCGACTGTTTCGACAATCCGGCGAGGTCTATGTCAACGTGGCTTCGTTCGCAGAAGGCCATCTTCGTGCAATGTGCTTGGATTGCCAGTCCTCCGACCAAGCGGAGAATCACATCCTTCTCTTTGGCTTCTTGCAGAACCTTTCTGGCTTCTGCCAGGTCCATGTGGGAGACTTCGCTCAATCTCAGTCCGTGCCGACCTATCCCCTTGTTTACTAAACTTGAGGCATCCGTTGAGAGATCTCCGCGGTAATATGCGTTTCACTGTTGGCATCAGTAGGAGAACATGAATACTCGAAATGAGAAGCATCAGACGGACCGAATTGATGTCGCTAATTGTCAGGTCATCTTATGGTGGAAGACGGTCTATATCTGGTGATGGATGAACCAATCCGACAATTCTCGGCCGCGGTATTCGTCTGCAATAGCAAGGCGGGAGAAGAATAGAAAGATACCGACTCTTACATGCCCATAATCGGTTCAGGAATGGGGATTCCCACCATGCCCGCCATCCTCTTGTAGAGCTCGAGATACTGGTTTCCTCTCACCGTCACCTTGTACACACGCTTACCCTCATCATCCTCGGTTTCGAGAAGCCCTCGCTCACACAAGTAGTCGATGGCATCCTTTGCCCTGTCAACAGGCATGTTTGTTGACCTAGCAGCACGCGTGAGTGGACAATAGCCGTAGATGTATACCACTCTGATGATCTCTGCAAAGATGTCATAACGAGTTCGTTTCAGAAGGTCACTCTTCGCACGAGGCATACTGTCACACCCAACGTTTGTCTCCAACCCCGTCATAAAAATGCAGTGTCCGGCTTCTCGGTACACCCACAGAGAACACTTATGTCGCAGATTGGACCGACCTCCCCTGAGATGACTGGCGACATGATATTCCGAGCCTATCTTGTGAAGAGTGATGGAGAGCCGCTCTATGCGCGGTCATATCAGAAGGGCCGCTCCTCTGTGGAAGACACAGTCCCTCCACAAGTCAGGACGTGTGTCACACTCTTTGCTTCGAGCAGAAGCACTGCCGTCGGACAAGTGTACGCTCTGGAACAGGAGGGCCTGCGATGGGCCTACATGTTCTTCGAGTCATTTGCGATTGCGCTGCTGGCATCAGGTGATGAGGACGCCGCTCATTTGAAGAAGCGCATGGCATCACTGGGTAAGGAGTTGGTGACTATCTATGGCGGGGTGATGGCGTCATGGTCCGGCGACATGGGGCATATCGAGGGACTGGAGGAGCTCGTCAGCAGGTATGTCACAATGGATCTGGGCCTGCCGTCCGAGAGGGTTTCAGCCGCGATTGAGAAGCTCGTGGACGCCAATCTCGAAGCACACAATGTCGCCTACGTAGGTGTGTTCGATGCGGCTGGCAATGTCGTTCATGGCACCATACCAGATAGTCATCGGGCTGCAATACGGTCGGAGATATCTCGTGGCGTGATCAAGCCTGTTGCCGATGTGATGCCCAATACGGTGACTATCGAGGGCCACGAGGTTTCCATCCTCAGAGTCCAATCGTTCACTGTGGCCGTGGCCTCTTACAGAGACGAGAGCAGGCTGAAAGCTGTCAAGGCAGCAGGCGAGGTTGCGCACTCACTGGAGTTGTTGCTTCACGACGAATCAAGAAGAAGCAGGACTCGCAGACGTACCGGCAAGGTCTGATATGAAAGCAGGTCGAAAGCACAAGTCAAGGCGAAACACAGAAGTACTCCTCAGTCATGGTCGGGCCACTTGTCTGATGCGGAGGATTTGTCATGTTGGTGCTGGGTATATCCGGGTCTCCGAGAGGTGAGAAGTCCAGTGCTCGCTTTCTTCTCACAAAGGCACTCGAAGCTGCCTCCAGTGTTCTGTCTGCTGGTTCCAAGGAACCTACCACTGCTCTCCTCGACCTGAGTCAGTATCAGATTCGCAGATGTACGGGCTGTGATGCCTGCGTGAGAAAGAAACCATGTCCAGAGAGTGAGAAGGACGATATGCCTGAGATTGAGGAGCGGATGCGTCAGGCAGATGCTATCATAGTGGCGGCCCCTTCCTATTTCACGTCTGTGCCCGGAATCCTGAAGGATCTGATGGACAGGTCTAGGCCGATGAAGATGCAGGACAACCAGCTTAAGGACAAGGTCTTTGCAGCGGTAACATACGCAGGCCTACGCTATGGGGGACAGGAGGCTGTGGTAGACCTGCTCAACAGATATGCCTTGGCACACGGAATGATTGTTGTCGGGGCAGTTGGGAATCCTGTCCGAGATGGCACATTCGGTTCAGGCAGCATGCAGTGCGATGATGGGAAGTGGAGGACCTCCAAAGAGGACCAGCTCGCGATTGAGGGCAGTACTCAAGTGGGCCTCAGAGTAGCAAAGCTGGTAAAGCAGCTCAAGGGTACGGCGGGTCAACATTGAAGCGACCAGGCACTGCAGGCAGAGTCCAGGTATACACCGGGAATGGAAAAGGAAAGACGACGTGTGCCTTGGGTGCCGGTCTTCGCGCTGCAGGTCACGGCTTGAGAGTCTTGATGATCTGCTTCATGAAATCCAAGGTGGCTGAGCGCAGTGGAGGAGCTGACGTTAACTACGGTGAGTTCCGAAGCATAGAGTGCATTCCGAACTTCACTATAGTACCAGTCGGGCGTTCCACCTTTGTTGACAAGAAGAACCCTGACCCAGTCGATGTCAGGATGGCCCGAGAGGGGCTGAAGATGGCGCAGGATGCCCTGTCTGGCCATAAGTGTGATGTGCTCATCTTAGATGAGATCAATGTGGCAGTTGAGTGGAACCTCATCAGTCTTGAGGACCAGCTTGCTCTGATTCAAATGAAGCCGAAGAGTGTCGAGCTTATCATGACGGGCAGGTATGCGAAACCTGAGGTCATTGAGGCGGCCGATCTAGTGACCGAGATGAAAGAGGTAAAGCACTACTACTCTTCCCAGAAGGTGCTTGCTCGCAGGGGATTCGAGTTCTAGCATATGGCTCTGCCACTCAGTTCTGCAAATCGAAGAGCTAATATCGCGAACCCTGAGTGATTCAGGTGTCATCATAGTGAGGAGTGCCCCCGATGGTCGTCCAGAAGGCAAAACCCAAGCGCACAGCCAAGCCTCGCGGTTCTGGCCTAGATGCTATCAAAGCCGCCAAGGAAGTGTGGGAAACCACAACGCTTGCTGAGCACCTGAAAGAGAACCCAGAGCTCAGAAAGGAATTCGTGACGACCTCGAGTCGTCCTGTGAAGAGGATCTATACACCACTTGACGTCCCCCACTCTGATTACCTGCATGACCTTGGCTTCCCTAGTGAGCATCCTTTCACCCGCGCTGTTCAGCCAACGATGTACCGTGGACGCATCTGGACCATGAGGCAGTTCGCGGGAATGGGGACTGCTGAGGAATCAAATGCGCGCTATAAGTTCCTGCTGGCAAATGGCCAGACCGGGCTTAGCGTCGCTTTTCACTTGCCTACAATATTCGGACACGATTCGGACCATCCGATGGCATTGGGCGAGGTTGGCAAACTGGGCGTGGCAGTTGACTCGCTAAAAGACATGGAGATCCTGTTCAGTGGCATCCCTGTTGACAAGGTCACGACATCGATGACAATCAACGCACCAGCGTCTGTCCTTCTCGCTATGTACATGGTAAATGCGCAAGAGCAGGGCGTGTCTTCTGAACAGATTGGCGGCACAATCCAAAACGACATCCTGAAGGAATACATGGCGCAGAAGTCATGGATCTTTCCACCTACTCCATCACTCAGACTGATAACAGACATAATGGGATATGCCGCTGAGAACATCCCCAGATGGAACACTATCTCCATTAGCGGTTATCACATCAGGGAGGCAGGTTCGACCGCAGTACAGGAACTGGCTTTCACACTCCTCAATGGCTTGACTTATGTGCAGGCTGGCATCGATGCGGGCCTCGACGTGGACACCTTTGCCCCGCGCCTCTCCTTCTTCTTCAACGCGCACAACGACATATTCGAGGAGGTGGCAAAGTATAGAGCCGCCCGTCGGATTTGGGCACGCGAGATGAAGGAGAGGTTCAAAACGAAAGACCCTAGGTCACTATGGTTGCGGTTCCACACTCAGACAGCCGGCTGTTCGTTGACGGCACAACAGCCCATGGTGAACGTCGTAAGAACCGCCTATCAAGCACTGGCGGCCGTGCTCGGCGGCACACAATCGCTTCACACGAACAGCATGGACGAAGCACTATGTCTGCCAACAGAAGAGGCTGTGAGAGTGGCTCTTCGCACACAGCAGGTGCTTGCCTACGAGAGCGGTGTCGCTAACACTATTGATCCGCTTGGAGGGTCGTACTACGTAGAAGCTCTGACAAACGAGATGGAAGAAGAGGCCTACAAGTACTTCGACGCGGTTGAGTCCATGGGCGGCGTGATTCGGGCAATCGAACGCGGCTTCTTCCAGAAAGAGATTGCTGAGGCCTCATATCGCTATCAGCGTGAAATTGAAACAAAGAGTCGGACGATAGTGGGCGTGAACGATTATGTCCTAGCGGGCGAGAAGGTCGCAATCCCTGTCTTGAAGATAGACCCTGAGGTCGAGAAGCGGCAAGTTGAGCGGACATCGAGGATACGAAGGGAACGCGATAACGGGAAGGTCCAGGAGGCTCTGAATGGCCTAAGGCGAGCTTCTGAAGGGACTGAAAATGTCATGCCGCATGTAGTGAATGCTGTGAGAAGCTATGCCACAATCGGTGAGATATGCGATGTCTGGCGAAACATCTTCGGTGAATGGGACGAGCCCAAGGTTTTCTGAGCATCACCCCGTTTCCCGAGGATCAATCTGGTACGCAACGCAGGGTTAATAAGCGATACAATATTCACTATGGTTAACAGCATCCTATGATGCATTGGAGGAAACAGAATGCCATCTTTCAAGTGTAAGGACATTGGAATGAAGTGCGGCTTTACCGCCAAGGCCAAGACCGAAGACGAACTGATGAAACTGATTGCTGGGCACGCCAAGAGTGCACATAACCTCGATCCTATCCCGCCAGAAACGATGGATAAGATCAAGAAAGCAATCAAGAAGTAGCCTTAGGTGAATCTTCAAGTAACATCTTCGTCTGAAGACGGAACATTGGGCGACGGAGGCCGCCACAACAACGGCTCCGCCGGTTTTCTTTCGTTTAGGCATAGGGCATTTCTTTAATGCGATACTCTTTCTTTACGCCCATGAATGTGTTCATTTCTGCAGCACTTGATGCAGATTCTCCTACCTGTTCATACTCTCCTTTCGCATCGCTCTAACGTGCTACACGTTCCGCAAGGGGCATTGACATGATGCTATGCGACGGACAGGATTTGCTATGTGGTGTGGGCTCGGTGTCATGTTGTTGGCAGGCTTCAATCGTCTGACACGAGATGTCGCCTGCTTAGTACATTAGGGGGAGCAGCGACCACGGGCCTCAATGTTCTCCTATACGTATGACGTAGCCTCGATGGTGGATGTCAACTTGACGGTGGCCGGCAGGAAGAATAGGGTCCACTGACTTCTCAGGAGAGCATGTTAGA
>CAZVZC010000005.1:0-82083 GCA_964631415.1 uncultured archaeon | reverse complement strand
CCCCAGTGCCGTTTCTGGGAGGACAAGGACTCCTGTGTCCAACTTTGTCCAACTTACAATGAACGGTCAGAAGACACGAGTCCCAACTGATGCTCTGTACATAGGCAAACGCTTGGTGCTACTTGCCCTAGGAAGCTCATGACCTGATGTCACATATGGATCAGGGCCGCCTCAGGTACCTCTTGGAATATCCCGCGTGCAGCGCGTCCTACCTTTGTCCGATGTTTGTCAAGTGTGTAGACTCTAATGACGTCCAAGTACACCTTCATCATCTGCCCTATGTTTGAGTAGTCCGAGAGGTTGTGTGGGACCTTCTTTCCATCAATGACCTCGAAGATACCTATCTCCATGGGATTGATTTGATGGGGATCGTAGGGCACTGATGGCAGTGTCGGTACATCGACCATCACCTCGTCGGAGGGGACACCAGCATCTGATGCAATCTCATCTTGGATTGTTTCTCTGACTTTTCGCTTCGTAAGCACCTTGGAAACAAACCTGTCCTGAGTATGAAGGACCTTTTCAAACGCACACTTGTAGAGCACACGTGAGTCCAGCAGATTGACCATAGCTATGGCCTCCCGGGACTCGGCCGACTCAGGTTTGAGACTACGTACACTTGAAATAACGAACGGGTCGTCCAACTTCAAGAACTGGGCTGGTGTGGAGAAGCCAGTAAAGCCAAGTATGCCGTCAGCTGCATTCATCATCTTCACAAGCATGATCTCGACGCTGCGTACTGTCTTGTGGTAATACACGTTCAGAAACATCTCATATCTTGCCACTAGAAACGACTCTAATGCACCCCGCGCAGCAATGTCGAAGTATAGCGTGCCTTGGTCCGAAACCTCAAGACTGTTTATCAGACGGACGATATCGACCAAGCCGTAGTTGACTCCGCAGTAGAAGGAGTCACGGACTAGGTAGTCCATCTTGTCAACATCAATTTGGCCTGCGACAATTCCGGCCAGTATGGCATCAGTCGACCTAAGTCCGTGACCACGCACGAGCTTCGCTATACGGTCTCTCGACTGGCCTCCATCTTCAAGCAAATCACCCAGCTCGCTCTCACGGATTATCCATTCAGTCACATCTTCATGATTCCATCCCCGTTTCTCAATCAGCGACTCCTCGAACACATGACTGAATGGGCCATGGCCTATGTCGTGAAGTAAGGCTGCGACCCGCACTTCCTGAAGTGAGTCTTCAAGCCCCAACTGACCCAAGAGCCTGTTACCCATTAGACCAGCAAGGTACATTGCACCGATGCAGTGGCCGAATCGAGTGTGTGTCCCTGTTGGATAGACATAATGGCCTCCGGAGAGCTGCTTTATTCTTCTCAACCTCTGATAGGGTTCAGAATCGATTATCTTGGCTTCGAGCTCTGTGAGTCCAATGAAACCATGAACCGGGTCGTTCACCTCCATCATCAGTTCCAAAGTCACCGACCTCTGTTCTATCACTCAACGTGGGGGTTGAAAGCTCTTAGACTGCGGATTAGATCCTCTGCTGAAGCATGATCTGACGTGCACAAGGGCAGATGTATACTCTCGGCAATCTTGATGGCGAGTGGGTCCAGCTCCTTTACACCTTGGAGTACGACGACTGCAGGCTTTACTGCAGCAGATGTTCCGATTTGGCTGGCTTTGATTGCGACCATGGGAGACCGACCTGTTGAGACATTGGTGAGAATTGCAGCTCTCTGGGTTGTCCCGCCATAGAGACGAAGGAGCTGTTGGGGAGTAAGGGCGACTATCGCCTTTACGCTGTCTAAGGCTGTGTAACCATAGATGTCCCGGTCAAGCAGAGCATCATGAGTCAGCACTCTGCAGCCTAAGTGCTTGATGAGCAGTCTTGCAGGCACTGGCACTCCAAACTCGCGGCTGTCAAGAATGGCATCTGATGCAATCTCGGGGGCGACGAGCTTCTCGAGGGCCATCGCGACTCGACCTCCGTTACCAGCGTCCATCTCGATCAGCCCTTCAACGAACCTTCGAATAGTATCAACACGCGGCGACTTCCTTCTTCCGCTTTCATAATCGCTTATCACTGATGGAGAAACACCGAGGTGCTTAGCAAGATGCTTTTGAGAGATTTGAAAACGCTCGCGCCATCTTTTCATGACCGCACCGGGGTCTGTCTCAGCAAGACAGATTTCTCCGGCTATCGCCTCCGCAAGTCTTTGCAGAGCCTCACTCTGGTCCATGAGTCAGGACTGCCTGTGCGAACAGATAAGACTTGTGCGAAAACCAAAGCAAATATCGACAAGTGACGAGATATGGCAACTTGCAGAATCGGTAAGTCATAGAGCAATATGAGTGGGCCCGTTAGGACGACCGAAGAACTCAAGACTGGATTAGCTTGCCTTCTCTCGCGGTCTAGTCGATGTTCTGCTCTATCATAGTTGGCACAGCTGGTTCCGGCAAGTCTACGTTGACTGCTTCTTTAGAGAAGTGGCTCACGGAGTCAGACTTGAGTGTTGCAGTGGTCAATCTTGACCCGGGCGTCGAGGATCTGCCCTATACTAGCGATGTCGACATCCGGGAGTATGTTGACTACGCTGAGGTGATAAACAAGTACGGTCTTGGGCCGAACGGTGCACTGGTCGCGAGTCTGGATATGGCCGTCAGCTATGCGAACGAAATCAAGGAAGAGATTCTCAGCACAGAAGCGAACTACGTCCTGATTGATTGTCCGGGACAGATGGAACTCTTTGCATATCGAAACTCCGGTCCTTTGATGATTTCCAGTATCAGGGGGCAGAATCCTGCCTTGTCCCTCTACCTCCTTGACTCCAACATTGCACGTACTCCAGCTGGCTATCTCGCCTCAATGTTGCTCGGTTTGTCAATCAGTATAAGGTTTGGACTGCCACAGCTGAATGTCCTTAGTAAACAGGACATACTACTAGAGAATCAGGTCCAAGAGATAGTTGGTTGGTCAGAGGACTCCTACTTGCTTGAAGAGTCTCTGGATACCTCAGAGGGCGGATTGCTCCGGGAGTATTCAGGCTCCATACTCAGAATGCTGGACGATCTTGGAGGAGAGGCGACCGTGATACCAGTATCGGCGAAACAGATGTCAGGGATGGAAATACTCTATGGTGAGATGCAACGAATATTCGCTGGCGGAGAAGACTATGCCACGGAGGAGTAGGAAAGGGGTTTGAACAGATACTTCGTGCTGGTATCTGGCGAGAATGTCACTCTGGCCCAAGCTGAAGTCCAAGCTCTGATTCGTGCATCGAGAATCGAAGCCAACATAAGTTGGTCCGGGCCGTTGGCCGTCGTTCGTTGCCATCCAGACCCTTCTTCATTCATCTTGGGGAGAGCGGCCCTCACCAAAGAAGCGGGCCGTATCATAATTGAGGCTGGCAGTTTCAACAGTGTTATACAGGGCGATTACCTTAATGAGATTCGAGCGTGGGTGAAACCACAGGACAGCTTCTACATCAGAGTGTTGGACCTTACTGGAAACAAGGGGACAGGCAGCAGGGAATCAGCGATTCGACTACTTGGAGAGTTGATTAGAACATCAACCGGAGCCAGAGTTGCCATAAGGAACCCTGCTGTGAATATATTGCTCGTTCTAGAGCCAGAGCACGTCTTGGTGTGTGAGTCAAATCAGTCACAGCTGCGTGGTCAGCTGAGGAGAAGAAGTCCGGGATCGATGCCTTTCTTTCACCCCTCGATGATGAACTCGTTCCTAGCAAGGGTAATGTGCAATCTTGCCGGTGTGATGCCAGACCACATTGTACTTGATCCATTCTGCGGAGCAGGCGGAATACTGTGCGAAGTTTCGCATATCGGGGCCAAACCGGTCGGGCTTGATTGCAGCTGGCGATTGTTGGCAGGGGCTCGCATCAATCTGATGAGTGCTGGTAATGCTGATTATTCCCTCATTCATGGTGATGCCCAGTCAATCCCGGTGCGAAAATGCCACTGTGTTGTGACAGATCCCCCGTATGGCAGATCCAGCTCAACCCATGGAGAGGAGGCAACAGAGTTAGTCAGTTCACTCCTGCACCAAGCCAGTGAATTCTTGTCAAAAGGAGGAAGTATGTGCCTTTGCGGCAGTGCTGAAATGAACGTCCTGCGATTGATGAATGACTCCGGTTTCACCCCAGAGCTTCGGCTACTGGTGCCGGTGCACAGCGGGTTGACACGCGAGGTATTCGTGCTAAGATTCTAGCCCTCAACAACGTGCCCGTTCACAGTACGCGGGGCGAACCAAGACAGGAATCTCTGGAACTCCGGGTCTGTTTCAAACTCGAATGTAATCTCTATGAACCCAAGCGGAGGAGATTCTTCAGAGTCGTCAGCGATTCTGACCCTTCCCGAGAAAGCGGCTTGCTTGTCAAGACACAACCATGTTGAACGTCCATTCCAGTTAGACAGCAACCTTGAACGTACAGCATCGATTATCCTGAGCTCATGGATTCGTTGTCGAAGCCAGCCAAGAGAGCCTGCTCGATCAAGAGGAGACTGCACCTCGAAGTGCGTTTCATCTTCAACCACGATGTAAGAAAGGTCAGCGAAGATATTCGTGATCGCTTTCTCAACTCGTTCTTGATCTTCTGTCGGATACACGCGGCTTCGCACGATGGTTTGCATCTTTCTGGAACCTCGCTACGATTCTTCTTCCGGACTTGTGCATGACCTCAATGGATCCCTCATTGATCAGCATTATGTCACTCAATGCAATGACTCCACCAAGACCCACTGAGATCTCCCTCAGGTCGCGCTCCCGGAAGCTTGACCACTCTGGAGGAGCATCTTCGCGTCCCCGTTGGCATAAGCGAGCGAATCTGGTAAGCGGAGATGAATGAATGCACACAATCGTGACCGACTCGGCGTACTGTTGGAAGACTTCAACTTCTGCAACGCTCCGACAGCCCTCGATGACAACTGTCGGGGATGCATGCGTCTTCAGCTCGTCAAGACAATGAATAGCGATTACTCCGGGGCCCTCTCGTTCACGAAGATCCAGCATGACCTTCTTCGTGCTCTCAGGGTTGGCCTCAAGACCTCTCCTTTTGCTTTCTTCGCGGATGACATCACCCATCACAATGACGGGAAAACCCGCATCACGGAAGATCTGGGCGAGTTCGCTTTTCCCTGCCCCTGGCATTCCTGTGATTACGACGAGATTCATGGCATCATGCCCAACCTGACACAGCTGAGTCTCGATGTGTGCCAAATCTCTTTTGTGGTCGTCACTGCTTGCTCCTAGTGGCTGACAGTCGACGTGTCTAACCACATGGACTATAATCCAGTGAGAAACTCACTCCCAACTCCCTTCAGCCTTTCATTCCAACCAGTTTCACTGGATTCATCCTCCTAGGGCGCCGTTTGAGCGTGTTCATTCTGGGTGACTTACCGCTAGTATTAATCAGGCTGAGTTCACTCAAAGAAGACTTGAGGTGTGTCACTTGTCAGAAAAGATGAGGGTGTTCCTTAGTATTGACATCGATGACGATGCGCTCCTTGCTCGAATCTCACGTATTCAGAGCAAACTCGACAACAAAGCTGCCAAACTCAAGCTTGTGGAGAAGGACAGCATACACTTCACACTCCGATTCTTTGGTGATACTGCAGTTTCAAGAATCGATGAGATGAGGAAGGCTCTAGGCACATTGCAGTTTCCACCCTTCACGATTCAAGTGGAGGGTATCGGTGCCTTTCCAAACCCACGACGTCCAAATGTCATATGGGTTGGGGTTTCACAGAATGCACAGCAAATGACCGATCTCAAGGGAAGAATCGACGCCCAGCTGGCAAATCTGGGATATCCCCCTGAGAAGGGGTTTAAGGCGCATGCTACGATAGCCCGAGTCCGAGCAGTGAATGACAGAGAGGGGATGGTCAGGAACCTGGAGTCGCTGACTAGAGAGTCTGCCGGTATCATGACAGTTTCCTCTTTTCGAATGACCAAGAGCACTCTCACGTCACCCGGGCCAATCTATGAAACCCTGTGGGAAATTCCTGAAAAGAGGTGAGTGGTGGGCCGGGGGAGATAAGTTCCAGTCGGGGGAAGTCCCCGACTGCTTGAACTCCCGACCGCTTGCATTCTGTGGCGCCGGCAAAAATGCCAGAGCCACCCCAAGCAAGAATCATACCAAGCTAGACTACCGACCCATGGCTCAGGGCTGGCGTTTACCAACGCGAAGATAAAGATTGTCCATGATGCCCTATTCATCTGTTGTCCATCGATAGTGTATTGGGTCCGCTTCACCGATTGGCCACATGGAGCTGTACCATATCAGTTAAGTTGCTGTGTAAACAACGAGTGGTTTCAAGCCTGTGTCCAGCGTGCTGCTGATCCCGTAGGTCTGAGAGTTCCATCGTATTGAGGAATCCTGAGATGACGACTGACTTGGTATATCATGAAATGTTCACAAAACATGAGATATCTCCGGGACACCCAGAGAGTCCAGAACGCTTGAGGATGGCCATGAAATACATAGATGGAGCGGGCCTACTCAAAACTGGAAACATCAGACTAGTCACGCCAGAACCACCAGATCTCAATGAGATTTATGCTCTACACGACAGAAGGTACATCACAGACATACGTGAGAAGTCTCGTCGAGGTGGTGGTTTCTTTACTCTCGATACTGCAGTGAACGCGTTCACATATGATGCCATGGTGTTGGCGGCAGGAGGAGGCATTGGAGCCGTCGACAGGATAGTAGATGGAAAGAGTGACAATGCCTACATCCTTTGCAGGCCCCCTGGACATCATGCAGAATATGACAGGGCGCTCGGGTTCTGTTTTGTCAATAACATTGCCGTTGCCGCAGAACATCTCGTGGCAAAGAGAAAGACTGACAGGGTGATGATCATTGACTATGACGCACACCACGGTAATGGGACACAAAGAGCCTTCTATTCCACTAACAAGGTCCTCTATGTCACCATGCACCAAGACGGACGTTCGATATTCCCAGGTTCGGGATTTCCTGATGAGATTGGAACGGGAGAGGGCAAGGGCTATACTGTGAACTTGTCCATGTATCCGGGTGCCGGGGACACATCCTATGATATAGCCTTCAGTCGCATAGTTGAACCCTTGGCAAAGGCCTACAACCCTCAGTTTGTACTCGTTTCGGCCGGGTTTGACTGCCATTTTCAGGACACGCTGACGAGCATGGGTCTTACGACTTCTGGCATCTCCATGATGAACGCGCGCATCAAGACAATCGCTCAGGAGAACGCACAGGGCAGGCTTGCATTCTTCCTTGAAGGAGGGTATAACTTGGATGTTGTGGGCAGTGCATCCCAGAACCTTCTTGAAGAACTGTCGGGACGTGAGATAACGAAGTATGGAGGAAGCCACTCAGAGAGTGACATTTGCACACGCTATACAGAGGATTTGGTGAAGGTAATTGAGAACAATCTAGAGGGAATTCTGTTCTAGCTGTCCTCGTCTTCAAACTCCTCAAGCAGTGTCTGTGCTGAACCAGACTGGTCATGCTGATCACTGGGAACCGGAACTTTGTCGCCGGTATCACTCGTTTCAAAGCCCAACTGGTGTTTTATGGACTCGGCGATGGTGAGCCCAATCGCAGGTACTCTGGCTATCTCTTCTACTGGAGCCCGGTACAAGTCGGAGAGAGTTCTCAGACCGTGATTGAACAGCATTCTGCCTCTTACGCGCCCCACACCTCTCAGACTGATGAGCTCCAATAGCTCTGGAAGTACGCCGTTCTTGACCCGTACTTGAAGTGCGTGTAGAGATGGAATCAGTTGCGATCTGCCAGTGACTCGAGCAATTTCGGATGCGGCGTGCATCAGCCAATCTGCAGCCTCAATGTAGCGATGGACATCACCCATTCCCACATCATAGTCCTCGGTGATGTTTCGTTCTGTGTGCTCAGATATCCAGTCATTCAACATCCGTGCTGTCTTGACTTGTGCAAGAAACCGTGGGTATTCTTCATAGTCCTCCATCTGTTCGGATATGTCAACAATGAACTCACTCTCATGACTACTGATGAAGGCTTCATAGTCTTCGATCTCTGCCTGTGTCACGTATGTGAGTGGCTGGTCAGGTGTACTACATATCAGATGGAGCATGCCAAGTGGATGGACATCTCCGACTTCCGACAGCGCATCTCGAAACAGGATGGCAGTCTGAGGATCAATGTACAGCTTTGCGGCTTTCTCCCCTAGACTGGTCGCATAGAGCTCATCGCTTTCACCCCGGCCGACCAACCGTCCTTCTTCAAGGAAAGTCAGTGCAGATGAGATGTAGTGGTCTATCTCCCAGCGATTGAACTGGAATGAGAAGAAGGTGCCATCCATGAGGCGATCTATCTCTTCTCTGTTGTGTGTCATTCCTCCAGCTATGGATGACAACAAATGGAAACGGACTGCGGACTCTGAGGCCAGCTTGGACTTGATCTCCTCAGGTTCAGATGAAACATAGTGGTCCATCAGAAAGTCGTACTCCTCTTCAGTCCTTGCTACTAGGATGGCCTCCCCATACACATCATACTTGGGGCGGCCTGCACGGCCCGCCATTTGCTTGTATTCCAGCACAGGAATAGGTTGATTGCCACGCTCCTCTTCGTAGCGGCGATAATCGCGTATCACAACGCGTCTGGCTGGTAAGTTAATCCCGGCCGCTAGCGTCGGAGTGGCAACAATCACCTTCAGTAGATTGCCCTTGAAGCAGTCTTCAACTGTCGTGCGTTCCTGACCTGTCAGACCTGCATGGTGAAAAGCCACACCAGCTTGCATCATCTTGGCCAGCACCTTGGATGCCTCAGGAGCATTGGGACCACCTCCAATCCTACCAGATGCCTGAAACATCGTTTCCAAAGTACTGCGAGAGATGTATGGCCGTACGAAGGGCACAGTCTTGTTTGCAACCGAAACCGCGGAACGGCGGCTTGAAACAAACACCAAGACTTGGCCATTCTCATCTAATGTGTCGCAGACGAGGTCAGCCAGCTCCTCACCTCGCGCATGCCGAATCGTTCGGGAGGACCCATTGCCGAATCTGATTCGGCCCTCGAAGAGCACTCCTTCACTGAGAGGCACGGGCCGCCAGGAACTCCTAACCAATTCGGCTTTCAACCAAGCTGCGATTTCTTCGGCATTCGGTATTGTGGCACTCAGAGCAATGACTTGGATGCTTGGAAGCATCTGAGTGATTTTAGCAATCACCATCTCGAGTGTCGGACCTCTGGAGGGGTCATTGATCAAATGGACTTCATCAACCACAACAACCCCGATGTCGTCTATCCACTCAGGTTTGTGACAAATGAGCGAGTCCGCCCGCTCAGTAGTCAACACGAGTATGTCTGCATCGGAGAGCTTCGCCCCGGGAGAATCATAGTCGCCAACGGACATCGCCGTCAGTATTCCAAGTTTCTCATACTTCCTAAACTCATCGTACTTCTCCCGTGCCAACGACTTGAGCGGAACGAGATACACTGCCTTCCCTTTTCCCTCTAGTATGGCTTTGAGCATGCAAATCTCAGAAACCAGTGTCTTGCCAGAGCTGGTAGGGACTGCGAGTACGAGGTTCTTTCCATCAAGGACACCGGTCTTGAAGGCCTCCTCTTGCGGGGGAAAGAGATCAGTTATGCCACTCTCCTGGAGCAAGGAGATAACCCGCTGGTTTATCGGAAGCTCGTCAAGACGCGTTGTCGTCCGCCCCGCTCAAGTCATTATGGGCTCCTTCCTCATGCTTGAGCCCGCTTAATCTTACCTTCACGTGGGTTGAACAGGATGCCCTCTGCAACAAGCTTCTTGATGACTTCTTCAGCACGTTCTCTTGAAAGGCCCATGGCAGTAACTCTCTGTATCAATGCGTCCTCGCTCACGACAGGAGAGCCTTCGGCCTCCATATCCTTCACAGCTTTCAGAATCACGTCTGATGAGCTCCGCTGAGCAGCGCTCATCTTGGACACAAGTCGGTCTATGTCAATCTTCCCGGTCGTAGTGTCTAGTGCAACCATTCGCAGTGATTCCTGCATCAAACGGACTGCTGCTTCGGCATCTTCCTTGGTCACTTTGGGACGTAGAGCCATTCTTGCCCTTGCCTCTGCAAGGCGGACTAATGATTCCAGCTGGCGAGCAGTGATTGGCACAGGCGCCGCACCACCTTCCGCGCTCTTGCGAAGGTCTACATAGAAGTTCTCAATGACTTCAGCAGCCTCAGGCGTTAGCTGAGGTATCACATAGCGATTGGCGTAGCCAATGTACTTCTTTAGGAACTCCGGTGGAATTGGAGGAACTGTTTCCTTGATCGGGCTCTTCTTCCTCTGATGCATGCTCAGTATGAACTGTGCTAGCTCCCTGTCCTTCGTGGGCTCAACCGTGTCTACGAGTATCCAAGTCAGGTCAAACCTTGAGAGAATCGTGAACGGGAGCTTTATGTTGTCCTGTATCGACATTGAAGGCTCATATCGACCCAGAGCAGGATTTGCTGCAGCCAGAATTGACGTCCTTGCATTGAGTGTGGCGACGATTCCGGCCTTTGCTATGCTGACTGTATGCTGTTCCATTGCCTCGTGTATCGCGGTGCGATCGTTTGGGTCCATCTTGTCGAATTCGTCAATGCATGCAGTCCCTTGGTCAGCCAGTACCAGTGCTCCTGCCTCAAGTGTCATGGCTCCTGTGTCCGTATCGTGAATCACAGCTGCCGTGAGCCCTGCTGCAGTAGTGCCTTTGCCAGAAGTATAAAGACCACGTGAAGCAAGGCCGGCCACGAATTTCAAGATCTGGCTCTTCCCAGTACCTGGATCACCGATAATCAGGATGTTTGACCTTCCTCTGAGGTGTGTACCATCAGGCAGTATTTTCTCCACGCCCCCGAACAGCAGCAGAGCAATGGACTCCTTCACGTGTTCATGACCATGAATAGAGGGGGCGATGGAAGCATACACCCTTTCGTGTACATAGGGATCTTCTGCCAATTCACGTATGCGCTTCCCATCTTCCTCCGATATCTCAAGTTGTTCGTACTCTTTTTCGGCAATTTCAACGCCATTGGCCTCTATGAAGACGTTGAACGTGGCCAACCTGCCGCCGTGCCGCGAGAAGTCAGGAGTCGTCTGAAGTACTCCTGCGAGTTTCACTAGGTCTCCAGGTCGGGACAGGTCGACAATGTCACCTTCGAGGACCACATCGACCGACCTCGGCATCTGCCCAGGAGGAAGCTCGTCGGGAGATTCCTGTATTCTCACTTTCTGCCAGTCTACGAATCTGGATTGCTCAGGAATGAGTCGCATGGCTGTCTTCTTGCCACAGGTAGGACATAGCGGAGGCTCGGTATAACGGCCGTCCTCCTGTGCCTGCGGTATGTCCTGCCCGCAGACTCTGCATCTGAAGACGGCTTCGACTAAGAGGGGCTTGACCTCACTTGCCCGCATCATGATTCCGCTTATCTGAATCATTTTGCCTATGTGTTTGGACCTTATGTGCCGGAGAGGAACGTGTTCGGAGTAGTTGATTATCCGAATCTTGATCGTACTGATGTCCAGTTTACTCACATACTCAGGATCCTCTATCCTGAGAATCGAAAGCAATGCATTGCTGGCCACGCTGAGAAACGATCCTGGATCCTCAGCAGCTAGCACTGCAAACATGTTGTCAAAGCTCACCAAGTCTTGGAAGTCCACTACAAGCGATGTTTCATCGTTGAGAGACATCTGCTGGCATTTGGGCCAGTAGGTAAGATTGCCATGCTCATCCTTGTAGGTGCGAAGGAACTCCTCGAACCTCTCTTGTGGACCCTCATCATGACCGGACATCGATTCCAGCCTCGACATCTTTGCTCTAAACAGAGTACGCGGTCGGGCAGCTGCTCTGCGTCTGCTGCTTAGGCATGTTGATCCATATTTAAGCTCCTGTGTTGGCTTCGCCTATCTCATCACACGATCACGCCACTCAGACACGATTCTTGAGAGCTCTTCGCATAACCAGCGTTCCTCGTTGGCCATCTGTTTGCGCATCTCAAGATAGGCACCAGACTTCGCTGCACGTACTATCTTGGACAGACGAGATTCCACCAGAAATGGGATTATCCGTTTGAGCTTCTCAATCTCTTCGTAGCTCCTAGGGTCTAATGATGTCTTATCGCTTTCAAGCCGAAGCAACTTGCGATTCAGTGCTGCATAGAGATTCGGATGAAAAGGCTGAAGTTTGTGTGGCTGTTTCTCGTCCTCCCTATAGAGGTTCTCCACTCTTCTCAGGGACTCGTAGGCGTCCTCGGCTGCGAGGTCAACGAGATTGTGTTTCAGGAACTTCTCAATGACCCAGTTTGGCAAGTCTGCATGGTCGCCTTGGTGGAAAGGACCCATCTGATGACCACAGGCGGTGATCGTCGGAACATCCTTCCTGAATATGCATTCCCGGACATCGTTAAGAAACGTCATCCTAAACCTGTCTACAATCTCACCGATGTCATCACAGATTCTCATCATGATAGCACGAACCCAAAGTTGGTGTGGCTCTCATAAAGCCCTTCCCGTGGGGAGCTAGACCCAACGTTCAGAACGCAATGGAGCCACGAGCGTTGTGGGAGCGTGTGACATCTGTCCACAGGTTGGACACTGTCGACAGCCTTCGATATGAACTGAAATACCTCCTGACACGACCCCCTCTTTGAGGTTGACCCGACATGGTGTAGCCTCAATGAGTGTAACCTTAGTGCCGCTTCCGGGAAACGAGGACTCCTGTGTCCAGTCTTGTCCAGCAGACAATGAACGATACAATGAGCTTGCCCGAAGGGTCTTTTAAGGGCCGATGGCGAGTTCTCTCATCCTTGTGAGACTGAGGTGTCACAACTTTCCTACAGCAGGACGATGAAACTCAATGAATATGGAGCTCTGGACCGAGAAGTACAGACCATCGACTCTGACGGACATAGTCGGCCAAGAGCCGGTGATCAGAAGTCTGGCGAAGTTCGTTGAGAACAGGAATATTCCTCACTGCCTTTTCACTGGTCCGCCCGGTACGAGCAAGACCACTGCAGCCATCGCGATGGCAAGAGACCTGTTTGGTGACTCGTTTGAACAGAACTTCATGGAACTGAATGCAAGTGACGAGAGAGGAATCGAGGTCGTGAGGAATCAGATTAAGCACTTTGCACGGACTATTCCTGCAGGAGGTGCACCGTTTAAGATTCTCGTCTTGGACGAGGCCGATCACCTGACGAGTGACGCACAACATGCTCTGAGACGCACAATGGAGGCAAATGCTGCATCGTGCCGAATGGTACTGATATGCAACTACTCTAGCCGAATCATTCCACCAATCCAGTCAAGATGTGCCGTCTTCAAGTTCGCCCGGCTCTCAGAGGACAGTATCACAAGTAGGGTTGAGTACATCGCAGGAAGAGAAGGTGTCAAACTGGTTTCCAGTGGGAAGGAGGCAATACTGTATCTTGCGGAGGGAGACATGAGGACTGCGATTAATCTACTGCAGGCTGCGGCTGCTGCGAGTAGAAACGTCACTGGTGAGGTCGTCTACGCAATATCAGGTCAACCAGACCCTAAGAGAGTGCATGAGATGCTGGTGATGGCGCAGTCTGGCAAGTGTGACGCAGCTCTTCAGATTCTCAGAGATCTCATCTATCATCAAGGACTATCATCCCTTGACTTGATACGGCAGATACATCGAGAGATCATGAAACAGGATTTCTCAGAGCGTCTGAGAATGGCCTATCTTGAGAGAACGGCAGAAGCCGAGTTTCGTATATCTGAAGGAGCAAGCGGAGAGGTTCAGCTTGGAGCGCTGCTGTCTTTCGTGGGACTTCAGAAGGAATCGGAATGAGTGAGGAGGGTCTGCCTTGGCCTGAGAAGCACAGGCCCCAGAGTTTGGATCAGGTGGCAGGCAATCATGAAGCTCTACAAGAACTCAGTGAGTGGGTGGCTTCTTGGAAACGGAAGACGCCAAAGATCAAGGCGATGCTGCTACTGGGACCGCCAGGAATTGGTAAGACATCAGCTGTGGTCGCGCTTTCTAGGGACTTGGATGCTGAACTAGTCGAGTTCAATGCCAGTGACAAGCGCAACAAGGGAGCCATAGAAACGCAGGTGTGGACTGCGTCCACACAACAGACCCTTGATGGACGAATGCGCATCATCTTGCTGGACGAAGTTGATGGCCTCTCTGGTACTGGTGACAGGGGGGGTGCAGGGGCCATCCTGAAAGTCATAGAAGAAACTGTCCACCCCTTAATCATGACTGCTAACGATCCTGAAAGCCCTCGTCTGAAAGACTTGGTAAGACATTGTCGAGTACTCAACATGAAGCCGATAGAAGCAAAAGACGTACTCAGCGTTCTGAAACGAGTTGCGATGCTCAATGGGTTCGAAATTGCAGACACAGTCCTTGAGGACATAGCTGAACTGTCAGGTGGCGACCTGCGAGCAGCAATCTCTGACCTAGAGGTGCTTGCTGTTGGTGATGCTACCTTAGGAGTCAGTGCCTTGGCATCAAGAGATGTTCGTCGTGGTGTCAAGGAAACCCTAAGCAGGCTGTTCATGGCAACCAGTCCTATTGTGGCTAGAAGGACTGTATCAGAGGCAGACGTTGATCCCGAGGAGATGGTGCTCTGGCTTGAGGAGAATCTGCATTTGCATCTTACAGCTTATCATGAGTTAAGCCAGGGGTTTGAAGCGTTGTCATTATCTGACTTGGCACTTGGCAGAATACGCAGAGAACAGAACTGGAAACTGTTGGCATATGTCCAGGATTTCCTTGCAGTGGGGATTGTAGCAAGCCGCTCGGATACACCATACCGACGGCTAGACTACTCCGAGCCGTCTTGGCCTCTTCTCGTTTGGCGCGGCGCCAGAAGATGGGACAAGACTGCAGATGCCGTTTCTAGGATTTCGGATTTGTCCAGAGTTTCTAGGAGAAGAGCGGGCCGGGCATTCTATGATACATTGGAGCAAATCGCGACAAGAGATCCGAAATCTGGCAACTTACTTGCCAAGTGGCTTGGTGTCAGTAGGGCATCAATTGCTTCAAAAGAAAGTCCTCACTCAAGGCAGACAAGGTCCTAGTGGACTTCGCAAGGAATCCCAACTGGGTGTGTATCTGTCTCTGGACTCTTTTCACTGCCAGCTTGCTGCATTTCATACGAACCGGTGTGATTGCTTCGATGAGTACAAGGCATTCGGGTACGGCAGGCCTAATCCCACTGCGTATCACTGTATGGCCCTGAAGGACTTCAGGGACAACTTCGGGGGCTAGTTCACCTGTGCCAATGTGAATGAGCAGAGACACTATCTTCCGCACGAGCTTCCATAGAAAACTAGTTCCGTACGTGTCCAATGTCAGCATGTGTTCAGATTCCGTTATACTGGCATTAAGGAGTGTTGCTCTAGAGGATCTGTCGCCATCTGGCTTTGAAAGCAAGGCAAAATCATGTGACCCTATGAGGTGTTGCGCAGCCTTCTGCATTGATGGCACGTCAAGATTCATGTCCGATGTGTCGAGGTAGTATCTATAGTGACGCATAAGCACGCTATGACGTGGCTTGAACCCGGGCGGGGCCACTGCATAAGCCCAGAGCGTGATATCGTCCGGTAGGTGTTTGTTGATCTGGTTGATGTCTAGTGGTACCCCAGACATTATCATTGCTATCTGGCCTATGCTGTGTACCCCTCCGTCTGTGCGTCCTGATAACTGGATTGTGGCTGGTGAATGCTCTTCCCCACTCCACTTTGCAGCCGCACTTATGAGCTCACCCTGGACCGTACGTAGTCCTAGTTGCCACTGAGAACCATGATAGTTGTTGCCAAGGTAGAAGAGACGGCACAAGTAGGCGGTCATCCTGCTCTTGGACCTCTTATGCTGACCACAGGTCGAACAGGTTCTTCAGAGAACGCGCTCTCAGGTCTTCGACGCGGTATCGGTAGATCTTGATTCTGCCGAATGTCTTTTCTTCAATCAATCCGGATTGCAGTAGTACCTCTAAATGAGCCTTTGTTGAACTGTGGTTCAGTCCAGCTCTTCTGCACAACTCCGATATGTTCAGCTCACCTGACATGGCCAGTTCTCTGAGGATTCTCACGCGTCCTTTTGAGGAGAACAGATCTTCAATCGGTATTCGCAGACCAGAAGCGGGATTCATAATGATTCAAGCATCCTCCTATAGTCACTTGAGCAGATCTACAAGGAAACGTTCAAGCATGTCCGCAGGAACGTCCGAAAGACCAATGAGCGTAGTCTGGCCCCTCTGACCTTGTCCAGACCGCTTTGTGTCGACTACTCCATGAGCACTGAGGTCTTGGACCCACTGCCAGACTTGGGTGTGTGCTCTTGGCTCTTGTCCATATTCTTCGCACACTGTGTGATACATGTCCTCCACCTCTCCTATCGTCGCATAGGCACTACGAATCTCCTTCAGATGCCTGCTTGCAGCCAGCAAGAGAAGTTTGGTCTGTAGCGGGAGAGAGGTGAAGACCTCCTTCCTCAGCTCAGGGTGTGTGTCGGCCTTGGCCTGACGTACGTAGTCTGGATAAACTGCCTTAGAGCCCTCGCGATCGGCTTGCTTGCCTGCACGCCACAATAGCTCAATAGCATACCTTGCATCGCCGCGCTCGGATGCTATGTCGGATATGACTTGGAGAGCCTCGTCCATGACCGTGTTCGGCTCAAATGCCAACATGACACGGTCTCTCAGAATGTCGTGCAGCGCCTCAGAGTCGTATTTGTCGAAGTGTGAGATGTTGCGCTGGAGAGTGCTGAGGATACTATGATCGAACATACTCTCGTCAACTGAGATGTTTCGTCCCACTCCAATCATTGAGATCCTTTGTGGGGCATTGAGTCGGTCGTCCATAAGTCGCGTGAGGTCATAGAGTATGTCTGTGCCCCTCTGTCTAATGAAATAGTCAAGCTCATCCAATATCAATAGGAGATACTCGTCTTCAGAGTCGAGAACCTCTAAGACCATTTGGAGGATTTCGGCAGGCGAGTGCCCTCTACGAGGAAACATCGGCTTAAACTCACGAAGCATCTTCATGTAGATTAGGTTAGTAGTTTTGTTCACTCGGCAGTTGATATGCAGTTTGTGCAACCGAATGCCTCTTCTGTTGGCCGCTTGGACCATTTGCTCCGAGAACCTCTTAGTCACTGCTGTCTTTCCAGTGCCAACAGGCCCCTCCACGATGAATCTCTGGCTGGTCCGACCGGGTGATGTTATGATTGTCTTGAAGCTCTGAGCTAGAGCTCTCAGCTCCAATTCGCGATGAGGAAGTATTTCAGGGACATAGTCGACAGACAGGAATTGCTCTGACTTGAACACACTGTGTCGGCTTAGCTCGTCCTCAACATAGTCCCGAGACATTGCAGTCCGACTGGGACGCCGCGTTGGAAACTTAAAAGCATTGTGCGTGGTGTACGATTAAATGCACACGGACAGTAGAGGTAGCCGAAAGTAATAGTGGCGAGCTCTTAACTCAAGATCCATATCATCGTCCTAATCGACTCATCGGGGTCATGACAGTCATCACTCGCCAAGAATCACGTCTGTAGAACTTCCCCTTAAGCGTGGCGAACGAAGATGGTGCGGCCACCGGGATTTGAACTCCCGCGGTCACTGTCAATGAAACCGTCTCGGGTTGGAAGCTTGGGAGGCTCCCGTCCTAGACCATACTAGACCATGGCCGCTCGATCTAGCAGCACATAGTGTGCTTGATAAAAGACTATCGGCAAAAATCGCTGTGCTTGTTTCATTTCAATGACACCAAAGACTGAACGCCGATTGGTGTTGGTTGGTATCCAAGTCTAGGATTGCGATTAATCCTTCTCAAGACTGGCGGTTCATATGATGTGACTGCATCGTAGTCTTCTCGGCAACTTGACTGGGGAGCTATTGCAGAAGTCTTATCTTAACACTAGAACGACGCAGGCATCGAGAGTCCCAAGAATGTCTGGCCAAGGCGGGTCGGTTTACTTCTGGCAAGGGAACCAAGCTTGTGCTGAAGCAGCCATAGCTGCGGGCTGCCGCTTCTTTGCTGGCTATCCAATCACACCAGCATCTGAGATTGCCGAAATCATGGCTGAAAGGTTACCACGAGTGGGGGGTACGTACCTCCAGATGGAAGACGAGATAGGGGCAGTTTCCGCCATCATTGGTAGCTCGTGGGGTGGACTCCTTTCAATGACTGCTACCTCGGGACCGGGTTTCAGCCTGATGCAGGAAGGTATTGGCTATGCCATCATGACTGAGACACCTTGTGTCATCGTAGACGTCCAGAGAGCAGGCCCGAGCACAGGACAAGCCACTAAGGCAGCCCAAGGAGATGTCATGCAAGCCAGATGGGGATCTCATGGGGACTACGAGAGCATAGTGCTTGCCCCCAGCTCAGCAGAAGAAACCTATGAGCTGACCCTGAAGGCCTTCTTCCTGTCTGAACGCCTGAGACACCCAACGATACTGCTGTCCGACGAGATTGTGGCTCACTCTCGAGAGAGGGTTGTTATCACAAAGAACAGAGATGTGACAGTGCGGAGAAGATTCGCACGGACAGGAGAACCGTCGTATGGCGGCATTGATGAGAGCGGGCACGCAGTAATGCCTAGGTTTGGTGATGGACACAATCTGCTCGTGACTGGTTCAACCCACGACAACAACGGGCTCAGGATGACTTCGGACCCGGGAACTCACGACAGGCTCGTGCGGAGACTGACGGACAAGATTCTGAGAGAGAGCGCCCTTCTGACTGATGTGGTTGTTTCAGGGCCCCAGACAGCGGATTGGGGGGTAGTTTCCTTCGGAAGTACTTCGAGAACTGTGGAAGAAGTGGTAGTGAACAGAACGAGTTCCTTGTCGGTCCGTTCCTTGAGGCTTAGAACTGTATGGCCGTTCCCTGATTCGGAAGTGAGGCAGTTTGCCGACACAGTCGACAGGTTGTTAGTGCCAGAGCTCAACCTCGGACAGCTTGTGAGAGAGGTTTCTCGTGCAGTGGGCAACAAGGTTGAAGTCGTGCCATTGAACAAGATTGGTGGAGGACTTATGATTGAACCGGGGGAGCTACTCGATGTGCTGTCAGGGACTTGAACCAGTTCAAGCCCAACGACAGAACCAGTCTTGTTTGGTTTGTAGGTCGATACTGAGATCACCATTCTTGTCCGCATCCATACAAATACGAGAATAGACCTATGTGCCGCGACAAACCAAGGAAGGCTGATCTCGATTGTGACATTCTGAGCTCCGGGGGCCACTTGAAGGGGCAGTGAAATGGACCATGCCATACGAGGAAGAGCCAGATCCAAGGAGATCTGAAGTCCGCAATCAATGAAATACAAGGTTGCCGATACCGATTCTGGTGTGCTATCAGTGTCATCCCTCACAATAGGATTGACAACGAGGGCTTCAGCATAGAATGCCGAAACAATGGTGAAACTCGCTTGTAGAGTCCCAATGACAATGACTTCGATCTGAGGCTGGTTCAATATGACAAATGGCCCGGATAGGACTTCTGCATAGACCACGTATGGACCCGGAACGATGCTTGAGTTCGCCGTCAGCGTGATTTCCGTATAGGTGTCAGTGGAAACCACAGCTGAAGTTGTCAATGAACTGTCATTGCTTCGGAGCATAAGGTCGATTAGTTGGTACTTGGGTCCTTCCGACACCATTGTGAGTCGAATAGATACGTTGTGACCCCGTATGACCTGCAGTGTGCCATTGAAAGGCTCAAGAAAAAGTGGGCAAAGAACCATGAACACCAAGTCTCTCGTTGTATGACTGATGAACCTTCCACCGTTTCTGTGTATCACTAGCGAATGAGTCTGGTTTCCAAGGCCAGTTCCTAGAGGAACTCGCCAGCGGAGGAGTGTGGTACCGTCATAGCTCGTAGTGTTCATGACCGCTGTGACATTGTCGGGAGTATGAAGCTCGACTACTGCACCGAAGACCGGAGATCCAATGGGATCTAACAGGAGCAGGCGAACTTCTGCATCATGGTTCACCATAATCGGGGTTTCTATTTGAACCGACACCTTAGGACAGTATAGGACATCAATCGGTAGTGTTTCCGATAGATCGCTGTAGCGGCTTGTGTTATGGATAATCAAAGATAGAAACCCGGTACCCCAGAATGTGGTTGGTATGTACCTTGTGATTTGCAGGGCACCTGAGGAGTTGGTGGCACCCTCTACTATGGTCAGGCTTTCGTTACCCACTGTAACCCCGAGTGTGAACGGAAGTGATCCGACTGGGGTTCCGCTCAACCCGTCCGCGATTAGCACTCGGACTTGGAATGGCGTGCCGCATACTACTTCAGAGAGCAGTGTGACGTTCGCCAATAGTGGTCTGCTATTGGCTCGTATGACAACTGTCCTCGCAGCAATCTGATAAAGAGCATTTGTCGCTGTGAGGCCAATGGTATACAGTCCGGGTCCGGTACTGAAAGGGATTAGTGCACTATAGGTCCCGTTCCCTAGATTGTTCATGAACCCGCAGCCAAATGATGCATTCCATTGCACTTCGCTATCATAGATAGGAGAGTGCGATGTGCTGAAGTGTTCAACCGTGACTTTCGCGAACTCTGTTTGAGTACAGTCGGAGGATTGGCAGTAGACCTGTTCCGTGGCACTCAGTACTTCCAGACTCGATGCTCCAAGTTGCACAGTGACTTGTAGCGATTCCGAAAACGGCAGGAATGAAGCAGTGCCGGCTCCATTGATAGTCAGATTGTATACCCCTGGTGGACCCATGGATTTGGTCCAATTCAACTGCACCAGACCTTGTGAGTCTGTCGATGCTTCCGCTTGAAACACTGGTAAACCGTCTGGGTTCTGGACGTAGAGTGAAACGGTTTCGTTGGATAGAACCACGTTGTTGTTGTGTGGACTTGCTATCCTCAGCAGAACTGTCGTGTTGGTCCCGAACTCAACCGACAGTGGGCTTTCAGGAAACGTTGTTAGGTGACCTCTTTTCACATCAACCTCGATTTGCGTGTGATTGCCTTGGGTATACTCGTCATATACGACGATGTTAAAGACCACCTGCATTTTCGCGCCAATGACTCCCGGGGTGATGTCACGGGGCATTATGACGTAAGGCGAAGTCAGAAAGCGAAGACCAGACTCAGAGGGGATGCTGTAGCCGTCATAGAAGACAGTCACGGAGTCGTTACTTCTGACAACAGCGAAATAGGCGTCACATGACCCAGTTTCGCTGAACTCAGCAGCGACCTTGACGACCATCTCGATTGTTTCCCCGACCTCGTACACCATCTTGTCGGTTTCGAAGTAGTAGAGTTCAAAATAGAACGCCGAAACCGGTGCCACAAAGTAGGATGCCATTGCCACGGACAGGAATAGTATGGCTAGCAGTTTCGGAAGCATCGGGCCCACCGAACAACTGTCACTGCAGTGCCTAAAAAACGGCACAAGAGAACAGCGACAGGTTTAATTCAATGCCTTCGGCCGCTCACCACGAAGACTCAATCTACTGGATGTGCTAGGGTTATGGGTGTCAGGCTCAAGGATGCCATCATCGAACTGATCAGGGAAACGGACACTAAGAGGCTCAAGCTCTTGAAGGTGTCGTCCAAGAGTGATGGTGCAACACTGACGATTGAACTTCCAGAAGCGCTTTCCAGTAGGTTTGGTGTCAAGGATCACGTTGATGTGGTCATTGACTCCAAGGCTATTCCTAAGGGAGAACAGGCGAGGCTGTACGGTGAGGGCACCGTCTTCCGGAGAAGTGAGAACAAAGGGCTTGAGGTACTGGGATCTTTGGGGGGCCTTAGAGTTGTGCTTGGGATTGCTAAGCCAACGCCCTCACAGAGCAAGACTTTCGCATCTAATACGTTCTATATCATGATCACTTGAGAAGCGTCCGTCGGAAGATGCAGTAGTTTCGGAAACCCCCCTTTCTCGGTAGGGTGAAAACAACTGCTTAGTAGCCATGCGTGTTCGATGGAGCAGACATACATGCCTTGTGAAGAGAACAGGAGCGCCTAGAATCCAGTTATGGGTTCGAATGATGAGTGTCTCCTGTGGTACAGCCCTTGGTTAATGAAACAGGTGAACAGCTCGCAACCTCTTCATGGTCCTGTCCGGACTGTTCGGGGCAACTGGTGACCAGTCAGGGGCACATAGTATGCACCGAATGTGGACTTGTGGTTTCTAGGGAATATGTGCATCCAACTTACCAGATGGGGGAGGAACAACATGGCGAAACTCCGGATGCAGCCATGTATGTTTCACTGGGAAACAGAATGCATATTGTAGACGGGCTTGGAAGCTACATGGGCTTTCACAAGGACACGTATTTCCGAGATGCTCACGGTCAAGCCTTGTCCGGCCTTGCGCAGAAGAGATTCAAACGACTGAAGACTGTGTACAGTGCACGCATAAGAATCGGGAGGAGTGAGGCAAAGTACCGGGCACTCAGAACGCTCAATCATGTTTCGAAATCACTAATGCTGAGCGATCAGGTACGCGATCGGACTGCGTATCTCTACAAGAAAGTCATCTCAGATGCAAAAGACAGAATCACCAATAACATTCTCCTAATGGCCGTATGTCTGCTGATGGCAGTACGTGAGTTCAAGGACGAAGCTCCGATAACTCTGGAGGAGATAGCTGATGTCTTTGAGAAGTGCGGGCACAGAGTGAATGTGCGTGCAATGGTCCGCGAAGCGATGCGACTCAAGTCTGTGACAGGTCATGCACCAGATCTGAGACAGCCCGAGGATTACATCCCTAGGGTGTTGTCGATGCTCATGAATAGTCCGGAGGTTGTTGGCAAAGCAAAGTTGAGAGAATGGGATTCCAAGGAATATGAGAACGCCATGAGGAACAAAATGTTTGTAGTCCTCGATCTCATACCGGCCTCAAGGAGAGGTGGTCGAAACCCGTTCATATTTGTTGTTTCGGTCGCCTATGCTAGTGACCGGATAGTGGCTATTGAGCATGGGAGGCATTCTGTGTTGACTCAGAAACTGGTTTCCAACGCGACAGAAGTGGCAGAGTATAGCATCCGCGACCACTACGGGATGATAAAGAAAATCTTGGACGAAGGTACCACGAAGGCCCCAGAATTGTCTGCCTGAGCCTTGTTTCATGACACCAGAGCAGGTACCACCTGAAGATGCCTCCTTTCGGATTATCACCTGAGGGGCCTTAAATCGGTGAGGCCGGCAGCTTAGTTTGTATCTGCCGCTTGACGAAACAAACGGTTGCTGTTTGCAGCTTCAGGCTTGCGGATTCGATTCACATCCGATGCTATGGAGTTGGATCCATGTGGTAAAACACTTGGTTACTGTTGTCGTATGCCCCAAGGCACGGTGCACAGAATGTGATTATGCAGAGCCTGGGCCATGCAGACAGCTAGCCTTGAACAGTTCTGATGATGGCCGGAGAGCCAAGGTCTTGGTCGTCGAACCTGAGAAGAGCCTAGTTCATCTTGGAGGACACGATGGAAGACTGCTCAACGAGCCACCTTGGCAATCGGAGGGCTGGGAATCAGTCTACATTGAGGACCAAGGTTTCTTTGACACGATTCAGCTGGTATCTGAAGCATATCTTGTTGGGCCCTACCTGTCAGTCTTTCGTGAGTGTAGATCCAGTTCAGGTCTGCTTCACCAAGCGGTCCCACTTGTTAGAACTCGCCTTGAAATGACGTTACTGAATGAATTGGGTGCCGACAGGAGTCTGTTTGATAATACACCGTTTCTGTCCAGGGAGAGCATCAACACCAGACTTACACGAATTTCCGGAATCGTTGCAGCGAGAATCTCGCACTCACTGCCAGAGGTAGGCACTATCACTAGGACTAGAATCGCAGAGATCATAGCACATCGATCAACAGCCCTCCGATGCTTCCTTCCGATTCTGCTGGATGACGAGGTAGAGGAAGTTTACCTAGACCGGCCGGAGAGTCAGATTTACTTTGACCATCGGCGTTTGGGAAGGTGTTGTTCGACAACGACCCTCAACGAAGATGATGTTGATCGTATCGTCACACTGGTAAGGGCTGAGAGCAATTTCCATCTCGACCGGAGAAACCCCTCACTCAAGACAGAGATGTCGGTCTGTGATGCGGCCCTGCGGCTCTCTCTGAGCCTACCACCTTTGAGTCCAGATGGACTGCACCTTGAGATGCGCAGGGCCCGTAGGAGCCCATATTCGGTAGCAGACTTGGTTCGCAACGGCACACTGAGTATGGAGGCTGCAGCGATACTGTTGCTTGCTGTGTCTGCTAGGTTCAACATTACGATAACAGGTGGTCCGGGGTCCGGGAAGACTACTCTTCTGAATGCTCTGGACATGACCACGCCACGAAGCTGGAGAAAAGTCTACATTGAAGATGCCGTCGAGAGTAGGGCCATCAAAGGCTATCACCAAGTAAGAATCAGGGTCGATCCAGTAGACGAGAACGAGCCCGGATTTGACAAGAGCAAGGAGATTGTCAAGAGCCTTCACAGATCACCTGACTATCTTGTTCTTGGCGAGATTCAGACTGCAGAACACAGTCGTGCTTTGTTTCAGGCAATTGCGGCTGGTCTTCATACGATGCAGACGTGCCATAGTGACTCTGCATCAAGCCTCATTTCTCGCTGGACATCGGATCACGGCATTGACAAGTCGAGTGTTGCACTTATGGACCTCATAGTCACTATGGAGCGGCCCACACCAGGAGAAGCTACACGACGACTCAAAGAGGTTGTTGAAGTGAGAAGACAGGTTATTGATGGCCTACTGAGATTCGTGGGGCTGAATACGGTCTTGTCAAGTCAGCTGCCTAAGCCTAGAATCCCGAAGTGGGGGGAGGATGGAGCATTTGTGATTCATTCCCGGGAACAAAGCATTCAAAGTCATATGCCCGCCTATGAGAGGCTGCTTCATGAACTTGAGAACGAAATTGGCGGGTCCGGTATGGACACTACTATGTTCATAGGGGAACGGCTATGGAAAAACGGTCATCCCTTTGTGTACCGGGGCTGAAACGACATCAAATGTCGCCTTTGCACACGGTTGGCCAGCCTTTGACACACTAAGTTGTGCTGGTGGAGTATGTTAGGGTTTGCTGAGAGGGCGCATTATCTCCGGGCCAAGAACATGAGGACTTAATATAGCCTCGAAGAGAACCCTTGGATAGGTTTGTGAGATGACGAAGCAGACTGAGCTGAAGAACAATGAGATTGGAGGACCCTTGGTAGAGGAGAGCCTGCTTCTTGGTCTAGCTGTGGTCACTGTTTCCATCATAATAGCAGTCATCCTCGAGGCAACAGGATGGGCACAAGGTGTTGTGAGCAGTCTGCTTCAGCTCCTCCAAGACAGCTGGAGTAGTCTCACCCAGCTATTCGGTCCATGATACACCCAGTCACGGTAAGCAGATCGAGGCCGCTTGAATGTTTGGATTCAATCGGCTGTCATTGAAAGTGAGCAAGCCAGGTTGAAACGAATCGGAAACGTGGCTGGTGCTCTGAAACCATCCATGGTTCGCTCAATGATAGACCGTAGTTCTTTGCCAGCATCCCTCTCAAATCGAAAATACCGCGTCTTTGCAGAGAAAGCCTTATTTGCTTCGTAGAGGGTGATGGCCCGCTCCGGGCTGGCACAGCCCAAGCTCCGGTAGACGCACCGAGTCAGATTCGTTGTGCGGCCGAATGTAGTCCGGCCCAGCATTGGGGACTCTCGATCCCCAGACCCGGGTTCGAATCCCGGCCGGAGCACCATTGGGATTTCAGTCCAGCAGGTACCTCTTTCTGATGATTGGTATAGCCACCAGTGTTAGTGAAACGCATATGCTTGCTGTCATACCAGTGATGCCGACACCTTGAGCCGCTGCAACTTCAGTTCCATTCAGATTGATGACGAAGTGTCCGATACATGAGAGTATGTATGAAGAGGATTCGGTCCAGTAGGAGAGATTGAACGAACCCGGATATCCAGGTACTGGCAGGTACAGTTGGGACAAGCCACCATGCGTGCTCTCTGCGCTTCCTCGAACGGAAAGCCATTCATAGTTTATTGTCACCCCCTCTAGCAAGGATCCATTGAGAGCACAAGCCATTAAGACAACCTCGAGCTGTTGCAGTGGCAAAATGACTGCGTAGTGGTACAGTTCAATCGCCAGTGGGACTGTTCTGCTAACGATGAAACTATAGTGCAGAGCATTAGACATTCTAAAGGCAGTCAGATTGCCTCGGTAGACAATCCATGTATCGAACGGACCTTCAAGCTGCGGAGCTTTGATCTGAATGACCGCAAGGCCAGAACTATTCGTGAATGCACGGGAAACGACTGTTGTATTGTCTATACAAGCTTCCACAAGTGTGCCAGTGTAGGCCATTTGGGAGTCGCATAGCTTGACCTCGAGTGTTACCAGCTGATTGGGGGAAGCATACCCCCTGATGGTGCTTCTGACTAGTATCAAGTCAGGACGAGACCACACAAAGGCACTGAATGCATAAGTCCTGTTCATGATGTGCTCGTTTCCAATAATGCGGACAAGAAAGCTCCTAGCTCCGCTTCTTCCTACAATGCGGAGGCTGAAGCCTACAGAGGTCTTGCCAGCAGGGACAGCATTGGCAAGGGTTTCGTTGCTAACTAGGTCCCGTAGAATGACGGTAGCATTCGGTATCGGACGGCCGAACAGATCCCCGATTTCAATGGTGATGTTGCTGTCTGTGTTGATAATGACAGGCTCTTGAAGAGTGACTTGAATAGTTGCAATGCTTGAAACGGTGACATATATCTCACGTGAACATGAAGCGTATCGGGAACTGCCCGGATATTCGATGGTCAATGTATGAGGACCTAGACTGAATCTGGCGTCTATGATTAGGCACACATATGCCGTACCAGATTCATCAGTCAAGACAACAGCAAGAGAAACTCCGTCCAGAGAAACTTGAAGTCTGGCCCCAGGTAGTGTTCCATCGTCGGACTTTAGAATGAAATCTGTAAGCAGAGTATCATTGAGCCCATACGACTCCGGAGGGGGCTCTGCAACTTCGATGCTTGTGGAAACTTGCTCAATCGTGATCATGAATGACTCTGCTACCGCCTCGTTGAAGGCTGTCAGGTTTCGTTCATAGACAACCCGGATTTCATTCTCTCCAAGACAAGCCCATGAGTCGTTGCACTGTACAGTGAACCGGGCCCAACCGGACGAGTTCGTTACCCCGGACACGACTGGCATTCTGTTGCAAAACACAGTGAGTTGTGCATACGGCAGTGGAAGGTCCATATCGTTCAAGAGTAGGACTGTGAATGGCAGGACATCCCCGGGAAAGATAACGCTCCGTTCGACTCGAATATCCATTTCTGTTGGGGAGAGAACAGTAATCGATGTCCATTGGAATGAAGGAGCGAGTGCTAGGGTTTCGTTACCACGATAGGTGGCATTAATGATGGTCGGCCCAAGGGGATGGTCTAATGGTAGCGACCATTCGAACTGGGCGTGCCCGTCCACACCAGTCAGGGCCAAACCCAAGAACACATCAAGGGTCTGATCGAAGAATTCCACAGGTTGGTTGGAAACAGGGTTTCCATAGGTGCCATTCTGGAGCAAGATAATGGTGATGGTTGCAACGTCACCCCGACAGATAGACGCTTCTTCTGCAGACGCTGTTTCTGTGCAGGCTACAAACATGAAGAGCATCAGGGCAAATGCAGCTCCAATAAGAACAGACTCATTCCTCATTGAGCATGCCTCAGGAGGGTTTGTCGTCTTGCCCCCTTGGTCCCAATCGAGTCCGGGGCGTACCTCTGACGAATCGGATTGATATTACTGGTCCGTCGCTTGAACTGGCAATGTCCTGTTCGGAAACGGCTCTGTTTCTCATCCAATCCACTGCTTTCTCGTTAGTGGAGCGTGTCTTTTAACCTCCTAGAACCATTGCAAACTAGCCATCTCCAATCTGTTCACGTGACCAACGGAACAGCGACTCCAGTTAGTCACAACACTTGAAAACTGAACGCCAATGTGTCGACAGAGGAAGAGTCGCGGGGGAGTTCAAATTGCAGACACTGGCACAGGGTGTTTGGAATTGGCATTCCCAGATGAATCATGATTCGACAGTGTGGCGCGGTCGTGAAGTTTGCTTATGATGAGCACTAGCACACCCGGAAACAACAGGAGAAACATCGCAGATAGAATCATGTTGAATTGTGGGCATTGGATTAGAACAGTCTATGCGTTTGGAGCAGTGGCATGTGCCCTGTATCTGATTGTGGTCTACATGCTTCCACTAGCCGGTTTCATCGAACAGCCCACTGTTCCGTCGAAACTTCTGGTAGAGATTCTGGTCTGTGGAGTGCCAATCTCTGCAGGAGCAGTCTTGGCATGTCTAGGAACTCTTGTTGAAGGCATATCATCCTCAGTGCAAGATGAGTTCCTTGTAGTCTGTCTAGGAAACCGTTTGATTGCGATGTGCTGTCTTGAAATCACATCTGCACCAGGATCGGTGGAGTGTGGACCCGATGACAAACCTAAGTACAATACGGCGATGCTATTGGCTCTACGCGCAGGTATGGATCACAGAGTCACGGTGGCATATGAGGCCGGACTAGCTAAGGGAGAACCGTTTCTGAGGTTTTTCATTAGTATGACCGGTCGCCACTTGGAAGAAATGATGCAAGTCCTGAGGAGAGAGGCGACGAGAACAGAGGCAATCCTTCTGGCGTCTCTAGTCAATCTTGAACTACATCAATTGAGGGGCGATGCTCTGGGAAAAGCGGCCGAATCCGTTGTCGAGGAAGGAATGCTGGAGAGTCGATTGCACGGTGAAGCCGACCTCCAGAAATCGCTAATGGTGTTCACTGGTGCCCCTAGAGTGGCACCCTCACCTTCATCATCGCAAGTTGGCACTTTCCTGTCCACCGCGTTGAAACAGGGGTTTTCTTTGAGTCTGACCTGTGTCTTCTCCAGTGCCAAACCTGGCAGAGAGAGAAGGAAAATGGAGGGTCAGTGGAGATCCATTCGCGAGAGAGAGCGAAAGCGAGAGGACTCGCTGGTCGATCAAGCCGCGAAAAAAAACCTCTTGGATCAGTACGAACAAGTGCAGGGCAATGAAAGCTGGTTCAACTCAACTGTATATGTCGTTGTGAGCGCCCCAAGCGCAACTCAGTTGAAGATGGCTCAGGAGGGGGTGATGGGACTTGCCATATCCATTTGGGGTGGGGATAGTCGTGTCCTCGTAAGGGACATGAGGGTCGGTACAGGCATGGCTTGGAAACTGCTTACAAGACGCCATTTCAAACCCCGGAAACTGCATGTGGGTAGACTTGCCGCGTTCGTGAACACTCCAGTGCAGAGTGTGCCAGTTGTTTCTGCCATACAGACACCTAGCTTCCCAGTCCCGGCAAGAGAGCTAGTCGACAATGAACTCTTCATTGGATGGACCGTCTATGGAGGACGACAGCTCAACAGAGTGGGTTTGAAGAAGGAGTGGCTGAGAGAGCATGTTGCTGTCATGGGAGCCACGGGAACGGGAAAGACAACTCTGGTGAAACACCTGATGGCCGAATTGACTCTCAAGACCAATGTGCCATGGTGGATCTTTGACGTTAAGGGGTCAGAGTACAGTGACCTCGTGGATATTAACGACGAAGTCATGATTCTGCGCCCGGGATTGGATCCCTCTTTTGTGATAGACATGATGGACCCAGAAGTGGACACAGGTGAAAGACACGCATACACAACATTCGCCATCCTCAGAGAACTGCTTAAGGAGATGGGAACATCAACCGAACTCTCGCCTGCAATGGAGAAGCTGCTAAGGGAGTCTGTTCTGAAGGTTGCTAGGGAAGACAGGCGGGGCAACTCAGTAGATGCATTGATTGACACAGTTAATGAACTTGCGGGCAATGACCGCACAGGAAGCCTGACAAGAGATGCACTGCTAAATCGCCTTGAGATACTCTCGCGTGAACCACTTGGATCGATACTCTGCGGAGGACCTAATGCTGTTAAGATGTCAGCTCTACTTGACAGGCGAGTCATATTCGACCTACGATATGTCGCAAGGGTTGGTGGGATGGATGCGGCGCGGTTGCTTTACAATCTCGTTGCAAAGCGCATCTTCGATGGTGCGATGCGCCGTGGCATCACCCCCGAACTTGTACATGTTGTCGTCTTGGAAGAGGCAAGCAACCTTGTGCCGGAGAGCTATACGCGACAGTCCGCTGCGGACGTTACCACTGGTGAATCTATGGTCATGTTACAGCGAGCAACTGGACAGGGTGTTATCGTAGTTTCAACTAGGCCTAACATTTCTTCCAACATTCTGGCCAACACGTCAACAAAAATCACTTTCCGACTACCATACGACAGCTCGGTTGGGGGCAGGTTCATGTCCCTAAACGAGGAGCAGGAGCGCTATCTTAGGATACTGAAAGTTGGAAGAGCACTTATTGTCACGCCTCAGACGGAAACCTTTGAGATTGTCACAACACGATTCAGCGTGATACCACAGTCCCGTTTATCACCAGATGATCAGCTTTCAGATGTCACCGATTCAGTAGCGGACAGCATGAGTGATGAGCACAGTGGTGTGGAGAGATACCCGGTATTGCCCGCGTCTGCGTCAGAAGCCGCTGGAACTGAGTTGGGTGCTTCAGAGGAGAACGTACATCAGTGCTTGGTGTTTGATAGGCTCGGTGAACTGGCAAATAGGGTTGTTGCATTTCTTGCATCACAGAGGGCTGCTACAGATGATGAACTGCAGCATTTCCTGACGACATTAGACCCACGAATCAGAAACGAGGACACAACGGAGTTGATTCACGACCTTATTTGTCTGGGAACAATCGAACGGGAGTCGCTGCCGTTGGTTTCTGGAGGTTTCTTGTTCACACTGCCCGGGAAGGGATTAGAGGCTGTAAGGCAGGCCATCGCCCAGCACATATTGAAGGCACTTGGAAAGATGGCCACTTCCGAAAAGACGTCTACTGATGAGCCAGATATTGTGATAGAGGATAAGGCAGTAGTGATAATCCCTGAGCATTTGAAAGCTTCGTCAATGGAGAGCACGCTTGACTGGATTCGACATCGTATGAATTGCTTGGGAAATGGAATTGCTGAGCTCTACGTCGTTGTAAGAGGAAGTGTTGCCGCCACACGTTTGAGAGAACTTATGGATGCCAGTGAAGACTTCGACTCTGTCACTGTCGTGTCTGCGTTTCCAAGCTCTCTCGAGAGCATGGTACAAGCCCAGCTCAAGAGAAGGAAGAAACATGCGGACGGACGAAGCGAGATCAGCACTGTTGATATGGTCGACAGGCCTGTGGATAGGCATCTGAGAAACGTGATGCATGAGCAGATTCCATCTTCGGCTTCTGCAGTTCAGACGCGTTTGTGGTTCGGAACGATTCAAGACTTTGTGGAATTGTCAGGGGGCCAAGTTCGGTGGAACACGCTCTTGGATTTCATCCAGACAACGGCAATCCAGTCTGTCAGAAGCAGATCGATTCCTATGAGTGAAGATGAGGGAAGACGGGCACTGACTGAGCTACTGGTGGATGAGAAGCTGGTTGCATTGAGAGTGAAGGACAAGGAAGTGTTTCAGGACCTCGAAGAAGGGCTTTGGGCCGTCAGCGGTTCAAAGATTGTAGAGCTGAGGGAGAGGGCTGTGGCGGCTCTTGAAGCAGAGCTTGTCAAATCAAGTGATCGGGTTTTGCGAAATCATGGTCACTACAACCTCTGTGCCGATAGGAAGTCGTACATTGTCTTTCCGAGCCAGCAGGAACTCAATGCACTTCTGCAGTCTGTCAACGACCCGGTCTGTAACGTCTGCAAGTCCACCCAGACAGTGTGTGTATTGACAGCCGCAGAATATCTGAATGAAGATGCTGTAAAACCTCCAAACCTCGTGGCCTACGAATTTGAGGAGGCCCAGGCAGTCATAGGATGTGATGGAAAGTGATGACTGTGAATCAGGGGTGATTGTGCAGGAACTTACTTCTGTCGAACCATCTACTTCCTTCCATTTATCAGAAAGTGATTCTTGTGCAAACTACTGGTTTGCCAGATAGTAGTGACTCTAGGCGCCCGGGAATACATAGATTGAAGATTGCAATCTCAGGTTTGCTATCCTCAAGCTCCATTAGCTCACCCACCTTCCTCGCCATGCCACCCGTGACGTCCTTAGCCCTTGATGAACCTACACCTAGTAGTACGCGCTGCTTGTTGGACTTGTTGATAACCGGAACGAGTTTTGCAGCATGATCTTCCTTTGGATCTCCTTCGAATACGCCGTCGACGTCTGTGCCGACGTAGATAGACTTAGCGCCCAGCGCTTTTGCAAGATAGACTAGAATGGTGTCACCACTGAGGATTGAGGCGCCTGTAATGTCGTCGAAGCACACATCACCATGTGTCATGACTATCAGTCCCGCTTCCAGAGCCCTCTGAATGAGACCTGTCGGAAAGGCCACTATTGAGCCGTTGTGCAACAGACTGGATGAGAAAGGCGAAAATACGACTCTAGGAATGCTTACATCCTGCATTGCTTTCTCAACTTCGAGTGAGAGGAGAGTCATGTTGTGGCGAATTACCGGAACACCTGCTAGCAGACGTTCCTTGGGAGTGCTTGGATCACCAAAACCGTATAGATAGGCTGGCTGATGACCATATGCCCCGCCGCCGAGTACAACAATCAGTTTACCTCTGCGGGCTTTCAACTCTCGAACTATGCGTAGGATTGCTTCAGTGTTTACCATCGGCGGACTGGAATCCTTGTGAGTAATGACCGAACCACCGAGTTTGACTACAGTCAGGCTATCCAATACGTGCACCCAAGAGGCGTTTGTGATGGCTCCCACTTATGGAGATTCTCTTTCTTTGTACACAACTACACGCTTAGACATGAAAGAATCTAACAGCATCAAGCAATCATGCATCTGCCCGGCGACTATGCTTGGTCGGCAGTCGGCATCGCGCTCATAGACTGTTCGTTGGCAACGTTTCAGCCACACACAAGACAATGTTTTTATCCCAATCGAAAGTCGCTGTTGCGGAAGCCTCCTAATGCGGGGTTGACGCCGGTATGACTCAGAGAGCTAGGATTCGACTATCAAGTACCAACACTGAGTACCTTGATGGTGTATGCAATCAGATTAAGCGAATCACCCACAAGACAGGCGTTAGGATGGCAGGTCCAATTCCCCTACCCACGCGTCGGATGATTGTTCCGACAAGAAAGACTCCGTGTGGACAGGGTTCTGAGTCTTGGGACAAATGGGAAATGAGGATTCACAAGCGGCTGATTGACATCGATGCAGACGAGCGCGCCATCCGGCAGATAATGCGTGTGAAGATACCGGATTCTGTGTACATTGAGATTGAACTCACAGGTTAGCCGTCCCAATGCTTATCTCAGGTCTTACCCCTCAGAGGTGACTAGGCACTGCTCAAGTGTGAGAACACCCGACGGAGGTTCCTACTGTGTGCGGGATAATAGGCGTCGTGCAGAAACGGGGTGATGTGGCTCCTTTTCTTCACCAAGCACTCAAACGACTCGAATACAGGGGTTATGACTCCGTTGGGATAACGACAGTTGCAGACGGTCATCTCTACATGAAGAAGGAGAGAGGAAGCATTGACGAGGTGCATAGAAAGCTCAACCTTGACGATCTGCCGGGGTCTATGGGAATTGGACACACGAGATGGGCGACTCATGGCATACCCTCTATGTTGAACTCGCATCCACACTTTGACTGCAATAACCAGATAGCTGTAGTACATAACGGCGTGATTGACAATTTCCTCGAACTCAGGAGTGAGCTCAGCGCAAGAGGCCACGTCTTCAGCTCTGACACCGATACAGAAGTCATCCCTCACATGATTGAGGAATTCATGAACCAGGGTCAAGATCTCAAGACTGCGATGAAGAAGGTGGCATTACGAATAGAGGGGACTTATGCAGTAGTGGCTATGACAACGAGAGAACCCGACAAGATGTGTGCAATGCGGGACGGCAACCCTCTTGTCATCGGAGAGGAAGAGAGCGTACACTACATCAGTTCAGACATCCCGGCCTTTCTGCCCATGACCAACAAGATGATACTCCTTCTAGATGGTGAGATAGCGACATTGTCAGCAGACGGTGTCGAGATAGAGAAGATCTCAGATGCGACCAAGGTACAGCGCGAAGCAATCAAGGTCAGTTGGACTGCGGATCAAGCTCAGAAGGGGGGTTTTCCCCATTTCATGCTCAAGGAGATACATGAGCAGCCTGACGCAGTGAAGAACACTCTCAGAATTCGCAGAGAGGTCATTGCCGAAGCAGCGGAGATGATCCGCGATGCGGACAGGGTGTATATGATCGCTATGGGTACGTCGGGCCATGCGGCTGTAGCAGGACAGCACATGTTCGGTTCACTAGCAGGGATACTCCCCGTACCAGAGCTTGCAAGTGACTTCTCTGATACGGTCTATGGCAGACTGTCTGCACGTGATTGCGTGATTGCAATAACTCAATCGGGAGAAACGACAGACACTATTTCGGCAGCCAAGTATGCCAAGCGTTTCGGAGCTAAAGTCATTGCAATCACAAACGTTGTCGGAAGCTCCATAACACAGACCGCTGACTACTCAGTCATCACACAGGCCGGGCCGGAAATCGGCGTGGCTGCAACGAAGACGTTCTTGGTACAATTGACAGCTTTAGCCCAAATTGCCTTAGCCTTGGCTGAAACCACGCAGTTCATTGAGAATGATGTTATCATTCAAAAGAGAGCAGGTCTATTCAGGCTGCCCGAGATTGTTTCTGAAACCATAGCTAGGAATGAAGAACGTGCTCGTACTTTGGCCGCGACCTACTATGACAGGCCAAGCTTCCTCTTTCTGGGCCGTGGTGTTTCAGTAGCAACTGCGAAAGAGGGAGCCTTGAAGCTGAAGGAGATAGCGTACAATCATGCAGAGGGGTATTCTGCTGGTGAATCTAAGCACGGTCCTATTGCGCTGGTCCAAGACAGCTATCCGGTGGTCTTCGTAGTACCTAGAGATGGGACTAGGAGCCGTATGATTGGAAATATCATGGAGATGAAGGCGAGAGGCGCATCGATACTTTCTGTTGCTGAGAGAGGGGACGAGGAAATCTGCGGTCTCTCCAGTCAGTACTTCGAGATACAGACAGGTGTGGAACCAGAGTTCTCAACGATACCCTTTGTTGTGCCCCTTCAGCTGTTCAGCTACTATGTTGCATTGAGGAAAGGATACGATCCTGACAAGCCACGCAACCTTGCCAAATCAGTAACAGTCCTCTAGCGGGCTTAAATACAGAGTTCAAGACTACTCTCTGAGGATTGCCATGTCACTGTGGATTCTTAGCCCTTTGGTAGACTTCGCAAACATCATTGCCGAACACCTTGGAGAGATATGGGCGTTCCTTCTTTTTGTGGGCAGAATCTCATCGGTCATCGTTGTTCTTGTCGGGGCGATTCTATGGCTAACGGAAGTGAATGCCTCAAGGGGCAAGCAGCTGGTTTTGAGCGGTATTCTGCTCACTGTTGTCGTTCAGTACTTTGTGATGTATCCGCCTGTCTTCGGTCTGGGATGACCGTATGAGTCTACTAAACGAGCTGATTAACTATCAGTCGTAGAGAGTCTGCTAGGCGATCAATATCATCTAGGGAATTGTAAGCGTGAAGTGATGCTTGGACGACCCCCTCTTCGGCAAGAAACTGCACGAAAGGATGCGCACACAGGAGACCGCTGCGGACAGCTACATTAGACTGGTCAAGAAACAGTGAAACATCGTGGCAGCTGATTCTGTTGTTTCCTGCAATGTTGAAACTGAATATGGTGGAACTGTCGTTGTGCGACCCATACACGACAAGACCCTCCGTTTCTGCAAGCCGATTAGCCATATATCGTGATAATGCCACCATGTGCTGTAGTAGGCCTCTTGGCTGAAGAGTACGGATGTATTCAAGTGCCGCCCCAAGGCCAGCGATTGCAGGCACATTGATTATCCCTGACTCGAACTTGTCAGGCTGCATCGCGATGTCGTAGGAGGGGGGTGTGACGTTGCCAATAGCAGAGCCACCAATCACTCCAGGGACGTGGCTCATGCCCACGTTCTTGTCCATCCATTGTATCACGAGCCCGGGAGGACTCATGAAACTGACATTGCCGGATGAGATGAGCACGTCCATCCCCAATGAATGGAGTGGGTCATTTCCAAAATTGAATGATCGTGTTGCATCCGTGAGTAACATGGCTCCGTTCTCATGGGTGATGTGTGCCACTTCGGGAAGAGGATTGTGGACACCGACACCAGCGGCCATATGACCAACGGCAACAATGCCAGTCTGTCGGTTCACTAACGTTTCTAATGCCTCTGTGTCTAGAATGCCCATTTGGTCGACAGGAGCAATCTTGACAACAAGGTTGAGAACTTGAGCCACTCTGAGGAGTGCGACCAGTACGGAGTGTTCTTCGCTCTGAGCAATCACAATCTGGTTGCGTCCTTCTCTATGCCAGTCGTAGCCGTATGCAAATGATGCAACAGTGCACGGGACTGTAGCATGGAACGAAATCTGTGACTTGTCCGTGTTCATGAACTTGGCTAAAGAAGTACGAACATTTTCCACAATGGTGCTGCCTTTGACTGCCAGTCTATGAGCACCACGGCGTGATGACACAGCGATTGTATTCAGGAAGTCGGCAGTGGCTTTGACAGAATTCTTGGGAACAAGGGCAGTGCTCGCGGAATCGAAGTATGCGAGATCAGGGTATGCATCAAACACACCGAAGTCGGGCTTGATGTCCAGCTTGCCGACCATAATCGAAACTGTGATGTACAGGCTTTAAATGTCATCTGATGTCAAGAGGATGATTGGGTTGAATAGCGATCTCCTGGAAGGCCAATTCATAGTCACTTGGGATGCCCACGTTTTTGAAGTCAAGGGGAGCACCCATCCCCCGGGCCGTGTGGTTGCATACCTTAGGTATATCCCAACCAGTGATGGTGATAGGCGTTCGGTCGACGGGGTGAGATACAAGAAGGTTTACTCTCTTGAAGACCGTGAGGCCTATCTAAGAGATGAGCGTCCAGAGTATCTTTGGTACGACGAGGTTTATGGGAGACGACTACAGACTGTCCCGCTTGACCACATCTCGTGTGTACTGGACCCGGTCAGCTGCTTGGGCGGCATCAAGGACAAAGGCGAGAACGTCACGGGCCTGCAGAGGGCATCAGTCAGACTGTCTCAGATACTCGTGCAAGGGGCGGGTTTGAATTGGTCAGATATCGGTCTCAGCGGATCACAGCTTGCGGGATTGCCAGTTAAGGGTTCGGACATTGATCTAGTCGTATACGGAACTGTGGCTGCGAAGAGAGCCCTCTCCTTCCTGCGAAGTGCTGAACGAGTTCCTGGTTTGAGCCACTACTTCGGTGCGGCGCTTGATCGTATCGTCGCTGATAGATGGGGGCTAAACACAGATTGGAAAGCGCTTCTTACAGTCATAGAGGCTAAGAAGGTCCTTCACGGGGTGTTCGAGTCTTATGACTTTTTTATCAGGAATGTCAAGCTCAAGAATGAGATGGCCTATGGTTACGGGGACCTTGTGTTCAGAAACTTAGGAATCCGTTCAGTCCAGAGTGTGGTCGTAAATGATGACGACTCGATATTCACTCCTTGTGCCTACATTGTCAAATGTAATCAGATACCGACGCTTAGACAGATTATTAGCTATCGAGGACGATTCACGGAACAAGTGTCCAATGGGGAAAATGTCATGGCTCGAGGAAGACTCGAGTCTGTCACTGTCGCTTCAACAGGTGAAGGTTTCTCGCAGCTGGTTCTGGGGGAGAATCCTTCCGACTATCTAATACCGATTGGATAGTGTCACAATTCACGGGGTCAACAGTCATTCACACCCGAAACGTGTGAATGGCGCCTTTTGTGTGAATCTACTCGGCGAAATAGGTCTAAGTTGATGCATATTGACCAATGAAGGTCGTATAAAGTCGTTTGACTATGTGAATGGTGACACCCCCTCGTTTCCTATGGAACGGAGATAGAAGGCATATGAGGAATTGCAAACACATTCACAGAGCTGTTAAATGTGTGAATAGTAGGAAACGTGGAGAATTACGCATTTGAGGCAATGCGAGCACGGATAGTGTTGCAATGGCTCCTTTCGGTTGTAACCTGGCCTGCGTCTTCTTGATACTGGTAGGAGTGGCTTGCGGCACAGCGAATATGCTATCCAGTCATTATCAGGATATTCGCAATTCACACACTCACACTTATTTGCTCTTGAAACTTGAAAGGTGTGAATACTCTGAGCCACAATCAACTCTTGTGAACAGGGCGGGTGTGAATGTTGGCGGATGACAACAGAACCAATTACGTGTACGAGTTCACGTATAGTTCAGGACCAGGTCTCCGGGAAATCTTTCAGTGTAAGTATGTCAGACCTGATGAGGCCTTAGCCCGTTTTCGCAAGATCCTCGCACTGACTCAGTCACCCTTTGACTTCAAAGTGGTGATCTCTGACGAGTCTAGTGGAGAAGAGTCGAGTCTGCAGGTAAAGGGTACTGTCGAGGAAATGCTTGGGAAATTCAGAGTGTTCCTAGAAACCAGTACTGGGTACAGCTTTGTGCCTGCGGCAGAAACAGCCGAAAGCGCAACCGGTGAAAGCGATTTTGAGTCGCTGAGCAACTATGAGAGAATGCAGGTTGTCATATATGCCTCGTTCAAACACGGTAAGTTCTCGTCACTTGATGTGGCTGAGATTTATGAAACTACATTCAGTGAGGAACTGCCCAAGAGCACAGCCTCAACTTATCTCGCTCGCATGTGGAACGATGGAAAGGGACATCTGGAGAGATTCGGGAATCGCTCGGGATACACATACAGGCTGAGAACAGAACTGGACGAAGTTCAGCAGGAGATAGCTCGGGCAGAGAGTATTCTAGAGGCTATACAGGTACATGTGAAGGAGTAACTGCCGCCGGAAGACCCTACGAACGAAAGGCCCTGAGATGCGGTTTCAGAGCCGTTGTGTATGTTCATTGAACCGAATACCGTGGGTCTGGAGCTCATTCAGTATTGGCTCGTAGAGCTCGGGCACGGTTGGACGAACAACTCCTGTGAGTGAGAGCTTCCCTTCCAGTATCATCCGGGTCGCTATGGCTACTGGAGTGGTCACTGTCCTTGACATGGAACTATCACCATTCGGGATTCCATAGTCAATCAGTGTGGACGTGATTCTGTCTTTTTGGTTTGGGTACTTGACAGTGAACTCATGGTGCATGATAAGCATGTCACGCTCACTAGGAGCATATTGCATCTTCTCCTCAAAGAGATGACAGAGTGCATCCAGTCTTGTGGTGGTTCCTGTGGGAATCTTCTTGTCAGCAAAGAGTCCGAGCCACTGAAGACGCGAGATTATTGGATCTGTCGGTGTTAGCTTAGTGGTCGATGCTACAGCGTCGAGGAGATTAGATTCACCGGCAGAAACGAGCTGTTGCATTAATCCGGCATAAGTCAAGTCTTCAAGAGACCTCTCTTCGATGTCTAGTAGTCCGAGATCGGCTATCTTCTTCAGCGTGCTACACCACCCGATATTCCTCAGGGTTCCTCTCAGCATTGTCTTGGTTTCCCTGATTCCGTATATGTCGATGTAAGAGATGCTGTCACGGTTAGGATATACCTCAAATCTACCGGCACCGGCAATCTCTGTTATCTCGTAGTTGTCAAAGAGGTCTCGGCCTGGAATGATGACCTCTTTGCCGTTTCTGAGAAAGTGTGCATCGTTTCTGCCGGCTAGCAAGACTCCTCTCGGGGTCCAAGAAACCTTGTAGCCAAACGGATTGTTGTTTGCCTCAGGTGCAGGTAGACCTCCCGTGAATGAGGTGAAGCTGAGTATCTTGCCGGCTTTCTTGTGGACTTGATTGATAATCTTCATGGCACTCATGTGATCGATGCCTGGATCGACACCACACTCGTTCAGTACGACAATCCCTGCGTCCCTAGCCTCTCTATCAAGTGTCTTCATCTCGTCTGAAATATACGACGTAGTGCAGAAGGGTTTTCGATGTCGGATAGCGACTCTCGCAGCCTTGACGTGATGAATGTAGGGGAGCAGTGAACAGACTACGTCTGCTCTTGAGGTGAGTTGATCCAGCAGCTGATCATCGGTCTTTATGTCAAACTTGACAGGTTCAGTGTTATCGGAACCTTGTATCACATGTTCGATCTTGTCCATTGTTCTGCTCGCAATAATGACATGAAAGCCATGTTCGCAGAGGTAGTGTACGTAAGGACGTGCTACAAGCCCTGCACCTAGACATAGTACGGTCTTCATTGTCCAGCCTCCATTATTTTCGTAAGTGGTCTTTCAGGTACTCGTAGTTCTTTGTCAGTTGTCCTTGATAGACAATGGTCGCATCCTTCAGTTCCCTTGGCAGATTGAGACGGTCGAATGGCAACGTGAAATCTGCATTTGCTAATGCCGGGACGAACTTGACGAGCGTTGAGCTGAATGAAGCGGACGACTCCCGTGGTAGTTCGCAGGGTAGATTGTCCACTGCCATGACGACAGGGCCGTGCCCGGATACGCCTTTTACTGTGCAATCCTCATTAACGAGGTAGGTAAATGCTGGTTCGCCCGGGTTGGTTGCTTCTAGGGTGAACTCGATAGCACCTTCGATGTCGCAGGAGATGTCTCCGATGACGCGAAGCTTGCGGTGCTTGTTACCCCAATGAGCTGAAATGAACTTCTTCGTGACTAGACGAGGGTATTTGTCAGACCAATAGATGCAGTTCATGAGTACGGTCAGATAGGGTATGTAGCGTTCGAATGTACCTCTGTATTTGATTGTTCCATACTCGTAGTAATCTTGGAGATTGAATTTCGTCTGTGCATCGACTGGCTCTACCATATCCTCCTCTCTAAACACACACTTGTACAGCAGATGACGATTGCGGGGTGCCTTGTGGATTTGTTCTGGGTCGACTGATTCGTGGGGGAGAATGTCAAAGAGTTCTTGCGCTCCCTTCGAAACGTTTCCGTAGCCAGCAAAACCTACCACAAACGGATCGAGGCTTCTGGGCAGGCCTTCACTCTCAATCTGTTTGGCCAAAGCTTTGAAGCCATCTCTTAGCTCGTGTAAGTCCTTATGTCCTAGGGTAGGTTTCATGATATGAAAGGGGTTAGGCTTTATTCGTTCGATATCGAAACGTTGGCCAAGAATATGCAGTGTGTCCGACATACCTGCCATTCCTGCCCAGTTGCCAAAGAAGATGAGTCTCTTGCCAGTTTCGTCTACAATTCTCTCGTAGTCTATTAGGGTACTTTTGGCATCTAGTATGCTCCTTAGCATGGGCATATTGTGACGTTGCCCCTTTATTGTGTGACTAAAGAACAGATACACCTTAGCAGGTTCAAAGAAATCATCGGGCATCTCCTTTATGCCCAGAATAACCTGGGCAGGACCGCCCTTGAGCTGCGCCATGTCGGCTTCCATGCTCTTGTACTCTTCAGCATTGAATGCACGTTGTTCACTCGGTTCGATAAGGAAGTTGATTTTGTGTTTGCGAGTGAGCTCGCCCACATGCTCCGGAATTATAGGAACACGGCTCTCGAAGAGTTTCTCTTCCTTTCGTAGACCGATTACATTCACGAAGATCCCTCCGTGTAAACATCATTGTCACAAGTACCCTGACTGCTGTAGCCGAGCACTCGAGCGAGAATCTGTCTGCGCTTTAAGCTTTCCATGCTGAGCATTGTAACACTAGAAGTCAAAGCAGAGCTATATGCTATCAGTGATGGGCAAGCGCTTTGGTCTATTACCTCTACCTCTATGATTGCAGACGTGCACGGCAAAGAAACGCAAGGAGGGTTTCGTTCACGAAGGATCTCTATGGATTCGACTATTCTTGGAGAACAAGAGCAGGAATCAAACAGGGGCGAAGAAGAGGACTGTTAGACGAATGTGTAGGTGCGAGGGCTGTAACGGATTCCGCGATACTTGTACCAGAGGAGCACAGATCAGTGTTTGATGCACTGTTTAAGACGTATCAGGACATCCTTGAAACGCGAGTGTATGAGGTACTGACGGACGCACAGTAGAAAACGCAACCGACGAGCGTAGTAGACCACGTGTTCTAATGGTAATAGTTGGAGGTCAGAGATGCGCTGTTGTTGTTTGGCAAAAAACCTCCTACTCCCCTCGGCTTCCAATGCAACCACTGCAGTAGACATGTTTCAGCGAGATTCTCTAGAATCTGATAAAATGTAGATAAACACCAGCTACATAAACCTCTATTTATACTTTTCGCCATCTGTTCAACCAAATAATCATATTGCTTCCATCGGAAACGAAGGGGTTGTGGTCAACTTGGAACACGTGTTCTAACGTCAAGCCGATTGGAGGGTAAGTGGTCGTTAATTCGGATGAAGCAAGTACTGTTTCCGTGTCAAGTACCGGAAGACTGATGCGTGGTTGTCTGTTCTAAGGGCCCCCGAAGAGGTTGCACACATTGACTCGAGCAATGGATCTACTGCAGAACGAGCCCGGGAAAACAGTGTTACTGCTCGCCAACGAAGCAATAGCACGTGGCGTCGTAGAAGCTGGAGTACGCCTAGTTGCTCTCTACCCCGGAACTCCGAGCAGTGAGATTGGCAACAATCTTACAGCTATGGCACCACACATTCCAAACTTCTACTTCGAGTTCAGCACAAATGAGAAAGTTGCAATGGAAGTCGCTGGGGCGGCGGCGATTGCAGGAGTGAGGTCTCTGATGGTCTGCAAGGGACCAGGACTAAACGTGGCAGCTGATCCGTTGCTCTCGTTGGCATACGTCGGTGTGCGTGCTGGAATGGTAATTCTTGTCGCCGACGATCCAAGTATGTGGAGCTCTCAAAATGAGAATGACTCACGCTTCTACGCCTTGATGGCCAACGCACCTATGCTTGAGCCGTCAGATCCGTCAGAAGCCAAGTCCATGCTTCTCCAAGCCTACGACATCTCTGAACAGCTAGAACTACCGGTGATATTTCGTACAACTACTCGAGTCAACCATTCACGGTCCCCGGTACACCTAGGCCCAATACGAGAGAGACCGAACAAGGTCCAGTTCATTAAGGACCCATTCAGGTTTGTACCAATACCATCTGTGGCATACAAGCGGCACCCATGGCTCCTTGCACAGATGGAAAAGGCTCTGGAGATGTCCGAGTCAACACGATTGAATCTCTCTTCAGGTAGTGGAAGCCTTGGGATCATCGCAAGCGGAGTTGCATACAACTATGTCGTCGAAGCACTCTTCATGATGAATGTTCAAGCCGAAGTACTAAAGCTCGGACTGACACACCCCATTCCACAACACATGATTTCCGAATTTCTACAACGTCATACGACTGTCATAGTTGTCGAAGAGCTAGAACCATTTCTAGAAACCCAAGTACGTCAGATAGCACAATTAAACAGAATAACTGTGGACATACTCGGCAAGAATCAGGGCTACTTCCCAAGAACGTACGAGTACAGCCCACGCATTGTCATTGAAACACTGAGCAAGATTCTCAATCGTAAGACCCCTATCGATTGGGAGGCAATCGACGCAAAAGCCCGCGAGATTCCACCATTGCCCCCGCGTCCTCCTCTTCTTTGCCCCGGTTGCCCTCACAGAACTACCTACTATGCCATTCGAGCGGCCACAAGAGGCAAAGCAATCTACCCCTCAGACATAGGGTGTTACACGCTCAGCATTGCTCCGCCACTGGAAACCGCAGACATCCTATTCGATATGGGTTCGTCCATCACGACTGCATGCGGGATAGCACAGGTGACAGGTCAAGATGTGGTAGCGACTATCGGTGACAGCACGTTTTTTGCATCAGGCCTTCCAGGGATTGTGAATGCAGTCTACAACAAACACCCGATATGTGTCGTGATTCTCGACAACCGCACTACTGCCATGACTGGCCAGCAGCCTCATCCTGGTACAGGTCTGACTGGAATGCAGGAAAAAGTCACACCACTTGACATAGCGGATGTATGTAAGGGGCTAGGAGTACAATATGTGAGGATAGTCAGGCCATTTGATTCGATGGTTGACTTGGTTGCTGAGGTCAGACAAATGGTGGCGTGGACCAGAGAACACAGGCAGCCCTCTGTTCTGGTGTCCAGAGAACCGTGTGCAATTCTTACAGCTGCCGAGAGGAGCCGCAGTGGAGAGATACTCCAGCCATACCACGTGGAAACAACTGTCTGCAACGGATGCAAGCGATGCCTTACACGCTATTCATGTCCTGCAATGTACTTCGATCCCGATAGCGGCAAAGCTGTAATCGATGAAAGGCTCTGCAACATATGCGGCAGTTGTGTCGCCGTTTGTCCACAGGGTGCGATAAGGCAAGGAGAGCAGTAGCATGAAACGTACGAATTGTAATACTGCATCCATCATGAACATAGTGCTCACCGGGGTGGGTGGCCAAGGTGTTCTCACACTCGCTGACATGATGGCAAGAGCTGCTATGTTCGATGGGCACAATGTCAGGGTTGGCGAGATACATGGTATGGCTCAAAGAGGAGGTCACGTTACATGCACTGTAAGAATAGGTCCTTGTGCAATGGGCCCCATTGTAGACGCTGGCAGTGCTCAACTGATACTAGGTTTCGAACCCATCGAAACACTAAGGGAGATCCACTTAGTTGCGCCCGAAGGTCTGGTCATTCTGAATTCGCATATTCAGATGCCCGTTGCTGTTTCAATGGGTCAGATTGAATATCCAAAGCGTGAATCGGTTCTTGCCTTGATACGGAAGTTCACAGACAACATCCTTGAGTTTGACGCTTCAGACTTGGCGAAGACAGCAGGCACTGAAGGTTCCTTAAACATGGTCTTGTTCGGTGCAGCTATCGCTTCAGGAATGACACCAATCAGCAGAGATACGGCTCTCGAATCCGCACGTGACAGCTTTCCCGGAAAGTTTGAAGAGATGAACGTCCGCGCCTTCAACCTTGGTTACTCAATGGTGAAGGAGAAGCTGAGCTACTAGAAGTCGAGCCGGTTGAATGTTCTCACGGTTCGCTCTTGCAATCAGTGGAGCGACTTCCATGCGGCTACAGCAGCTTGACCAACCGAAATGCCGCCGTCTCCTGGCGGAATACTCATGTGAATCAACGGCTGGAGTTTTTCTCGCGCGATGCGAGTAAGCGCTGCCATTGTGATGATCCGGTTGACGGCTACTCCGCCCGAAAGGCCAATAGCTTCCACACCTTCGCCTTTTGAAACCGTGCATGCAATCTCTGCCAAGGCTTCTCCCAGATGCCACTGCGCCGCATATGCAATCTCTGGAATCGGGACTCCCCTTTTCCTCAATTGGAATACTTGATCTAACGATGTTGTGGTGTCCAACTCAAGTGAACCGTGTCCAGTATGATACTCCGCATTAATCCTGAAGTCTGTTTCTCGGGCTATTGCCTCAAGCTTCATGGGGCACTCACCATCATAGGTATTCTCATAACACACTCCTAGAGCCGCTGCCACAGCATCGAGATATCTCCCAGCGCTTGTGCTCACAATAACATTCAGTCCTTTGTTCTGTGCTTCCGCGAGCATGGATAAGCTCTCACTACTGACGGCTACATTCGGTGCGACGCTAGCACCACCCATCATTTCAACAACCTGACCGTAGTCAAGAGCAGTCCCAATTATCCCCATTAGAGCTCTGACTGCATACCTCGCAGACAGGTTTCCTCCTATATACTTCTGCGGCTTGAGACCTCCATACTTCTTTGCCGCCATGAGGCCACCGATCAACACTTCACCCCCCCAAGCTGTTCGGTCAGGCGCGTAGCCATACCCATCCATGGTAATACAAGTAATAGAAGTGTCAGTAGGAACTCGACGGTCGACAACCAGTGATGCCATATGAGCATGGTGATGCTGAACTTGGATGAGCGGCACTTCGTATTCCGTCGCTATCTCTCTGCCGAAATCTGTAGTTAGGAACTCGGGGTGGAGATCGCAAGCAACCGTATCAGGTCTGGTCACTCCAGCTAACTGCATGAGGTGTTTCAAAGCGTTCCAAAGAAACTCAACGTTTTCTGTCCTGTCAGTGTCTCCTATATGTTGAGTCATGTAGATCTTGTCAGATTTCAGGACTGCTCCCGTGGTCTTCTCTTCGGGACCTAAAGCTACAACCTGAGTCGTGCTAAAATGATCATCCAACTCAAGTGGTTCCGGCACATACCCCCGTCCTCTCCGTATGAACACCGGAATGTTTCCGACGAACTTGACCACGGAGTCATCTGCTCTCTGGTGAATTCTTCTATTGTGAACCAAGAACCCATCAGCAACGTTCCCGAGTTCTGAAATGATTGTATCAGGATTAATGTACATAGGCACGCCTGTTGGATTTGCGCTTGTCATGACAAGTGCTGGTTCGTCCAGATAATGGAAGAGAAGATGGTGTATAGGTGAGTAAGGCAACATCACTCCCACTGTGTCTAAACCCGGCGAGATCGCTTCGAGAACCTCCGTTGGTATTACACCTGATACGGTCGTTCTAGAGGCCGGATTCACAACTGACGGCTCTGCTGGTTTTCTCACCAAGACCACGGGCTTGCGCCAAGACGAGAGAAGTTCAGCTTCTTGGTCAGAAACAGCGAAAAGAGCCGACAGAGTTCGAAGGTTCCTCACCATTATTGCAAACGGCCTCTGTGACCTTCTTTTTCTTCTTCTCAACTCCTGCAATGGCTCGGGATCAGTAGTCTTTGTCACGAGATGCGTTCCAGAGATTCCCTGGACTGCGATTATTGCTCCTCTCGCAATCAAATCTGAGGCAGTAGCTATTGGGTTGCTTGTTCCTTCATCCTTGCCACGTGAATTCACCAGACGATATGCGGGCCCGCACGATTGGCATGCAGTGGTCTGTGCATGATATCGACGGTTTCGAGGCTCTGAGTATTCGGTTCCGCATTTGGTACAAAGAGGGAAATCGCTCATAGTAGTATTGGGCCTGTCATATGGGAGCTCTACTATCGTAGAGAACCTAGGTCCACAGGCAGAACACGATGTGAACGGATACATATACCAGCGTGAGTCCGGGTTCATCAAATCTTGGACACATTCATTGCATGTGGCGATGTCGGGAGGGATCTCAAGGGCTGAAGAGTCGGTTCTGGCTGCTGATGACTTCTCGATTGAAAAGTCTGAAAAATCGTTCCTTGGTTCTGCCCAGTCGATCTGGATGGAGTCGATTCTAGAAACTGATGGCGGATGTGACTTTATCTCACTGACCAGATGCTCGATACAATTTCTTTCCCCCTCTGCTACAATCCGAACCCCCGAAGTCCCGAGGTTCAGTACATAGCCGACCAAGCCCATGCTGGTGGCAAGACGATACACAAAGGGCCGAAATCCTACTCCTTGAACGACGCCTGCGACATGAATGTCCGCTCTTTGTTTCAAGTTCAGGAGCCCTACCGCCGGAGGATACACCAGTCGATATTAACTCAATGAAGCGTCAAACCTGCATACAGATAGATTGGAGCCCGCGTCTACTCTGTTGTATTACTAACATTACCAGTATCACGATGCAAATGCGAGGTATGCGACAGCCGCTCATGGATTGGGCAGAGTTCACTGTATCCAACTCTGTCCAACCTGCAGTAAGTAGTCTAGACGAAACCGTTCATTGTTAGTTGGACAAAGTTAGACACAGGAGTCTTTGTATTCCCAGAAACGGCACTGGGGTCGTACTCCTTGTGGCTGGAATGTGTCGAGTCAGCCTCGAAGAAACGTCTGGTTCGAGCTATTTAAGCCCCTACTCGAAAATGTCCAAGACTGCCCACCTTCTAGGCAGCTGTTGAAGACCTATGTCATGCTATTGAGAATATAGGCGCTCATAAGAGGCGCATCATACTGATTGATGATCCAAAGTGTCCACGTCCACTGAGCAGAATCGTTCACTGTTTAGAGATCCCAGCCCGACTCCGTCCATCCTAGCTGCGGTGCCAGAGTGTCTTCACGAGGCCCTTCAGAGAATCATCGTAACTCAGCCGAAGGGAAGAAAGCCAGTGCTTGTTTCAAGCAATGGTCTTGCCAATCGTTTCATTCTCAGTAGGTGGGGCATCCGCCCTTCGCAACGAAGACGCTATCGACAGCTTTTCTCATCAGTACGAAAACAGTGTAGAAATGTGTTCCAATACTACCTGAGTAGAGGGTGGGTGGAATGGGACACCACATCTGGAAACCATCTACTCGGCGTCTTCAAGTTTGACGAGATCCGGGGGAATCTGATTCTCGGATTTGTGCCGATACCGCTAGGTTCGGAGTGGACACTCAGTGGAAGATGAAGTCTGTCGAAGCGATATCACTGCAGAATGCATTCCCTGTCGTGAGCTCCCAGCTACAATGCATCATCACCTTTCACTCAGAACCTATGTCAGATTGTGATCGGAAGAAGGTGTGCCAGCCGCGTAAAGTTCGGACTGCCTTCGACACTGTTCAGTACCGGCTTGAGTATCTCCTGAGTAGACTCCTCTCAGAGTTTATCCCGACAGGAACCATCCTACAATATGTAATCATAGTGCTTCTTCTACGAGCGCAAAGACTCTTGCGCCCGATTTTGCCCAACCAACAAAGAACGGTTCGAGAATGCCGGTAGGCTAGAAGCATTTATGTTAAGGGCATACAACTATCGATGCCGTATACGGATTTGTATCCGCTTGGTCGATTGATTGTCGCATGTCTTGAAAGACATCGTAGACATCCAATTCGACCTTGGGGGGCCGTTTGGTCCCGTTTTCAAAAAAAGGAGTTCAATCTCATGAATCCTGATCAGACTGAAGCCGACAGGGGTGCAAGGGCTGCAAAAAGAGCATCATCCGGCGCAAGACAGGTATTGAAAGAGCCCATACTCAGGGTCTTGCTCAAGGGGTCGAATCTCACAGACTCACAGCTCGAAACTCTCCTGATTGACCTAGTTGTAGAAGACACCCTTGGGACGCATATACCTTACGAGGAGAAGGCATCCTTCCGTTCTAGGGGCCAAAATCAGTCGACTGGAGTGTCACGAGGCGCTTTCAACAGGACTCTTCAGCAGGCACGAACGAATGTAACCAGGTGTCTATACACTATGTTGCTCCTAGGATATCTGGGTCTGTTCGAATTCACAGTCTTCAGGCCCTTTGAAGAGATAGCCGCGAAAATCGGCGACTACAGAAAAGTACGTGATGTGCTGGCAGGTAAAGGACATCTGACGAGCGAAGATGCTGAGAGCTACAAAGCGGCTGAGCGAACAGTCTTGTCTGCTTTGGAAGAGGTATCATCTCCACTGTCTCTGAAATCAGTGCTCTCTCGCATCAGAGAAGACCCGAATTGGAGCAGCTAGCGGGCAAACAGCGGCTGGCACTCTGGTAATACAGGTATCACAATACATTCGTGTCACTTTCGGACTTCGCCATGCGGAAAAACTCGAGTGCGTCGTGCCATCAGCGACAGCACTGGAATTCAGTGGACGCTGATCTCACGGACTCGCTCGTGCCGACATCGGACGCTCTTAGAGGTATGCTTGTTTTGAGGAGATAGAGATTCCTCTGACGGACGCTCAAGTGAGCCCTGTGAAAGAGTACTGTAACGAGTCGTTACTAGCACGACACACTCACTATAGGTAACTACGCAGGAATACATAGTTCTAATCCTAGAACGCATAGTTTCTCAGGCTGAATGGCTCGTTTCGAGATCCAAGACAACATGGCACTGTTCATGTGACAGTGTACACACTTGTGACAGTATCATCCACTTGTCCAGCCGCCCTTGTCGACCTGCGAAAGGCACAGGACAAAGTCTTATTCACTCACGGTCGATGACGAATTCGAACTTGGGCTATGCAGTGATTGACTTGACACAGCACGATGATCACAGCTGGATTCTCAAGGCAAGCGCCGAGCGTGCCAGAGCGGCCGAGGATCGAGTACGGCTGCAGGAGTTCGTTGATGCAATAGCTGAGAGAAGAAGTAGAGACCTGCTCGATATCACTGCTGCGACGGAACGCGAACTTGGTTGGCCTGCCGCACTGCAACTCCTGAAACGGGCGGCCGAGATGGACTATTCGCTTCCAGTCAGCCCGGGCAGTTGTCGTACTCGGCTCGAACCCCTGAAGTATCGAGAAATGGTATTCGGTCTCTTTTCGTGCACTGGACTCGAACCTGTCAATATTGACACTGCAGCCCTACTCAGCGACCTGGGAGGGGAAGCATCGATGGTTGCAGCTTCATTGCATTTCTCAGAACGAGTCTGCCAGCTTGCTGTCGAACAAATCACCTCAAGTGAATCTTTCTTCTTCGACCAATCACTGGCCATCAGTGATTGCAGGCCAGACATGCAATTGGCGTTCGAAACGATGAGGGACATTGAGCTGAAGAGAATGAAGCCTGTCATATGCGGCGACACCATAGATATCGCATCCCTGTGGTCGACAGAAATCGCACGCAGAGTTCTGGCCGAACTGGGTGTCAAGGGCAAGCAACTTCCTCTGAGCGAGGCTACTGTATTGCCCGTAATACAGAGAATGCTCGGTACGCAGTCTGACTGGTGCAATGACTCTGGGCCACTAGGACCCCGAGAATATGCCACACCATCGAATTGCTTGTACAATCTTCTTCTAGCATCAATCATTGACCAAGATCAAGAGGTTCTTCGGTCCCTTGGCAGCAGACATGCCGTACTCACGCTGAACGCACTACTTGACAGTCAGATTGCAGCCTACGAAACCACAGAGTCGAGTGAGGACTACCGTAAGCTAGTCTACTGCATCAACAGCCATATCGTAATCAGGACGGAGGAGTCTGTTGCCATACTTGGAAAGCTAGCCAAGATGGATGATGCCCGGGTAGTCACACCCGCAGTTGTCGCTCTAAGCGGCTTCTATCACGAATCTGCGGTTTCTGTACTCATCGACATAGCGTGCAACACAAGAACAAGAGAGATACTGGACACCTCAGTGTCGGCTCTAGAGAACATAGTGAAGAAGAGTCCCGAAGCAAGATACATGATACACATCACCCTGCGTTCAGGGCGTCCAAACCGAAACAGACTGAAACGAGTCTATCAGAGAATGCCAAAGGATCCAATGAGTCGGTATTACTAGTAATAATAGTATGACAGACCTTTCTAGTTAGACATAAATCGAGTTCCTATCTGGAACCGTACATGACTGTCACTGAGGGTAAACCAACAGGTGTCATGGATCTTTTCTTCAATCCTCGCAAGATTGCTCTTGTTGGTGCATCATCAGATCCGCGAAAGCTCGGCAATTCAATTCTCATGAATCTCTTGACTTCGAAAGTCAGGGTGTATCCAGTGACACGTAGCGGTGGCAGTGTTGCAGGCATGATGGCGTACAGGAGCTTGGCGGATCTGCCAGAGCCTGTCGACCTAGTGCTAGTAGCTATAGAAGCCAAACACTGCCCAGGACTGATGGATGAAATCCGAAGAGCCGGTGCACGGAACGCAGTCATATTCTCTGGAGGTTTCGGTGAAACCGGCACAGAAGGAGCGCAGATAGAGGAAACTCTTGTAAAGGCGGCCAAAGATGCAGGTGTTAGATTTCTTGGTCCCAACTGTGTCGGAGTGTCAAACAGCCGTCTGTTCAATGGTACATTCACTGTCATGCCCGAGCGTGGACGTATATCTCTTGTTTCTCAGAGTGGAGCCCTTGGTGGAGTCTGCATCTATATCACTCGTACTAAGAACATCGGGCTCAACAAGTTTGTAGGCATCGGAAATGCGGCGGATGTTGACTTCACGGAGATTCTGGACTACCTAGGCGAGGATTCCAGTACATCGGTTATTGCCATGTACATGGAAGGCGTCAGTAATGGCCGTGCAGTGTTCGAGTCACTACGCAACACCGCCGAGAAGAAACCTGTTGTGATTCTGAAAGGGGGCCGTAGTGAACAAGGCGGCAAGGCAGTCAAGTCACATACGGGCTCTCTTGCAGGATCTACGGGGGTCTTCACTGGAATGATTCAACAGGCGGGCTGTGTGACTGCCCCCACTCTTGACACGCTCCTTGAGATATGCAAGTTCTTTGATTATCAACCACTCCCGACAGGTCGTAAGATTTGTATTATTAGTAATACAGGAGGTGCTGGTGTCCTAGCAGCAGATGCTGCTTCCGATCAGAACCTCACATTGTCCTTACTCAATAGTAGTACTCGTAGGGAACTGCACGAAGTCCTATCTCCTCTTGCCTCAGTCGAGAACCCTATCGATGTGGTTGCCACTGGAGGAAGGAGGGAGTACCAGATTGCAGCAGAGTCTGCACTCCGAGACCGAAGTGTAGACGTCCTACTTGTGATTTGTGCCGTTCCAACATTCGCAGGAATGACAGAAATCGAACATGCCGAAGGGACATTGGAGGGAGTCAGGACATCTCGGACAAAGAAACCTGTTGTTGGAGTGTGGCTTGCCGGTGATGTGGCTCGACCGGGGAAGGAGTTGCTCGAAGCACACCACATTCCCTGTTATGATGATCCTGCACTGGCCATCATGTGTATCAGTCGAGCAGTAGAATATGCCCAGATGCACAGTGATTCCACTAGTCTGTATCCGGAACGTGCCACATACAATACAATGTGAAACGAAACCGAGGTTCGACTGCTCAGCGTATCGATGAACTTGAGGGGGCCATACCCATCGAACTCATGATTCAAGGTACTTCTCTGCTATGCCCGGGAATTCTTCAAGTATCGCCTTCCGAAGCTGCTTTTCTACCCACATGCTGAGATTGATTGCCTTATTCTTCCTTATTGCTTGTAGGCAAGCTCTCAAGTCGGTGGGTATGGAGAAGGAAACTATTGGACTCTTTCTGTCTCTGTTCGGTACGGATTCTGTCTGTCTAGGCGTTTCCTCTCTTCCTCTGTCCACACTACCTCTCTCACTCTCTCGACTCTTAGAAGTCGCTTCAGGTTTCTCCTCCTCTTCCCTGTCCGCCTCTCTTCTGTACTTCCCAAGTACGCTCAACTAGTGCACCTCCTTGAGGATCACAGCATATGCATCGGCTACCAGCTCCGCAATCTTTTGAGCGACCGTCGGATCACCTGTTCTCCTGAATTCCTCGGCTGCTACCTGTTCACATCCTCGCGCCAGCATCCGTATGTCCCTGGGATTGCCCTTCGCCGCTTCGTTGATGCATCGCACTGCCTCGTCCGTAAAGGGGTAGACGTCAATGTTGTCCTTGTCAAAGGTGTCAATCTTGCCTTGCGCATATGCAACTCTACGGGCTATGAACTCCCTCGCTTTCGCATCATCAAAAGGCGGGACATCCAAGGGTTCGGTCCTGTCAGCTATCTGAGGAAGGTAGTTCAGCATAGCATTCCAGTACTCCATGGTGCCACTCATAATGAGTGTTACAATCGGTTCATCCAATGCAGTCCCATAGCTATCCTTCATCTCCTCTGTAGGAAGGTCGGCAAGATACCGTATCTTATGAAAGGCCGCTTCTTGGTTGTCTGCAACATCCTCTATGAAGAGCGCAGTGCGACATTTCTCCTCGATGTACCTGCGCACACTCTCGACAGAGATCGCTTCTATGATCTGGCTCGTCTCCCATGACCTCCTATACTTCACCCTCAAGGAATCTGCAATTGCAGCTGCCATTTGTTTCTCATACAGCCCCGTCATTCCGACATAGCCCGCAACAAACCTGTTTCCTCGTCGGTCCATGAGGGTGGGCAGGTCTCTCAGGGCCAAGAGCATGAGTGTGCTTTTCCCCGAACCGACAGGTCCCCGAATGAAGATGTGACGCTCATTAGTCAAGACAAGGTCGACTATGCTATCCAAGAAATCAGGATGCTCGATATACAGGCGCGAGTCAGGCATCTTGAACCCTCTGAAGGGCGAGAACCGGCATCCAATCTTCTCTTCCCAAGCTCGCAACGTTTCCTTCCTGGTGTTGAAGTGACGTATCAGCGCGCTCTCGTGAATGGCAATCGTCATGCTCTATACCTCGGTACCGCAAGTGACAGTATCACAAGTAGTGGTTGTAATACAATCACAGAAGACAGCACGTCGATATAAGTTGTGTGGTAGTCTGTTTCCTGTGAAGTGCTGAATGAAACACGAGGTACTAACAGATGATTTGTGACTCCTCGAACAGACAGTATGCTTGGGTCTTAGTGCAGTTGGAATGCAACTTGTGGTTGACTAACTAACGACTGGCACGTTCAGTATCAACATGAACCGGCCAACACAGAAATGCCTCCCTCCTATTTGCACGGTTCTCGATAGTCTACAGGTCGACCAGCCATAATCTTTTTCAACGGAACAGAGAGGTTCAAGAACTGGACCTCAGGGTCCAATCATCTGCCAGTTCCAGGAGAAAGAGAAAATGGACATAGAGCGAATGCGACATGTGCTGGACTCGCTGATGATACTATCTTTTCTGATATTCGCAGGTCTTGTTGGAATCATTCTAATCAAAGATTTCCCACTCACTAACAAGGCAATTGCACTGCCATTTGCATTCCTGTTCATTTCCATGTCCACACTGGCTGTCACTGGCCAAATCGACGATAATCCAAAAGCTGCTGGTAGCTACCTCATGAAGTGGTTCTTCCTTTGCCTCACTGGGGTCATCATCAGTGCTGTCACGTTTGCTGTGGCATGAAGGAGCAGAAGGGCTTTGACAGGACTGGAACACGATTCGAGCCAATCCATTCCAGCTTTCACCTGAATACGGAGGTGAACGAGGACGAGCAAAATCCTGCCAGGAACCAAGACCACGCGCATGGAGCTGCTAGCTCTCAAAAACAGGATGGCTCTTGCAGAGCGTGGTCACAAGCTCCTGAGAGAAAAGCGCGACTCGCTGATCATGGAATTCTTCAACGCCATAGCAGAAATCAAAGAGGCTCGGGAGAAGGTCGACACAACTCTGAAGGAAGCATTCTCTGCTCTAACCCAAGCCAAGATGCTGATGGGGCCCTCACGGGTAGTGGAGTTCGCGTACGCGAGCGGAGTACGTGCTGAATTGACAATCTCCACTAGGTCCATGATGGGTGTCCGTGTCCCGGTGCTTTCAGTCGAGCAAGAAAACCCCGAGATGGCCTACTCACTACCAGACTCAAGCGCCAAACTCGATGTTATGAGTTCTAAGTTCAGCGAGGCTCTTCGGACCATAGTCCGACTGGCTGAGATAGAATCTACCGTCAAACGACTGGCTCTGGAGATTGAAAGGACCAAGCGGCGGGTGTCAGCATTGGAAACCGTTGTGATACCTCGGCTTGATGCCACTGCACGCTTCGTTAAGCTAGCCTTAGAGGAACGAGAACGTGAAGACTTCTACCGCATCAAGATGGTCAAGGAGCGACTGAAGAAATAAGACCGGTACTGGACCTTCGGTCGGCGAGTTCTCGTTGTATTACAAATACTACACGAATCCTAGCTGCGACGTAGTTTCAGTATCGCAGCAGCAAGATCGCCGTCTGTTTCCTTCAACACGCTCATTGCCACATCAACAGTCACACCAGTCTGACTAGCGACAAGTGCAGCATCTTGGATTGGTATCTCAACAGTCTTCCTCTGTGTCGCCTTTGCAGCTTCTTTAGTCCCACTGTCAGATGTCAGTGCACGTTCCTTCCTAGTTCCTGATACTTGATACGACTCGGCACCTGGCTGCTTAATCATCGATACATGGGCATCGGGAATGAACCACTCCTTGTCAGCAAAGCGAATTACCACTTCCTTGACTCCGGTCAATTCCTCCTGTTCAATTCCCATCTTCTTCATCATTCGCGATATCTGTTTGGGTGATAGACCTCTGAATCCCATGTAATCTACCTTCGGTGACTTCCGACGCGACACCAGATAGCTTGCAGAGAGCTGCGCCGTGTTCATGCCCTGTTTCGAATAAAATGATTGCGCTCGACACGGAGTGTGATCATTCAGGTGTCGCTCTGATGTCAAACACCATGTGATTGACCCCCGGTGAATAGGTCTTGATTCGGCGCACAATAGTTTGTGTCATGAATCCGCTGTGACGTGCTTCAGAGCTGATTCTGCTTTCGATAGATGCGCTTTCACTTGTCGGAGCAGCGATGTGCATGTGAATGATGCCGCCCTTGGCTGACAGTGTTTCAAGTGCTGCAGGGAGGTAAAGCAGCGTGTTATGAAGATAACCCATTACAACCCTGTCTGCTATCCTTGATGGATGTACCTCTCTGCAATCGCCCAGTAGAGCGACGACTTTGTGTTCTGCTTTGTTCAGTCTGATGTTTTCGAGTAGATATCCATAGGCAACAGGATTGATCTCAATAGCGAAGACCTGTGAGCTCTTCCCTGCTGCAATCGGCAATGCAAACTGTCCTACGCATGCGAACATATCAACGACAATCTCACCGGGACCTACGACAGACCGCAACCGGATTCGCTCACGTCGATTCCCTCCAGAGAATGTCACGACAAGGGGATCGAGCCTGTACTTTACTCCGCCTTCAACATGTGTTGTGACTGTATTCGGTTCGCCTGCTACAAGAGCATAGGCCGGTATCCGGAGCACTCCCTCTGTCGGCCCTGATCTGACAGCGACCGACTTTATTCTCCAATCATAGCCTAGCGTCGCACTGCCTATGAGATGAGCGTAGTCTGACACGCTGCTATCGAGGTGTAGTAGGGCAACATGTCCTACGAGATTGAAACCCAGAGGGAGTGTGACTCCATCGGGAATCAGTCCCTTGAGTCTGGTCCTCAAGTAGTCCCTGTACTGCATATCCGTCACGGGAGCTTTCTGAAACTAACAATAGATCTCACTTGGAACCCTGTCGCCGCCTGCCCTTCCTTGTAGCTTGGCTACTGCACGACGGAGGTCATCTTGTGTGACACACACCCTGTCATCACGGATGGCAAACATCCCTGCCTCTGTACAGATCGCCTTGATGTCTGCTCCCGTCATCCCCTGTGTCGAATGGACCAGCTGACCGAATTCAATGTTTGGAGCGAGGTTCATTCCCCTCGTGTGTATCTTGAGTATCTCAAGTCTGCCATTGTCATCAGGAAGTGGGAACTCGATGATTCTATCAAAGCGTCCCGGTCTCAATAGTGCAGGGTCAAGAATGTCAGGACGGTTTGTAGCTCCTAGGACTGCCACCTGTCCACGGCTCTCAAAACCATCTAGCTCACTGAGAAGCTGCATGAGAGTCCGCTGCACTTCTCTGTCACCCGACGTGGCAACATCAAGCCTGTGCGAACCGACTGCATCCAGCTCATCTACAAACACTATTGATGGTGCTCTCTCTTTTGCAAGCAGGAAAATCTCACGAACAAGCCGCGCCCCCTCTCCAATGAACTTCTGAACGAGTTCCGAACCAATGACCCGGATGAACGCCGCTTTGGTTTCCCGCGCAACTGCTCTCGCGCAAAGTGTCTTACCTGTACCGGGCGGTCCCGTTAGTAGTACTCCTCGAGGCGGCTCTATGCCCACCTGTTTGAACAGATCGGGTTTCAGCAGAGGCAGCTCAACGGTTTCCCTTATCTCTCTCAGCTGGTCTTTCAACCCGCCTATCTCAACGTAACTAACAGTGGGTTTCTCCTCTATTTCCATAGCCCTGATCATGGGGTCTCTTGGCGGCGGCAGTTCTTCGGTCACCGCAAAAGACCGTTGATTGAGTGCGACACGAATGCCTGGCTGGATCTTCTCTTTAGGAAGCGAAGACGCCACATGCACGACGAAGTTTGGACCTGTCGAGCTCTTGACAACGGCTCTGCCATCATCCAGCATTTCAAGTATGGTGGCAGTTATCAGAGGGGACTGTCTCAGCTTCTCAAGCTCTGTTCTGAGTGTCTGGGTTTCCTTCTCAAGTCGACTGCGTTCGGCCTGGAGTATCTGTTTCTCAGTTTCTAGTGCACGTAGGCGTCGTTCTAGGTGCTTCGTGTAGGTCTGCGCATAGCTGCTGTCATCAACATTCTCGTCCTTCTTGGCCTCTGCAGTCCCTGGCACTCAATGCAACCTCAAGCTCAGGTGAACGACTACAGTTTTAAGCGTTAGGCTGACCGCGAAACGGATTAATGAATTCGCAGTGAGCAGTTTTGCGCCGGTCGCAGCAAACTGGCGTGTAGCAACAGTCAGTCCGGTTTCAAACGACATATCTAGTCGGCAATGTTTATCAACGCATACCAGTCTTTACTCACGACAGAGGCACTTACCATGTCGAGCTGTGAGCTCTGTGGCAGAAGCATGAAGGGAAAAGGCCGGAGCATGATCATAGAAGGAGCATCGATGATTCTCTGTCCTCAGTGTGCTGAAAGGTTCGGCGACAAGTCAGTGACCGCAGGCAAGAAATCACTACCATCGACACCCCCACATACCTCATGGACTGGTGCCCCACAGCAGAAATCACCCCAAATTCGTCCACCGCCACGCACGGTTCATACAATCGTCAAGCCAAAGCCCCACCCAGAAAGAGCTGTGACGCTCGATGAGATGATACTTGTTGAAGACTACGCCCGGGTCATAAGGGATGCAAGGCAGAAGGCCAAGGTCAGTCAGGAGCAACTCGCTCAGAAAGTTGGCGAACGGATTTCCACTTTGCAGGGAATCGAAGCTGGTAGGCTCAAGCCTGTAGAGAAGACAATCAGAGGTCTTGAGAGAGAGCTAGGCATCTCGCTCTTGGAGCCAATCGGCCCGGCGCCCAGCTCGTATGGCCACGACCGTCCTGAAGGGGGTGCTACCTTGGGAGATGTCGTCAAGGTCAAGCGGAAAAAGGCGAACAGAAGTTAGCGTAGCGGGCGCAAGCGAAGCTGATATATAGTATCTAAGCGTATAATAGTCTATACAAACTCCGTTCATGGTTCTTTTGAACATCACGTACCTCCAGCCGACTAGCCAGCTACTGCACACCTAGGTGATTGCTTCAATGGCACACTCGATAAATCATGACCTGTTTCGTCTTGTAGTCGAAGAGATTGCAGGCAAAGAGGGCGTGGATGTGGCTACAGTCCTTGTGAACACTGAGGAAACCACAGACGAAGAGATCGCCACAAAGACAGACCTGAAGCTAAACGTTGTACGTAGGATACTATACAAGCTGCACGACAATCACCTTGCGTCATATCGAAGAATCCGTGATACCAACACTGGGTGGTTCTTGTATTACTGGCGCATAGATCCGAGAAAGGCGCAAGCGCTTGTTAACCGGAAGAAGCGACTGGTGCTGAACCTACTCGAGCAGAGACTGGAGCATGAAACTAACAATGACCTATATGCATGCGTGAACCGCGACTCTTCTCCAGTTCCCTTTGAAGAGGCAATGAACCTATCCTTCCGCTGCCCAGTCTGCAATCAACAACTCGAGTATGTTGATAATGCCAGCGCAATCAGCTTCCTTCGAAAACGCGTTGAAGAGTTGAAAGCCGACTTGGAGGCAAGCACATCCACATAGCCTCCACAGGGTCCTGACAGTTCCCGCACAGTTCGATGTTTGGCGTGCTATGCACAGGTCCTTTGTATAACAGTCCGTGAGGAATATCATTGAAACACCTTGATCTGTCAGTTCACACATATGGCACCTACAGACAGCGGTTGCTGCGGACAGTCAAGGCCAGCATCTCGAGCGTCATCACAGGCCTCGATGCCCAGCTTGTGAGCCTACGGACAGATTCAGCTGGACGTCTGTCCGTGAGTCTAGAAGGAGAGGACGAAGAGTTCGCTGCAAATGCTCTTGCCAAGCAATGGGGTATTGCACCGAGGCTCCAAGACTTGAGTCCCGGGGTCGTATCGTACGGATGGCTTGTCGACATTGGCAAAGTCGGCTTTGGGCTGTATGTCGATATGGGTATTCGTGTCCCGCAAGCGATAGATGCATTGGTCCCATTGTATCATGTCCGCGAACAGTTCGAGATGCACGACAAGTCTGTGAGAGCTATCGCCAGCAAACTCGTCCTAGTGAACAATCTCCCTGTGGAGATCAGAGTGACGAAGGTGGATGCAGGTAAGCCAACAATCGAGGCACAATTCACTGAGTTTATTTTGAAAAGAATCACCAGCTGGACGTCCGATGACCACGAACGGCTCATTGTATTGGGTGTCACGAAAGAGATGCTGGAGCACGCTCTGTCCAAGACGCGGCACCTTGAGGACATCTTTGCAGTCGAGCAACTGGGTCCATTCGAGTATTCTCTGATGTGCAAGAGGTCAACACACGCATCAGGTATCGTAGCAGCTATTGGTCCTCGGCTGAGGGGCGTCCCTATTCACTTGTTTGTGCCCAACAACATTCGAGGAGAAGACCATGCCTCGACTTGATGTCTGGCTAGTGGAAACAGGCAGATTCCACTCGCGACAGGCTGCAAAGCGGGCTATCCGTGACGGTATGGTGACAGTTGATGGCCGTGTCGCCAAGTCATCGACTCAAGTGACCGGTACCGAGTCGATAGCTGTTTCTATGGAGTCCTCAGATGCTCCGGTCGGTTATGACAAGCTCAAGCGGCTTGACACCCTCTTGGGCGGCCGTTTCGTGTCCGCAGGGGACCTAGTTCTCGATATCGGAAGCTCTGCTGGGGGGTTCCTCCGGTACCTAGCTGAAAGGGGTGCAGTAGCAAAGGGCATCGAGGTTTCCAACAGGTTTCTGGAGCCGCTCACAGAGCTATCTAAGACTTGGCCTAGCATCTCCATCCTCATTGCAGACGCTTTCAACATGGATCCTCTCAGTATCTGCAGTGAGGAAGAACTGGACGTGATGCTTGTGGATGTGACAACCGATCCGGAAGGGACTCTATCTTTAATCGAACGCTTTTCTCGACTGTTGAAGCATAATGGCAGACTGGTCGCGGCATTCAAGTCCAGAGCGAAACCCGATATCGTGTCGGCTCTGACCGGAGGTGTGTCTGCGTTGGGCTACACTGATGTGCAAGCAATAGTCCTTGACGAATCACTGCAGGAATTCCATTTAGCCGCAGTCCGCCTCTGAGCAACTCTTTTATTATCCACAGATAGGCTCACGCATAGGGGCGGTAGTCTAGACAACCACTCCTCTATAGGGTGGTCTAGATCGGCCATGATGACTCGCTTACACCGAGTAGGTCACGAGTTCAAGTCTCGTCCGCCCCACCATCCACACAGCATGCAGTTTTCGAAACTGATTCTGGATGCGCTCATTACACAGAAGCTGGACGCACCTGAAACTCCCGCAGAAGGCATACTTTGCGGTCGTGAAAGCCGAGTTGGATACTCATAAGTCACTGATTTGAAGTGTGTCAGAAGACAGCTCTAAATGGCATTCACAAGCTAGTCCGAGTGCAACGGGTGGTTCTCCTAGGGGAATCCGCAGAATCAACAGGCCAAAGGTTGAAGAACGCTTCGTGACCATGCGATACCCGCGGAGAGCCCTACGGTGAAACCAAGGGGTCACCAATAATGTGCAACCCATGCGGGAGTTGCCAAGTCTGGTCAAAGGCGGCAGGCTTAAGATCTGCTTCCGTAGGGATTCACGGGTTCAAAACACGTATCAGTTTCTGAGCGTGTGAGTGTCCCGTCTCCCGCACCACACTCTCTGCACAAATGATGTCGGGATAGAGTTATCATTTCGTTATGCCTTGGTCACAACTCGTGAGACCGTTGCAGTACAAGACTCTCAGATTTCCTAAGGGCTTTCTCTGGGGCAGCGCAGCGTCAGCCCACCAGACGGAGGGCGGCAACAACAACGATTGGTCTGAGTGGGAGAAAATACCAGGGAAGATCAAGGATGGTGCCAATTCAAGTGTGGCCTGCGACCACTACAACCGGTATGAGGAGGACTTCGACCTCGCAAGACAACTGGGTCATCAAGTTCATCGCCTCTCAGTCGAATGGAGCCGAATCGAGCCAAAGCGTGGAGAATGGAATGAGCGTGAGATTGAACACTACCGGTCAGTAGTGAAGGCACTGGTAGATCGTGGAATCCGACCGATGGTGACTCTCCATCACTTCACAAACCCAATATGGTTTCGCGATGCCGGAGCTTGGCTGAACCCCGAGAGTCCGGAGATGTTTGCTCCTTACTGCCGCAAGATTGCTGCTGCATTATCCGATTACAACGTGACATGGAACATCATAAACGAGCCCATGGTGGTTGTAGCTTCAGGGTATCTGTTCGGAGGTTTTCCTCCAGAGATAAAGGACTATGGCAAAGCTCTCACTGCAGCGAAACATCTGCTGATGGCTCATGGACAGGCTGCAACTGGTATTCGTGATGTCTATGACGACTTGGGCATGCGGCAACCTCAAATCGGTCCTGTGTTGAGTGTTTCTTACTTTCAGCCCTATAATCCCAATAACGATGCTGATGTTGAACTGGCTCGCTACCTAGACGAGCTCTACAACCAGATGTGGCTGAAGGGTGTCATGACAGCGACAGTCCCAGAGCCTGCAGGCGACGGCGGCCATTATGAGCCGCTTGAGAACAGTGCAGACTTCATCGGTGTGAACTACTACAGTCGCATACGTGTTTCGTCGGAACTTGACTTCAAGGCAGGACAGATGCCGCCAAAGGATCCCAGTCTAGAGCGATGTGAGGGACTAGATTGGGAGGTGTATCCTGCAGGCTACTATCATGTAATCAAGTCCTATTGGGGGAGATGGAAGAAGCCCTTGTTCATGACGGAGAATGGCATTGGTGCTCTCGACGACTCACTTCGTTGCAGATACATCTTGATGCATCTTCAGCAGGTCCATCAGGCAATCCAAGACGGAGTGGACATACAAGGTTACTTGGTCTGGAGTCTGACTGACAACTTCGAATGGGCTGAGGGGTTCAGTAGTCACTTTGGACTGATTGCAGTGGACTATTCGACTCTCTCGCGCAAGCCCCGCGAGAGCGCTCACATGTTCCGCGAGATCATCAAAAGAAACGAGATAAGCCGGACCTTACAAGAAAAACATCTACAACGACATCCTTAAGTGCCGTATCTCCGGAAAACGCGTTCCTCTGCCATGTGCGCATGGAGCAGACAGGCTTGCCGTTAGAAACGCTATTGTATTCTGCAGGTATCGTGTTCTTGGCAGAACTGGGTGACAAGACGATGCTTGCTACAATGTGCATGAGCGCACAGTACAAGCATCCATCTGTAGTGCTTCTTGCCACAATGCTAGCGCTGGCGAGTTCTACTGTCATAGCAGTGGTCATTGGAGTCTTGATGGCAGACGAACTTCCCACCGACTTGATAGCACACCTCTCCGGTGCTATGTTTCTGGCCATGGGCTTTTACACACTCATCAGACGCGAATCGGAGGGTGCCACCGACTGCAGCAATGCTGGCACCTTCTTGAGCATGTTTTCGCTTGTCTTTCTCTCAGAACTCGGCGACAAGACTCAGATTGCGTGTCTTGCACTCGCCGCACGGTCCGCCATCCCTATGTTTGTATTCCTAGGTGCTATTATTGGTTTCTTCATTGTCAACGCCATGGGTGCGGCTGCCGGAGGCCGAGTAGCAAGGGCCGTTCCGATTGACCTGATACGAAAGGTCACAAGTCTTGTCTTCATAGCCTTTGGAGTCCTAATCTTCTCGGGCATCCTCTAGTCGTGTGCTTCCGTTGTCAATATGAACGGTCTTGTTCGGTCGCAGAAACCGCAAGAGCGAAGCTTTATGACGACCACGAGCCGTCTGGTCCCAAGATTGAAGGTGAGGTAGCATTGGGTCTGGAAGAGTCCGGATATAGTGGCCTCGTCCTCAGCAAACTCTCGGCCGCACATGTTAAGATAGGCGACAGGATTGCAGTCTCTCTCAAGGACTACGAGTACTCAGGAGTACTCATGCCGCGTGCACAGATTGGGACTGACCCTGACCATGTCGTCATCAAGATGGACAATGGGTACAATGCTGGCATACGCATTGAGTCGGGAACGACTGTCCGGCTGGTGCAGACCGCAAGTTCACGAAAGCGGCCTACTTCGGACGTTTCTGTCAGCGAGAAGCCGGGTCTGCCCAGTGTGGCTGTGTTAAGCACTGGTGGCACCATTGCAAGCAAGGTCGACTATCATACTGGAGCTGTGAACCCTGCACTTAGCGCAAAGGATCTGTATGACGCAGTACCAGAACTGAAGGATCATGCAAACGTCAGGGCAAGAGTCATCATGAGCGTCCTGTCCGAGAACATCGAGCCCGAAGACTGGACAAGGATTGCACGGGCCATAGCTCTAGAAATCAAGCACGGCGCTGATGGGGTTGTTGTACCTCACGGAACGGACACACTCGCTCTGACCTCTGCCGCTTTGTCATTTGCCCTTCAGGAACTGCCTATTCCAGTTGTGCTTGTCGGATCCCAGAGATCATCAGACAGACCATCTTCTGACGCCGCAATGAACCTCATAGGGGCAACAGAGCTTGCGTGTAGAGCCGATGCGGCCGAAGTCATGGTGGCGATGCACGGAGAATCTGATGACAGCTTCATCTGCGCCCACAGGGGGACCCGCGTACGCAAGTGTCATACGAGCCGACGTGACGCCTTCCAGTCAGTCAATTGCAGTCCACTGTTCAAGATTGATACCAAGGGAATCACCGAGATATCCGCTCCGATTCGTCGACGCGACCGCAATAGGAGTTTCCGCTTGAAACCTCTCTTTGACCAGAGGGTGGCACTCGTGAAGACCTATCCTGGAATCAGCACAGGAGTCATCGATAGCCTGACAGACGCGGGATACACAGGAGTCGTGATAGAGGGAACTGGTCTTGGTCATGCGCCAGAGCGAATTCATCCTGCTATGAAGAGAGCGATAGATGCCGGCGTTGTGATCGTCATGACAAGCCAGTGCATCTGGGGACGTGTGAACTTGAATGTGTATCGGCCTGGTGTCGAGATGTTACAGATGGGTGTGATTCCCTGCGAAGACATGTTGCCGGAAACCGCCCTTGTCAAACTGATGTGGTTGCTTGCAAACAAGAAGAACATCGACGAAGTGAAGACTACGATCGGCCAGAACCTTGTCGGCGAGATTGGGATGAGGACCGAGATTCAGGCGAGTCACGGCCGCACAGAGGTCGGTTGAAATGGGGTTCTCTAATCGCTACATTGCAATCGGGCTTAAGGTTGGCCTTGAGCTGCACCAGCAAGTCGACTCTACAAGGAAACTCTTCTGCCATTGTCCTCCTGTAGTCCGAGAGGATGAACCCCACGGCCGCTTTATGCGACGGCTGAGGCCTGCACAGAGCGAGATGGGCGCAGTCGATCCCGCTGCGCTTTTTGAGTTTCAGAAGCAGAAGAGCTTCTATTACGAGTATTACAATGATACGACTTGTCTTGTTGAGGTTGACGAGGAGCCTCCTCACGATCTCAATGCCGAGGCCGTTGACGTCTGTCTAACCATGGCAAACCTCCTCAAGTCAACGCCAGTCCATGAGATACATCCAATGAGGAAGATCGTTATAGATGGAAGCAACACTACTGGTTTCCAGCGTACTTGTGTGGTCGCAAGTGGAGGACTCATTGTAGTCGGGAACAAGCCCATTGGAATCCAGACAATCTGCCTTGAGGAAGACGCAGCTCGAAAGACAGCTGACGATGAGGCCACGAACACGCGGACATACCGCTTGGATCGACTTGGCATTCCTCTAATCGAGATTGCCACAGCCCCCGACATACGCTCGCCAGAAGAGGCTCGGGAAGCGGCACTAGCCATTGGCTTGCTTCTCAGGTCCACTGGCAGGGTGAAACGTGGTCTTGGAACAATCCGACAGGATGTGAACATATCCATCAGGGATGGGAAGGTAATCGAAATCAAGGGTCTTCAACAGATTGACCTGCTAGAGAAAACCGTAGAGTTCGAGGTTCTCCGTCAAGAAGGTCTCCTGAAGGTACGCGACGTACTTCTCGAGAGGAAAATCACACGCGATGAGTTTGATCGAACCCCCCGAGATGTCAGTGATGTCTTTGCGGATACCGAATCAAAGGTCATCAGGAAGGTCTTGAATTCTGGTGGCGCTGTCTTTGCGGTCCTACTTCCGGGGTTTGCAGGTCTGGTTGGGCTTGAGCTGCAGCCAGAACGAAGGTTTGGCACAGAACTCTCAGACTATGCCAAGTTCTGGGGTGGGGTTGGTGGCGTCTTCCATACAGACGAACTACCGCAGTATGGTATCACAGCATCTGAGGTCATCAGACTACGGGCAAGCATGAGCGCAGACGACAACGATGCCATAGTCATCGTCGCAGCCCCCGAGAAGAACTGCATGGACGCTCTTCAGGCCGTGTTGGGACGGGCTCGTGCTGCACTTGACGGCGTGACTGCTGAAACTCGGGCTCCTCTTCCAGATGGAACATCGAAGTACGCTCGACCGCGACCTGGCGCAGAGAGAATGTATCCTGAAACCGATGTGCGTCCCCTGAAAGTGACTGCATCTCACCTTAAGAGAATCACCAAAGACATGCCCGAAACCCTCGAGGCGAAAGAGAAACGTTTCGTGAAGGAATACTCACTCAGCAATGAGATGGCGTCACAGATGGTCCGCTCATTGAATCTAGACCTCTTTGAAACTCTTGTGAAAGATACCGGCGTTCCCCCGACACTACTGGCAGCCACTCTGGAAAACACTGTAGTGAGTTTACAGCGAGATGGGGTTCCGGTCGATTGTCTCGAAGAGCGGCACCTGAGATCGGTCTTCCAAGCCGTTTCGAACAACACGATAACTCCTGAGGGGATTCCTGCAGCCCTCAAAGAACTTGCTCAGAACCCCAATCACGATTTGCAGGAAGTGCTTGCAGCTATTCACCTAGGAGCAATCAGTCATGATGATGTAGAGTTGCTGGTCAGGAAGATAGTCAATGACCGGATTGAGTACATACGCGAACACGGCGAAGATTCCGTAAGCGGTCTCATGGGCATTGTGATGAAAGAGGTGCGGGGTCGAGCTGACGGCAAGACGGTGAGGGAACTTCTATTGGCTGAAGTGCGACGAATTCTCGCAGGGCAGCAAAGCAGCTCCCGATGACAATGCATTGGTCCGGCAACTTTAATAGAATAACTCCACCGACCCCTCGGACCAGCCTGCTTAGATGTTATCTGAGCGGGCAATCTTCGTGACTCATGAGCCGCAGTGGCCTAGCTGGTTTAGGGCGCGAGACTCATAATCTCCCTGAAGTCCTCAGGGTACACATGGGGTCAAGTCTCAACACTGGTAAGTTGAGCAATCTCGAAGTCGGGGGCTCAAATCCCCCCTGCGGCACCACGATAATCACGCATCGGGCCGATGCATGTATGTTCACACAGCTGGACACTGATTGTGTCTATCTCTGTCTGTTGCCTTCTCCCGAGTTCTCCGAAACGGGCAGCGAGCTTCGTTTCTTCATGTCTACCACTTCGTAGTGCGTGTGCTGTTACTACTGTTCAGACAACCATTTCGAGGCGCGACGGCAACGCCTATATTCAGGGCAAGCTGACCCAGCGTGCGGGGAACATACTTGACACTTCCATTCAAGACGCTTAGTGATGTGGAATACGCAGGAAAACGTGTCCTTGTGCGGGCTGACTTGAACTGCTCTTTGGACCCGAAGACGAAAGAGATCCTTGATGACTCAAGAATAGTAGCAACTCTACCGACGCTGAAGGAGCTCACCAAGAGCAAGGTCGTCGTCATGGCACACCAAGGTCGTCCTGGTGATGAGGACTTTACTTCGCTTGAGAAGCATGTCGAGGTAATGAAGAAGAAGGGACTCAGAGCGTCCTTTGTTGACGACATCTTTGGCAAAAAGGCAAAAGACGCAATCAAGAAGGTGAAGGTGGGCGAGTCTCTGGTCCTTCAGAACACGCGGTACTTCGATGGTGAGATGAAGACTGGCACACCCGAGGAGATGTCGAAGGAGCCGATAGTTCAGGAACTCTATCCTCTCTTTGATCTCTTCGCCAACGATGCTTTTGGAGCGGCACACCGAGCCCAGCCCTCAATCGTTGGCTTCACGGCAGTGCTGCCTTCAGTAGCAGGGCGGCTGGTAGAGAAAGAGATACGGACTCTTACGGCTGCAACTGCGACAGATAAGCATCCATGGACGCTAGTTCTCGGTGGAAGCAAGGTCGAAGACAAGGTCAAGACACTAGAGAAACTGCTGGCAACTGGCAGAGTGGACAATGCACTCCTTGGAGGTCTTGTGGGAACTCTGTTTCTTGTGGCACAAGGCACCATTCCGAAGGAGTACGCAGCCCCAATCAAGGGCTATGAGTCATCACTGGCGCTCGCGAAACAGCTCCTGGACAAGTATCCGAAGGTCATAGGGCTCCCAAGCGATGCTGCAGTAGAGAAGGACGGCAAACGAGTCGAGTGCAAACTGGACCAGATGAAGGGTGCTCCACTCCTGGACATTGGTCCTATGACAACCGATAGATTCGCCAAGACAGTAAGCCAGTCGGCCGTGGTGTTCGCAAACGGACCGATGGGATACTTCGAGAAGGCGCCATTTGCCACCGGGACTGAGAAAGTGTTGGATGCAATCGTCAAGTGCAAGGGTGTCACCATAGTGGGCGGAGGACACATGGGTGCCGTTGCACAGATGAAAGGAGTCGCCGACAAAATCACCCACATAAGCACAGGTGGTGGTGCGACCATCAACTTCTTGACGGGGAAGAAGCTCGAGCTGATTGCTGCACTCGAGGACGCGGCGAAGAGGATGAAGTAGCGGCAATCACAGTAGTGACTGGATGGCTAGGGTTGTGTCCATCCGTCCGGCTTCTGGCTTTCAGCCCTTTGCAGTTCATGCACGGAATCCAATCAACATCAGGGATGGAGATGGAGCCCCAGGCGAGATTTGAATCCGCGATCGCCTGCTTGGAGAGCAGACGGTTCTCGCGACCACCTGATGACGTAGTTGAGAGGTCCATGCCTCTCCACATACAAGTCAGGTGCACTAACCGGTCTATGCAACTGGGGCAGTCCTAGACTGCTCTCACTATATTTCGTATAAAAGCCTACTCTTGAAGACGAGTGTCATTCTGGGACAAGAACAGAGGAGTCCACCTGCTCTCTACTTGCCATGATATGCACTGTCGATTATGACTGCATAAGCAAGAACAATGAGTCTGTTTGCTTCTAGGTCCTCAATGCGAATTACGTATTCGTTTCCCAGTTTCAAGTTGGGCAGAAAGACACTCCGCCATCTGTCTGCCTTCGCGATCGTCGCATAGACCCGGCCCCGATTCTTTGAGTCTGTGATAGTGAAGTTTCGCTTAGTCACATCACCCTCCGCCTTGTACAGTTCGCTATCATTGGGGCCATACATAGACATTGAGCCTCTTAACGCGAGTATAGCCCTCTTTGCCCGACCGACGAGGTTACCACTGGAGTCCTTAACATCATAGGTGGGGCGCGAGTTCACGCTCTTCGTGTCAATCGTGCAGAGAATAGTATCGCCGGGTTCTCTCAGTTCGATTCGAGTTCGCATGGGCAGTCGTGTGCATTTTGTCGAACCAATCTTGACCCCAGCTCGATCCAGAATGTCGCCACTCCCACGTTTCCATACTCTCTCGCTCATCACGTAGTAAGTTGTTGACGGGTCAAGCAGGCTCACGGTTGGTCACTCTTGGCGACAGGCTCCCAGTGATGATTTAAGTGAATCTCTGTCTGGGAATTGTCATGAAACAGGTGCGAGCCAGAAGAGGGCAGTCTTGGACCGACATTGGCACTTGGATGGCGTTCCATCGAGGACACCTTTATGAGGGCTGGTGTAGACATAGACCCTGACGCTGTTTCCTTGGAAGATAGCAGAACGCCGTGTGTGATACAAAGGAACAATACCCACGAGAAAGCTAAAATATCACATGAAGCACTGCTGCAATGGACGGCGTGCCACAGGTGATAACAGTTGCAGGACCTGATATTCGTCTGGATTTATGGGTTCTTTGATTACTTTATCGCCCAGCCACTTCAGGCACTGGGCATATCTCTAGGTCCAGGAGATTGGTTCTTCATAATATACACAGTCCTATTCATATCAATCATCGCATTTCTGGCACGTCGCGTCCGGAGTATCGGAAAGAGGGTGCCTGAGGGAGTCACGAGGGTTATAGCATCCATAGGCGACGTTTCTGGAGGAATCGCAGGTGCTAGGAAACTCAAGTTCATCAAGAGCCCTAGTGCTGCCCTTGTATTTCTCAAGGTCGAAGAGAATGCTATCCAGCAGGCACTGTCAGCAGTTGACTACTATACCCAACAGGGCGAGCTCGACGAATCAATGAAGAGCAAGATTGCCGAAGTGTACAAGGCAAGACTTGAGGTAGTTCGTGCAGCAATCGCGAAAGACGAAGAACTCAAGGAAGTAATTGACACATCCTTTGCCGTAGACAAGGCTCGATCTGATTATCTCAGGAAGCTGGCTGCAATGTCTGGGACGACTGTCGAGGCTGATACTGAGGCAGCTGGTCCCACTAGCGTCGGTGTGCCCGGCGCTGGTCGTTCTGCAGGCTCACGTCCAGTTGCGGCTACCGCTGCAGGTCCACCCGCAGGAGGTCCGCCGTCTGGAGGTGCACCTGCTGGAGGTCCGCCGTCCGGGGGTCCACCATCTGGAGGTCCACCCGCAGGGGGTCCACCGTCCGGAGGTGCACCTGCTGGAGGTCCACCATCTGGAGGCTCACCCTCAGGGGGTCCACCGGTGACGGGGGCTGCTCCAAGTGGAGTCCCTAGTGCAGGGGGTCCACCCGGTATCGGACCTTCTAGCGCCTCCTCAAGTCCACAGGGCAGCCTATTGCAGCCCAGTGGACCAAGTGTGTCGCCAGGGACAAGACCGGCTGGAGTGTCTGGTGGCAAGAGTTCGCTCCAATCAGAGATGCTTGCAGAGATGGAGCGCTTGCGGGCGCTCATGGGTGGCGACTGAGTCCGCAGTATCTGCTCACAAGACACAGGCTCCGCCGAATGCACAGAGGGCTTCCCTGGGCGCATGCTGTTGTCAGTTGGGCAGAGGTGGAAACAGAAGCTTCAGTGCTCCCAGAAAACGGCACTGTAATCACACTGCTTCGAGCAGGCCGTTATGTCAGGTTGGCCTGAGGAAGTCGAGCGGGGTCCTTCCTCACAGGCTCCTAGCCGGAGATGTCCAAGATTGTCCAGCATCGAAACAGCGATTATGAATCCGTAGGTATGGAATCCTGTTGTTACCATACGGGGGCAGCATTAAACAATAGTCCAGCTCCGTGGTTATTAGGCAGAATCAAGACGCAATTGCATGTCAGTAGAGAAATGGCATGTGGTGGGTGGTCAAGTGTACAGGCTGGCCGACATATTTCAGAGCAGCAGCGAGGCCGTACTTCTGGCCAGATCCCTTAAGGATCGTCTGTATGTAGTGATCTCCAAGGCTGACGATGGAAGGTGGGCAGTCTACTATCGTCCCAAGACAAGTCCCGCTCAGTGCGGAAGAGGTTGCTGCGGTTCTGCCTGATGGCCGTGATTGTCATTCAGGAGCGATTCGCGGAAACCTTATTGAGTGGGCCAGTTGACCAGTCACATACAGTTCAACGTGGGTGGTGGACGCCGATTGTCGAAAGCAAAGACGAACGCAGCCATGAGCGCATTGAAGCTGATTCCTGCGAAAGGAGCATTGGGACTCGGAAGTGGTTCCACAGTTGCGGCCTTTGCAAAAGAGCTTGGTCGTCTGATATCAGAGGGAAAGACAGACACCACTGTCGTTCCCAGTTCCTATCAGGCCTACCAACTCGCAATCGAATACAAGATACCCCTGACTAATCTCGACCTCAATCCTGAGCTGGTCCTCACAGTAGATGGAGCCGACGAGGTAGATCGACACTTGGACCTCATAAAGGGAGGGGGCGGTGCATTCTTCCAAGAGAAGATTGTTGCGGCGGCTTCCAAGAAACTTATCATAATCATCGATGAGTCGAAGTTGGTGGAGCAGCTTGGGGCAGAGTTCCCGATACCAATTGAGGTGCTTCCATTTTCACTCGGCTTTGTCAGGAGAAGGGTCGGAGCAATGGGTATCAGTTCGGCCGTGCGTGAGGCACAAGGGAAGCTGGGACCGGTAGTGACAGACAATGGTAACTTCATCATTGACCTGAGGTTTTCCAAGCCAATCGATGACCCTAGGAAAACGGCAACTGAGTTGAAGATGATTCCCGGTGTTGTGGAAACTGGTCTCTTTGTAGGTATGACTGACGAAGTACATGTGGGCACCGATACAAAGTCGTACGTACTCAGAAAATAGTCAGATTCGATGGCGGGCCCGACGCGATTTGAACGCGCGATCACCAACTAGCACCTCAGCCGACTGCTGAATAGGAGGCTGGCGCTCTATCCTGGCTGAGCCACGGGCCCGTTCAAGAAACTGGCTTGCGGCACGCTGTTAAAGTTTTTGCAGTTCTTTGACACTTCTCAAGCACAACCATGTCCATTCATTCCGTTACTTTCGCTGTTATGGTTGCGCTTTCCTCAAGGGCATCGACTAATGCGCTTCCTTGTCTTGTCTTGATTCGTATTGATGCTTCACCATTGCGTCCAACAACGGTAGCTAGTATGTACTGGTCATTTGCAAAGACATCGAGCCGCATTTTGGCATACTTCCTGCCAGCATATATCGTGACCTTCTTGTGAGAGTAGCTCACACTGACTGGCACACTCTCTCCCGGCGCGCCCCGGTCGACTGCTGCCTGAGGTGCTCCGAATGCTGTACGGCTCTCACCTCTTACAGGCACGACGACTTTTTCGCCCCCAAACGAGAACATCTCGTACTCGAGTGCTCCTCGTTCGAAGTCACGCACTTCAACGACCGGTCTTGCCAAGTCTCTCTGCTGACTGCTCATGCCAGTTGGAAGCTTCACCTTGAGAGAGAGTGAGGCAACTTTCGCGACACGGCCTGCCTCGACATGAAGCACCGTATCAACCGTGCTAGGCAGTTGACCTAGTTCGACTCTGCCACCAAGTATCAATCTCTGTATGGCATCGATGGCAGATCCGGCATGAACAACCCCCACCATGCCGACTCCTGCCGACCTGAGGTCTGCATATGCCTTGAAGTCGGAGTCCTTGCGCAACTCATCATAGACCACATAGTCGGGTCGTACGAGCAACAGAACGTCAGCAGCCTTCTCCATGCTGCCCTCAAGTGGTGCATACTGAACGATGTCGTCAGCGACCTGAAGGTCTCTCGGCTGCTCCAATGTCTTGACCACATTCCCTTTCTTACTATAGAACTCGGCCAGCGCTGCCGCGAAAGTGCTCTTCCCGGAGCCCGGCGAGCCCGATATCAGAATCCCCTCGGCACGGGTTTCCAGCCTGTTCATCAGCTTTGGGCTGAGACCATAGTAGTCGATGTCAAGCTTTGTGATTGGATGGATAGCAGATATCTCCATCTTGTCGCTGAACGGCGGACGTGCGATGACGATTCGGTAGTTCCTGAGCTGGACAACGGTGGCTCCAAGCTCCTCAATCTCCACAAATGATGCTCTATCTTGGCGCGCTCTCTCAAGTATCGTGTTCGCTAGCTGTTCAAGTTCCTCGTACGTAAGTATGTGATCCGAGAGATCAACGAGCTCCCAGTCTCCCGGTTCTCCTCTCTTCGCACGAGGTGGATTGTTCTCCATAAGATGCACACTCATGGTGCGGTCGTCAAAGAACTCCTCCAGTGTCACTATCGAACGGGCTCGTTTCTTCTCTATCACGACTACGTCAAGTCCGATAACATGGGCTGCAGCCGCTTGAACGTTGTCAGATGTGACCAATGTCGCGTTCATCTTAGAGGCCACATCACGTACCAGTGCATCGAGTTCTCCGGCGTGTGATCCATGAATCTGCTCGGGTGTAGGCCTCTCTCCCACAAAATCCAGTGTAATCGCTCCGTTCTCAGCAAGAGCCCTGAGGCGTTCCAGTTCATTCATTCCGAGTCTGCCAATATCCCGCTTCTGGTTTGCCATATGCTCAATCTCGGCCAGCACCGCGTTTGGTATCACAATTCGGTATCCCTTGTACTCTCCTGATTCAATCTGTTGTGATACCCAGCCGTCCACCACAACACTGGTATCAAGCACTACGACATTGTTCGTCATTCAGACTCACCTGCCAAGGCACGCAGTGTTGTCCGGGAAACCTTATAGAAACTGACTTCACCGTTCTGGTCAACGAGAGCGAAGACCAGTTTCTTTCGTGCAGTAGAAGCTGCTTCTGTCACCATATCTAGGTCATGGAGCGCAATGGGTTCGCCCTCCTTGAGTACATAGACAAGCTGGTTGGCTGTCTTCTCCGTGGGCCTGTCACCCCTTGCATACACCCTGAACCCTATTCCTCCACCAAACCCCTGGCGTACTGCGTAGCCCCTGCTTCTAAGGTCGCGATACACGAGATAGCGTGTCCACAGATCTGGGTCATCATCAAGCAGTTCATCTACGACGCGTCTTGCCTCAATTGAATCCCCACTGACAGACCTCACAAAGACTCTCTTCCGTTCCAGAAGGTGGAGAATCTCAACGGGGTCAATCTGGAGCCTGCCGTCATCCAAACGAGTGCCATAGAAGCCCTGCTGCGATATCCTGTCAGCATTGTCGCCTGCAACATAGCCACGCCCCTCGCTGAAGATGACCTCTGCAGGCTCCTCTGCAGGCTCTAGGGACTCCTCCTCGACAATCTCTTCCTCGGCATTGTCGAAGTCTTCCGGATTGGGCTCTTCGCCATCTTTATGGGGCAACAGTCTTCGCCTAGTACACGAAGACCTCAACCGACACGAGAAAAACCCTTCGTCGAAGCAATTGGCGAGAAGCATCTCACGCATTATGGAGTATCAAGCCATGTCATACCGTGCCCTTGAAGCCAGTCTCAAAGATTTCATATCAGGGGGAAAGCGCATAGGGGTACTTGGAATCGGAAACGACTTGAGAACCGATGATGGAGTCGGCCTGTTCATCATCAGTGGCTTAAGGATAGAGCACCCGGACTTGATGGTAGAGAATGTCGGGTCAGTTCCCGAGGCCTTTGCACGTCCCTTGGCAGAGTTTGGAGCGCAACGAGTAATTCTGGTCGATGCTGCTGACATGCAGAAGCCGCCAGGACATGTCGAGCTCATTGCTAAGGAGCAAATAGGCGGAAGAGGAATCACAATAAGCACACACAACATGCCGCTCTCCTTCCTCATGATGTACCTAGAACAAGAGACTGGAGGGAAAACGATTCTCTTGGGTGTGCAGCCCAAGAGCTTGGAATTTGGCGAAGGACTGACCGCTGAGATATGTGTGGTGGGTCAGAAGATTATTAGTGTCTTAGAGCGTGCTCTAAGACAGCACTTGAGAGGGCTCAAAGATGTTCCGAACCATAGAATGGCTTGATGACGGCAGAGTGCAGTTTGTGGACCAGACCCGGCTCCCGTTGGAGATCAAATTCATTGCCACTACGAGTCATGAACGCATAGCAGACGCAATCAGGGCAATGGAAATCAGGGGAGCTCCTGCCATCGGTGCCGCTGCAGGTATGGGCATGGCCTTGGCTGCAGTTGAGAGCAATGCCCGGACCAAAGATGAACTGCTCCATCATCTCGAGCGCGCTGCAACAACTCTGAACACGCGTCCGACAGCAGTCAATCTGACTTGGGCAACGGACCGCATGTTGAAAGCCGCCAGAGGTCTTGATGGAACTGCAAGTGAGATCACCAGAGTACTGATTGATGAGGCTAAGGAGATCGCTGAGGAAGACGTCCGGATGTGTAGGCGGATTGGTGAGAATGCGCTACCTCTAATCAAGCCGGGATGGATCATTCAGACAATCTGCAATGCTGGCTCTCTCGCGACCGTTCACTTGGGTACTGTCGGTGCTGTAGTCCGTATGGCCCATGAGAAGTACGGTAACATCAAGGTCTATGCAGCTGAAACCCGCCCACGACAGCAAGGTGCGAGGTTGACGGTGTTCGAGTTCATGCAGGACGGCATAGATACGACACTCATAACTGATGGGATGATTGGGACGGTGTTCCGCGAGAAGAGGGTCGACTGCTGCGTCGTTGGCGCCGACAGAATACTCAGGACCGGTCATGTGACAAACAAGATCGGCACGTACACAATGGCCATAGTGGCGAAGCATCACAGAATACCGTTCTACGTAGCTGCACCCACGTCCACAATCGACATGGCAACTAGACCTGAGGACGTTGTGATTGAGGAGCGGCATCCAGACGAGGTTCGAATCATAAATGGCCAGTATGTCACTGTGCCAACTGCGAAAGTCTACAATCCCGCATTTGATATCACTCCACCTAGTTTCATCTCGGCAATCATCACGGATCGAGGAGTTGTTCGTAGGCCCAACGAGGAAAAGATGAAGCGGCTTTTTGATTCGTCCGAGCTCGGACGAGTGAAGCCTTCGTCTTGCGACTGACTGGGCTCACACGACAGATTCTATGCTGTTACGTGTATGATAAGAAGTGGCGGGCGCGGCAGGATTCGAACCTGCGACATCCGACTCCGAAGGCCGGCGCCCTGTCCTAGCTAGACGACGCGCCCGGCAACTCAAAGCCGAGGTTGCCTCATAAGTACTTCCGTTCTTCAATCCGCACCCACCTTCAAAGAGCCACGAGCTGTCGAATTCATGAGAGTCACCGATTCTTTGGAGCCTTCTTGCTCCAGACTCCCAAGAAGTGGTCAAGAGAACGATCGTACGTCTTCTCAGCGTCCGGAGGAAAGAGGCAGCCTGGGAGTTCATGGTTCTTCCAGTGATAACGGAGGCAATCACAGCAAAAGCCCTGTCTGGAGCAGCCTTCATATGTGCAGCTGCATTGCTGCCTGTTCCTTTCCGCATTACAGGCTCTGTCAGTCATGTCGGTCACTGGCACTCCACGATTCCAGACATTAAAACCTGATTGGTTCATTCGGCAGACTAATAGCGAATGCGGGTTTCAAATCCATACTATGGACCTGTTGAAGGAGCTAGGTGGTGATTTCACTGGAGTAGACGGCATCAGACTTGACCCTACACGTCTGACCACGCTTGAAACTCTCCTCACACAGACCTTCAGCTCTCGGGTCCGAGTGAGTCCACTTCAGCGTTTCAAGAGCAAGAAGAACGTGGTCTTTCTTCTCAGAGTCTGGCCAAGTGGGCGGGTGTCGTCCATTCGCGTGGTTGCAAAACTGTTTGTGATGGATCGCTTTGACGATGAGCTCCACATACTCCGAGAAGGCTATCAGAAGGGGCTTGCCGTACCAAGAGTCCTAGGAGCTCAAGATGGAGTCATTCTGATGTCATTCATCCCGGGCGAAGCTCTTGTCGAGCGGATAAACCGGACCTTTGAGCCCGGGCTGATTGACAGGCTTGCTGAATGGTATTACGGGTACCACATGGCTCTGGGTCGGAACAAGGGTGACCCACGCTTACGGAACTTCATAATCAGCAATGGAGTAATCTTCGGTGTGGACTTTGAAGAGTCGGAGCCCGGACACTGGATTGCTGACATCGGTGGCATCAGTGCAAGCCTCCTTGACACAGAGCCGGTGTTTGACAGACGTAAGAGGGCTCTTGCTTGGCGTCTACTTGAGAAGTACCTGGGACTACGTGGCGAGAGTCGTGAGAGCGTCATCGATGGGCTTTTTATCGAAACCGTTTCTAATACGCTGAAACAGACTGCCCATTGGCGCAGGGACGACAGTCTTCTCGCTCTTGCAAAACGCGTTGCAGCAGAAGGTATTCCAGTTGACTAGATCTCCGAAACTCCGTTGCTCATCGAGTTCGCAGGGATAATCCGACAACCGAATAGCCGCTCTTCCCTAACGTTCATATTGCCATCAACGCAGTGATATGTCCAGCCAAACATATCAGTAGTGGCAGAAGAGGACCCGCCGATGATCAGAGTACGGACTGCTGCATTCATCCTGTCAATTGTACTCATTGCAGCAGGTCTAGCAGTCATCAGCCTGTCCACTCTTCAGTCTGTGAGAAGCGCACCAACTCTGTCTGTTGAGGGATGTCACTTGATAGAGGCTGAGGAAGACTCGGCCATAGTCCGTGCAATGAGTTTCAGTTGTAATATCACGATTGTGTGGAGTACGCAGCTTGGATTGGGCGTATACAGGCTGAATATCACAAACATAGATGTCGAGCAGACCACAATCGACTCCGATGCCCAGATCCTCTTGATCCGTGTTGGCAGTTCCTCCAAGACTGTCGAAGTGCGTACAACGGCCGCTTCCGCCATAGTACGGGCTCATGCCATGATTTCAGACTCTTCACTGACCTTCTACGTTCTTGGTGACTCACAGGGATACCAAGGTGGAGTACAGCAAGTAGTTGCGGCTGCTAACAAGGAGCGGCCGGGTTTTGTCTTTCACTGTGGAGACATGACGCCTTTCGGGCAAGACAATCAGTATGTCAGCTTCGTGAAGGCCCTCGATAATCTGACTCTGCCAATTTTCCTGACGCCAGGTAATCACGACATCCGTATGGGCGGCGCTTCCAGATACACGGGCCAATTCGGCCCACCAACCTATGCTTTTGATGCAGGGCCTGCGCACATCACAGTCCTTGATACCTCTCAGGACAATGTTTCCGAAGAGGCCATAGCATGGCTGGAACACGATTTGTCTGAGTCACTGGCAGACTGGAAGCTCGTCTTCACCCACATACCTCCGTTCGACCCACGCCCTAGCGGAGATCACGGGCTATCGAACACCACGACTGCCAGACGGCTGATGGACATTTTCGAGAGGTCAGGCGTTGACATCGTATTCAGCGGCCACATTCACATCTTCAACCAGAGCGTCCAGAACGGTGTCCGTTACGTCATCACAGGCGGTTCTGGCGCAGACCTCTATTCCACCGAGCAAGGCGCCACATATCATTACGTGAACGTGACTCTCAGCGGTTCGGATGCAACAATAGAGCCCGTGAGTCTTGAGCCACCTGTCATAGAACGCGATCATGTTGTCATACGAGGCCTCGGGGAGGCTGTCGTCTTGTCAGTGGAGGATTTGGCACAAATGCGAGGAATCGCAGGTCCGTCTTCTTTCCAGAACCAGTATGGTAACTGGCGTGGACAGGGAGTCTATAGCGGCGTGAAGGTTTCTGACCTGCTCGAGCTGGTGGGCGGGATGACCACAGATGACCTGTTGAGAGTTTCAGCATTCGATGGTTTCGAGCAGTGTTTTTCGTTTTGGAACGTCTACCCCAATGAGTCCTGGCGCATGCTCCAAGGTGACATGGTACTTGCATTCGAGTTCAATGATACGGTCGTGCCAGTCTGGTCAGAAGGTCCTAGGCTTGTGATGCTTGCACCTGATGGCGCTTACAGCAATGATGACTGCATGGCCACATCTGCGCCTAGACTGGGCTATCATGCATATCCTTCTGCGGGTGCCCAGTGGGTGCGAAATGTCGTATTGATTGAGGTGGTTCATGGATGAGCATCAACCATGGCACCCCCTCGAACACCCGGGAGATCGTCACAATCGCAGTGCTATCGTCTCTCGGTGGTGCGCTCAGCACCTTTGTGGGTTATCTCGGCAATCTCATCAACCTAGCTCTTGGTGTGCCATTTGGAGCAGGACAGTTCATGGCAGGGCTCCATGTTTTCTGGATAGTACTGATTCGGTTGCTGATACCGAAGAACGGAGCTGGCACAGCTGCAGGACTCCTGAAGGGCGTCGTGGAGCTCTTCACTGGGAGCACCCATGGCATTGTCATAGTACTCGTGTCTCTGGTTCAAGGCATCATTATCGATGGAGGCGCTGCTTTGGGTGGCAGCCTCTCAAGAGCTGGTCCCGGGAGCAAGATGGTGTGGTGGTTGGCTGGCGGCCTTTCCACAGCCTCCAATGTGCTGGTCCTCCAGGCATTCTACTTTGTAGGGGCACCTCTCTACTACATAATGTTGATAGTTATTTTGGCCTTCTGCTCAGGTTTCATCTTCGCAGGCTATTTCGCTTGGCAGGCACTGGACTTCCTGTACGATACCGGACTAGTTCTCTCCAGCGCTCAGGTCCAACCATCACTTCCAAGAGCAAGGTCGAAGAGAACGGTACTCTACCGGAATCTACCTGCAGTAGCATTCTTCCTTTTCCTCGGTCTTGGTTCCACCATCTATGTTGTAACTGTCGCCAAGCCCTTCTCCGACCCCTCTTCCTGCGAGGTCTTCGGGTATGTGGACAGTCCGTATGTCTTCCTACTGTCAGCATTTGTGGGACAGGAAGTCACCATAGAGGCTGAACTCATAGGAGCCTATGTTCACCTGCCCCCCGCCAACTACACGGGCATACTCCTTAGTACGGTCCTGATGAGAGCCAACCCAAGGCCCGAGGCATCTATGTTGAGCGTGATGGGTCGCGACGGGTACACAGTACTGTTCGATCTTCAGTCAGCCTTGATTGATACGAGGCTTCTGCTGACTGAGGCAGATGAAGGTCTGTGGTTGATAGCTGGTGACTACGATGGGTCCATGTGGGTCAAACAGGTGACCGCTGTTAAGGTGTTCTAGGCGAGGGACTGCATGCTCGAAGCACGAAACGTGACATTCTCCTACAATGGGGCCGGACCCGTGCTCGATTCAGTCGACCTGACACTCGAACGCGGCAAGATAGTAGTCGTGACAGGCCCCACTGGGTCAGGAAAGTCCACTCTGGCCAAGTTCCTGTGTGGCTACATACCACGCGCGATTGGTGGTAAGTGTTCAGGTCAATTGCTCATTGATGGAAGTGATGTGGCTCCTCTCTCGCTTGCAGAAATCTCACGCAGAGTGGCTCTAGTGCAGCAGGACCCCGAGAGTCAGCTATGCACACTGAAGGTTTCTGATGAGGCCGCATTCGGACCTGAGAACTACCTTATCGAGCCTAAGCAGATTGCGCATATGGTGGAGTCATCTCTGTCATCCATGGGGTCCTCTCATTTGATTGACAGACCCACATACGCTCTGTCAGGAGGCGAAAAACAGAGGGTCGTCATAGCATCTATGTTGGCATGTCAACCGGACTACCTGATTCTCGACGAGCCCTCATCAAGCCTTGATCCGAGGGGCATTCTTCAGCTGAGGCAGACACTGCTGGACATGAAGAGAAATGACCTAGGAGTGATCTGCATCGAGCATGACCTGAACGCGGTCCGGCCTGTCGCTGATTGTGTCCTTGCATTGTCTAGGGGCAAGTTGTTTCCCTTTAGAGCAGACGTCAGTCTTAGATCAGTGGGACTACCCGGTTCATCAGATGGCCCGGCGGCATACCCTCAGAGAAGGCCGATTGTACAAGCCTCTGACGTGAGCTTCGCTTACGAAGAGAAGACAGTCATTCGACGGGTTTCAGCGGCTGTGTACTCCGGAGAAACGGTAGCCCTGATGGGGGACAATGGATCTGGCAAGTCTACTCTGATTGGTCTGCTTGGAGGCCTGCTTAATCCTCTGGAGGGTGAAGTTCGCCTTGACTCGGTTCCAATCAGGAAGGTGCCTAGGAAAGACCGGGCAAAGAGGGTCGGCATCGTCTTTCAGAACCCCAACACCCAGATATTCGAGAAGACCGTCTGGAGGGAGTACACCCTCACACGCGAGGTGCTGGGATTGACCGATTCTGTTGACCTTGAGGTGCAGCTCAAAGAAGCTGGACTTGCAGACCTAAAGAGTCGAAATCCCTTCTCTCTCAGTCATGGGCAGAAGCGACGACTGAACCTGTGTTCTGCCACTGTTCACAATCCGGAGCTATACCTCTTTGATGAACCCTTCACAGGGCAGGACGAGGACGGTAGGGACTTCATACTGAGGATCATCGCAAGAAGAGCCTCGACAGGCGGAGCATGTGTGGTGGCAACTCATGACCCATCATTTGCAGCACAGTACTGCAGTCGCCTGATCTTCATGGAGAACGGGTCAATACTGCTCGACGGCCCTCCTAGGCCAGTACTCCAGAGGTTAAGGGCGATTGGACGAAGTGAGTACTCTATACTGGAGGTGGCTTCATAGATGGTTTCTCGACTTGGGTTCAGGGAGCAGGGCACAGTAGTTCACAGACTAAACCCGGGGCTGAAGATGTGTTGCCTCATCCTGGTTGTAGTGGGAACAATGCTCTGGCCCAGCTGGCGTCTCAGTCTGATAGTCCTTGTAGTCATACTAGCTACTTTCAGAGTCGCCAAGATTCATCTAGATATGACTCGTGGTCGAATGAGGTTCCTTCTCGTGTTCTCGTCTTTCATTCTCCTGTTGCAGATTCTTGTCACAGCCAACGGGTCAGTCCTTTTCTTCCTGATACCCCGATTGGGCGAGTTGGGCCCATTTGTG